>NZ_JBDZDO010000002.1:0-537444 GCF_040049235.1 Xanthobacter luteus
AGCACCGCCCGCCGCACCGCCGCGGCGCGATGGCCCAGCTCCTCCGCCGTGGTGACGACGATGGTGCCCCGCACCGCCGCTTCCGTGTAGGTGCGCAGGCGCGCGGTGGTGTGAAAGCCGGGGGCGGAAGGAGGACGCGCGGTGAGACGCCGAGGGTACGCATTGTGGCTCGCTGCGGCCTGCCTCGCTCTGGCCGCGACGCCGGCCGCGGCTGACCGCGACTGCAACGTGCCGCTGGCCGAGTGGCAGCCGCGCGAGGCGCTGCAGAAGAAGCCGGAGGCGGAGGGCTGGACGGTCCTCTCCATCCGCTCCGACGACGGCTGCTACAAGGTCCGCGCTACCAATGCGCAGGGCGCGCGCCGGAAGGCGAAGTTCGATCCCGCACGTCTTGAGCGGGTTCCCGGCCGGCACGATGACGATTGATCGGGCCGCAGCGGTTCAGTCCATTGATCGTCTCGGCGAGTGCGTTGTCATAGCTGTCACCGACACTGCCGACGGAGGGCTCGATGCCGGCCTCAGCCAGCCGTTCGGTGTAGCGAATGCTCACATATTGCGAGCCGCGAACCCCTCGCGCATCATCTGTCGCCAGACCTTGCGCGCTCCATGGACCTCGAAGTTCTCGGCGAACACGCGCTCGATCTCGGGGCGCCGAACCTCGTCTCGCTGCGCCCGTGCCGAGCGCTTCGACGGATCAAGCCGCCGGGCAACATGGGCATGGTAGGTCGATGGGGCGATCGGCAGCACCTTGCAGATCGGCTCGACCCCAAACGCACCGCGATGATCATCGATCAACGCGATCATGTCTTCGACCGGCGGTCGAGCTCCGCCAGGGCGAAATATGCGGAGGCCTTGCGCGCGATCTCGTTCGCCTGCCGCAACTCGCGGTTCTCGCGCTCGAGGGCCTTCAGCTTCGCCGCCATATCCATCGACAGGCCGGCCCGTCTGCCGGCATCGACCTCGGCCTTCTTCAGCCCCTCGTTCAATGCGTGCGCCGAGCAGCCGATCTTCGCCGCAATCGAGACAATCGCCTGCCAGCGCGACGGGTGCTCGGCCTCGTGATCCAGCACCAGCCGCACGGCCCGCTCACCCACCTCAGGCGAAAACGTGTTCGTCGTCTTGCCCGTCATAGCCCCATCCTCTCAGGAGTTGGGGCCTCCGGAAAAGCCGGGGCGGTTCAACCCGGTCCTTGGAGCGGGCATCACCGCAGAGCAGGCGATGGCGCCCCAACACCCACAAGTCCCCCCGAATGGGTCACTGCATGGACGGGGACCTGCGGAACCTTGTCCGCGTCACCTCGCTCCTCGACCGAGGCCTCACGGGCCTGGTCCAGGGTGAGATCCACTTCGGCCAGGGAAGATCCCGTCAAGGTCACGTCGAACTCGACATCGATCAGGGCCTGGAGCTCGATGGCGAGGATCTCCTTGTCCCAGCCGGCATTCATGGCGAGCTTGTTGTCTGCCAGCACCTAGGCGCGCCGTTCGAGTGGTAGAAAGTTATTCCTGATACAACTGCATAACGATAATATAGTCCACTCTGAACACTTTTAAATGCCCCTTGAAGGGGTCTTCAATAGCGCGGTCTCAGAAGGGCGGTTGAGCGGTTTTCTGGGGATAACTCAGTGGGCGGGGAGGGGCCGCGCGCTAAGGCTTGCGCCAGAGAACAGCCTCAGAAGTTTGGGGCTGAATCGCGAGTGCCGCATCTGGCTCTCGTTGTTTCAGTCCCCTTGGCGAGGAGGTTGCCCGCAGCTTGCGACGCAAGCCGAAGGACCGCGTGCTGGTGCATTCGGACCAGGGGAGCCAGTTCACCAGCATGGAGTGGGCTTCGTTCCTGAAATACCACGATCTGCAGCCCTCGATCCGGACGCGAAGGAGGCGGGGGCCTCGTCATCAAGGTGGAGGGCGGCGCGCTGCCGCTGACCGAGCTGGCGGCCCCGGCGGTCGGTCGCCCGTTCCGAGGACCGGCGCACGGTGTTCCGGGCCCCGCCGGGCCGCGGCTTCGTGCGCCTGACCGTGATCGACGCAACCGGCCGCGCCGACAGCGTGACGGTGCGCGTGGAATAAAGCGGGCGCGCGGCGCCGCCTCCCATGCCGCCTTGAACGCAGGGACTGATCGCCGCTGCCCGCCATGGGGCCACGGCGATCCCGTTGTGGCCGGCTCGGGGCCTACTCGATCTTCACGTTGGCGGCGGCGATCACGCCCTTCCATTTCGCCGCTTCCCGCTCGAAGTGGGCCTGGGTTTCCTGGGGCGTGGTGGCGAGGGGGGTCAAGCCGAGGCCGGTGAGGCGCTCGACCACGTCGGGCGCGGACATGGCCTTCGTGATCGCCGCCGCCATCTGCTCGCGCAGCGACAGCGGCGTCGTGGCGGGGGCCGCAAACGCGAACCAGGAGGTCGCCACCACGCCGTCGGTGCCCGCCTCGGCCATGGTGGGCACATCCGGAAGAACCGGAGCGCGCTTGCTCGACGTCACAGCGAGCACCCTGACTGAGCCTTCCTTGATGCGTGCGATATGGCCGGAGATGTTGTCGATGGCGCAATGCACGCGCCCGGCCATCAGCTCGACCGACAGGGGTGCGCTGCCGCGGTAGGGCACATGCTGGACATCGGCGCCGCTCTTCATCTTGAACAGCTCAAGCGTGAGATGGCCGGTGGTGGCATTGCCGGGCGAGCCGCAATTGACGGTGCTGGGGTGGGCCTTGGTGTAGGCGATGAACTCCTTGACGTTATTGGCGTCGACGCCGTTCGCCACCACCAGCACGTTGGGCAGCTCCGCCACGAGCGTGATCGCCGCCAGGTCCTTCTCAATATTGTAGCTGAGGTTGTTGAACAGGAACTGATTGGACGAGAAGTTGTTGGGGCCGCCGATGACAATCGTGGTGCCGTCCGGAGCCGATTTCGCCACCGCCTCGGCGCCGATGTTGCCGCTCGCGCCTGGCCGGTTCTCAACGATGACGGGCTGGCCCGAGCTTTCGCCGAGCTTCTGCGCCACGATGCGCGCGAGGATGTCGCTCGTGCCGCCTGGTGCGTAGGGGACGACGATCTTCAACGGCTTCGCCGGCCAGGCTTGCGCGTGCGCGCCGCTGGCACCGGCGAGGGGCGACAGCGCAAGCGCGAGGGCGACGCTCGTCGCGCCGCCTAGCGTCCACCACCGGCGTCTGGGGCCGGTGCGGCTGGGTACGGCGCTGCCGGCATGAGGAGGCTCACAAGAGGCCATGTCACGTTCTCCTTATTTCTCTGGAAGGCGGTTTCTTCTTTCTGGAAAGGCCGTCGATCAGGGCAGGTGCCGGCGCCAGGGCGCAGACTGGGAGAGCCAGTCGGTGAGGCTGCTGCCGGGCAGTCCGGCGAGCATGGCGAGCCGCCAGCACAGCGCGAGGTTGGCCGAGAGCACCGGCACCCCGGCATCCCGGTTCTGCCCGAGCGCCGAGAGCGTCGCGAGGCCAGTCCCGGTGATGAACACCGCCGAGCGCGAGCGGGCGACCGCGCGCGCCACCGCCTGGTCGGTGAGCGGCTCGGGGATCGTGTAGATCGGGTGGAAGCCTGTGCCGGGCTCGATCTGCTCCACGTGCTCGATGCTGTAGCCGCGCCGCTCCCAGTAGCCGATGCAGGCGGCCGTGATCCCGGCCGGATAGGGGCTGACGAGCGTGAACCGCCGCGTGCCGAGTTCCGTGAAGGCGAGGTCCACCGCCTCGGTGGTCCAGGCGACGCGCCCGTTCCACAGTTCGTTCAGGCGGCGGAAGACCTCCAGCTCGCGCTCGATGCCGATGATGTAGGATGTGGAGGAGCACGCGACTCCCGCCGCCAGCAGCGGCGTGCTGCCGTAGCTTTTCAGGGCGGCGGCCAGCTTTTGGAAGTCGAAATAGTTGGCGAGGCGCGCTTCGAGATCCTCGCCGTCCTCCGAGAGCCGGGCGGTCAGGGGCACGAAGCCCTCGGGAAGGAAGGCGCGCGCCTCGTATTCCATGGCGTAGTTGCCGTAGGGCACGAGCAGCCCGCAGAAGCCGCGCCGGGCGTAGGGATAAGCCTGCGGGGGGGCGATATCCAGTCCCTTCAGGGGCGCCATCATGATGCGCGGCTTTCCTGGGCGCCATGCCAGAGCGCCGCGACGTCGCCCGGCTCGGCCCAGTCCGGCATGAAGGACGGCAGCCCTTCTCCCCGCACGCGGTCGACCACCTGGGCTGGATCGGCGGGCATCTGCGCGCCGCGCCATGCCACATTCCCGTCCGGCCGCACCAGCACGAACCGCGTCTGGTAGGCGGCATCGACCGCCGGGTCGTCCAGCACCGCCAGCGACAGCGGCACCTTGGCGCCAGCGAACGCCGCGACCAGCGGGGCGGCCTCGTCCGCGCCGGCGCCGTGACTGCAGACCAGGACGAAATCGCGTCCGAACAGGTCGATCGTGGAGCGCCCGTCCTGGAGCCAGACATGGGGCGCGCGAAAGCCGGGGAAGGTCGACGTGGTGACGAAGCGCGAACAGTTCGGCGGCTCGGTCTCGCCGTCCGGGCAGCAGATGCTGGAGCGCTGGTAGCGGTAGCCGAGATGCACGCCGGTGCTGTTGTACTGGCTGACGGTCCAGGTGACACGGCGCGCGAGCTGCGCCCGCAGCAACTCGCCGCGCGGGCCCTTCTCCAGGTGCTCGGGGGTGACCTCGGACATGATCATGTCGATCTTGTCGGAGTTCGCGGCCGCCCATTGCGTGTTCATGATGGCGATCGGGCGGCGCTCCTCCTCGTAGCTGTCGAGCAGCCACTTGCCGCCCCAGCCCTTCACTGCCGCGTCGAGCTTCCACGACAGGTCGAAGGAATCGACGATGCCGGTGTTCATCCCGACGCCGCCAGTGGGCGAGAACAGGTGCGCCGCATCGCCCGCCAGGAAGACGCGCCCGTCGCGGAACCGCATCGCCACCGACTGATGGTGGTGCCAGTGCGTGAGGCTGAGCAGCTCGAACTCGAACGGCCGCCCGACCGCCCGGTGGAGGATCCCCGTCACGTCGGGATTGTCGGTCTTGGCCTTGGGGTCCAGGAAGTAGAACTGGTAGCCCCAGAGATCCTTGCCGTCGATGGACATGAACACGCCGAAGGTGTCTGGCATCATGTTGTAGAAGAGGTTTCCCCCGCCCAGCGCATGGGATCTGGAGAATTCGGGAGAGCGGAACAGGAAGGTCACGTTCGCGCGCATGGGGCCGCGGCCGACGAAGCGGATGCCGAGCGCGCGCCGCACCGCGCTCGCGCCGCCGTCGCAGCCGACCATGTAGTCGGCCTCGACGGTCTCCTGCCGCCCGGTGTCGATCTCGCGGATCACCGCGCGGACGAACGCGGCGTTCTGCTCGAAGCCGACCAGCTCCCACCCCTCGCGCAGGTCGAGGCGCGGCTGCTTCCTGGCGACGTCCAGAAGAACGGGCTCCACCGCATGCTGCCCGATCTGGGTCTTGCCGTAGGGCGACCACATCAGCTCCGGCCAGCGCTTGGCCTCTTCGGTCCGGCGGTAGCGGAAATGGTCGATGGAGGGGCTCTCGAAGCAGGTCAGCACCGGCCCGTTCATCCCCATCACGAAGAAGATGCGGTAGATCAGGTCGTTCGGAAGTGCGTTGGCATAGATCTGGTCGTCGATGTTCCAGCGCCGCAGCAGCTCCATGGAGCGCGGGCCGAGCAGGGTCGCCTTGGGATGCATCTCGCGGGTGCGGCGCTTCTCGATCAGCAGGCAGTCGGTTCCTCGCCAGGCGAGGTCGGAGGCGAGGCACAGGCCGGTTGGGCCGCCTCCGACGACGAGCACGGGCACTTTGATGGTCATGACTGGATACTCTCCACGTCTTCGGATGTTCGCGCCGCGCCATCGAGGCCGCGCCGTGGGATGGGTCCGGCCGCCGCCGGGGCTATGTGCTCTCAGCTATGCGCTCTCCTGGAACGCCTTCATGCGGCCGGAGCGGATCGCGGGGCTGATGATGGCAAGCAGGATCACGGCGGCCGCCACCAGCAATCCGATGCTGATCGGGCTGCTGACCAGGGCCGAGGGATCGCCGCGCGACAGCATCAGCGCGCGCCGCAGGTTGTCCTCCATCATCGGGCCGAGGATGAAGGCGAGAACCAGGGGCGCGGGCTCGCATCCGAGCTTGCTGAAGACGTAGCCGACGGCGCCGAACCCGGCGACGAGCCAAAGGTCGAATGTGCTGTTGCTGACCGAGAAGGCGCCGATGGCGCAGAACAGGAGAATTGCCGGATAGAGGAGGTGGTACGGGATCGAGAGCAGGCGCACCCACAGGCCGATGAGGGGCAGGTTGAGCACCACGAGGAAGGCGTTGCCGATCCACATGGACACCACCACGCCCCAGAACAGCTGCGGCTGCTCCCTGAGGATCGCGGGGCCGGGCTGGATGCCCTGGATGATGAGCGCCCCGATCATCAGCGCCATCACCGGATTGGCCGGGATGCCCAGCGTCAGCATGGGGATGAAGGACGTCTGCGCGCCGGCGTTGTTCGCTGCCTCGGGGGCGGCGACGCCCTCGATGGCGCCGCTGCCGAACGGCACCTCGCTGCGCGCCACCTTCTTCTCCACCGAGTAGGCGGCGAACGAGGCGAGGATCGCCCCGCCGCCGGGGAGCACGCCGAGAACCGAGCCGATGGCGGTGCCGCGCAGGATCGGTGCCACGATGCGGCGCATGTCCGAGCGGGTGGGGGTAAGGCTCGTCACCTTGCGGATCGCGCTGCCCTTGCCCTCCATGGTGGCGACGTTGCTCACCATCTCGGCGATGCCGAACAGGCCCATGGCAACGGCGACGAAGCCGATGCCGTCCGCGAGCTCCGGCAGGCCGCCGGAAAAGCGCGGCGCGCTGGTCTCGGGGTCCGCGCCCACGGTTCCCAGAAGCAGGCCGAGGACGATCATCCCGAACGCGGGCAGGAGCGGCCCTTGGGCCAGGACAATGGAGCCGACGAGGCCGAGCACCATCAGCGCGAAGTATTCGGCCGGCCCGAACTGGATCGCCACCTGCGCCAGCGGCGGGGCGCACAAGGCGATGACGATGGTGGCGATGGTGCCGGCGACGAACGAGCCGATGGCGGAGACCGCGAGCGCGACCCCGCCCCGGCCCTTGCGCGCCATCTGGTAGCCGTCGAGCGCGGTGATGACCGAGGAGGATTCCCCCGGCAGGTTGATCAGGATCGCCGTGGTCGAGCCGCCATACTGGGCACCGTAATAGATCCCCGCGAGCATGATGAGCGAGGTCACCGGCGGCAGCCCGAACGTGATCGGCAGGAGCATGGCGATGGTGGCCACCGGGCCGAGGCCCGGCAGCGCCCCGATCAGCGTCCCCACCAGGACCCCGACGAAGCAGTAGGCCAGATTGAGCGGCGTCACCGCCGCGTCGAAGCCGATGGCAAGGTTGGCGATCAGATCCATGTCCCGGCCCCCTCAGTACGCGAACGGCGGCAGCACCGGGACCGGCAGCCCCAGCAGGCGGACGAACACAAGGGCGCAGACGGCGGCGAGCGCGACGGCCAGCGGGATGGCCCACCGCAGGTCGAAGGCGCGGCTCGCCAGGGCGCTCACGAGAACCAGGGCCATGGCAGCGAGGGCGATGCCGGCGGTGCGCACCAGAAGCCCGAACACCACCACCGATCCGCAGATCAGCAGCAGGCGCGCGATGTCGAGGCGCTCCATCGGCTCGGGCGCCGTCAGCACGGATTGCAGCGACACCAGCGCCCCGACGACCATCAGCAGCATGGCGAGCATGGCCGGGAAGTAGCCCGGCCCCATGCGTCCCGCCGTGCCCATGGGGTAGTTCCGGGCAACGGCGAAGAAGGCCGCACCGATGGCGACGAACACGAACCCCATCCAAAGCCGCTTGACGTTAAGTGCGCGCATCGCATCCTCGGCTGGTGATCGGGCGCCGTCCTCGCGAGGGAGGAAGGCGCGCAACGTTTGTTTCAGGCGTGGGCAGAAGATCATGCCGCCGAAGTCAAAGCCGCGCTTACCGAAGCGTTTGACACGCCCCGTTCCGCGCAGGAGAAAGGAGCGGCTGCCTCCTTCCTCGCAGCAGCCTCACGTCTGAACCCTTAGAAGCAGCAGATAGATTTCCGGCCGGCGCACCGTACCCTCGGATACGATGGGGCCGCCTCTTCTGCGCCCTCGCACGATGTTGTAGAACAATCATTGCATTCATTATCAAGTTAGGCAACAACTGTTTCTCATAAAATCGACGGGCCTCCCGGAAGGCAGCGCCCGCGGGGAGAGCGGCAATGAAGGTGAAGAGCCATCGCAATCTGGCCAGTCGCATCCAGGAGGCGGCCGGCACGCTCTCCGAGCGGGAGCTCGCCTTGGTGGACGCCCTGTCGTCCAAGCCCGACACGGCGGCGTTCGAATCGCTCCGCAGCTTCGCCGACATGGCCGGCGTCAGCCCGTCCACCCTCAGCCGGCTGGTGGCACGGCTCGGCTATGAGAGCTATCGCGACCTCCAGCTCGAGTTGCGCTCCGCCGTCACCCGCCTCGTGCCGTCCCCGAGCGAGCGCGCGCGGCTCGAAGGCGACAAGGGCGATGTCGGCGCGCTGTTCGCGCAGGGCCTCGACGACGACATCCACCAGCTTCGCCAGCTGAGCGAGCTCGTGAGCTCGGACACCTTCATGGAGGCCATCAAGCTGATCGCGGAAGCCAAGGGGACGGTGTTCGTGATCGGCAATGGCTGGAGCCGCTCGTTCGCGGACATGCTGGCGCATCGCCTTGCCCTGTGCCGGCCGCGCGTGGAATCCTCCTCCTCCCTTGACGTTCTCGGCCTCGGCAAGATCGCCGACTGCGGCCCTGGCGACTGCGCGGTGGCCATCGCCACCCGCAGGTACACCCGGCTCACCGTGTCGCTGGCCCACGCTCTGGCGGAACGGGGCGTGCCGCTGCTCTCGATCACCGACTCGGCCGCCTCGCCGCTCCTGCGGGGATCGCGGCACGCGCTCGTGGTGCCGAACATGCGGTCGGGCGCGTTCGATTCCCCGACCCCCATCACCGCGGTCATCCACCTCCTGTGCGTCGGCGTCTCCCGGCTGACGCACGCCAGCATGACCCGGCGCTTCAAGACGCTGGACACCATCTCCGAGGAGATGGGCACGTTCGTCGCCCCGGATGCCGGCCGGCGCAAGTGAGGCGCCGGCCGGCGTCCGCCGGCGTGCCGCGCGCGCCTACCGTCCCGGCAGGTCGCGCGGGCCGGGGCCGCGGTAGCTCCAGAGCCATTCGCGCGGCAGCGGTCCCTTGTTGCGCGCGTCCTGCTGCGACTGCTCCCAGGCATGCGCGAGGATGCCCACCGAGCGCGACAGCACGAACAGACCGCGCGTCAGGGCCGGCGGGAAGCCGAGCTCGCCGTAGATGACGGCGGTGGCGCCGTCGATGTTCAGCGGGATGGGCTTGCCCTTGCGCGCGGCGATGGCGCCTTCGAGCGCCTCGGCGATGTCCGCGAAGCGGCCGCCCACCACGCCCGCGCGCGCAGCTTCCCTGGCAAGCGCGAGGAGCCGGGGGGCGCGCGGGTCCACCGGGTGGAAGCGGTGGCCGAAGCCCGGCACATATCCGCTCCCGTCGGGCATCCTGCGCTCGAGGCCGGCCGCGACCGCATGCGCCAGCGCGGTGCCGGCGTCCATGTCCGCGGCGATCTCGCCGAACAACGCCAGCGCCTGTTCTCCGGCGCCGCCGTGGACGTCGCCGAGCACGTTAATGGCCGATGCCATGGCGCTGTTGATGCCGACGCCGCAGGTGGCGGCCATGCGCGCGATGGCGATCGACGGCGCCTGCGGGCCGTGATCCACCGCCGCCCCGAGAGCCGCGCCGAGCAGGTCGGCCTGCGCCGCGCTCGGCAGCTCGCCGCGCAGCATCAGCCAGATCATCGCCGGAAAGCTCACCCGGCCGATCAGGCTCTCGATCGGATAGCCCCTGAGGCGGATCATCCCCGGCCGCATTTCGATGATCTCAGTCGACCACCAGTCTTCGCCCCTGGCGCGGCCCGGATCTGCGCGATCGGCGCTCATGGCTGGACGCCTGCGGCGCTGCGGCGACCGCGGGGGGCAAGGATCTCCCCGTCGTGCTCCCCGAGCAGTGGCGGGGGCCGGCCCGGCACCGGCGGCGCGCCGTCCACCAGGAAGCCGCCGCGCAGGACCTTCAGCGGGCGGTCCATTCCGGGAACGTCGCCAAAGCTGCTCGTCATCCCCCGCGATTCGATATGCGGATCGTGCAGGATATCGGCCACCGAGAGGACCCGGCCCGCGGGGACTCCCGCCTTGTTCAGCGTTTCTTCCCACACCGCCGCGGAGGCGGTGGCGAGCAGGTCCTCGATCCGTTCGCGCAGCGCCTCGCGGTTGCGCTTGCGCGCTTCGCGGTCGGCGAAGCGGGGGTCGCACAGCAGGTCGGGGCATCGCAGGATGGCGCACAGGGTCTCGAACTGCTCCTGCTTGTTGGCGGCAATGTTGATGAGCCCATCGCCGGTGCGGAACGTCCCGGAGGGCGAGGCGGTCATGTTGTCGTTGCCCATGGGGCAGGGCTCCACGCCGGCGACGAGGTAGTTCGAGGCCGGCCAGCCCAGGGCGCTGAGCGAGCATTCCAGCATCGAGACGTCGAGGAACGCGCCGGCGCCGGTTCTCATGCGGCGGATCAGTGCGGCGGCGACCGCGAACGCGCCGAAGATGCCGCCGAGCGTGTCGCAGACCGGATAGCCCACCCGCAGCGGCGCGCATTCGGGCGTGCCGGTGATGCTCATGATGCCGGACAGGCCCTGGATGATCTGGTCGTAGGCCGGGTTGTTGCACATCGGGCCGGTCTGGCCGAAGCCGGAAATGGCGCAGTAGACGAGGTCCGTCCGCCGCTGGCGCAGCACCTCGAAGCCGAGCCCGAGCCGCTCCATGACGCCAGGGCGGAAGTTCTCTACTACCACGTCCGCTTCGGCGACGAGGGCAAGGAAGGCGTCCCGGTCGTCGTCATCCTTGAGATCGAGGACCACCGAACGCTTGCCGGCATTCTGGGCGAGGAAGGACGCGCCCATGCTGCGGCGGTTCAGGCTGGTGGCGGCGCCGAGCTGGCGTGCGAGGTCGCCGGTGGGGGCCTCAACCTTGATCACGTCGGCGCCCAGCAGCGCCAGCTGATAGGCGCAGTAGGGGCCGGCGAGGACGTTGGTCAGGTCGAGGACGCGGATTCCCTGCAGGAGTTCTGTCACGGTGTTTTTTCCCTGCTTGAATGATGGTGGCTCGGACCGGTGCCGCGCCGGCCAGCCCCGGTCCGCTCAGGCCGGCCGGCCATCGGGCTCGGCCGCAGCCAGCAGCGAGCGGACGTTGACGAACTCCACGCCGGGGGTCTGCGCCCAGGCGCGCAGCGCCTGCGCGAACGGACGGAAGCGGTGCGGCGCGCCGATGATCCAGGGATGCACGGGCAGCGTCAGGACGCGCGGGCCCGCCGCCGGCGCCTCGCGGATGAGCCAGGCGATGCCCTCGGACAGGTCGTTGAGGAAATCGCGCACTGGCTGCTTGCACACGCCGAGGCAGTGGAGGTCGCTGGAAAAATGCTGCCAGGGCAGCGCCTGCAAGGTGCCCGCCTCGGTTTTGATCGCGAACGGCAGTTCGTCGTTGTTGAGGTCCAGAACCGCGCGCACGCCCGCACGCGCCAGCACCGCGAAGGTGTGGCGCGAGTGGACGCCCGAGGGCGAGCGCCAGGCCTCGACCGGCACGCCGAGCCCGCCGCGCAGCCGCTCCAGCACGGCATGGATCGCCAGCATCTCCGCCTCGGCATCGGCAAAGGTGCTGTGGAGCGCTGCCGCATGCGCGCCGCCGGCGACGATGGCGTGCCGCGGGTCGCGCAGCAGGGGAAGGAAGCCGGACAGCTCGTCCAGCGCCTGCGACTGGACCACGAAGGACACGCCGATGCCGACGTCCTCCAGAAGCGCCTCAATCCGCGCCAGCCCTTCCCGCAAGGCCACCTTGCGCTGGGACCAGTTGGCAAGGTCCGGATGCGGCCGGTCGAGCGCGCCGGGAACAGGGAACGGCGGCCTGGCGCCCAGTGGGTAGGCCTCCAGGCAGACGGCGAGATGGATCGCCGCGCGGCATCCCGGGGCGAAGCGCGGCGCCGGGCGCGGCACGCGGTCCGGCCGCAGCGTGCGGACGTCAAACCAGCTCTGATCGGGATAGGCGGTCATGCGATGGCCTCCGCTCACGGATGGGAGGTGTCGGGCAGGACCTGCCGCCAGACATGGTCGGCGATGTCGCGCGCGCGGGTGCACCAGACGCCGTCATGTTGGCGCACGTGCGCCAGCATCCGGTCGAGCGCCCAGATGTATTGCGGCATGCCGATGAGGTAGGGATGGAGCGGCAGCCCGACCACCTTCGCCTGGCGCGCGCTCTCGGCCATCAGCTGGTCGAACTGGGTCCGGAAGCGGTCCACATAGGTGGTGGCGGAGAGGCCGCCCGCGACCACCGCGAAGAAGTCGTTGAGCTCGATGGAATAGGGAATGGCGAGCAGGGTGGTCGCCGGCAGGCGCAGGGGCACCACGGCATCGGCCATGCAGAGGTCGAACACATAGTCGATGCCGCAGGCGGCGGCGCTTTCGAGGGTTGTCTCGGTATAGGTGAGCGCCGGTGCGAGCAGACCGCGGACCCGCGTGCCGCAGAAGTTCTCGATCTCCCGGCAGGCGGAGGCGAGGTCCTCCCGCTCCTCTCCGGGCGAGCGGCCGAACAGGTATCGGGTGTTGTACTGCCCATGGCAGAACAGCTCCCAGCCGCGGTCGACAAAGGCTTGCACAATGTCGGGAAAGTGCCGGCACATGGCCGAGTTCAGCGAGACCGATCCCTTGAGGCCGTGCCGGTCGAACAGCTCCAGGCAACGCCACACCCCGACCCGGTTGCCGTAGTCGCGCCAGGACCAGTTCTGCAGGTCGGGGCAGGGCCGCGGCCAGGGCGCGCGCACCAGATTGGGCGCGGGATCGATCTCATAGTATTCGATGTTTGGCGCGAGCCAGAAGGCAAGGGTCTTGCCCCCGGGCCAAGTGCCCGGCTCGGCCTCGTAGCCGGTCCAGGGCGCGAGCAGCGTGCGTTCGTCAATCACGGGCCGCCTCCTGCCACGCGATCACCTCCTCCACCGGTCGCACGTCAGCGTACTTGGCGTGGATGTCGTAGAGATTGGCGAAGTGCGGAGATTCGTGAATGTCCGCCACGCATTCCGCGCACACCACCGTGAGGAAGCCGTTCGACATGGCATCGACCACGGTTGCGCGCACGCAGCCGGAGGTCGAGCCGCCGGTGACGATGACGGTGTCGACCCGCTGCGCCACGAGGTAGGGCAGCAGATGGGTGCCGTGGAAGGCCGAGGGCATCTTCTTGACGATCTGGACGTCCCGGGCCGGGTCCAGGGCGACCCGCGCATCCAACTGCGCGCGGTCGCTGCCGAAGCCGATATTCTGCAGGCTGTCCGGGGTGTCGGTGCGTCGGCCCCACACGCCGCAATCGCTGCCGTCCGGCAGGTAGGCAAGCGTGGTCCACACCACCGGCCAGCCGTTGCGGCGCTGGCCCTCGGCGAGGCGATTGACGAGGTCGATCTGCCGCGGGTCGTTGGCATAGGCCGTGGCGTAGCGGTCGGTGCGGGTATAGGCGTTCTGCAGGTCGACATTGACCAGCGCGGCCTTGCGGCCGAAGCCGAACGGCCGGCGCCGCGGCTCGCGCATGAGCGATTCGAACAACTCCCGCGCCGTGGCGCTCGATTGCTTCATGGGTGGGTCTTTCCGGCAGCGTGGGGCGTTGGTGCAGCGAAGGGTCTGGCCGCAAGCGTGGGCTGGTGGGCGGCTATTTCGCCTTCTCCGCATCCATGTCGCTGATCAGCCTGCCGCCGCGGGCGCGGTGGTGCCGCGGGCCTTCGATCAGCTGGACCGTCACCGCCTCCTGGGGAACCGCCAGCGAACCGGTGACCGCATCCGTGAGGTTGCGCACGAGGGTGCGCTTCTGCTCGAGCGTGCGGCCCTCGAACATGTAGACGACGATTTCTGGCATCACTGGTGTCCCCCGATCATGGGCTGGTCTTGGGCAGGCCGTCTCGTCCTGCGGGCGCGCGAGTTGGGACGGCGCCGCCGTGGAAGGCAAAATCGGCAGGGCGGTGCCGGCTCATGCGGCCTCCCCCACCTTCAGAAGGGTCGCGCCACGCCGGCCGCGTGCTTCGACCCTCTCATGGGCGGCCGCGATGTCCTCCAGCGCGAACACTTCGCCGATTTCGTGCCGCACCGCCTGGTCCGCATGGATGCGTGCGACGTCGGCAAGGGCCGATGCCAGCTCGTGCGGCGCGAGGCTGTGCGACTGGACGAAGCGCAGGCGCGCGTTGGTGTCGAGCAGGGATCTCGGATCGAGCGCGACGGGTGCGCCGCTGGCGAAGATCGACCATCGGCCGCCGGGGGCGATGACCTTCTGAACCCACGGCGCGTTGCGCCCCATGTCGAGGTCGACCACCAGGTCCACCTTGCGGGCTCCGCCGAGCGCGTTCTCGATCCAGGCCTGCGGCTCGCGCTCCTCAAGATCGAGCACCGCGTCGGCGCCAAGATCGCGCGCCAACCCCATCTGCGATGCGGCCGTGACCGTGCCGAGCACACGGCTCGCCCCGGCCCAGCGGGCCCATTGGAGCGCATATCGGCCGACCCCTCCGGAGGCGCCGGTCACGACGACACTCTTCCCCTTGACCGGCCCCAAGCCAAGGACCGCCGCATGGGCGGTAAGCATGGGAATGCCGATACAGGCGGCCTCCGCCAGCGTGTAAGGTTCCGGCACCGGCCGGCACAAGCGGGAGGGAAGGGCCACATACTCCGCCGCGGTCCCCTCCGCGCGGCCCCGCTGCGCGTGGAAGATCCAGACGTGCCGGTGAAGCCACTCGCCCGCGGACAGGCAGTCTCCCACCGCCTCCACGACGCCCGCGCCGTCGCTGTGGGGTATCACCGGCCCTGTCGGCGCGGGGCCAAGCAAGCCGGCGCGCCGCTTCACATCCGCTGGATGCACTGCCGAATAGGCGACACGGACCAGAACCTCGTCGGCCTTTGCGGATGGACAGGGCCTTTGGCCGTGCACCAGCACGTCCCTTGCCCGTCCCGTCCGCTCGTACCAGGCCGCGCGCATCGAGGTTGCGTCTCCTCACGAATGCCGGACGGCATTGCGGTCGGCCTCCCGCGAGGCCGTTGAGACATTCATTTCATAATGATATATAACTTGCAACAATTGTTTTTTTAGCGGGGCGCGAACGACCACGCCGGGCCGACCACCCGGAGTACGCGAGAAAGCCGCCGCGCCGGTGAAGGCGGGTGGTTTGGAGGCCCAGAAGGGGTCGGGAGGAAACAGTTGGGGCCTCCTTGCCTCAAGATTCAGGGAAGAAGGCGTCCATGAATCGAGAGGCGCTTCAGTCGCTATGGAGCAGGAGTAACCGACTTCTTTAGAGAAGAGGTGTTGTGTGTCGCTCGAAGGACGTGCGTGGAATAGTAACGGTGTAAAATGGCGCGCGCGACTATAAGATCGCGCGTCTTATCGATTTTGCATGGTCTGGGCCGGAAGAGCGATGCTGCGTCCACGGCAATTGCCGCTTAATCTTGGGTCTCTCCCGGCTCGGCGTTCCCGTTGCTTTGCGATGGGCGGCGGACGGCGACGTCGCCGCGCCGGCTCATGCCGGGCGCGGCGGGTTTGCAGGCGGCGGTGCCGAAGCGTCCGCCCCAGCCTCCCGCCGACCGCCGGAAGGTATTGAAATCGAACATTCCTGGAAGAGCCGCAAGCGGCATCCGGCGCAGATGTCCCGGTCGAGCTTGGGGTATATGGCGGCGAGCGCGTCGGCCTTCGAGGCGAACACGTTGTCCCGCCCCAGGCGCTCCTCGAAGCCGGTCCTGCGCCAGAGCGCCCGGACATCGGCTCGCGGCTGGTGGAAATAGAGGTCGCCCCCGATCTTGCGGCGGGCGACGAGCTCGTGCTCCCACACGTCGGCCCCGGCGAGGTCGATGAAATTCATGCTCTTCACCATGACGAGCATGTGCCTCTGGCGGCCGGCGTCGCGCATGTCATGGAGGCGGCGCGTGACATAGCCGGCGGCGCCGAAATAGACCGACCCTTCGATCCGCACCAGCTTGAGCTGGGGGCACTCCTGTCCCGCCCCTCCGAGGTCCTCGATTGGCCTGAAGGTCCGCCGCGGCGTGCTGGGGTCGGGCGTCAGGGTGCGCACCGCAGGATGGGCGGTGCGGTTCAGATAAAGTAGCAGCGACAGGGCGCTGCCGATGATGATCGCCTGCTGGAACGGCAGGAACAGCATGCCGCCGAACGTCGCGACGGCGACGCCGAACTCGGCGCGATGGAACCGCGCCAGCCGCCGGAAGCCGCGCACGTCCACGAGCCCGTAGGCGATGTAGATCAAGAGCGCCCCGATGGCGGGCATCGGCAGGCGCTCCAGCAGCGGGCGGGAGACGAAGGCGAGCGCCACCAGGAACACCGACGACAGCACCGCCGCCAAGGGCGTCTTGGCGCCCGCGAGGTAGTTCGGCAGCGAGCGGTTCAGCGATCCGCACGAGACGTAGGAGGAGAAGAAGCTGCCGGCGATGTTGGACAGGCCCTGCCCGACGAATTCGCGGTCCACGTCCAGATGCTGGCCCGAGCGCTGGGCGATGGCCTTGGCGATGGACACCGACTGGCCCAGCGCGACGATCGAGAGCGCGCCGGCGATGGAGATGAATTGCGGCAGCATGGACGGCTCGATCCATGGAACCGAGAACGGCGGCAGCACCGAGGGGATGTCGCCGATGCGTGCCACCTGCGGCAAGGAGGGCCACCGAGCGAGCAGTTCGGCGGCGGCGAAGCCGCTCATGATGCCGATCAGCATGTAGGGCAGGCGCCGCGAGAGCTTCGCCACCGCGGCGCTCACCAGGAGCGTGGTCGCGCCGACCACGCAGGCGCTCGCGTTGATCTGGCCGAGGTGCTCGGCGAGCTTGGACAGGAGCCCGATGACGCCGCCGCCCGCTTCGAGCGTGAGCCCGAGGAGGTCGGGCACCGCATAGAGGCCGATAAGGATGGCAGCGCCGCTGGTGAAGCCGATGAGCACCGCCGGGGCGATGAAGTCGGCCACCCAGCCGAGCTTGAAGGCGCCCACCGCGAACTGCATCAAGCCCACGAGCGCCGTGACCGCGAGCGCAAAGGCGATGTATTGCGCCGAGCCGGGAATGGCGAGCGGGCTCAGAGCCGCGAACAGCGCCAGCGAGTTGGCGTTGGTGGGACCGGAGACCACGTGGTGGCTGGAGCCGAACAGAGCGGCGACGATGCAGGGAACCACGGCGGTGTAGATGCCGTATTCCGGCGGCAGGCCGGCGAGCGTGCCGAAGGCGATGCCCTGCGGCAGCGACAGCACCGCGCCGAGCAGGCCGGCAAGCGCGTCGGCCCGCAACGTCCCCGTGGTGATGGGAAAGCCCATGCCGGGAAACTTGCCTGCCGATAGGATCGCCATCAGCCGAGGCCGTAATAGAGGGTGACGGTGTGCTTCGCCTCGGCGAAGAACAGCCAGCGCTCGACGAGAAGGCCCGCGAGCTGGCTTGCGGCCGCCAGGACCGACAAGGGCGCCGCGGCCGCGCCGCCGGCCAGGAAGGCGCCCGCCAGCAGCGCGCAAGGCAGTGCGAAGGCCAGCAGCACCGCGATGACGCGCAACCGCGCGCTGTGCTTGCGCGCGACGCGGTAGCCCATCTCCTTCAGAAGATAGTTCTCCTCCGTGTGCGGCCATTCCACCGAGCGCACGGTGCCGCCCTTGAGGCCGGTGGCCGAATTGAGGGTCGCCGGCATGCCGAGCGCGTCGTTGTGGCGCCAGATGGCGATCTTCAGCACCCAGGCCAGCGCCGTGAAGGCGAGCGCGGCCGCAAGCCACGGCACGGAGGGGCGGCCGAACGCCTGCATCAGCGCGTTCAGGAGCACGAGGCCGCTGGTGGCGGCGAACAGCAGATAAGCCGGCAGCGTGAACCGGCTGTGCCACTGCGCGATCGGCTTCAGCGAGGCGTAGATCATCGCCGTGGAGCACACGGTGACGACGGCGCACGCCGCCGCCAGCAGCCCGCACACGACGATCCAGGCGCCGGATTGTCCCAGCACCGCCCATCCGAGCGCCAGGAGGCCCGCCGGCACGAACGTGACGACCGCCGCCACGCCCTCGCGCGAGAGCCAGGAGGAGCGCCACTGCGAGAAGGCGCGCCACGCCCGCTCGGGCCGGCCGAGATGGCCGGTGGAGGACAAAAGCCCGCCGCCGATCAGCGCGAAGGCGAGGCCGAAGCTCACGAGGCCCGGCACCAGCGCCGGCGGCGTCGCGCCCGAGGCGGCAAGGAGCCCGAGGAGCGCCAGGAGCCCGTAGCCCGCGCCGGTGGCGGTGGTGAAGACGATGACGGAATAAGCGGGATGCATCCTGGTCTCGTTCGAGCGTTCAGAGCGACAGCACGCGGTCGACCCAGCCGAAGAAGCCGCCCGCATCGCCGACGCTCTCCAAAGGCCGGGCCGCCACCTTCGGACCGCGCCCGGTATTGGCGCGCGGCGGCAGATAGCGGTTGACGGGCGCGTAGCCGAGTTCGGGCATCAGCGCCGTTCCGCCGCGCTCCGCGACCAGCTGGGACACCGCCGAATCGGAGTCGCCCAGATCGCCGAAGTGCCGCGCCCCCGACGGGCAGGCAGCGACGCAGGCGGGGACGCGGTCCTCTTCGAGCAAATTCTCATTGTAGATGCGGTCGACGCAGAGCGTGCACTTCTTCATCACCCCCACGTCCACGTCGAACTCGCGCGCGCCGTAGGGGCAGGCCCAGCTGCACAGCTTGCAGCCGATGCACTTGTCCTCGTCGATGAGCACGATGCCGTCCGAGCCGCGCTTGTAGGAGGCGCCGGTGGGGCAGACGGTGACGCAGGCCGGGGTCTCGCAATGCAGGCACGAGCGCGGGAAGTGCACCGTGCGGCTCGCCCCGTCGACGCTGTGCTCGTAGGTGTGGACGCGGTTGAACCAAACGCCGTCCGCCGCGCCCCCATAGGGGTTCTGGTCGGTGAGGGGGGCCATGTGGCCGCCGGTGTTCCACTCCTTGCAGGAGGTGACGCAGGCCTGGCAACCGACGCAGGTGTCGAGGTCGATGACGAGGCCAAGGCTCTTCTCGGTCTTTGTCGGCAGGCAGGTCATCGCGCCGCCTCCTTGAACTGGGCACCGAAGCGGAGCGTGTCCGGGGCGGGCTGGAGGTTGGGCGGCAGCGGCAGCCGGGCGAATTGCGGCTCGGTGAAGCCGGCTTCCTCGGGCGCGCACTTGCGCAGGCGCACCCTGAGGTCGAACCACGCGGCCTGGCCGGTGATCGGGTCGGAGTTGGAATAGCGCTTGCCGTTGACGTCGGGCGGCAGCAGGTCGCCGATGGCGTGGTTGAGCAGGAAGCCGCGGTTGCTCTCGGCCGCGTCGTCCTTCAGCGCCCAGGCGCCGCGGCGCTTGCCGATGGCGTTCCAGGTCCACACGGTCGCCTTCTCCACCCCGTCCACGAGGCGGATCTGGCCCTTCACCTTGCCGTTGATGCTTTCGATCCAGACCCAGTCGTCGTCGGCAAGGCCGAGGTTAGCGGCAAGCGCGCGGTGCACGAACAGCCGGTTCTGGCTGGTGATCTGGCGCAGCCACGCATTCTGCGAACCCCAGGAATGGTACATGTGCATGGGTCGCTGGGTGAGCGCGTGGATGGGATAGTCGGCGGTGACGATCGCCGCCTCCTCCAGCGGCGCATACCAGAAGGGCAGGGGGTCGAAATAGGCCTCGATCCGGGCGCGGTCGCCTTCCGGCGGCACCACCGGCCCGTGCCCGCGCGCGGCGAGGCGGAAGCGCTGGAGCGGCTCCGAATAGAGCTGGAACACGATCGGGTCGGCCTTCGGCACGAAGCCCATGTGCACGGCGAAATCGAGGTAGGAGCGGTTCGCCATCTTGTAATAGCGCTGGTCCGGCGACAGCTCGTGGTGCCAGAAGCCGCCATTCTCGATGTAGCGGTCGAGCTGGCCCTCATTGGTCTCGCCGCGGCCGATCTTCTCGCCCTGCTTGCCGCGCCAGCCGGCGAGCGGGCCGATGCCGGGCGCGCGCTCGTGATGGACGATGTAGTCGGCATAGTCCTTGTACTTGGCCGCGCCGTCGTCGTTCACGAAGCCGGGCAGGCCGAGCCGCGCGCCGAGCTCGATCAGCACGCTCTGGAACGGGCGCACGTCCCGGTCCGGCGTGACGACGGGATGGCGGATGGCGTCACCCGGCCCGTCCGCATGGCTGATGGGGCGGTCGAGCAGGCTGATGCAGTCGTGCCGCTCCAGATAGGTGGTGTCGGGCAGCACGAGGTCGGCGTAGGGAACGGTCTCGGAGAAATAGGCGTCCGAATAGATGATGAAGGGGATGCGGTACTCGCCCTTCTCGTCCTTGTCGGTCAGCATGGCGATGGTCTCGTCGGTGTTCATCGACGAGTTCCAGGCCATGTTGGCCATGTACATCATCAGCGTGTCGATCTTGTAGGGATCGCCCTTCCACGCATTGCGGATCACCATGTGCATCATGCCGTGGGCGGCGAGCGGGGCGTCCCAGGAATAGGCCTTGTCGATGCGCACCGGGCCGCCGTCGGCGTCCACGAGCAGGTCCTCGGGGCCGGAGACGAAGCCGAGCGGCATACCGGACAGCGGCGTCATGGGCTTGCCGCCGTCCTTGCCGGCGGGCTTGGGACCGGGCGGGATCGGCTTCGGGAAGGGCGGCTTGAAGCGCCAGCCGCCGGGCACGTCCACCGAGCCCAGCAGCACCTGGAGCAGATGGATCGCCCGGCAGGTCTGGAACCCGTTGGAATGGGCGGAGATGCCGCGCATGGCGTGCATGGCGATGGGCCGGCCGGTCATGGTCTCGTGGCGGCGGCCGGCGGTGTCGGTCCAGGCGACCGGCAGCTCGATCGCCTGCTCGAACGCCACATGGGCGAGCTCTGCGGCGATGCGGCGGATGGTGTCCGCCGGCACGCCGCAACGCTCGGAGGCCGCCTCGGGTGCATAAGAGGGGTCGAGATAGCGCTCGGCGAACAGCTGGAACACCGGCGTCGCGGTGCGCCCGTCCACCGTGAAGGTGCCCGACAGCGCCGGGCTGAGGTCCGGATCGTCGGCCGGTTTCGGGCCGCCGGTCGCCTTGTCGAAGGCGAGGATGCGGCCCTCGGCGTCGCGCAGCAGGAGGCCGTCCTCGGCGGTGCCGGGCGCCGTGATGACCAGCGCCGGGGCATTGGTGTGGCGGGCGAGGTAAGGCACGTCGATCCGCCCGGCGCGCAGCAGTTCGTGGATCAGCGCCATGACGAACAGGCCGTCCGTGCCAGGCCGGATGCCCACCCACTCGTCGGCGATGGCGTTGTAGCCGGTGCGCGCCGGATTGACCGAGACGAACTTCGCCCCGCGTGCCTTCAGCTTGCCGAGGCCGATCTTGATGGGGTTGGAATCGTGGTCCTCGGCGACGCCGAACAGCAGGAAATACTTGGCATGCTCCCAGTCCGGCTCGCCGAACTCCCAGAACGCCCCGCCGACCGTATAGAGGCCGCCCACCGCCATGTTGACGGAGCAGAAGCCGCCATGGGCGGCGAAATTGGGGGTGCCGAACTTCGCGGCCCACCAGCCGGTGAGCGACTGGGACTGGTCGCGCCCGGTGAAGAAAGCGAGCTTCTTGGGATCGGTGGCACGGATGTTGCCGAGCCGCGCGGCGGCGATGGCGAGCGCCTCCTCCCACTCGATCTCGCGGAATTCCCCAGCGCCGCGTTCGCCGGTGCGCAGCAGCGGCTTCTTCAGCCGCGCCGGACTGTAATGCTGCATGATGCCGGCGCTGCCCTTGCCGCACAGCACGCCGCGATTGACCGGGTGGTCCTTGTTGCCGTTGATGTAGCGGACCTTGCCGTCGCGCAGATGCACCTCGATGCCGCAGCGGCAGGCGCACATGTAGCAGGTGGTCTTGGCCACCTGGTCGCCGATCTTGGGCGAGGTTTCGACGTTGTCCGGCTCCGTGGGCGCGTGAGAATCGCGGAGGGGCCGCTGCGTCGGAGCAGAATTGGCTCCGCGATAACCGGTGTTGATCATGGGCGAAAGATGGGGTTTCGCGCGCGCCGCGGTCCAATAGATGTTTTAGATCAATTCCATCTTGCATCGAGATTGATCGGGATCGCCGCCGGCTGGGGGCGGCCGTCCAGGCGGCGATCCTGCGAGGGAAGCAGGCGCCTCAGCGCAGGGCGAAGCCCAGCGCCTCGAGCGCGGCCGCGAGCCGGTCCCGCCCGCTCAGGGCTTGCGGGCCGCGCACGCGGTTGAGGGCGGTGGCGGTCCAGCCCACCTCGGCCATGCCCTCAACCCGCTGGAAGGCGGTGAGCGCCGCGTCGTAGTCGGCCACGGCGCCGGCCGGCAGGCTCGCGTCATAGCGCTCGCGATGGAGCACCAGCGCCTGCGGCAGGCGCGGCTTGACGCGCGCCGGGCGGGCGGGATCGGGATGGCCCACGCACAGGCCGAACACCGCGACCACCTGGGGCGGCAGGCCGAGCAGTTCGGCCACCTCCTGCGGATGGTTGCGCAGGGCGCCGATATAGCAGCTGCCGAGGCCCAGGGATTCGAGCGCCACCACGGCGTTCTGCGCCGCCAGCGCCGCGTCGATCACGCCCACCAGCAGCGTCTCCAGATAATCGAGCCCGTCGGTGGGCGCGTCATGGCGGCGGCCGAGTTCCGCCAGCCGGGCGAGGTCGGCGAGCCAGACCATGACCAAGGGCGCCGCCGCCACCTGGGCCTGGTTCGCGGCGAGGCGGGAGAGCGCACGCTTGGTCTCGGCTTGCTCCACGGCAATGACGCTGAAGGTCTGCAGGTTCGAGGAGGAGGCGGCGGACTGGGCGGCCGCCACCAGCGTCTCGACGGTGCCCTCGGGCAGCGGGCGCGGGCTGAAGGCGCGCACCGTGCGGTGGGCGATCAGCCCGGAGATCACGGCGTTGAGGCGGATGTGGCCCGGCGTGCCGGCTTGACCATAGCGGGCCTCGAGCAGGGCCGCGGCCTCGGCGGGCGCGGCGTCGGCGGTGGATGGGGACACAGGAGAACTCCTTTCGCACGGGTCTCGGCGGGCGGCGGTCCGCGCGCTCGGCCGCGCGGATGACCGCCGCCGGCGCGGGGGGCGCGGCCGATCGCCTCCATTGGTGCACTCCCCGGCCGCGCTGCCAAGCGCGAGATGCCCGGCGGGCGAGGGCGCGGACGGCTCCGGGGCCGCGTTCCGGGAAGGGCAAGGCCGCCGCCGCAGGACCGTCGCACGGGGCCGCGGAAGCGCCGGGACACGATGGCGCGGGCGGGCTCGCCCCCGGTGGACATCCGGTGGGAGCCTGTGCATGTTAGCCCCGCCCTCGCCGGGGTCGGCCCTCTGGAGGGCGGACGGCGGGATCGGCCTGGAGGTGTCGCGGTGGTGGATGTCGAGGCGCGCAAGAGACAGATCCTGGAAGTCATCGCGGACGAGGCCTCCGTCGACCCGTCCATCGTGGATGAAAACACCACGGTCTCGGATCTCGGCATCGGCTCGCTCGATCTCGTGGAGCTGATCTTCAAGATCGAGGACCGGTTCCAGATCGAGATCCCTTCCGAAGGCCCGCTGGAGACCACCGACGTGCCGGTCTTCACCTTGGTGGACCATGTGATGAAGCTCATCGACGCCAAGTCCGGCAAGGCGTCGGCGTCGTCCGCCGGCTGAACCATGAGCCCTTCCTCAGCCCGGCGGGTCGTCATCACCGGTCTCGGCGCGGTCTCGTCCATCGGCGCCAACGTGGCCGAGCATCTGGCGAGCCTGAAAGCAGGCACGGTCGGCATCGGCCCGACCCGGCTCATGGACGGCGCACAGCTGCGCGTCAAATGCTTCGCCGAGGTGGCCGACTTCGACCCGGACGCATGGTTCGACACGCGCCAGCGCGGCCTCATGGACCGCAATTCCGAGCTCGCTCTGGTCGCCGCCCGCGAGGCGGTGGCGCAGGCGGGCGACGCCCTCGACGGCCTTCCGCCCGAGAAAGCCGGCGTGATCTACGGCGCCTCCGTGGGCTTCCAGTCCATCGAGGACGGCTATCGGCGCCTCAACGCGACCCCGCCCGGCCGCCCCCATCCCTTCACCGTGCCGCGCTCCATGCCGTCCTCCTCGGCGAGCCAGATTTCCATGGCGCACAAGGTGCTGGGGCCGTCCTTCGCGGTGGCCTCCGCCTGCTCCTCGGCGAGCCACGCCATCGGCCTCAGCTTCCAGATGATCCGCGCCGGCCTCATCGACGTGGCGCTGAGCGGCGGCAGCGAGGCGCCGCACACGCCGGGCCTCAGCAAGAGCTGGGAGGCGCTGCGGGTGCTGAGCCCGGATGGCTGCCGCCCGTTCTCGGCGGACCGCAACGGCCTCGTCTTGGGCGAGGCCGGCGGTGTCGTGGTGCTGGAGGAATTGGAGCGCGCGCGGGCGCGCGGCGCCGAGATCCTCGCCGAGGTGGTGGGCTTCGGCATGAGCGCCGACGGCAACGACATCACCGCCCCGGACGGCACCAGCACCGCGCGCGCCATGCGCCTCGCCCTCGCCGATGCGGGGCTTCCGCCCGAACGGGTGGACTATGTGAGCGCGCACGGCACCGGCACGGTGCTCAACGACAAGACCGAGACGGCGGCGCTGCGCGCGGTGTTCGGCGCCCGGCTCGACACGCTGCCGGTCTCCTCCACCAAGTCCATGCACGGCCACTGCCTCGGCGCGGCGGGCGCGCTGGGGGTGCTCGGCACCGTGCTCGCCATGCGCGAGGGCTTCGTGCCGCCGACCATGGGCTACCGGGTGCCGGACCCGGACTGCGCCATCGACTGCGTGCCCAATGCGGCGCGCGTCCATGCGGTGGAGCACGCGCTCGTGAATGCCTTCGCCTTTGGCGGCCTCAATGCCGTGCTGGCGCTGAAGGCCTATCGTTGAACCCACCGCTGTTCGAGATCGAGGCGCGGCGGCCGCTCCTGGTGGCGCGCTTTGCCGCGCCCCGGCGCATGCTCTCCTGGTCGATCACCCGGCCCGGCTTCGTGGTCGCGCGGCAGGTGGCGATCCTGGAGGTGCGGGACGGCGATCTGGCACCGCAGGTGGATCCGCGGGCATTGCTCGCAGCCCGCCTCGACCAGGCGGGGCTCGCCGACGCGGTGGGGCTGATGACCTCGCGGGACGTTTCGCGCCATCACCAGGCGACGTCGGAGGTGGAGGGCATCGCCGCGGCCAGCCTCGTCACCCTCGGGCTCAACAACGGGGAGCGGGTGGGGGCGCGGATTGCGCGCCGGACAGCGGCGCGCTGGGGCACCGTGAACCTCCTCGCGGCGGTCTCGGTGCCGCTCACCGACGCGGCGCTGGTGGAGGCGCTCTCCATCGCGGTGGAGGCGCGCACCCTCGCCATTCTGGAGGCCGGGTATCGCCGGGAGGGCCAGGAGGCGCCGGTCTCGGGCACCGGCACCGACTGCGTCGTGGTGAGCGCGCCCGCCGGCCGTCCGGGCGCGGCGCCCCACGATTATGCCGGCCTGCACACGGCGGTCGGCGAGGCGCTGGGCGCCGCCGTGCTCGCCGCGACGCGGCAGGCGGCCGCCCGATGGCTTTCGGATCAGGCGACCCTTTGAAGGCGTGCGCCGTGGACGCGCGCCCTCAGCCGATGGTGAGGCGGACCTCGCCCACATTGTCCACGCCACCCTCCAGCACGTCGCCACGCCCGATGGGGCCGACGCCGGCCGGGGTGCCGGCGAAGATCAGGTCGCCGGGTGCGAGGCGGAACAAGGTGGAGAGGATCGCGATCATCTCCGGCACCTTCCAGATCATCTGGTTGAGGTCGCCATCCTGGCGCGTGGCGCCGTTCACGTTGAGGAAGATGCGGCCCTGGTCGGGATGGCCGCAGATGGCCACCGGCACGATGGCGCTGCAGGGGGCGGATTCCTCGAACGCCTTGGCGACCTCCCACGGCCGGCCGAGCTTCTTGGCCTCGGCCTGGAGGTCGCGGCGGGTGAGGTCGAGGCCCACCGCATAGCCGAACACGTGATCGAGGGCGCGCTCGACCGGAATGTCCTCGCCGCCCTGCTTCAAGGCCACCACCAGTTCCACCTCGTGGTGCACGTCCCGGCTGCCCTTGGGATAGGCAATGGTGGCGCCGGAATGCACCAGGGTGTCGGGGTTCTTCTGGAAGAAGAACGGCTGCTCCTTGGAGGGGTCGTGGCCCATCTCGATGGCGTGGTCGGCGAAGTTGCGGCCGACGCAATAGATGCGGTGGACCGGAAACAAGGCATCGCCGCCGACGATGGGCAAGGCCGGGACGGCGGCGGGCGGAAAGGCATAGCTCGGCATGGGAGGCTCCGGCGGTGGGTTGCCTCTGCATAGGCCGCGCCGGTGCGGGAGGAAAGGGCGAGCCGGCGGCAGCGGCCTGCCGGCGCCGGCGGGATCGCCATCGTGAACCGGCGCGAGGTCTCGCACCGCGCCGTCGCGGCGGCTCTAGGCCTTTGAGGAACAGGTGGTTTGATCTGACGTCGAACTGCGGGCGCAAACCCGCCCGCAGCCTCCTACGCCGGCAGCAAAAGCCGGGCGCGCGGCCCGGCTCCCGCGGCCCTATTCGGCCGCCACCCCGGTGCCGATCGGGCAGGCGACGCCGGTGCCGCCGATGCCGCAATAGCCGTGGGGGTTCTTCGCCAGATACTGCTGGTGGTAGTCCTCGGCGAAGTAGAACGGGCCCGCGTCGGCGATCTCCGTGGTGACCGGCCCGAAGCCCTTGGCCTTCAGCGCGGCCCCATAAGCAGCCTTCGCGGCCTCGGCCCGGGCAAGGTCGGCGGGGTCGCTCACATAGATGCCGGAACGGTATTGAGTGCCGGTGTCGTTGCCCT
Organism: Xanthobacter luteus; assembly: GCF_040049235.1. Classification (NCBI taxonomy): domain Bacteria; kingdom Pseudomonadati; phylum Pseudomonadota; class Alphaproteobacteria; order Hyphomicrobiales; family Xanthobacteraceae; genus Xanthobacter; species Xanthobacter luteus. Next base: position 26,836 of record NZ_JBDZDO010000002.1, read on the forward strand.
GGCGCATGCCCTGGGTCGGATCGTGGGCCTCGAAGAACAGCTTCAGCAGCTGGTCGAACGACACGATCGTGGGGTCGTACAGCACCAGCACCGCCTCGGTGTGGCCGGTGCGGCCGGAACATACCTCCTCATAGGTCGGGTTCGGCGTGTGGCCGGCAATGTAGCCCACCGCCGTCACCCAGACCCCCGGCTGCTGCCAGAACTTGCGCTCGGCGCCCCAGAAGCAGCCGAGCGCGAACACGGCGCTCTTCAGCCCCGCGGGGTAGGGGCCCTTCAGCGGGTGGGAATTGACGAAGTGGTCGCGCGCCGTGGGGATGGCGGCGTCGCGCCCCTTGAGCGCCTCTTCCTTGGTGGGAAGCTCCAGCGACTTGCGGAAAAAGAGCATGGCTCGGCTCCTCGCGCGCGACGCCCCGCGCCCGGACCGGGCGGGGCCAATCGGCGCATCATGAGACAGGACCCCGGGCGCGGCCATCACAAAGGCATGAGGCCTTGGTCGGCCCGGACCCCAGATATGGGGTGCGCGTCGCCGTTGCGCGAGGGGCGCACCGGCAGCGGGATCTTGGCGGGCGTTCGGGGCTCCGCGGTCAGCCGGCCTCGAAGCGCGAGCGCTCGCGCACCCGGCCGAGCGTCATCAGCGCGATGCCGAGCACCAGCAGCAGCAGAAACGCCGGCACCGACAGCACCGAGGTGATCGCGGTCTCCCACAGGGCCGGGGATTTCGTCCGGGCCCAGGATTCGAGGGCGGCGAGGCTTCCGGGAGATACCGCATACCAGGCATCGCCCGCCGACATCAAAATCAGAGCCGAGGCGGCGATCGAGCGCGTGCCGTCGACGATCAGGGCGACGAAGCCGGCCGCCAGCAGCCAGAAGCCGGTGAATCGCAGGGAGAAGCGGATCATGAGCGAGGGCGGCCCTTTCGGGTTCTTTGCCGCGGGCGCTGCGTCCCGCCGGTGGTCGGTGCCTCCTTATGTCACGGCCCGCGCCCCGCCTGTAGCCCCTCGCGCGCACGGCCGGCATGCGATGGAGGATGCGATCGGTGGCGCAGGCAGGCCCGCAGCGGCGGATCCGGCGCCCGCGACGGCCCATCTCTCGCTGGATTTGGTGCATCGCCGCGCCTTGCCACTTGATGGGCGGCCCGTGGTTTGCTTCCATCAGGGTCATGAGCACGGGCCTGATCGAAATCCGTAGGGCGAAGCCCGCCGACGCACCGGCGATCGCGGCGGTGCACGACGTGGCTTGGCGCGGGGCCTATCGGGGCCTGATCCCCGGCATCGAGCTCGAGCGCATGGTCGAGCGGCGCGGCCCCAAATGGTGGGACGCGGCGATCCGGCGTGGCAGCCGCATCTCGGTTCTGCTGGTGGGCGATGACGTCGCGGGCTACGTCAATTTCGGCGGCAACCGGGCCAAGAGCCTGCCGTTCGGCGGCGAGATCTACGAGATCTACCTCCAGCCGCTCTATCAGGGCCTCGGCTTCGGCCAGCGCCTGTTCTCGGCGGCAAGACGGGACCTCGCGCTCGCCCGGCTCGACGGGCTCGTGGTGTGGGCGCTCGCCGACAACGAGAACGCCGTGGGCTTCTACAAGGCGCTGGGCGGGCAACCGGTCGCATCCTCGACCGAGCAGTTCGGCACGAAATCGCTGGACAAGGTGGCCTTCGCTTGGCAGCGGTAGCGCCCGCATGGGCTCGGGCGCGGTTGGCTCGGGCGCGGTTCCTGTCCGGCAGGCGACCGCGGCGCCATTCGCCGATCAGCTAGCTTTGCAAGCGGCTCGGCGCGTGCTCTAGCTCGTGCGCCCCTGGGAGCGCGATCCAAGCAAATTGAATCAATCTGCTCGGTGACTCGCCCTCTGAATTTGATGGAGAACGCGCTTTTCCGATCCGCGGGCGATGCCAGCCGATCGGGCGCGTGCTCCTGGCCCAATTGCGAGTGTGACATGCGCATCGATGCGATTCCGATCGGCAAGAACCCGCCCAACGACGTGAACGTGGTGATCGAGGTGCCCATCGGCGGCGAGCCCATCAAGTATGAGATGGACAAAGCGGCGGGCACGCTCTTCGTCGATCGCTTCCTTTATACCGCCATGCGCTATCCGGGGAATTACGGCTTCATCCCGCACACGCTCTCGGGCGACGGCGACCCGTGCGACGTGCTGGTGGCCAACACCCGTGCCATCGTCCCGGGCGCCTATATCAGCGTGCGTCCGGTCGGCGTCCTGCTGATGGAGGACGAGAGCGGCCAGGACGAGAAGATCATCGCCGTGCCGTCGCACAAGCTGACCCAGCGCTACGACCGGGTGGTGAACTATTCCGACCTGCCGGACATCACGCTGAAGCAGATCGAGCACTTCTTCGAGCACTACAAGGATCTCGAGCCCAACAAGTGGGTGAAGATCGTGCGCTGGGGCAACGCCGAGGAGGCGCAGAAGCTGATCCTCGAAGGCATTGAGCGCGCCAAGAAGGAAGGTTGACATGACGTGGCGGGAGGCGACGCAGGACGTCGCCTCCCGCCACCCCGGCCCCCCAACCGGGGACCTCAGGCCGCGACGTCGGCATTCGGTTGAGCGGCGGGCAGCTCGGGTGCGGCCCGCGAAAGAAGCGCGCGGATCTCCGGTACGCAGGAGCCGCAATTGGTGCCCGCCTTGAGCGCGCGGCCCACCGCCGCCGCGTCCGCGCAGCCGGAGCCGATGGCGGCCTCGATCTCCCCCTTCGACACGCCGAAGCAGGCGCACACCAGCGGTCCGTTCGCCGCGCCGTGCCCGGCGCGCCGCCCCGCGAGCAGCACGCGGCGATCCTCCGACGAGACCGGTTGCGGGCCGAGCAGACCCTTCAGCGCGTCGACGTTCGGCCGCGCGCCGGCGGGGGCAAGAAACAGGGCGAGGGCAAGCCGTCCTTCGGCATCGAACGCAGCCGCCCGATAGGCGCCGCCGGCCAGGTCGGTCATCTCCAAGAGGTCTTCGCCGGCCACAGCGCGGAACCAGTCCGCCCAGGCCGTGGGCCCGAGCGTGCCCGAATGGCGCCAACCGAAGCCGCCCGCCAGCGCCGCGCGCGCCCACCAGACGCCGTGAGGCATCGCCATGTCGGAGCGCGCCAGCAGCACGCCCTCAAAGGGAGCCGGCACGGGCGCCAAGCGGATCGGCGTCGCCTTGGCATCCGGCTGGCCGGAGAACGGGTCGGTCAGCGCATGCACGACCGCTCCGATCGGCCCGTGGGAGCAATTGGCGAAGCTCCAGTGAATGGGCGCGAACACCGTCCCCGCCGGCTGGCGCGGATCGGCGCGCACCTCCAGCACCGTCTCCCCCGCGGCGCTCGCCACCCGCGCAAGGCCGCCATGGACCAGGCCGAGGCGCGCCGCGTCGTCGGGATGGACGGCGACGAACGGCGCCGGCTCGTGGGCGGCGAGGCGCGGCGAGAGGCCGGTGCGGGTCATGGTGTGCCACTGGTCGCGCAGGCGTCCGGTGTTGAGCAGCAGCGGGAAGCCCTCTTGCCCCTGCGCCGCCGCGACCGGCGCGGGGACGATGAAGCGGGCGCGGCGGTCCTGGGTGAAGAAGCCGCCGTCGGCGAACAGCCGCGCCGTGCCGCCGCCGCCCGCCGGCACCGGCCATTGCACCGGCTCCAGCGCGTCATAGGCCGCGTCCGAGAGGGTGGCGAGGCCGGCGATGTCGAAGTCGCGGGCGCCGTTGTTCTCGAAGCCCGAGAGCGCGGCGTGCTCGCGGAAGATGTCGGCCGGCGAGGCAAAGGCGAAGGCGTCGCCGAAGCCGAGCCGGCGCGCCACTTCGCACAGCGACCACCAGCCGTGCCGCGCCTCGCCCGGCAGCGGCAGGAAGGCGCGCTGGCGCGAGATCCGGCGCTCGGAATTGGTCACGGTCCCGTCCTTCTCGCCCCAGGCGGCGGCGGGCAGCATCACGTGGGGGCGGCAGGAGGAAGTGTCTGTGGCGATTACGTTTTCGGAAAGGACGAAGAGGTCGAGCCTCGCCAGCGCCGCCCGCACGGCGCCGGCCTGGGGCAGGCTCACGGCGGGGTTGGTGCCCATCACCCACAGCGCCTTGATCTCGCCCCGGCCGATGGCGGCGAACATGTCCACCGCCTTCAGCCCCTCGCGCTCGGCCATCCGCGGCGCCGACCAGAAGCGCCGCACCAGGTCCACCTCGGCGGGAGAAAATCCCATGTGGGCAGCCAGTTGGTTGGCGAGCCCGCCGACCTCGCGCCCGCCCATGGCGTTGGGCTGGCCGGTCAAGGAGAACGGGCCGAGCCCGGGTTTGCCGATCCGCCCGGTGGCGAGGTGGCAGTTCAGGATGGCGCCCACCTTGTCGGTCCCCTGGGCCGCCTGGTTGACCCCCTGCGAGTAGCAGGTGACCACCTTCTCGGTCCCGGCGAACAGGTGGAAGAACGCGGCAACGTCCGCCTCTTCGAGGCCACAGGCCCGCGCCGTCGTCGCGGGAGTCGCGGCGATTTCGCGCGCTGCGTCCAATGTCGCGGCATAGCCTTGCGTGTGGGCGGCGATGAAGGCCGGATCCACCCGTCCGCTCTCGGCGAGATGGACCAGCAGCCCCGCGAACAGGATCGCGTCCGTGCCATGGGCGAGGGGCAGCACCAGGTCCGCCTCGGCGGCGGTCTGGGTGCCGCGCGGGTCGATGACGACGATCTTGGTGCCGCGCTGCGCTCGCGCCGCCTCCATGCGGCGGAACAGCACCGGATGGCAGAAGGCGGCATTGGAGCCCACCAGGACGACGAGGTCCGCCGCCTCCAGGTCCTCATAGCAGCCGGGCACGGTGTCGGAGCCGAAGGCGCGCTTGTGGCCCGCCACCGACGAGGCCATGCAGAGCCGGGAATTGGTGTCCACATGGGCGGTGCCGAGGAACCCCTTGGCGAGCTTGTTGGCGACGTAATAGTCCTCGGTCAGGAGCTGGCCGGACAGATAGAAGGCGACCGCGCCCGGCCCGTGACGGTCGATGATGGCGCGAAGGTCCGCCGCCACCCGGTCGAGCGCCGCCGCCCAGCTGGTGCGCTCGAGCGGGCCGTCGCCGGCGCGCATCATGGGATAAAGCAGGCGCGTCGAAAGCCCGAGCGTCTCGCCCAGCGCCGCGCCCTTGGAGCACAGCCGGCCGATATTGGCGGGATGGGCCTTGTCGCCCTCCACATGGGCGCCGCCGGCGCCGTCCGGCACCACGGCGACGCCGCAGCCGACGCCGCAATAGGGGCAGGTGGTCTTCACCGCGGGCGAAGCCGAAAAGGCGTTCAACGTCCGCTCCCGCGCGCTGCCGGAACCCGCTCTGCCTGAGCCATCGCTTTGCCCATCAGTAGACGTCCGCCTGGTAGCGCCCGGCCTTCTTCAGATCGGCGAGGAAGGCCGCCGCCTTGTCGGGCCCCAGGCCGCCATGGCTGGCCGCCACCTCGGCGAGCGCCGCCTCCACGTCCTTGGCCATGCGCTTGGCGTCGCCGCAGATGTAAAAATGCGCACCGTCCTCGATCCAGGTCCAGAGCTCGGCGCCGGCGGCGCGGATCTGGTCCTGGACATAGACCTTGCGCGCGCCGTCCCGCGACCAGGCGGTGTCGAGGCGGGTGAGGACGCCCTCCGCCTGGAACGCCGAAAGCTCCTCCTCGTAGAAGAAGTCCGTGTCGCGCCGCTGGTGGCCGAAGAACAGCCAGTTCTTGCCCGGCGCCCGGGTGGCGGCGCGCTCGTGCAGGAAGGCGCGGAACGGGGCGATGCCGGTGCCCGGCCCCACCATGATGACACCCTTCGCCGGGTCCTGCGGCAGGCCGAAGCCATGGGCCTTCTGGATATAGGCCTTGAGCTTCGTGCCGTCCGGGATGCGGTCGCCGAGGAAGCTGGACGCCACCCCCAGACGCTCGCGCCCGAACGCGGCGTAGCGCACCTTGTCGACGGTGAGCGACAGCCGGCCCGGCGTCGCGGCCGGGCTCGAGGAGATGGAATAAAGGCGCGGCTGCAGCGGCTCCAGGCATTCGACGAAGGCCTCCGGATCGGGCCGGATGCCGGGGAACTTCTCCAGCGCCGCCAGCACGTCGAGGAGCGCGGCATCGCCGTCGGGGTCCTCGCCGGCGGCAAGGCGCTTCGCCTTGTCCCGGCGCGCGCCGCCGACCAGATAGGAGACCAGCTGGAACAGCGCGTCCGGCGGCGCCTTCAGGCACACCTCGTGCGTCAGCACCTCGCGCAGGGTCTTGTCGGCGATCGGGAAGTCCCAGGGGGCGTGGATCGCGGCGATCACCTGGTCCACCAGCGCCGGATCGTTCACCGGAAAGATGCCGAAGCTGTCGCCGGCCGCATAATCGAGCCCCGAGCCTTCGAGGTCGAAGTCGATGTGGAAGGTCTCCTTCTCGGACCCCTCCTTGTTGAGCCGCCGGCGGCCGAGGAAGGTGACGGTGCCGGGATTGTCCCGCGTGCCGATCGGCGCGGGCGCGGCCGCGGCAGCGGGCGCGGGCTTGGCCGCCGCATCGGCCGCCGCGGGCGCGGGCGTCGCGGCCCCTTCCGTGAGCTGCTTCAGCGCCCGCAGGGTCTCCTTGCCGCCGGGGGCGCAGAGATTGAGCTTGGGTTCCGCGCCCGCGGCGATGGCGGCGGCATAGGTCTCGCAGACATAGCCGCACTGGCCGCAATCCTGCTGCGCCATGGCGGCCATGAGCCGGCGCGGCAGCGGCCGGCCCTCGGCGAGCGCCATGCGCTCGGCCAGCGGCATGGCGGGGTCGTGCCAAGGGGCCCCATCGTCGGCGCCGTCGCCCGCTTCGGCGGCAGGCGCCGGCGCGGAGATGTCCGGCATCAGCGCCGCCGCGTCGCCCGCCGAAAGGGCCATGGGCGCGGGGGCGGCCTCCGAGGAGAGGATGGCGGCGAAGAAGCCGTTCAGCCACGCGCGCTGCTCGTCGGTGAAGGGCGCGCTGTCGGGCAGAACCGGGACGATGGGGGGGCGGGACTGGAGGCTCATGGGTGGGTCTCGGTCAGGGCGCGCGCCATCGGCGCGCCGGTATTGCGCTGGGTCCCGGCTCTCCTTCCACGGCGCTTCGCTCCGTTGCAGTCGGCCGGGACACGCGCCCGCCCTCGCGCCCCGGACGCATGGAGCGCCAGCGGAATGCGAGCCGGGGCCCAGCGCAAACGGTCGCGAAGCGGCTGAATGGAAGGGAGCTGGGGGCTCATGCCGCCTCCGCCAGCGCCCTCAGCGCGTCGGGATCGAGGCGGCGGGTGAATTGGGCGAAGGTCTCCCCCTCGGCGCGGTGGGCGAGCCAGCTTTTCAGCAGCCGTTCCACCACCAGCGGGGCGTCCTCAGCCTTCACGTTCTGGTAGAGCTCGTGGGCGATGGCGGCCGCGCTGCCGAAGCCTCCGCCGACGAGGATGTGATAGCCGTCCACCGTGTCCCCGTCGTCATTGACGGGCACCCGCGCCCCGATCAGCCCGATGTCGCCGATATAATGCTGGGCGCAGGAATGGTGGCAGCCGGTGACATGGATGTTCACCGGCCCGTCGAGGGCGAGCCGCGCCTCGCAATGGCTGAGGATCTCGCGCGCGGTGCCCTTGGTGTCGGCCGCCGCGAAGCGGCAGCCCTTCGACCCCGTGCAGGCGACGATGCCGGCCTGGAGCGGCGTTGCCTTGGTGGTGAGGCCGAGCGCCTCCACGGCGCCCGTCACGGCCGCCACATCGGCATCGGCGACACCGGAGATGAGCAGGTTCTGCCAGACCGTGAGGCGGATGTCGCCGTCGCCGAGGCGGCCGGCAATGTCGGCGAGGCCGCGCATCTGGGCGACGCTCATGCGCCCTGCGGGCAGGCCGACGCCGACGTAGTTCAGCCCCGCCTGCTTCTGCGCATGGACGCCCAGATGGGCGAGGCGGTCCGGCTCGGCGCGCGGCTTCACCGCCGCGGCGGCAAGGCGGGTGAAGGGGCGGCCGAGCTTGTTCTCCAGCAGCTTCAGGAAGCCGTCGAAGCCCATGGCGTCGAGCACGTATTTGAGCCGCGCCTTCTTGCGGTCGGTGCGGTCGCCGGTGTCGATGAAGGCGCGCACGATGGCCGCCGCCACGTCCACCGCCTCCTCGGGCCGCACGACGATGCCGGTGTCGCGGGCAAAATCCCTGTGGCCGGTGATGCCGCCGAGCACGAGGCGCAGCCACACGCCGGGGGCGATGCCGAAGCCGTCCATCACGTCCACCGCCTGGAAGCCGATGTCGTTGGTGTCCTCCAGCGCGCCGATGGTGCCGGCGCCGTCGAACGCGACGTTGAACTTGCGCGGCAGGCCGTACATGTCGCGGCAATTCAGGATGTAATGGTGCCAGGCGCTGGCCAGCGGGCGGGTGTCGAGAAGCTCCTGCGGGTCGATGCCGGCGGTGGGGGTGCCGGTGACGTTGCGGATGTTGTCGGCGCCGGAGCCCTTGGCCGTGAGGCCGAGGGAAACCAGCCCCTCCAGCACGGCGATGCCGTCGGTCGCCGGGATGTCGCGGATCTGCAGGTTGGCGCGGGTGGTGATGTCGCAATAGCCGCCGCCGTGGCGCGCGGCGATGTCGGCGACGCCGCGCAACTGCCAGTTTGTGAGGATGCCGCCGGGAATGCGCATGCGGCACATGAAGCTGTCCTGCGCCGGGGCGACATAGAACAGGCCGTGATATTTCCAGCGCAGCACGTCCTGGCCCTTGGGGAAGACCCCGTCGCGGGCGGCGTGGCGCATGCGGTCGTAGGCGTCGAGCCCCAGCTCCTCGCGCTTGGCCTTCTCCTCGGCCGTGAGCTTCCTGCCCTGCGCCTCGGTGCGGGCCATGGCCCTGTGGCTCGCCGCATCGGGGCCGGTTTGCTCGGCGGCGGGCTGGGCGGAGGGGCGGGCGGCGGGGGCCGCGCCGCGGGCGATCTGCACCGCCTTGGCACCGGAGACGAAGCCTTCCAGATAGCGCTTCTGGTCGGTGGTGAAATCGGCGCCCATGAACGTTCCCTTTCTTCTTCTTGTCAGGCTGCGGCAGCCGCCGCCAGGCGGCCGAAGGCGAGCTCGGCGCGCACCGTGGCGATGGGGGTGCGGCGGGTGATGAGGTCGAGATAGAACGGGCCGTCGGCCGTATCCCCGAACAGCACGGCACCCACCAGCGCGCCGTCGCGGATCACCAGCCGGCGGTAGAGGCCGAGACGGCGGTCGGCGAGGACGATGTCCTCGGCGCCTTCCCCGCCGGCCACGTCCCCCGCCGAGAACACGTGGACGCCGGAGACCTTGAGGTTGGTGGAGACCACCGAGCCGCCATAGCGGGCATCCGCGCCGGCGAGCCTTTGGGCGAGCACCGCCGCCTGCTCGTAGGCCGGGGCGACGAGGCCATAGGTGACGCCGCGATGCTCGCAGCATTCGCCGATGGCGAAGATCGCCGGGTCGCTGGTGGCCAGCGTGTCGTCCACCTCGATGCCGCGTCCCACCTTCAGGCCGGCGGCGCGGGCGAGGTCGCAATTGGGGGCGACGCCGCACGCCACCACCAGAAGGTCGGCGGGGAGGGTGCGCCCGTCCTTGAGCCTCAGGCCCTCCACCCGGCCCGCGCCCGCCACCGCGTCGCTGAAGGCGGAAAGCTCCACCTTCACGCCGCGCGCCTCCACCGCCTGGCGCAGCAGAGCGGCGGCGGGGGCGTCGAGCTGGCGCTCCATGAGGCGGTCCATGAGATGGACCAAAGTGGTGTCGACCCCCGCGCCGGCGAGGCCGGCGGCGGCCTCGATGCCCAGCAGGCCGCCGCCGATCACCACGGCGCGGGTGCCGGGCCGATGGGCGGCCGCCAGCAGCGCCTCGACGTCGGCGAGGTCGCGGAAGGTGTGGACGCCGTCCAGGTCCATGCCGGGCAGAGGCAGGCGGATGGGGCTGGAGCCGGTGGCGAGCACGAGCCGCGCGTAGCGCAGGCGCCGGCCGTCCGCGAGCACCGCCGCGCGGCCCGCCCGGTCGATGGCGGCGACCGGGGTGCCGTATTGCAGCGTCACGCCCATGTCGCGCCACCATCGGGCCGGCTTCATCTGCGCCTCCTCGGCGCGCATGCGGCCGGCGAGCACCTCGGAGAGCAGCACCCGGTTATAGGCGAGGTGCGGCTCGGCGCCGATCACGCACACCGGATGGCGCCCGAGCGCGCGGGCGCTCAGCTCCTCGCAGAGCCGCGCGGCGGCCATGCCGTTGCCGACGATGAGGAGGGGGGCGGCCATGGGGTCGTCCTGGGTCTGCCGGAGGATCAGGCGGCCGGGACCTCCGCCTCGGCGGCGGAGATCATGACGGTGGAGAGCAAGGCGTAGGCGGAGAGCCAGGCGGCCTTCACCGCGGGGGTGAAGGCGTCGCCGAGCCCCTGCTCCAGGGTCCAGATCAGCGCCTCGCCCACCGGCTTGTAGTGGGCGGCCTCCACGCCGTAGGCCACGTGGCGGCGGGCCAGGCCCTCCACCGCGGGCAGGATGGTCTCGAGGTCGGAGAGCCCGGCCACCGCCACGGCGAGCGTGCCCATGAGCTTCCTGCCCTGGCCGGCCATGTCGGCCTTGAACAGCTCCTTCACCTGCGGCGCGATCTCGAACAGGCGGCCGTAGAACAGCGCCGCCGCCTGATCGGCGATGGGCGCCACCTGGCCGAAGGAGGACTGGACGAGATCCACCTGGCTCGGCGTGATTTGGCGCTGAGGCATGATCGGTGCTCCTGGGCTGGCGGACAGGGGAACACCGGTCCCGGCGCGCGGCCGGGACCGGCGCGGCTCAGGCGGCTTCCACGAAGCGGTGGCGCTCGTGGAGGAATTTCAACACCGCCTCGCGGGCCTTGAGGTAGGTGGCGTTGGTCACCAGATCGAGGCGCTTGCGCGGACGGGCGAGCTTCACCTCCAGCACCTCGCCGATGCGCGCCGAGGGGCCGTTGGTCATCATCACGATGCGGTCGGACAGCAGCACCGCCTCGTCCACGTCGTGGGTGATCATGAGGATGGTGTTGCCGAGCGCCGCATGGATCTGCATCACGCTGTCCTGCAGGTGGGCGCGGGTCAGCGCGTCGAGCGCGCCGAACGGCTCGTCCAGCAGCAGCACCTTCGGCTCCATGGCGAGCGCGCGGGCGATGCCGACGCGCTGCTTCATGCCGCCGGAGATTTCCGACGGGCGCTTGTCCTTGGCGTGGGCCATCTGCACCAGATCGAGATTGTGGATCGTCCAGGCGTCGCGCTCGGCCTTCGAGCGGGTGCCGGAGAACACCTTGTCCACGGCGAGGCGCACATTCTCGTAGACCGTGAGCCAGGGCAGCAGCGAGTGGTTCTGAAACACCACCGCGCGGTCGGGGCCGGGGGAATTCACCTCGCGCCCGTCGAGGATCACGCCGCCGGCGGTGGCGTCGGTGAGGCCGGCGACGATGTTGAGCAAGGTGGACTTGCCGCAGCCGGAATGGCCGATGATGGAGACGTACTCGCCCTTCTCGATGTCGAGCGTCACCTCCTTGAGCACGTTGGTGGAGGCGGACCCGCGGGTGAAGGTCTTGTCGATGTGGTCGAGCTTCAGGTAGGCGCCCATGTCGGCCTCCTCAGGAAGCGGCGGTGCCGCGGGTGACGAAGGCGCCGATGGCGGCAATGATGCGGTCGAGCACGAACCCGACGATGCCGACATAGATGAGCGCCACGATGATGTCGCCGATGAGCGACGAGTTCCAGGCATCCCAGATGAAGAAGCCGATGCCGACGCCGCCGATCAGCATCTCGGCCGCGATGATGGCGAGCCAGGAGAGGCCAATGCCGATGCGAAGACCGGTGAAGATGTAGGGCGCCGCCGCCGGGATCATGATCTTCAGGAAGAATTCGATGGGATTGAGCCGCAGCACCGCCGCCACGTTGCGATAGTCCTGGGGGATGTTGCGGATGCCCACCGCGGTGTTGATGATGATCGGCCAGATGGCGGTGATGAAGATCACGAACACCGCCGCCGGCTGGCCGTCGCGGAACGCGGCGAGCGAGAGCGGCAGCCAGGCGAGCGGCGGCACCGTGCGCAGCACCTGGAACAGCGGGTCGAGCCCGCGCATGGCCCAGGTGGACTGGCCGATCAGGGTGCCGAGCCCCACGCCCACCACGGCGGCGAGGCTGTAGCCCACCGCCACCCGCTGGAGCGAGGCGAGGATGTGCCAGAACAGGCCCTTGTCGAGGCCGCCCCGGTCGTAGAACGGATCGGAGATCAGCTCCCAGGAATTCTGCAGGATCGAGGAGGGCGGCGGCAGCGAGGCGCCGGGCGCGCTGCACAGCATCTCCCACAGCGCCACCAGGAAGGCGATCACCAGGAAAGGCGGGATCACGTTCGCCGCCACCATCTTCAGATAGCCCACCGCATTTTCGCCCAGCGGCGGACGCTTGCGCGGCGGCAGGGCCACCACGGCGGCGGGCGCTGCGGCGATGGCCGGTGCCCCTTCGTGCAGTTTGCGGACGGTCATGTTCATCGGGCTCGCTCCGTGCGGCGAAAAGGAGGAGGGGCCGCCCCCGCGGGGGCGGCCCGGCTGTCACGCGATGCGCTTGATGTCGAGCGAGGCGAGGTAGGCCGCCGGGTTCTCGGGATCGAACACCTTGCCGTCGAAGAAGGTCTCCTTGCCGCGCGAGGTGGAGGTGGGGATCTGCGCCGCCGGCACCGAGAGCTCTTTCGCCGCCTCGCGCCACAGGTCCTCGCGGTTCACCTTCTTGATCAGGGCCTTGGCGTCGAGGTCGGCCTCGAACTTGTTCCAGCGCTGGTCCTCGGTGATGAACCACAGATCGTGGCTCTGGAACGGATAGGAGGCGAAGTCGGCCCAATACTTCATGATGTGGGGCGAATTCTTCACCACCTTGCCGGTGCCGTAGTCGAAATCGCCCTTCATGCGGTCGACCACGTCGGCGACCGGCACGTTGATCCACTGGCGCTTGGCGCAGATCGCCGCGACCTCCGCGCGGTTCTCCATCTTCTCGCACCACATCTGCGCTTCCATCACCGCCTTCAGCAGCGCCTTGGCCGCCTTGGGGTTCTTGTCCACATAAGCGGCGCGCATGCCGAAGGCCTTCTCGGGATGCTTGTTCCAGAGCTCGCCGGTGGTGAGCGCGGTGTAGCCGATCTTCTGGTGCACCAGCTGCTCGTTCCACGGCTCGCAGACGCAGAAGCAGTCCATGGTGCCCACCTTCATGTTGGCCACCATCTGGGCCGGCGGGACGACGATGGTCTCGATGTCCTTGTCCGGGTCGATGCCGCCGGCGGCGAGCCAGTAGCGGATCCACAGATCATGGGTGCCGCCCGGGAAGGTCATGGCCGCCTTGATGGGCTTGCCGGAGGCCTTCTTCTTCTCCAGGGCCTCCTTGAACGGCTTGGTGTCGAGGCCGATCTTGAGGTCGATATATTCCTGGCCCACCGAGATGCACTGGCTGTCCAGGTTGAGGCGCGCCAGGATGTACATGGGCGTGGGCACGTTGTTCTGCGTCACCTTGCCGGCCGAGATCAAATACGGCATCGGGGTCAGGATATGGGCGCCGTCGATGCCGTTGCCTTCGGAGCCGAGCACGAGATTGTCGCGGGTGGTGCCCCAGGAGGCCTGCTTGGCGACCGTCACCTCGGTCATGCCGTATTTGTCGAACAGGCCCTTTTCCTTGGCGACGAACAGCGGCGCCGCGTCGGTCAGGGCGATGAAGCCGAGCGTGGCCTTGGTGGTCTCGGGCGCCTCGGCGGCGTGGGCGTAGGGCACGCCGCCGGGGAAGGCGAGGCGGATGCTCTCGAACAAAGCGGCGGTGCCGAGGGCGGCGGCGGAACCTTTCAGAAGCGAGCGCCGGGAGACGCCGGGCGCGGCGGCGGAGACTGAAGCGGACTGGACCTTCGCGTCGTCGCTCATTTTTTTCCCCTCTGGATGGGCAGGCAATCTCGGCACCCGAAACGAAAAAAGCCGCGGACAGCACGACGGCCTACGGCCATCGGTGTCAGCGGCTCTGCTGCGGGTCCCGTCATTGGGACGAATGGGCTGGCGTGGTCGTCGTTGACCACGTACGTCCTTCTCCATTCAAGACGCGTGCCAAGACTGGACGCGGCGCGGCGGCGCGCTATCACGTTGGAACAGATCGAATTTTTCAGAGATTAAAAATTGTGCATCGCCGCCGTCGCCTGCGGGACGTGCAGAAAACGCGGGCAGCTGCCGCCCGATTGTGCGGTGCGAAGAGGGTGGAAGGTGCGGAAGACAGTCTCCGCGGCGCCTGCGGCGCCGTCAGACGGAGCGCGGTTCGCGGCGTGGATGCCCCGGGCAAGCCGGGGGGTGACGATGGTTTGGGACGCAGGGCTGGGGAAGTAGACGCGGCCGATCCGGCGCATGACGGTGTGAGTTTTCCGCGCGGCGTTGCCCTGCCACCGCCGTCGCCCTTCTCCCAGCGTCTCCCTCTCCCCGCCGTCGCCCTCCGGCTTGACCGGAGGGCCCATCTCTCCGCCGGGCGCGCGGCGGGGAGGTCGCTTGGATGCTCCGGTCAAGCCGGAGCATGACGGTGGTTTGGGTTTTCTGCGGCGCGTCGATCTTCTTCCGCCGCGTTGCTCTTCCCCGGCCGTTCCCTCTCCCCCGCCGTTCCTTCTTCCCCCGCCACCTCCCCTTTCCCTGCCGTCGCCCTCCGGCTTGACCGGAGGGCCCATCTCTCCGCCGGGCGCGCGGCGGGGAGGTCGCATGGATGCTCCGGTCAAGGCGGAGCATGACGGCGGTTCGGGACGCGGGATGGGGAAGGCAGACGCGGCCGAGCCGGAGCATGGCGGCGGTGAACGGCTTTTGAACCCGCGCGCCCGACCTCACCCCTTGCGGGCGAGGAAGGCGTCCTGGTCGAACACCGCGCCGAACTGGGTGGCGACGCAGTCGGGCTGCGGCTTGAACACCGGCACCGGGCCCACCGCCTGGTCGAAGATGTCCGGGCGGTAGACGCCCATGGCCTCGCGCGCCGCGTCGGGCGAGAACTCGCCCTGGCCGGCCTCGACGATCTGGGAATAGATCCACAGCGCATGGTCGACGGAGGGCCGGTTGGCGCCGTCGCGGTTCAGCACCAGATAGTCCGGGTGGGCGCGCCGCGCGCCGCCGGGGGCCGAATGCAGGCGTCCGTCGAGGGTTCGGCGCAGCACGTCGGCGGGCAGGTTCAGGTGGCGCGGCTCGCCGAGGAGCCGGGCGAGGTCCTCGTGGTTGGCCTCGTCCTCGCACCAGCGGGCGGCGGAATGGAGCGCGCGCACCAGGCGGTGCAGCACCTCCGGCTCGGCATTGGCGAACCGGGCGTGCACGCCCAGCACCTTCTCCGGCACCCAGCCGAAGATCTCCGCGCCCAGCACGGCGATGCGGCCCACGTCCGCGTCCACCGCCACCGAATTCCAGGGCGAGCCCACGGAGAAGGAGTGGATCAGCCCGCCGCGCAGGCTCTCCACCATGAAAGGCGGGGGCACGACCACGAGCCGCACGTCGCGGTCCGGGTCCACCCCGCCGCCCTTCAGGAAGTGGCGGATGAGATAGGTGTGGGTCGAGAAGGCGTAGACCGCGGCGAAGGTGAGCGGGTCGCGCCCCTCGGCGCGGCGCTGGCGCACCACCTTGCCGAGCGCGCGGGCGGCGCCGGGCGCGTGCGCCAGATCCTCGCCCACCTCGCCCATGGCGGCATAAACGTGCTTGTCGATGGTGATGGCGCTGCCGTTGAGGTTGAGCGCGAACGGCACCACCAGCGGCACCCGCACATGCCCGAGGCCGAGCGAGGAGGCGATGGCGAGCGGCCCCAGCATGTGGGCGCCGTCCAGAAGGCCGATATTCACCTTGTCGCGGATGTTGGCCCAGGACACCTCGCGGTGCAGGTCGATCTCGATGCCTTCGGCCATGGCGAAGCCGCGCTCGGCGGCGGCGATCAGGACGGCGGCATCCGTGAGGGGGATGAAGCCGATGGCGAGCCGTCTCATCGCAGGAGCTCCGACGCGGTGATGATGGATTGGGCGATGTCGGCGATGCGCTTCTTCTCGTTCATCGCCGTGCGGCGCAGCAGGCCGTATGCCTCCTCCTCGCCGATGCCCTTGAGCTTCATGAGGATCATCTTGGCGCGGTCGACCACCTTGCGCTCTTCGAGCTGGCTCTTGGCCTCCTCCAGCTCCGCCTTGAGGCGGGCGAAGGCGCGGAAGCGCGAGATGGTGGTCTCGAGGATCGGCTTCACCCGGTCCTTCCGGAGGCCGTCCACCACGTAGGAGGCGACGCCGGCCTCGATCGCCGCCTCGATGGTGCTCTTGTCGGACTGGTCGACGAACATGGCCACGGGGCGCTTCACCTCGCGGCTCACCTGGAACATCTGCTCGATGGTGTCGCGGCTGGGGTCTTCCAGGTCGATCAGGATCACGTCCGGATCGATGGCGTAGATGCGCTCCAGCAGGTTGTGCCGCCCCTCGAGGCGCAGCACGTTCTCGAACCCCGATTCGCGCAGCCCCTCCTCGAGGATGGCGGCGCGCACGGGGCTCTCGTCGACGATCACGATGCGCAAGGTGAGGTCGCTGGCCATGACTGTCCCAAGCTCTGGCCCCGCCCTTAAGGCAAGGATCGCACCAAACGGAAGGCCCGCGCCGGCCTGCGACGCGCGCGCGGCGCACCCCTCCACTCCTCGCGCGCGGCGTCGGGTGCGGTCAAGGCGTTTGTCGCCCGGGCCGCCGCCCGCGGCCCGCGGACGGCGCATCCGGCCGTCCCTGCGACGCGATCGCGCGCCCTGAACCGGGGACAGCGCGCGCGCTCCCATCAGATTGACTCGATGCGAACGGTGAATCGCCCTCCGAAATGGTGATAGAGAACGGCGCGGCACGTCCTGCGGCGCGCCGGGACCTTGAAAAGCGTGATCGCGGAGGCGGTTGGTGCGGGAAGACGGTCGTCCGAGCCTTGGCGCGGCATCTTTGCGGGTGCTGGCGTTCCTCATCCTCACGGCGCTCGCGGCGATGATCGTGGTGGCGCAGCAGCGCGGCTCGGGCGCCTATCTCGCCGAATTCTCCGCCACCCGCGCGGACGAGGCCGCCCCTGTGGTGGGCGCCGTGATGGTGGCCGACTGGATCGCCGGCGGCCTGCCGGCGCCCGCCGCCTTCTTTTCCGAGCAGGCTCTGCGCCTGCCCGCGCCGGGCCTCGGCGCCGGGCCGCCGCTTCCGGCGCTGGCGCTGGGGCTGTGGATCACCGGGCTCGGGCCGCTGACGCCGGCGCTGCTGCTGCTGCCGGCCTTCCTTGCGGCGCTGCTGGTGGTGAGCGCGGGCTGGGCCACCGCCCACGCGGCCGGGCCGCTGCCGGGCGTCGCCACCGGCGCGGTGCTGATGGCCGCCGTGCCGCTGCGCGAGGCGGCGATCATGGCCGGTGCCGACCTGCCGCTGGCGCTGCTGTCGCTGCTCGCCGCGCTCGCCTTCGCCGGCGCCCTCGCCCAAAGCCGGGCGTCCTCCATGGTGCTGTTCTCGCTCGCCGCCGCGGCGGCGCTCCTGACCGCGCCCGACGGCGCGGCGCTTCTCGCCGTGCCGCTGCTCGGCCCGCTCCTCGGCGGGCGGCCGGGGCTGTTCGCGCGCCGTGCCTTCTGGCTGCCGCTGGCGCTGATCGCGCTCCTCGCCGGTCCCTGGTATCTGGCGCACCCGACGCCGCTCGGCCTTGCCGCCGCGCCCACGCTCGCAAGCGTCGCGGCCAATCTCGGCGCCTGCGCGGCGGCGCTGCGCGCCGGGCTCGGCGGGGTGTTCGTCGTGCTCGCCGCGATCGGCGCCCTCGCTGCGGTGGCGCAGGCCTGGCGCGGCGACGACGCGGCGCGGCCGATGGCGGCGGTGGCGGCGCTCGGCCTCGCCTGTCTCGGGCTGTTCGCGCTCGCCGCCGCGCCGCCGGACCCCGGCCGCACGCTGGTGCTGGTGGCGCCGGTGGTGATCCTTTCGGCCTATGGCGCCATCAGCCTGCTGCGCCTCGTCTCGTCGAGCTGGGACACGGTGTTCGGCCTCGCGGTCGCCGTGGTGCTGCTGGTCGCCGCCATGCCGGCGCTGCTGGAGCCGGTGCGCAAAAGCGTGGTCGGCATGGACGAGGTGGCGCAGGCGGTGGTCGCGGGCAAGCGCGAGCGGCCGGTGGTCTTGGTGGCGGCGGACCCGAAGGGGGAGGGGGCGCTGATCGCCGCCATCGCCCAGCACGACCGCGCCGCGGCCACCATCGTCGTGCCGCTGGCGCGCCGGCGGCCGGACGCCGATCCCGCGGCGGTGCTGGCCGAGATCGACGCGCTCGGCGCCGCCTTCCTCGCGCTCGATGCGTCGACCGGCGCGCGGGCGCTGCCGGCGGTGCAAGCGGCGGAGGCGGCGGTGGCGGCCCATCCCGACCGCTTCCGGCTGGTGGGGGCGTTCCCGCGCGCCGACGGCACCGGGCAGGCGCGGCTCTACGCCGTCGCCGGCGCCGGGCCGGCGCCCGACGCCGCCGAGCTCCGGCGCCGTCTGCGCGCGCCGGCGGGAGGGTGAGGCCGTGCGCGCGCTCTCCGACTATGCCCTGCGCGAATGGCTCGCCGGCGCGCCTTTCGCCCAGCGCCTGCGGCGGGCGCGCAACGTCGCCGTCGACCGCCTCTACCGCCGCCGCCGCGCGGTGGGCCAGGAGGCGCTGGTGGCACGTCTGAAGGGCGCACCGGCGCTCGCCGTCACGGTGGCGTTCAACCAGCCCGGCGCGGTGGCGCTGCTCGCCGACGCCATGACCCGCTTTCTGCCCGACACGGCGCTGGTGGTGTGCGACAATTCCACCGATCCTTCGGCCCGCGCCGCGATCGCCGCGGTCTGCGGCGCGCGGCGGGTGGACTACTGCCCCTTGCCGCCCACGCCGTATCGCGGCGCGCGCAACGGCTCGCGCTCCCACGCGGTGGCGCTGAACTGGGCGTTCTCCAATCTGGTGCGCCCGGCGGCGCCGGCGGTGTTCGCGGTGCTCGACCACGACCTGGTGCCGCTCGCCGGGGTCGACCTTGCGGCGCTGGTGCGCGACCAGCCCTGCTACGGCCATCTGCGCCGTTCCGATTTCCCGCGCGAGCGCGCCTGGTACCTGTGGCCTGGCTTCAGCGTCTTCGACTTCGCCCGCGTCGGCGCGCTGGCGCTCGATTTCGGCACCGACACGCCGCTCGGCCTCGACACCGGCGGCCAGAACTGGGGCGTGCTCTATTCCCGCCTCGACCGGGGGCAGCTGAAGCGGGCGCAGGTGCGCAGCGTCTATCTGGCGGACGCGGTCCCCGGCGCCGGCGCGCGGCGCGCCAGCATGCTGCTCGATACCTGGTTCCATATCGGCGGGGCGGGGCACCGGGCGGGGGGAACGGGCGCCCTGGAGCGCACCCGCGCCGCCTTCGACGCCGATCCGGACGGCCTGCTGGCGCGCCTCCTCGCCACCGCCGACGCGCGACCGGCCGGCAGGCCGGAAGGCTCCCGGGGTCCCGGGGAAGAGCCGGGCGCCGGCGGCGCCCGGTCCTGAGCCGTCCGCGCCGCGCACAAGAAAAAGCCGCCGGCGCGGGGCCGGCGGCGTGGATTGTCCGGTGGTCTTTCCACGGGCTCCCGGGACCGAGCGCGCCGCCCGGCCGGCGCCCGCGGGCGCGGCGGC
This sequence comes from Xanthobacter luteus, assembly GCF_040049235.1. NCBI lineage: Bacteria > Pseudomonadati > Pseudomonadota > Alphaproteobacteria > Hyphomicrobiales > Xanthobacteraceae > Xanthobacter > Xanthobacter luteus. The sequence goes on from NZ_JBDZDO010000002.1 coordinate 46,323, forward strand.
CTCACTCGGCGGCGGTGACGCCCGCCGCGGCGGCCTTCTTGGCCTTGGCCTTCGCCTTGGCGTCCGGATCCTGGCGCTCGGCGATGCGCGCCGACTTGCCGCGCCGGTCGCGCAGATAATAGAGCTTGGCGCGGCGCACCTTGCCGCGGCGCACCACCTTGATGGAATCGATCAGCGGCGAATAGACCGGGAACACGCGCTCCACGCCCTCGCCATAGGAGATCTTGCGGACCGTGAAGCTCTCGTTGAGCCCGCCGCCCGAGCGCGCGATCACCACGCCCTCATAGGCCTGCACGCGGGAGCGGTCGCCTTCGACCACCTTCACGTTCACGATCACGGTATCGCCCGGCTGGAATTCCGGGACGGCACGCTTTTCGGCGAGCCTGGTCGCCTGCTCGGCTTCGAGCGTCTGGATGATGTTCATGTCGCCAACCTCTAGCGGCCCTGGGCAAGCCCCGGCGCCACATCGTGTCGTTATAAGTTAAGGGACGCGGCTTCATATATGAGAAAGCCGGCGCTGTCATTCCCTTTCCGTCGGCGTTCCGTCACAGGGCGGGACGGGGAGGTCCGGCCGGCGCGCGCGGGTGGCCGCCTCGGCCTCGGCGCGGCGCCAGCGGGCGATGCGCGCATGGTCGCCGGAGGTCAGCACCTCGGGGATGCCGCGGCCCTCGAACTCCTGCGGCCGCGTATAGTGCGGATATTCGAGCAATCCGTGGGCGAAGCTCTCCTCCTCGCCGCTCTCGGCCTTGCCCATGACGCCGGGGATCAGCCGCACGCAGGCATCGAGCAGGAGGAGCGCCGCCGCCTCGCCGCCCGACAGCACCACGTCGCCGACACATACCTCCTCCAGGTCGCGCGCCGCGACGATGCGCTCGTCCACCCCCTCGAAGCGCCCGCACACGATCACCGCGCCCGGTCCCGCGGCGAGCGCGCGCACCCGCGCCTGGGTCAGCGGGCGTCCGCGCGGCGTCATCAAAAGGCGCGGGCGCGGATCGCCGGCGGGCGAGGCGGCGTCGATGGCGCGGGCCAGCACGTCGGCGCGCATCACCATGCCGGGGCCGCCGCCGGCCGGCGTGTCGTCCACCGAGCGGTGCCGGTCGAGGGCGAAGTCGCGGATCTGCAGCGCCTCCAGCGCCCACAGGCCGCCGGCGAGCCCCTTGCCCGCCAGGGCATGGCCGAGCGGGCCGGGGAACATCTCCGGATAGAGCGTGAGGATGGTGGCGCGGAATGTCATGGCAGGGTGATGGGGGAGGGCAGGGCGGTGAGTCAAATGGGAGCCGCGGCGGGCCAACCCCACGGGCTGCGCCGGAAGGGCCGGCTCAGCCCTGCTTGTCCTCTCCCGCCTCAGGTTCGGCCGCCTTGCGCTCCACGAAGGCTTCGGCGAGCACCACGCGCCCGGCCGTCAGGTCCACCACCGGCACCGCATCGCGGGAGAAGGGCACCATCAGCGTGCGCGCCTTCACGCCGGCAAGAGCGGGCGCGTATTCGAGGATGTCGCCGGCGCCGAAATCGTGCAGGGCGACGACCGTGCCGATCCGCGCCCCGGTTTCGTCCTCGACCGACAGGCCGATGAGATCGGCGTGATAGAAGGTCTCCGCGTCCTCCGGCTCGGGCAGGGCGGCGCGTGGAACATAAAGGTCCACATTGGTCAGCGCCTCCGCGGCATCGCGGTCCGCGACGCCGTGCAGACGGGCGACGAAATGATCCTTGGCGGCGCGCAAAGCGGTGATGCGGAAGCTCCGCCGGCCGGCGGCGTCGGTCAGCGGATCGAACTCCAGCACCGCGTCCGGGTCCTCGGTGAAGACGAACAGGCGCACCTCCCCCTTCACCCCGTGCGGGGCGCCGATGCGGGCGACGAGGACGCGGTCGGCCATGAGGTCTCCGTTCAGGGCACCCGCTCTGGAGCGCGATCCATCCCATGGCATCACCGCGAGGGTCCATAGGAGCCGGTTCATCGCCTCCAGCTTACCGAATAGGGGCCGATCCGGCTCTAGCCCAGCGCGTCGTCCTTTGCCAAGGCGTCTTTGGGGCGCTCGCCTTCGGCCGCGCCGCCTTTGGCCGCCCCAGCCGGGACGGATCGCCGCTCGCGCGTCGCCGGGCAGGCTTGCGGCGGGGGCGGGGCTGCGGCACTTTCCCGGCATGCCGAGCCCCGCCCCTGAGCCCATCCACATCGAAGCCGAGCGCCTCTCCGGACTGCTCGACACCATCGCCGCGCGCATCGGCCGCGCGCACGTCGTCACCGACCCGGCGAATCTCGCCCCCCATCTGATCGAGGGCCGGGGCCTTTATCGCGGCGCGACGCCGGCGCTGGTGCGGCCCGGCAGCACCGAGGAGGTGGCCTTCGCCGTCGCCGCCTGCGCCGCGGCGGGCGTGCCCTTCGTGCCGCAGGGCGGCAATACCGGCCTCGTCGGCGGCCAGATGCCGTTCGGCGCGCTGCTGATCTCGCTCTCCCGGCTCACCCGCATCCGCGACCTCGACCCCACCGACCTCACGGTGACCGTCGAGGCGGGCGTGACCCTCGCCGGGGTGCAGGAGGCGGCGCGCGAGGCCGGCTGCCTGTTCCCGCTCTCCATCGCCGCGGAGGGATCGTGCCAGATCGGCGGCAACCTCTCCACCAATGCCGGCGGTACCGCCGTGCTGCGCTACGGCAACATGCGCGAGCTCGCGCTCGGCCTCGAGGTGGTGCTGCCCGACGGGCGCGTCTGGCACGGCCTCTCGCGCCTGCGCAAGGACAATACCGGCTACGATCTCAAGGACCTGTTCATCGGCGCAGAGGGCACGCTCGGCATCATCACGGCGGCGGTGCTGCGCCTGTTCCCGGCGCCGCGCCAGCGCGCCACCGCGCTCGTCGGCCTCGACGGGCCGCACGCCGCGCTCAGGCTGTTCCGCCGCCTGCGCGCGGTGGCGGGCGACGCGCTCACCGGCTTCGAGATCATGCCGCGCTTCGGCATGGAAATGGTGCTGAAGCACATGCCGGGCACGGTGCGCGCGCTGAAGGGCGACCACGCCTTCTACGTGCTCGCCGAGCTCACCTCCACGCGCGACGAGGACGACCTTGCCGCCATGGTGCTCGCCGTGCTCGCCGACGCCTTCGAGGCGGCCGAGGTGGAGGACGCGGTGATCGCCGCGAGCGAGGCCCAGGCCGGCGCGCTCTGGCGCCTGCGCGAGGACCTGTCGGACGCGCAGAAGTTCGAGGGCGGCTCGATCAAGCACGACGTGTCGGTGCCGGTCTCCAAGGTCGCCGACTTCATCGTCGAGGCGACGCGCCGGTGCGAGGCCCATATGGGCGGCCTGCGGGTCTGCGCCTTCGGCCACATGGGCGACGGCAACGTCCACTTCAACCTGAGCCAGCCCGTGGGCATGGACAAGCAGGCGTTCATCGACACCTGGGAGGAATTCAACCGCATCGTCCACGACCTCGTGGCGGCGCTCGGCGGCTCGATCTCCGCCGAGCACGGCATCGGCCTCCTCAAGAAGGAGGAGCTCACCCTCTACAAGGACCCGGTGGCGCTGGATGTGATGGCGGCGGTGAAGGCGGCGCTCGACCCCCAGGGGCTCGCCAATCCCGGCAAGGTGCTGATGGGCCGGTAGCGCCGGCCCGGCTGCTCATCTCTTGCGGACAGACCTAAGACGGGGGCGCCCCATGGCCGAGAGCATCCATGCCTGTGACGGGGCGCATCTGGTCCGGATCGAGCCCGACGACCGCCTCGTGGTCCTCGCCCGGACAATCCAGGTTCGCGATCCCGGAGCGGAAGCCGAACTTTAGGACCGGGTCGCGAACGGGGCGCGCTTTGGGCAAACATGCCTCGGCCAGGCGCTCTACCGGCATCGCGCGGTCTTCCGGAATGCCTGCGAGGCGGCCGTGTGGAGCCACCTCGAACTGAGCTACTTTCGCGACATCGTTCCGGCCGGCGCCATTCATGAACTCGTGGTCGAGCCGCAACCGCCGCGGGCCCACGTGCTGCGCGCGGAGATTCTCCTGACCACCCCCTCGGCCTTCGTGCTGCCGCGCAACTGGCAGGGCTCGGCCGGACGGCCCGAACGGCAGGTGTCGCTGGAATATATCGAGGTGAAACTTCCTTACCTCGGAGAATACCGCCAGATCATGCAAAAATATATCGGCCCGGCCGCCGCGAAGCTTGTCCAGGCGGACAGGATCGGGACGTTCCGGGCGATGGAGACGGCGGCCGTTCTCCATCAGGACCCGGCGCTGACGATGGACTGGAACCAGATTCATCTGTGCGAGGTGGAGGCCGCCGGCTTCGACGGGTTCGGCCCGGCGTTCGATGCCGCGCTGCGCGAGGTGTCGCCGGACGGCAGCTTTGCGGCCGTCTTCGCCGGCCTCGACCGCATGCGCGCGATCCCCCGCTGGACCTTCAACGATCCGGTGGTGGAGGCGGACGCCGCGCTCGGGCGGGACGGCGCGGCGCGATCGTGAGCCCGGTGCGGCCGGGGAGGTCGCGTGACGGCTGCGTCCGATCCCGCTTCCAGATGTCCCGCTTCGAGGGGCTCCGCATCCGGCGGGCCGGCAGAGGGGGCGCCGTCGGCCGTGGGCCGTCAATGGCGGCCCGACCCCAGGTCCGGCACCCGGAACACCGGGCCAAAGCCCGTTTCGCGCCCGCCGCTCAGCGCTCCGGCGCCTCGATCTCCAGCGGATCGGGCTCGGGGCCCCGCGCAGCCGGCTGGTCGGGACGGCGGCGCACCGCGAAGGCGGTCAGGACCGCGATGCCGAGCGCCAGCGCGCCGCCCGCCAGCACCAGGGTCGGCTGCCCGTGGTCGAGCGCCAGGCCGAAGAATACCGGCGCCACCAGCGCGCCGATGTCGTAGCCCGAATAGACCACGCCGAACACCTTGCCGGTGGCGCCCGCCGGCGCCGCGTGGCGCACCAGCACGTCGCGCGAGGGGGTCGAGAGGCCGAGGCACACCCCGACCATCGCGATCAGGGCCACCGTCACCGCCGGCTCGGCGGTCAGCCCGGCGGCGAGGAAGCCCAGCGCCGAGCCGGCGGCAAGCCCGCCCATGGCGATCACGTGGTGGGCGCTGGTGCGGTCGGCCACCGCCCCGCCCACCGCCACGCCCGCGGAATTGCCGAGCTGGTAGAGCGAGGCCGCCATGGTGGCGAGCGCCAGGCTCGCCCCGTAGCCCTGCTGGAGCGCGGCGATGGAGAAGCTCTGGAACGCCGACAGCGACACCGCGGTCAGCACGAAATAGAGGAACGCCATCAGCACCACCGGCATCGCCAGCACCTGGACGAAGCTCGGCGCGCGCGGGGCGCCGGCATGGCCCGGGAGATGGCGCGCCTGCGGCTCCACCTTCAGCGCGCCGCGCCAGGCGACGAGGACGAGGGCGAGCACCATCACCGTTCCCCCCATCACCAGGAGCGCGGTGCGCCAGCCCAGGGACGTGCCGATGGCGGCCGAGACCAGCGGCGAGGCGGCAAAGCCGAGGCTGCCGGCGATCACGTGGGCGGCGAAGGCGCGCCCAAGCCGGGCATGGGCGACCCGGTGGCTGAGGATGGACAGGTCCGCCGGGTGGTAGACGGAATTGCCGAGCCCGGCGCAGGCGGCGAGCGGCAGCAGCGTCTCATAATGCGGGGCGAAGCCCATGGCGGCGGTGGCGGTGCCCTGCAGCATCATCCCGGCGAGCAGCAGGCGGTCGGCGCCGAAGCGGTCCACCAGGATGCCCGCGACCACCTGCCCGACGCCGGAGAACAGGTAGAAGAGGGACAGGATCAGGCCGAGCTCGGTGAAGGACACGCCGAGGTCGTCGCGCATGAGCAGGAACAGCGGGGCGATGGCGAGCTGCAGGAAGTGGCTCGAGAAATGGGCGAGCCCCACCGCGCCGATGGTGGACGCCTCGCGCGCCGGCCAACCGGCCGCGTGCGTTTGCAAGGACACGACTCTTCCTCCCGTCCGGTGGCCGGCTTGACGCCGGCGCCGGTGCGGCGCGCGCCGCCCGGCCGGTTCGTTCCCCTCTTCCGGTACTCTTAGCTCGGGTGAGGCTGGTTCCTCACCTCGAACGTCGCGGACCCAACTCGCCCGATCGCCGCGGTCCCTGGCCGCCAGAATAGCGCAGGGTCAGGCAGGTGATGTCGTCCGCCTGCGGCGCGCCGCGCTCGAACACGTGCACCGAGGCCAGCACCCGCTCGGACAGATCGTGCACCGACCAGTCGCTGGCGCCGCTCCTCAATAGCGTCTCCAGCCGCTCCTCGCCATAGGGCTGCTCGTCCACGTCGAACGCCTCGTTCACGCCGTCGGTGTAGAGGAACAGCGTGTCGCCGGGCGCCAGCTGCAGCTCGCCCTCGACGAACACGAAGCCTTCCAGCACCGCCACCGCCATGCCCCGGGTGCTCGGCACCGTGGTCACCTCGCCGGCGCGGGTGATGTGATAGGGCAAATTGTGGCCGGCATTCACGTAGGAGACGCGGCCGGTATTGAGGTCGAGGACGCCGTAGAACAGGGTGACGAACAGCACCTGCTCGTTCTCGGCGGCGAGCAGGTCGTTGAGCCGCCGGATGCTGGAGGCGGGCGAGCGCTCGAACAAGGCGGTGGAGCGCAGCAGCGTGCGCGAGATCGCCATGAACAGGGCCGCCGGCACGCCCTTGCCGGAGACGTCCGCCACCACGAAGCCGAGCGTGGTGTCGTCGATCATGAAATAGTCGTAGAAGTCGCCGCCCACCTCGCGCGCCGGGGTCATCTGGCCGTGCACCGCCACGCGGGCGTCGGGCGGGAATTCCTTGGGCAGGATGGCGAGCTGCACCTGGCGGGCGATCTCCAGCTCCTGCTGGAGGCCGGCGAGCTTGGTCTTGGTGACGAGGGCCTCGCGCAACTCCACCACCATGGAGGACAGGCGCGTGTGCTGCTCGACGATGCGGCGCGACAGATCGTGCAGCACCCGGGCGACGCGCTTGAGCTCGTCCTCCTGGTCCGTGGGCTCGGCGCCGCGGGCGAGCAGCGCCAGAACCTCCTCCCGGTCGGTGGGGTCGATGGCGTCGGCGAGCGCCTTCAGTTCGGTGGAGATCAGCGCCTCCTGGCGGCGCCGCACCCGGTCGCGCTGGCGCCGCGCCTCGGCCAGCGCCTGCACGTTGCCGCGCAGCGCCACCACGGCGGAGGCGATGCGGCCGATCTCGTCCTCGCCGGCATGGTCGACGGTGACCGAGGTGTCGCCGCGCGCCAGCGCCTGCAGCACGTCGATGGCCGATTCGAGCGGCCGGAAGGAGTACCACAGGAACAGGTTGAGCCCGATCACGCCGAGCAGCACCAGGCTGAGCGCGCCGGCGATGGCGGCGCTGCGGATCAGGCTCGTGGCCTCCAGCGTCGCCGTGGTGTCGACGAAGCTCACCAGCGCGCCGAGGGCGGATCCGGAGAGGTCCTGGATCGGGATGCCGGTGACGGCATAGGTCTTCTGGCCGACCATGATCTGCTCGGCGAACGCCCGGCGCGGGGTGAAGCTGAGGCCGGCGCGCTCCCACAAAGCGGGGTCGGTGCTCGCCGCCACCCGGCCGCGCAGGGTGACGAGGGTGGTCTCGGCGTTGATGCCGCGGGCGAAACGGTCCATGCCGAGGCTCGCGTCGCGGCCCAGCACCAGCACGGCGACGCCCTTGGTGGCGAGGGTCACGGTGCGGGTGGCGAGCACCACGATGCGGCGCGCCGACACCTGGCGCATGCCGCCCAGCGCCTCCCCGCCCAGGGCCCGGTCGAGACTGCCGGCGTCCAGCATGGAGCGCGCGCCGGCGCCGCTGCTGGAGTAGATCACCTCCCGCTCGGCATCCACCACCTCGAAATAGGTCGCGTCGTCCTCGACGTCGACGCCGGCCTCCTGCAGCGCGGTGGAGATGCCGGAGCGGTCGGCGAAGCCGAGCGTCAGGCGGAACGAGGGCGAGGCGTCCACCCGGTCGAGCACGCGGCCGAGGCTCGCCACCTGGAAGGCGACGATCTCGCGCCACAGCACGCCCTGGCCGGCGATGGCGAGCTCGCCCTCGCGCGCCTGGGCGACGCGGTCGCGCAGCACGGTGGCGCTCCACATGGCGAGCATGAGGGTGACGAAGCCGGCGGCGACGATGAGCGTGATGCGGGTGCGCAGCAGCATCAGGAGCTCCGTGCCTTGTCGGCCGTGGCCGGGCGCGCCAGCACCTCGCGGCGGATGCGCTCCACGTCGGGCCGCAGCGCGCCGTCGAAGTCCACCGCCAGGAGCTCCTCCGCATAAGCTTCGAGCGCCGCGCGCCGCTCGGTGACGCGGCGGTTGCCCTGGAGCAGGGCGCCGTAGGCCCGGCCGACCGCGCCGCTGCCGGTGCGCGGCGGCCGCCTGTGGTCGAGCGGGCCCGGCTCGAATTCCTCCTGCGCGGCGCGCGCGAGGCCGGAGGCGAGGCGCGCGTGCTCGGCGTCGAGGCGGGAGCCGGCGAGAAACGCGGCGGCCAGCGCGAACGCCACCGCCGTCGCCAGCACCGCGAGCATCGAACTCAGCCGGAAGCGGGCCGAGGAGGAGATGAGCGCCGCCGGGTTGGTGCTCACCTCGACGGAGGCGACCTGAAGCCCGTCCACGGTCACCGGGGCGCTGGCCTGATCGGTACCCGGCTCCTCGCCCACCGCGCTGCGGATCTCGCGCCCGTCCGGGCCGCGCAGCACGATCTGGGTGATGCCGGGCGTGCCGGCGAGGGTGTCGGCGAGATAGGCGTCGACGCCGGGAATGAGCTTCAGCGGGACGTTGAAGCGGGCGGCGCGCTCGAACTGCTGGGCCAAGGTGCGGGCGACCGAGGTGCCGATCACCAGCGCGTCGCGGCGGGCGCTGTCCTCCACCCGCGCCCGGAAGCCGTCGGTCAGCGCCAGGCTCGCCCCCCCGCCCACTGAGAGGGTGATCAGGAACACCACCAGGGCGGTCCACAGGCGCGCCCGTCCGGGGCGCAGAGGCTCAGCCCGCATCGTCGAGGGCTCCGAGCTGCTGCAGGCCGCGGTCGATGCGCGCCTCGGCGGCGTTCCAGCCGGCGCGCGCCTGGCCGGCGAGGCGGACCAGGTCCGGATCGTCGGCGCCGACCGCCTCGTGGCCGGCGAGCACGCGCGCGGCATGGTCGAACGGGCGCGTCACCACGTAGGAGAAGGCGATCGCCGCGCCCGCCGCCACCAAAGCGGCGATCAGCGCCAGCGGCGCCGCACGCAGGATCAGGTCGACCGCGAGCCGGTCGACGCGGTTGAGGTGCGATTCGTCCGACACCGTGACGGCGATGCCGCCGGCGACGCCGAGGTCGTTCTCGAAATGGCTGCCGAACACGGTCTCGCCGCGCTCCACCGCCTGCCAGGTCCCCGGGGCGGAGAGCCGGCGCACCCAATCGGCGGCGACGGTCTCGCCGGTGACGCTGACGTCGGTGGAATAGACCGCCCGGCCCGAGGGGTTGAACACCTCGATGGCGAGGATGGAGGGATCGCCCGCCTTCTCGCGCTCGATTCGGTTCTGCAGGGTGGAGATCTGGTCGAGCGCGAGGCCGATGGACAGGCTCGCCTCCGCGTTCTGCTTCACCGCGGACAGCAGATGCGCGACGCGGGCGCGCTCGATCTCCTCGCTCACGCGCTCGCTCGCCGCGAAGGCGATGACGGCTGTGGCGACGACGGCAGTCACCACCGAGGCCGCCAGAAGCAGCGCAAGTCGGCTTACGAAAGTCATGGGCAAGGCTTCGACAATGGGTCGGGGCCGGACGTTACCTGCGCCGCCTGCATCAAACCAGACCAAATTGGTGTTGCACGCAAAAAACGCCCTTTTCCCTCGCCCCGCTTTTCACGGCGCGGATTGCCTGACATTGTGCGCCACTCCCGCTCCAACGGTCGACACCATGACGCGGACCACATTGTGGCTCATAGCCTTGTTCGCCCTGATCGCCGCCGCGTGCGTCGCCTTCGGCGCCTACTTCTCCTACGTCACCCTGCTCAACGCCCATCGCGCGGCGATCGAGGCGCGGTTCGGCATCACCGCCGAACGCCTCGCCGGTACCGCCGAGCGGGCGAGCTCGCTCGGCATCGCCTTGCCGGCGCAGGCGACGCTCGCCGATCTGCTGCGCCGCGAGGCTGAGATCGAGGCGGCGATCGCCTCCATCGACGTGGTGGACGAGCGCGGCGTGGTGCTGTTCAGCAGCCGACCGGAGCGCGTGGGCGCGGCCGATCCCAAGGTCCGCAACGCGGTGTCGCGGCGAATCACCAACGATCTGGGCGTCGCCATCGGCAGGGTGGAGCTGCGCTACGACCCGGCGACGCTGGCGGTCGGTTCCGCCGCCCTTGCCGACGACCTGTCGGTGATCGCGGTGCCGACCCTGGCGGTGGCCTGCCTCGCCACCATCCTGGTCGGCCTGCTGCTCGCCATGAGCCTGCGCCGCTCGGCGCTGCGCGCGGCCGAGCCGTCCTCCTGGCCGCCGGCGGCGCGCGCCGCGTTCGAGGCGGTCTCCCAGGTCCATGCCCGCACCGCCGCCGACGGCGCCGTCACCTTGAAGCCGGAGTTGCGGCCATGATCGGATTCCGCGCCGGCATTTCGATCGCCATCGCCGCGGTCCTGTGCGTCGCCCTCGCCGTGGTCGGCTGGGGCGCGCGCAGCGCCGCCGAGCGCACCATCGTGCCGGAGATCCTCGCCAAGGCCGAATCGGTGGGCCGCTCCGCCGCCAGCCTGGTGGAGGTCGCCTACGGCGCGGGCATTCCGCTCGACCGGATGGTGGGGGTGCCGGCCTATTTCGCCGACCTGCGCGCGGCCAACCGCGAGTTCGCGCTGATCCGCATGACCGCGCCGGACGGGCGCGAGATCGCCCGCTCGGGTCCGGCCGCCGGGATGGCGGCGGCGCCGGTGGTCCACGTGGCGGCGGCCAGCCGCTCGGGCGTGCCCATCGCCGACATCGCGGTGACCGTCGATCCGAGCGTGATCTCCGAGGAGGTCGGCGGCGTGCTGATCGACGTCGCCTTCATCGGCGTCGTCTCGCTGCTGATCGCGCTGGAGCTGGTGGCGCTGGTCATCGGCACCAGCGGCATCGCCGCCCTGTCGGCGCTGGAGGACCGCCTGCGCGCCCTCGCCAAGGGGCGGCTCGCGCTGCACGAGGGCGGCGCGGAAACCCGGGCGCGCGAACTCGTCGCCCCCATCGACCGGCAGATGAGCGACCTCGCCGCGCGCCACGCCGCCGCGCGCGCCGCCGCCGCGCGGGCGGGCGACGCCGAGGCGCTCGCCCAGCTCGACCAGGTCTCCCGCCGCACCGGCCTCGGCGCGGTGACGACGCCGGAATGCCAGGCCGCGGTGGCGGTGCGCCCGGCGCTGTTCCTGTTCATGCTGGCCGAGGAGCTGACGCGGCCGTTCCTGCCGCGCTTCGCCCAGGGCCTCGCGGCGGGCGACGGCGCCATCGGCCCCGACATGGCGGCGAGCCTTCCCATCGTCGCCTTCATGGCGGTGGTGGCGCTGTGCCAGATCCCGTTCGCGGCGCTCTCCGAGCGCATGGGCCGGCGCCCCGGCTTCCTGATCGGCGCGCTGCTCGCCGCCTGCGGCTACGCGCTCTCCGCCTCCACCGGGGACTACACGCTGTTCCTCGCCGCGCGGGTGGCCACGGCGGTGGGCTACGCGCTGGTGTTCGTCTCCGCCCAGGGCCATGTGGTGGACTATTCCGCCGGCAGCGCGCGCACCACGGCGCTCGCCGTGTTCGTGCGCGCCATCATGGTGGCGAGTCTGTGCGGGCCGCCCATCGGCGGCGTCATCGCCGACCGGCTCGGGCCGCAGGCGGCGTTCTTCCTCGCCGCGGGCCTTGCCATCGTGGCGCTCGGCGTCGCCGCCCTCACGCTGCCCGCGGCGCGGCACGCGGTGAAGGGCGCGGGCCTGTCCTGGCGCGACCTGAAGGACGCGGCGCGGGCGCCGCGTCTGATGGCGCTCCTGGTGGGCTGCGCCTTCCCGGCCAAGCTGCTGCTCGCCGCCTTGTGCTTCCTGCTGGTGCCGCTCCAGCTCCAGGCCCTGGGCTATTCGTCGGCCGCCATCGGCCGCTTCCAGATGATCTATCCCATCCTCATGGTGGTGCTGGTGCCGGTGTTCGCGGCCATGGCCGACCGCATGGCGGCGCGCGCCGGCTTCGTGGTGCTGGGCGGCCTGGTGGCCGGCGCCGGCGCCTTGGCGCTGCCGCTCTTTCCGGGCGTGCTGGTCATCGCTTTGGCGCTGGTGCTGCTGGGCATCGGCCAGTCCATGTCCATCGCCTCCCAGTCGGCGCTGGTGGCCGACAGCGCCTCTGCGACCGGCGGCCGGTCGGCCGGCGTGCTCGGCCTGTTCCGCCTGGTGGAGCGCTCGGGCAACGCCGCCGGGCCGGCGGCGGCCGGCGCGCTGCTGGCGAGCATCGGCTTCGCGTCCGCCGGCGCGGCCCTGGGCGCGGTGGTGGTGGCGGGCGCCGCGCTCTACGCCCTCGCCGGGCGCGGCGCGCTGCGCCCCGGCGCGGCGGCGAGCGCCTCCGCCAGCGAAGGCGGCGCGCTGTGACGACGGGAGCCGCACCGCCTCCTCCCCGGCGACGCGCGGGGGCGGATCCGCGGGGAACGTGGCCGTGCCGGCGGCGCGCCCCGTTTCCATGGCCCGCGATCTTCTCTAGAGTGTCACCGAGCTTCGGCACGTTGGGCGCGGTCGGCGTCCCTGCGGCCGTGACGCAACCTTCCGCTGCCGGGAGATCGACGGGGTTATGAAGATCGAGACGACCGAGCTCGGAAACCACGTGGTGCTCGCCGCCTTGGCCGGGCGGCTGGATATCGCCGGAGCCGGGGCTGTGGAGATTCCGTTCTCCACGGCCGCCCGCGAGGCGCATGTGATGGTGGTGGATCTCGGCGGCGTGACGTTCCTCGCCTCCATCGGCATCCGCCTGCTGCTGGCCAACGCCAAGGCGCTGACCCGGCGCGACGGCCACATGATCCTCTTCGGCTGCGATCCGCAGGTGGAGAAGGTGCTGCGCTCCACCGGCGTCGACCAGCTGATCGCCATCGTGGCGACCCGCGAGGAGGCGGTGGCGCGGGCCGGACATCTCGTTCCCGGCGGCGGCCCGGTCTAAGGTCCGACATGACTGCCGCTCCCGCAGCCGGGACCCTGCTTTCCGAGCTGAGGGTCGGCGCGAGCATCGATGCCGTGGCGGACGCCACCGCCTGGCTCGGCGACGTGGCCGAGGCCGAAGGCTGGCCGGACGCCATGCGATTCGGCCTCGAGCTCAGCCTCGAAGAGGCGCTCACCAACGTCGTCTCCTACGGCTTCGCCGGGGTGGACCATGCGCCCGACATCCGCGTCGAATGCTGGCGCATGCCCGAGGGCCGGGCGGCGGTGCGCATCCGCGACAACGGCGTCGCCTTCGATCCCACCGCGATCCCCGAGCCCGAGGTCGCCGCCTCGCTCGAGGAGGCCAAGATCGGCGGCCACGGCGTCCAGCTCATGCGCCATTTCCTCGAGAGCTTCAGCTACGAGCGCGCGAGCGGGGAGAACCGGCTGACCCTGGTGGCGAAGCCGGCCGCCGCCAGCTAGGCGCGCTCCGCAGGCATGCACCGCCGCGCGGTTCCATGCGCTGCCGGCCCCGCCGCAAAGCTCCATTTGAGAGCTGGGGCATGGCCGGCCCCTGCGGGCCGATGCGGTTCGGGTCCGAATCGCCGCCCGTCCTCGGGCGCGATTGGGACATCGGCTCCCACCGGGTGCCGGCGCGGTGCGGTTCGAGGACGGCGCGGGTCCGCCGCCCGGGCGGCACGGCCGTGAACGCCGCGCGCGCCGCGCGCCGCCCGGTCAACTGAATAGTCAATGAAAACAGATGCTTGAACTGTAGTCTTAGCGACATGGAAATTTCACATACTGCCCCGCGCGCCGTGCTCCGCAGCGGACGGGCGCTGGGTGGCGTGCGGCGGTCGCGCGTCGGTGCCGCGGCGTGCCCGCGCGGCGCCGCGGGCGCCGCCCGAGAGGGAAGTCCCAATGATGGCGGTGGTTCTGGCGGAGATCCTGGCGGGGCTCGGTCTGCTGTTCTTTGGGCTGAAGACGATGGCGAGCCATCTGCAGAGCGCCACCGGGCGACGGGTGCGCCGCCTGCTGCGCTCGGCCACGGGCTCGCCGCTGGCGGGGCTGTTGTCCGGCATCGTCGCCGGCGCCGCCAGCCAGTCTTCCAACGCGGTGGCGCTGATCTGCGGCAACCTGGTGCGCGGCGGCGTGTTCACCACCCGCGACGCGATCCCGGTGGTGGCGGGCGGCAATGTGGGCACCGCGGCCCTGGTGTTCGTCGCCGCCTTCGATTTCCGCCTGGTGGTGCTCTATCTGCTGGCGCTGGTGGGGTTCGGCTTCCACGTCAAGCTCGACCGCCAGCCGGCCTGGAAGGAGTGGATCTGGGTCGCCCTCGGCCTCACGCTGGCGCTGCTCGGGCTCGACTTCATCAAGCAGGGGCCGCGCGATCTCGACGTGGCGCTGATCGCCGGCGCCCTGGAGGCCGGCCTGTCGCCCTGGGCCGGCTTCCTCATCGGCATGGTGGCGGCGGCGCTGTGCCAGTCCTCCTCCACCCCCACCATCCTGGTGCTGGCGCTGATGCAGGCGCGTCTGCTCGGCCTCGAGGACGCCTTCTTCATCGTGCTCGGCGCCAATCTCGGCTCGGGGCTCGCCACGCTCGTCTCCTCGGGCGAGCTCGAGGGCACCGGGCGGCAGCTGTGCTACGTCCACATCCTGGTGAAGGCGATCGGCTGCGTGCTGCTGCTCGGCGCCTGGCTGGCGGTGGCGCTGGCGGGCGGCGATCCGGAAGCGGTGCTGGCGGCGGCGGGCGGCAGCGGCGGACCGCAGACCGCGATCTCGGTGCTGTTCCTGGTGCTCCAGCTCGCCGGCGCGGTGCCGGTGGCGCTGCTGCGCGGCGTCACGGAGAAGATCGCCGTGCACTTGAGCCCGCCCTCGGTGGAGGACGACGCCTCGCGCCCGCGCTACATCCACCACCGCGCGGTGGAGGAGGCCTCCACCGCGCTCGATCTGTCCGAGCAAGAGGGCGCGCGGCTCCTCAAGCTGCTGCCCAACCTCTTGCCCGACCTCGACCGCGGCGCCGAAGACTACAGCCCCGAGGCGCGCGACGCCTTCTGGAAGGGCTCCACCGCCATCATCCACGCGCTCGACCTGTTCTTGGTGGACGTGATCCGCGCCGGGGCGACGCGCGAGAGCCTCGACATCGCGCTCCAGCAGCAGGCGCAGCTCGAGACCATCCGCGCCCTGGTGGACACGGTGCATGATTTCACCGGCCTGGTGGAGGATTTCGAGAGCGTGCCGCCGCTCGTCTTCAATCTCTCCGAATCGCTGCGCACCATCGTCCTGTCGCTGGCGGACGCGGCCGATGGCGGCGCGGTGGAGGACTTCGACCTGCTCATCCACCTGACCGCCGACCGCTCCGAGATGCTCGACCGCATCCGCCGCGCGCTCGCCGCCTCGGCCCCGGGCGCCGAAGCGGACTCGCGCCGCCTCATGCTCGCCACCAGCCTGTTCGAGCGCGCGGTCTGGCTGGTGCGGCGCATCGCGGTGGCGTTGCGCCCCCCTGCGATTGAGGATACAGCACCGGAAGGTGACCCCGCGCGGCAGGAGGCTCCGGCGGAAGCCCGCCTGCCGCACGCCGGGACGGGTCCGAGGGTGCGGAGCGCTCATGACGTCCATGCACATTGATCGCGAACAGTCGGGGAACGACGTGCTCCTCAAGGTGGTGGGGCGCCTCGACACCCCGAACGCGAAGCCGTTCGAGGCGAGCCTGATGGAGGTGGTGTCCCAGACCACGGGCGGCATCATCGTCAACCTGTCGGGGGTGGACTACGTCTCCTCCTCGGGCCTGCGCGCGCTGCTGGTGGCCGGCAAGTCCATGCGCACCGGCAAGCGCAAGCTGGCGCTCACGGCCCTGCAGCCGCAGATCCGCGAGGTGTTCGACATCTCCGGCTTCTCGTCGCTGTTCGAGATCACCTGAGCGGGGCGCGGCCCAATCAGGGCTGCGCGACCGGGGCGAACAGCATGTCCTCGATGCGCCGCGCGCCGGCGGCCAGCATGGCGAGCCGGTCGAAGCCGAGCGCGCAGCCGCTCGACGGCGGCATCTGCGCCAGCGCGGCGATCAGCTCCTCGTCGATCGGGTAGCGCTCGCCATAAAGGCGCGCCTTCTCGTCCATGTCGCGCGTGAAGCGCCGGCGCTGCTCCGCCGGGTCGGTGAGCTCGCCGAATGCATTGGCGAGTTCGAGGCCGCAGGCATAGAACTCGAACCGTTCGGCAAGGCGCGGATCGGCGGGCTTGGCGCGGGCGAGCGCGGCCTCGCTCACCGGATACTCGCACAAGATGGTCGCCCGGCCGATGCCGAGCTTCGGCTCGATGCGCTCCACCAGAACCCGCGAGAACAGGTCGGCGAAGGTGTCGTCCGGCGCGGTGCGGATGCCGGCGGCCGCGACCGTTCGGGCGAAGGCCGCCGTGTCGGGCGCGTCGCCGGGCGCGGGCAGGAGCGCGTCGAGGTCGATCCCCCCATGGCGCGCGAACGCCTCGATGAGCGTCAGGCGCTCGGGCGCTGCGAACGGGTCGCAAACGCGGCCGCCATGGGCGAAGGCGCGGGCGCCGCCCGCCTCCGCCGCCAAAGCGAGCAGGCGCGCGCAATCCTCCATCAGCGCCTCGTAGGGCGCATGAGCGCGGTACCATTCCACCATGGTGAATTCGGGATGGTGGATCCTGCCGCGCTCGCGGTTGCGGAACACGCGCGCGAATTCGACGATGCGGGTCTCGCCCGCCGCCAGCAGCTTCTTGGCGGAAAATTCCGGCGAGGTGCGCAGATAGAGCGGAGCGGGCGCGCCGTCGGGCGCCTGGAGCGTGGTGGCGAAGGCGTGCAGGTGGGTTTCGTTGCCCGGAGAGCGCTGCAGGATGGGGGTCTCCACCTCCAGGAAGCCCCAATCGGAAAACGCCTGGCGCAGGCGGGCGAGGATGCGCATGCGCGCGAGCAGGAACGGCCGGCGGTCCTCATAGGCCCGCCGGTCCCACCAGGGGCTCGGGGCGGGGCCGCGCTCGGGGCCGGGGAAGGGGGGTGCGGTCATCGCCTCGGCGGGTCCTCGGCTGGCGCGCAAGGCGGGAAATGCGCGCGAAGGCTGGCGCTCGGCGCCATTATGGGCTAGGTGCCGCCCAACACTCAGAGGCGGCGCCGCCGCACAGTTCGAGGAACACAGGACGTGGTCAAGGTCATCGCCAGCTCCCTGCGCAAGGGCAATGTGGTCGACATCGACGACAAGCTCTATGTGGTGCTCACCGCCGAGAACATCCATCCCGGCAAGGGCACGCCGGTCACCCAGCTCGACATGCGCCGGATTTCCGACGGCGTGAAGATCTCCGAGCGCTACCGCACCACCGAGCAGGTGGAGCGCGCCTTCGTCGAGGACCGTCCGCACACCTTCCTCTACGAGGATTCGGACGGCTACACCTTCATGAACCCGGAGAATTTCGACCAGGTGACGGTGCCGAAGGACGTCATGGGCGATTCCGCCGTGTATCTCCAGGAGGGCATGGAATGCATGCTCTCCACCCACAACGGCGTGCCGATCGCCATCGAGCTGCCGGCCCGGGTGACGCTGGAGATCGTCGACACCGAGCCGACCGTGAAGGGGCAGACCGCCTCCTCGTCCTACAAGCCGGCCATGCTGTCCAATGGCGTGCGCACCATGGTGCCGCCGCATATCTCGGCCGGCACCCGCGTGGTCATCATGACCGCCGACGCCTCCTATGTGGAGCGCGCCAAGGACTGATCGCCCCGCCCCGCGCGGTTCGGCGGGGGCATGGCTGCCCGTCTTCGGCCGCAGGGCAGCATTGCGATGCGGGCCGGCGGGCTCGCATCTGCAGGCGCCAGGGCAGGCCGTGCGCAGGCGCGCATGTCTTGCCGCGCCCCTTGCCGCGCTGAGGCGCGGATGGCGCAAGGGCAGGTCGGGGCAAGACACCGCGCTCGCCGGGCGGAACTTTCTGTCTCAGGCGCCGTTGGTCGCGAAAATGCATGACCAATCAAGGCGTATGTAGAGATGAAGTTTTTTGGCAAGCGGGTGCTCGTCGTCGAGGACGAGTTCCTGGTGGCCCTGGGCCTCGAGGACAATCTCAAGGCGCTCGGCTGCACCGTCGTCGGCCCCGTCGCTAACCTTTCGGCCGCCATGCTGGCCGCGGCGCACGAGACCTTGGATGCGGCGATACTCGACGTCAATCTCGCCGGGGAAACCGTGTTTCCGGCCGCCGCCATCCTCGTGCACCGCGGCATTCCCTTCATGTTCTGCTCGGGCTATTCGGGCTCGGGCCGGCTGCCGGAGGGGTTCGCCGACGCCCCGCGCGTGCCCAAGCCCTATACCAGCTCGGCCATCGCCGCCGCGCTCGCCGACCTGATAGGGACCGACGCCTGCGGATTCGGGCCCCGCGGCGGCGTCCAGGCCGACGGACATCCCTGATCGGCCGCCGCCGCGCCGGCGGCCGACTTGCGAACATGGTCAATGATTGGTTAACCGGGCGAAGACCGGCTTCGGGGCGGCGGGCGCCCCGACGCGCGTTCAGCCGGGGCTGTTCGCCTGATCCTTGCCCGCTTGCGACCTGCCCGCGTCGGACCTGCCGGCATCCGGCTTCGCGGCATCGTGCTTGGGGCCGCCCCTCGCCACCCCGACCATGGCCGGGCGCAGCACGCGCTCGCCGATGGTGTAGCCCGCCTGGACCACCTGGACCACGGTGCCGCTGTGCACGCTCGGGTCGGGAACCTCGAACATGGCCTGGTGCAGGTTCGGGTCGAAGCGCTCGCCGCGCGGCTCAAGCTTCCTGACGCCGTGCTTTTCCAGCGCCCGCTGCAGGCCGCGCTCGGTGAGCTCGAGGCCCTCGATCAGCGCCTTCAGCGAGCCTTCCGCCTCCTCCTTGACCTTGTCGTCCACGGCGGCGAGCGCCCGGGCGAGGTCGTCGGCGACGTTCAGCATGTCGCGCGCGAACGCGGCGGCGCCGTAGGTCTTGGCGTCGGCCACTTCCTTGTCGGCGCGGCGGCGCACGTTCTCGGCCTCGGCAAAGGCGCGCAGGTACCGGTCCTTCAGGCTGGCGATCTCCGCCTCAAGCCGCGCGCGCTCGGCGGCGGCGTCAGCGCCGATCTGGGCGTCGGCGGCGGCGAGGGCCTCGGCTTCCGCATTGGCCTCGGAGCTGGGGTCGGCCGCGCCCTCGCCGGGCTCGGGCGCGCGCTTGTGCTCGCTCATCCGGTCTTCCTCTTTCCTCAAAGGGTTGCCGCCCTGCGGCGGGCGGGCAATCGATGGCGTCCCGCCCGGGCGGGCGGGCCTGGTCCCCGCGCATATCGGAGGAGCGGGCGCAAAAATCAAGAGTTCGCGACCACGCGCCCCGCCGCCCTCAGGCCGCGTCCGCTCCCGGCGCGCCGAGCACGCGGCTGACCAGGCGCGCGGTGAAGTCCACCATGGGCACGATGCGCCCGTAATTGAGCCGGGTGGGGCCGATCACGCCGAGCACGCCCAATACCCGGCCCTGGCCGTCGCGATAGGGCGCGACGATGGTGGAGGAGCCCGACAGCGAGAACAGCCGGTTCTCCGAGCCGATGAAGATGCGCAGCGCCTGCGCCTCCTCGGCGCGGCCGAGCAGGTCCACCACGTCGCGCTTCTGCTCCAGGTCGTCGAACAGCAGGCGGATGCGCTCCAGGTCCTCCAGCGCGTGCAGGTCCTCCAGCAGCTTGGCCTGGCCGCGCACGATCAGCCGGCGCTCGGCAGGCGCGTCGCCGGACCAGGTGGCGAGCCCGGCCTCCACCACCCGGGCGGTGAGGGCGTCGAGGTCGCGCCGGAGCTCCGCGAGCAGGCTCTCCATCTCGGTGCGCGCCTCGGCCAGGGTGCGGCCGCGGATGCGGGCGTTGAGGAAATTGGTCGCCTCGGTGAGCGCCGAGGCGGGCAGCCCCGGCGGCAGCGGCAGCACGCGGTTCTCCACCTGCCCATCCTCGGACACCAGGATCACCAGCGCGCGGTCGGGGTCGAGCGGCACGAACTCCACATGCTTGAGGCGCGGGTCGGTCTTCAGCGCGGTGACGACGCCGGCCCCGCGCGAGAGGCCGGAGAGCAGAGCCGAGGCCTCCTGCAGCACGCCCTCGACGGTGGCGCCCTTGGCAGCCGCCATCACCTGGGTCTCGATATTGGTGCGGTCGCGCTCGTTGACGTCGCCGATCTCCAGCATGGCATCGACGAAGAAGCGCAGCCCGCGCTCGGTGGGCAGCCGCCCGGCGCTGGTGTGGGGCGCGAAGATCAGGCCGGCGGCCTCCAGGTCCGCCATCACGTTGCGCACCGAGGCGGGCGACAGCGTCATGGGGATGAGGCGCGAGATGTTGCGCGAGCCCACCGGCTCGCCGGTGGCGAGGTAGCTTTCCACGATCTGGCGGAAGATCTCGCGCGCGCGCTCGTCGATCTGCGCCAGGCCGCCGGAGGAGAGGGACAATAGCGGGTCGAGAGCCACGGTCGGGTGCCTCTTGGGCGGAATGCTGCCGGCGCCCGGCGAAGGCCGGGAGCCCATTATGTGACCCCGGCGCCGGCTTCGTTCAAGCGCCGCGGCCGCGCGCCCCTTGCCCGCGGGGGCCCCGCCCCCCTAATAAGGCGCCCCCCGAACGAGAACACCAAGAAGGAAGTGCCCCATGCGTCCCAGCAAACGCGCCCCCGACGAGATGCGCGCCGTCTCCTTCGAGCGGGGCGTCATGCGCCATGCGGAAGGCTCGTGCCTCGTGAAGTTCGGCGACACCCACGTTCTGGTTGCCGCGACGCTGGAGGAGCGCATGCCGCCGTGGCTGAAGGGCCAGGGCCGCGGCTGGGTGACGGCGGAATATTCCATGCTGCCGCGCGCCACCCACGACCGCACCCGGCGCGAGAGCACCACCGGCCGGCCCTCCGGCCGCACCCAGGAGATCCAGCGCCTGATCGGCCGCTCGCTGCGCTCGGTGACCGACCTCGTCGGCCTCGGCGAGAAGCAGATCACCATCGATTGCGACGTGCTCCAGGCGGACGGCGGCACCCGCACCGCCGCCATCACGGGGGCCTGGATCGCGCTCTATGACTGCCTTGCCTGGATGCGCGCCCGCTCCATGGTGAAGGAGATCCCGCTGAAGACCCACGTCGCCGCGGTCTCCTGCGGCATCTTCGAGGGCACGCCGGTGCTCGACCTCGATTATGCCGAGGATTCCGCCGCCGAGACCGACGCCAATTTCGTCATGACCTCCGACGGCGGCATCGTCGAGATCCAGGGCACGGCCGAGAAGACCCCGTTCTCGCAGGACGAGCTGCTGTCGCTGCTCGCGCTCGCGCGCGGCGGGGTGGAGCATCTGGTGGCGCTCCAGAAGGCGGCCGTCGCCTGATGGGCCGGCGCCTCTCCGGCCGCCTCGTGGTGGCGACCCACAATCCGGGCAAGCTCATCGAGATGCGCCTGCTGCTCGCGCCGCACGGGGTGGAGGCGGTGTCCGCCGCCGAGCTGGGCCTTGCCGAGCCGGAGGAGACCGAGACGACCTTTTCCGGCAATGCGCGGCTGAAGGCGGTGGCGGCGGCGACCGCCTCGGGCTTTCCCGCCTTCGCCGACGATTCCGGCCTCGTGGTCGATGCGCTCGGCGGCGCGCCCGGCATCCACACCGCCCGCTGGGCGGGGCCGGCGCGCGACTTCGAGATGGCCATGGAGAAGGTGGAGGAGGAATTGCGCCAGGCCGGCGCGCAGGCGCCCGCGCAGCGCACCGCGCGCTTCGTCTCGGCGCTCTGCCTCGCCTGGCCGGACGGCCACCGGGAGGAATTCGAGGGCACGGTGGAGGGCACTTTGGTGTGGCCGCCGCGCGGGGCGAAGGGCTTCGGCTACGACCCCATGTTTCAGCCACAGGGCCATGACAAGACCTTCGCCGAGATGACCGCGGACGAGAAGCACGCCATGCCGCCCAAGGGCTTCGGCCTCTCGCATCGGGCGCGGGCATTCCTGAAGCTCTCCAAGGCGTGCCTGGAGGGGTGACGCCAGCCCCGTGTCCCGGACGCATGGAGCGCCAGCGGAAGGAGAGCCGGGACGCGTGGGGCAAAGGCGGGGGCGGAACCAGGATCGGGCGCAGCGCCCGGTGAGGACGAGCGTGAGATGACCAAAGCCGCAATCAAGCCCGGCACCGCGGGCGCCGCGGCGCCCGCCGCCGCCGGCGGGTTCGCGGTCTATGTCCACTGGCCGTTCTGCCTCGCCAAATGCCCCTATTGCGACTTCAACTCCCATGTGCGGCACGCCCCGCCCGACCAGGCGCGCTTCCTGGCCGCCTTCCGGCGCGAGATCGGCCACATGCGCGCCCTGTCGGGCCCGCAGCGGGCCGAGAGCGTGTTCTTCGGCGGCGGCACGCCCTCGCTCATGGCGCCGGAGACGGTGGGCGGCATCCTCGACGCCATCGACGAGGCCTGGCCGCTCGCCGGCGATGCCGAGGTGACGCTGGAGGCCAACCCCACCTCGGTGGAGGCGACGCGGTTCGCCGGCTACCGCGCCGCCGGCGTCAACCGGGTCTCGCTCGGCGTCCAGGCGCTCGACGATGCCGACCTCAAGGGCCTCGGCCGCATGCATTCGGTGGCCGAGGCGCTGGCCGCCGTGGCGGTGGCGCGCGCCGCGTTCGATCGCGTGTCCTTCGACCTGATCTATGCCCGCCCGGGCCAGACGCCGGACGCCTGGGCCGCCGAGCTCGCCCGCGCGCTGGCGGAAGGCTGCGAGCATCTCTCGCTCTACCAGCTCACCATCGAGCCGGGCACGCCGTTCGAGCGGCTCTATGGCGCCGGCAAGCTGATCCTGCCGGACGACGAGGCCTCGCGCGCGCTCTGGGACGTGACGCAGGAGGTCACCGCCGCCGCCGGCCTGCCCGCCTACGAGGTCTCCAACCACGCCAGAGCGGGCGCGCAGGCGCGGCACAATCTCGTCTATTGGCGCTACGGCACCTATGCCGGCATCGGCCCCGGCGCCCATGGCCGGCTGCTGCTGGACGGCGCGCGCCGCGCCACCCTCACGGAGCGCGCGCCGGAGGCCTGGCTCGCCTGCGTCGAGGCCGCGGGCCACGGCATCGTCGAGGATACGGCGCTCACCGCGGCCGAGCAGGCGGACGAGATGCTGCTCATGGGCCTGCGCCTTCGGGAGGGCGTGGATCTGTCCCGCCATGCCGGGCTCGCCGGCCGCCCGCTCGATGACGGGCGCATTGCCGCGCTTCAGGCCGACGGCCTCGTGGTGCGCGCGGGCGACCGGCTCCAGGTGACGGCGGAGGGCTTCCCGGTGCTCAACGCCGTGATCGCGGCGCTGGCCGGCTGACCGCGCCGCCGCGCCGGACGCACAAAAGCCCCTTTTCCGCCGGCCTGACGAAGGCTACATCCGAGCCATGAGCAGCACCGACACCCAGCCCGCCATCAGCGCCAGCGCCCCGCCGGACGAACTCCTCATCGCGGTGGCGCAGATCAATCCCACGGTCGGCGACGTGGAGGGCAACCTCGCCCTCGCCCGCAAGGCGCGCGACACGGCGCGGCTTGAGGGCGCCGATCTGCTGGTGTTCTCGGAGCTGTCCATCTCCGGCTATCCGCCCGAGGACCTGGTGCTGAAGCCGGCCTTCCAGGCCGCCTGCCGCAGGGCGGTGGAGGCGCTGGCGGCGGAGACCGTGGATGGCCCGGCGCTGCTGGTCGGCGCGCCGTGGGTGGAGGCGGGCAAGCTCCACAATTCGGTGCTGCTGCTGGACGGCGGGCGCGTCGCCGCGGCGCGCCACAAGGTGGACCTGCCCAATTACGGCGTGTTCGACGAGAAGCGCGTGTTCGCCCCCGGCCCGATGCCGGGGCCGATCCCGTTCCGCGGCATCCGGCTCGGCGTGCCCATCTGCGAGGACATCTGGGGTCCGGACGTGGTCGAGTGCCTCGCCGAGACCGGCGCCGAATTGCTCATCGTCCCCAACGGCTCGCCCTATCGCCGCTCGGTCTATGAGGAGCGCGAGAACGTGGCGGTGGCGCGCGTGGTGGAGAGCGGTCTGCCGCTGCTCTACGTGAACCAGGTGGGCGGGCAGGACGAGCTGGTGTTCGACGGCGCCTCGTTCGCGCTCAATGCCGACCGCTCGCTCGCCATGCAGCTGCCGAGCTTCCAGGAGCGGGTGCGGGTGACGAAGTGGGAGCGCTTCGCCAACGGCTGGAAGATGACCGAGGCCCCCTTGGCGGACCGCACCGAAGGCGATCAGGCCGACTATGCCGCCTGCGTGCTCGGGCTGAAGGACTATGTGGAGAAGAACCGCTTTCCGGGCGTGGTTCTCGGCCTGTCGGGCGGCATCGACAGCGCATTGTGTGCGGTGATGGCGGTGGATGCGCTCGGGCCCGAACGGGTCCACTGCATCATGCTGCCCTATCGCTACACCTCGAACGAGAGCCTGTCGGACGCCGCCGCCGTGGCGCAGAAGCTAAGCGTGCGCTACGACATCGTGCCCATCGCCGGCGGCGTCGAGGGCATCGAGGCGGCGCTCGCGCCGCTGTTCGCCGGCCGCCCGCGCGACGTGACCGAGGAGAACCTCCAGTCGCGGGTGCGCGGCACGCTGCTGATGTCGGTGTCGAACAAGCTCGGGTCCATGGTGGTCACCACCGGCAACAAGTCGGAGATGTCCACCGGCTACGCCACGCTCTATGGCGACATGAACGGCGGCTACAACCCCATCAAGGACCTCTACAAGAGCGAGGTGTTCCGCCTCTCGCGCCTGCGCAATCTGTGGAAGCCGGCGTTCGCCAAGGGGCCGAGCGGCGAGGTGATCGCCGACCATCTGATCGACAAGCCGCCCACCGCCGAGCTGCGCGAGAACCAGAAGGACGAGGATTCGCTGCCGCCTTATAAGGTGCTCGACGCGATCCTGGCGCGGCTGGTGGAGGGCGAGGCCTCGGTGGCCGAGCTCGTGGCCGAGGGCTTCGAGCCGGAGGTGGTGAAGCGGGTGGAGCGCCTGCTCAACGTCGCCGAATACAAGCGCCGCCAGGCGGCGCCGGGGGTGAAGGTGACGGCGCGCAATTTCGGCCGCGACCGGCGCTACCCCATCACCAACCGCTTCCGCGACCAGGGCTGAGGCGGCGGGGCGATGGTTTTTCCGGGGGCCGCTGCGTTTGCAGAGGGTCATGCCCGGGCCCCCGCGGCTCCCTCGCCCTGCGGCGGGGGCGCTGGGATTTGCTGCGCCGACGGTTCTCGCCCTAGACGGGCGCAGGACGGAAGCCGGCGCGCTTCAGGCGCACGATCGCGAGATCGAGCGCCGAGAGGAAGGCCGAGCGCTCGCGCGGCGAGAACGGCTTCGGCCCGCTCGTGAGCGTGCCCTGGGAGCGCAGCTCGTCGAACAGGTTGCGGGTCGCCAGCGCCAAGCCGATGGAATCGGTCGTGAACGGCCGGCCCGAGGGGGCGATCACGTCGGCGCCCGCTTTCACGCAGCGGGCGGCGAGCGGAATGTCGGCGGTCACCACCACGTCGCCCCGCCGCGCCCGTTCGGCGATGAAGTCGTCCGCCGCGTCCGGGCTCGCCGGCACCACCGCGCGGCTCACCAGCGGGTCGCGCGGCACGGCGATGGGGGCGTTGGCGACGACGATCACCGGCACGCCGTGGCGCAGGGCCACCTTGTAGGCCTCCTGCTTCACCGGGCAGGCATCGGCATCGATGAACACGCGGATGACGGGGGCGTCGGCGGACGGTGGTTCGGGATCGAGGCGCTCCATGGGCCGTGTCTTGGCAGGGGCGCGGGCGCGGGGCAAGGCCGCGCCTTTCCTTCGTCCGGCCTCCCGCGCCGTCGCCCTCGGGCCTCGCCGGACGGCTCGTGGCCGGGGCATGACGGCCGGAGGGCGGCGGGCGCACCGGCGCGGCGGATCCGTGCCAGTGCACGCCATGCTGTTGACGCTGCGGGCGAATGCGGCCAAGCATGGGGCCATGAACCCGGACGGTCGCTGGCTCCCCCGTCTTTGCGCCATTCCGCTGGCCGGACCGCCGCTCGCGCGGGCGGCCGCATGGCTCGCCCAAAGCCCGCTCTCGCGAATCCTCGCCCCGGTGGCGCGCATGGAGCGGCTCACCCTCGCCGTCGTCGCCGTCGTCGCCTGCGCCATCTACCTCTTCGCGCTGGTGGCGGGGGAGGTGCTGGAAGGCGACGCCAACCGGCTTGACCGCACCATCCTGCTCGCCTTGCGCAACCCGCAGGACCTTGGCGACCCGCTCGGCCCGGCCTGGTTCGAGGAGGTGATGCGCGACTTCACCGCGCTCGGCGGCACCGCGGTGCTCACGCTCGTCACGCTCGCGGTGATCGCCTACCTGCTGCTGGTGCGCCGGCGCGGCACGGCGTTCCTGGTGGCGGCCTCTGTGGTCGGCGCGACCGTGCTCGCGAGCCTGCTGAAATGGGGCTTCGGCCGGCCGCGGCCGGACCTCGTGCCGCACGGCGTGGCGGTCTACTCCCAGAGCTTCCCCTCGAGCCACGCCATGCTGTCGGCGGCGATCTACCTGACGCTGGGCGCGCTGCTCGCGCGCAGCCAGGAGCGGGTGCGGGTCAAGGTGTTCCTGCTGGGGGTGGCGGTGTTCGTCACCGTTCTGGTGGGGGTAAGCCGGATCTATCTCGGGGTGCACTGGCCCACCGACGTGCTCGCCGGCTGGGCCGGCGGCGCCGGCTGGGCGGCCGCCTCGTGGCTGATCATGCTCTGGCTCCAGCGCCGGGGCGAGGTGGAGAGCGAGGCGGGGGGCGGCAAGGGCGCGCCGCCGCCCGGCTCCCCGGCCGTGGACGGTCCCGATCGGACAGCCACATCCGAGTCGAACAAATGACGAAATGACCGGACAAGTGTCGATTTGTGTATCCTGTTCGGATAAGCTGAACGGATCCACGGAGCGGCGGAAACCGGCATGAGGAAGCGCGTGACCATCGGCACCACCGGCACCATCGCGGCCGGCGTGCCCGTCGGGGATCCGGCCGCGACCGAGGCGCCGGCCGACGCCGCCACGAGCGCGGCCGTCCGCGGCGGCGACGACGATCCGGCGCGCTACCGGCGCATCGCCAAGCAGCTCGAGACCGCCATCTCGGTGGGGCGCTACCCGGTCGGCGCGCTGCTGCCCACCGAGGCGGCGCTGTGCGCCTCCTTCGGCGCCAGCCGCTACACCATCCGCGAGGCGCTGCGGACACTGGTCGAGCTCGGCATGGTGGAACGCCGCCAGGGGGCCGGCTCG
Source organism: Xanthobacter luteus (assembly GCF_040049235.1). Taxonomy (NCBI): domain Bacteria; kingdom Pseudomonadati; phylum Pseudomonadota; class Alphaproteobacteria; order Hyphomicrobiales; family Xanthobacteraceae; genus Xanthobacter; species Xanthobacter luteus. Next base: position 73,470 of record NZ_JBDZDO010000002.1, read on the forward strand.
CGCGTGGTCGCGGCCTCGCCCCGCACCTCCTATTCCCACACCATGCGCACGCTGGCGGAGTTCTTCCAGTACGCCCGCGACACCCATCTGGACGTGCGCGAATCCGGCATCGTCGCCATCGACGACGAGGAGGCCCTGGTGCTCAAGGCGCCGGCCGGCAGCCGCTGGCTGCGCATCCGCGGCGTGCGCTGGAACCCGGCCCGGACCGAGACCATCAGCTACACCACGGTCTACATCCACGTGCGCTTCGTGCCGCTGCTCGCCGACGTGAGCGAGGCCGAGGGGCCGATCTACGCGCTGGTGGAAGCGCGCTCGGGCGAGGCCATCGCCGAGGCGATCCAGGAGATCACCGCCTGTGCCCTGCCGGCGGCCATCGCCAAGCCGCTGAACGTGCGCCCGGGCGCCCCCGCCATGCGCTTCGTCCGGCGCTACCTCGACGCCAGCGGCGGCATCATGCTGACCTCCCTCAACTGGCATCCTGCCGACCGCTTCTCCTACGTCATGACGATCCGCAGGGGGGACTGGCCGCCACAGGACGGTTGACACCCCGCCGTCTTCGGATATGTTGTCCGGACAAATAATAAGAAGAGCACCGGGAGGACGTCCATGCCGCTGGAATCTTTCGTCAAAGTCGAAGCCGTGCCGCGCTTGCCGCGGTGCGGAACCGGCCGGCGCCGGCCAGGAGCCGCCGCAGCAGCAGCCGCCGCAGCCGCCGGCGCCATCGGCGGTATTTGACCGGACATCTTCTCGTTTCCTGGCGGATGAACCCTCATCCGCCGCCGCACATGCGGGAGCGGTCCGGCTCAGCTCCAGGTTCGGAGCACCGGCGCGCCCTCCCCAACAAACGATCCCCGTCGGCGACACGGCGCGGGCCCTGAGGGAGAGAACGACATGGCAATGCAACTCAACAGGCGCCACCTTCTCGCCGGCGCGGCGGGTCTCGCCGCCACCGCCGGCCTCGGCAGCACCGGCTTCGCGCAGGCCGCCAAGGTGCGGATCGCCACGCTGCCGAGCATCATCCTGTTTCCCACCTGGGTGGCGCGGGACCTCGGCATCTTCAAGGAATACGGCGTCGAGGTGGAGTTCGTGATCGCCCGCGGCGGCTCCGAGATCACCCAGCTCCTGCTCACCGGCGCGGCCGACATCGCCAATGCCGGCGTCGAGCACATGCTCAAGCTGCGCGAGACCGGCCTCGACGTGAAGGTGATCGCGGTGCAGGAGCGCCGGTACATCACCGAGCTCGTGGTCCACACCAAGCACAAGGACAAGGTGAAGTCGGTCAAGGACCTCAAGGGCATGACCATCGGCGTCTCGGGCATGGGCTCGGGCAGCCACGTGTCCTCGCGCTACGTGCTGCGCGCCGCCGGCCTCGATCCGGACACCGACGTCTCGTTCGTCGCGGTCGGCAGCCCCGCCACCCAGGTGAAGGCCTTCACCGAGGGCCAGATCGACGTGCTGATGGCGTTCGACCCGGCGCAGTCGATCCTGAAGTACGAGAAGAAGATCGCCTATCCCGTGTGGAGCGGCCCGGCCGGCGACCCGCCCGCCATCTTCCAGGATTTCGCCATGGAATGCCTGGCGGCGAAGGCGGCGTGGATCGACAAGAATCTGGAGACCGCCAAGGCCATCAACCGCGCCAACACCAAGGCCATCGACGTGATCCTCGAGGGCGACCCGCGGGTGCTGGAGGTCTACCAGGCCATGTTCCCCGGCGTCGCCAAGGACGTGCTGCGGCGCAGCCTCAACGAGCACCTCGCCTCGTTCTCGCCGGTGATGAGCGCGCAGAGCCTCGCCAATGTGGTGGAGTACGGCAAGTTCGCCGGCGTCACCACCAAGTCCTTCACCCTCGCCGAGGTGGTGCCGGCCGGGTTCGAGGATCTGTGGCGCACCTGGAAGGCACCGCCCGCCAAGGGCTTCTGACGAGGGCTTCTGAACGCACGCGGTTCCGAGCAGGAGGGTTCCGAGCACATGTCACGGCAGCTGATTTCCGCGTCGCGGATCACCATCCGCCACGCCAACGGCACCGTCGCCCTGGAGGATTTCTCCCTCGAGGTCGCGGCGGGCGAGTTCGTCGGCATCGTCGGCCCCTCCGGCTGCGGAAAGACCACCTTCCTGGACGCCGTCGCCGGCCTCATCCCGGTGGCGTCGGGCAAGCTCCTCTTCAACGGGCACGACGTCAAAGGCGTGGTGCCCGGCGAGGTGGGCTACCTGTTCCAGAAGGACAGCCTGCTGCCGTGGCGCACCGCCTACGGCAATGTGTGCGCCGCGCTCGAGCTGAAGGGCGTGGCGAAGGCTGAGTGGCCGGCGCGGGCCAACGAGGTGCTGCACAAGGTGGGCCTCGGCCGTTTCACCGACCGCTATCCGAGCCAGCTCTCCGGCGGCATGCGCCGGCGCGTGCAGCTCGCCGTGCTGCTCGCCTTCGACCCGCCGGTGATCCTCATGGACGAGCCGTTCGGGGCGCTGGACGCCCAGACCCGCACCATCATCGAGGACGACTTCCTCCGTTTGTGGGAGGAGAACCGCAAGACCGTGCTGTTCGTCACCCACGATCTGGAGGAGGCGATCTGCCTGTGCGACCGGGTGGTGATCCTCACCGCCCATCCGGGCACCATGAAGGAAGTGCTCGACATTCCCCTGCCGCGTCCGCGCACCGTGGACGAGGCGAAGTTCGCGGACGGCTTCCAGCCGACCCTGCGCACGCTCTCCACCTCGCTGCGCGCCGAGGTCGGCCGGACGCTCGCCCTATGACCGCCCTCGCCGCACCCAGCATCCGGCGCACGGCGCGCTACATCCAGGTGGCCGGCCTCGCCGCCTTCCTCGTCGCCTGGGAGACCGGCACCGGCAACGGCTGGATGAACGCCTTCATCGAGAGCCCGACCTTCTGGTTCTCGACCCCGTCCGCCATCGGCACGCTGTTCTGGAAGCTCGCCCTCAACGGCCAGCTCCTCAACCATGTCTGGCTCACCGTGAGCGCGACGCTGATCGGGCTCGCCATCGGCGCCGTCATCGGCACCGCGCTCGGCATCCTCATGAGCCTGTCGGACTGGCTGGAGAAGCTGTTCGATCCGATCTGGTCGGCGCTCAACGCGCTGCCCAAGATCGCGCTCGCGCCCGCTTTCGCGGCGGCGCTCGGCATCGGCATCGCCTCGAAGGCGGCGCTGGCCGTGACCATCGTCGTGTTCGTGTTCCTGTTCAACACCGTGGCCGGCCTCAAGAGCATCGACCCGGTGGTGCGCGCCAACCTTCGCCTCATGGGCGCCTCGCGCTGGCAGATGCTGAAGATGCTGATGCTGCCGCAGCTCGCCCGCTGGCACTATGGCGCGCTGCGGATCTCGCTCGGCCTCGCGCTCACCGCGGTGGTGGTGGGCGAGTTCGTGGCCGCGCGCGGCGGCGTCGGCTTCATCATCCAGTACGGCTTCGGCACCTTCAACGTGGCCTGGTGCTACGTGGGCATCATCGTGCTCGGCGTCCTCGCCCTCGCGCTCGACGGCCTGCTGCGCTTCGGCCAAGGCATGCTCTCGCCGTGGGAGGCCGCGCGATGAGCGTCATGTCCGTCACTGCGGCGCGGAAGGATCCCATGGCGAAGATCGGCTTCGGCTTCGGCCTCTCGGCCTCGCGCCTCGTGCTGGTCGCGGTCCTGCTGGCGCTCTGGCAGCTCGCGGTGTCGGCGGGCTGGATGGAGCCTGCCTCCATGTCCTCGCCGGCGCTGGTGGCGCGGCGGCTCTACGAGATGTTCGCCAGCGGCATGATCTGGCCGCACATGTTCGACACCCTCGGGGCGGCCGTCCTCGCCCTGGTGCTCTCGGCGGGGCTCGGCCTCGCGCTCGGCATGGCGCTTTACCGCTGGCCGCTGCTGGAGGCGACCCTCAACCCGCTGCTGGTGTCCATCAACGGCATTCCGCGCGTCGCCTTCGGCCCGCTGATCGTGCTGTTCCTCGGCGTCGGCGTCACCGCGAAGGTGGCGCTGGCCGTGTCCATCGCCCTGTTCGTGTTCACCACCAACGTGCTCGAAGGCATGCGGCAGATCGATCCCATGCTGCGGCGCCAGTTCCTGCTCATGGGCGCGGGCCGCTGGCAGACCTTCGCGATGGTGACCGGGCCGAGCCTCGTGCCCTGGATGTGGGCCGCCATCGACCTGTCGATCGGCCTGTGCCTGATCGGCGTGATCATCTGCGAGTTCATCAGCTCCACTTCGGGCCTCGGCCACCTGATCTCGGCGGCCTCCATGGGCTTCGACACCACGGGCGTGGTGGCGCTGCTGGTGATCATCGTCGCCGCCACGGTGCTGTTCCGCGCCGTGCTGCTTGCTCTGCGCTCCCGGCTCGCGCCCTGGAGCTGATCCCATGCCCTTTTCCAAGGAGACGAAGATGGTCGTGCTTGACCCGAGGAAAGACGCCGAGGCGGTGTTCGACGTGCTCGACAAGGGGGGCGTCGCCATTGTTCCCCTGGATGTCGCCTATGCCGTGTTCGGCGGCTGCGGCGAGGCGATCAAGAACATCTTCACCGCCAAGGGCCGCAGCTTCTCCAAGCCCAACGGCATGATGGCCGACTTCGAGATCTTCTCCGAGCTGCACATCGTCGGCGCGCGCGAGCGCACGCTGGTGCGCGCCGTGACCGAGGATTACGGCCTGCCGCTCTCGGTGGTGGCGCCGTTCCGCGCCGACCATCCGATCTTCGCCTCGGTGGACGAATTCACCATGGAGCGCTCCACCAAGATCGGCACGCTCGATCTGCTGCTGAACGCCGGCCCGCTCCACAAGGCGATCACCGAACTCTCGCGCCAGCGCATGCGCCCGGTGCTCGGCTCGTCCGCCAACCGCTCGCTCACCGGCTCGAAGTACCGGCTCCAGGACGTGGACCGGGAGGTGCGCGACATCGCCGCCATCGAAATCGACTACGGCCTGTCGCGTTATGCCAATCCCGAAGGCATCTCCTCCACCATCATCGACCTGAAGAGCTTCCAGGTGCACCGCTACGGCGTGTGCTTCGAGCAGATCTCCGACATCTTGAACCGCCACTTCCAGATCCAGCTGCCGGCCCGCCCGGCGCCGGTCGCGGCCTGAGCGGGGCGCGGGGCATGTCGGGCGCTCCCCTCTTCGACATTGCGGGCGATGCCGCCCGCGCCTTCGGGGTGCTGCGCGCGGGCGGCATCGCCGTGGTGCCCAACACCATCGGCTATTCCATCCTCGGCGGCTCCAAGGCGGCGCTCGACACCATCTTCCGCACCAAGAAGCGGGCGCCGCAGAAGCTCAACGCCATGGTGGCGAGCCTTGCGGCGCACCGCGCGCTGCATGTGACCAGCACGCGCGGGGCGGAGATCGTCGCCGCCATCACCGGCGACTACGACTTGCCGCTCGGGTGCATCGCGCCGTTCCGGGCCGACCATCCCATGATGGCCGGCCTCGACACCCAGGTGATGGGGGCGAGCACCAAGGAAGGCACGCTCGTCATGCTGCTGAACGCCGGCCCGTTCCACGCGGCGCTGACGCAATTGTCCTTCGAGGCGCAATTCCCGCTGTTCGGCTCCTCGGCGAACCTCACGCTCGGCGGCACCAAGTTCAAGGTGGAGGACATCGAGGACGAGATCCTCGCCATCGCCGACGTGGTGATCGACCACGGGCTGCAGCGCTTCCATCCCTATGGCTCGTCCTCCACGCTTTTGAACGTGGAGACGCTGGAGGTGGTGCGCTTCGGCTCCTGCTATGAGGACATCGCCTATGTTCTGGCGCGCCATTTCGGCATCGCTCTGCCGGCGCGGCCGGGCGCGCTGGAGCGGCGCGCCTCGTGAGATGAGCGCAACCCCGCGAGGGCGCGGCCGGCCGGGGGCGCGCCGGACCTCAGGCCACCGCCACGCAGCCGCCGCGCGCGACCGCCTTCGGGAACAGGCCGGCCTTGGCGACGCCGCCCGCCATCTGCTTGCCGAGCGCGGCGGCGAGCCATTGCGCGGCCTCGACCGCCTTGTCGAGATCGACGCCGGTCGAAACCCCCATGCGGTCCAGCATCCAGGCCACGTCCTCGGTGGCCACATTGCCGGTGGCGCCGGGCGCGAACGGGCAGCCGCCGGTGCCGCCGAGGCTGGCGTCGATGGCGCGCGCGCCCGCCGCCACCGCCGCCGCCACGTTGGCGAGGCCGGTGTTGCGCGTGTTGTGGAAGTGGCAGCGCAGCCGCATGCCGGGCGCGAGCGCGTTCGCCTGCTTCAGCAGGGAGGTGACCTGCGCGGGCACGCCGCAGCCGATGGTGTCGGCGAAGGCGATCTCCAGCGGCGCCTCGGGCAGGATCTGCTCCATGATGGCGAGCACGCGGGCCTCGGGCACCTCGCCCTCGAACGGGCAGCCGAAGCTCGCGGCGATGGTGACGGACATGGGCAGGCCGGCTTCCCGCGCCGCGGCGCCGACCTCGCGCACGATGGCGATGCTCTCCGCCGTGGACATGCCCTGGTTGCGGCGGCCGAGGCTCTCGGAGGCCACCACCACCATGTTCACCTCGTTGCAGCCGGCGGCGCGCGCCCGGTCGAAGCCGCGCCGGTTCATGGCGAGGCCGATGGAAATGAGGTCCGGATATGTCCGGACATTCTGCATCAGAGCCTCGGCGTCGGCCATCTGCGGGACGCGCTGCGGATTGACGAAGCTGGTCACCTCCACGCGCCTCAGCCCGGCCTCCACGGCGCGCCTGACGAGTTCGGCCTTGATCGGCGTGGACACCTGCACTTGTTCATTCTGAAGCCCATCCCGAGGGGCCACCTCGACGATCTCGACGGTGTGCGGCGGCATGCGCGTCCTCCTCCTTCTGCGGCCCGGCGCACCGTTGCCAGCCCGTTTCCCTTCTGTTTGTATCCCAACAATATTGTCCGGACAAATAGGTGATGCCATGAGCGAGCCGCGAACCCAGACCAGCGTCGGCCCCAGCAGCTTCGGACCGCTGGCCGACCTCCGCGTCATCGAGATGGGGCAGCTGCTCGCCGGCCCCTTCTGCGGACAATTGCTGGCCGATTTCGGCGCCGAGGTCATCAAGATCGAGCAGCCCGGCGTCGGCGATCCCATGCGCGAATGGGGCCGCGAGAAGCAGCACGGCAAGTCGCTGTGGTGGCCGGTGATCGCGCGCAACAAGAAGTCGGTGGAGATCAATGCCCGCGTCCCCGAAGGCCAGGACCTGATCCGCAGGCTGGTGGCGGATGCCGACATCCTGCTCGAGAATTTCCGGCCCGGCACCATGGAAAAGTGGGGCCTCGGCTATGAGGAGCTGCGCAAGATCAATCCGCGCCTCGTCATGATCCGCGTCTCCGGCTATGGCCAGACCGGACCCTATGCGGAAAAGGCCGGCTACGGCGCCATCGGCGAGGCCATGGGCGGCCTGCGCTACGTGGTGGGCGATCCCTCCACCCCGCCGAGCCGCATGGGCATCTCCATCGGCGACACGCTCGCCGCCGTGTTCGCCTGCCTCGGCGGGCTGATGGCGCTCCATGCGGTGCAGCGCACCGGGCGCGGCCAGGTGGTGGACAGCGCCATCTACGAGGCGGTGCTCGCCATGATGGAATCGCTCATCACCGAATACGACCAGGCGGGCTATGTGCGCGAGCGCACCGGCGCGATCCTGCCCAACGTCGCCCCCTCCAACGTCTATCCCACCAAAAGCGGGCGCTACGTGCTGATCGCCGCCAACCAGGACACGGTGTTCAAGCGCCTCGCCGCCGCCATGGGCCGGCCCGAGCTGGCCGAGGACCCGCGCTTTGCCACCCATTCGGCGCGTGGCAAGGTGCAGCAGGAGCTGGACGACATGATCGCCGACTGGTCGCGCACGCTCGAGCCCGACGAACTGGGCGCGGTGCTCGACGCCCACGGCGTGCCGCGCGGCGACATCTACCGCGCCCCGGAGATGCTGGAGGACGCGCATTTCAAGGCGCGCGAGGCGATCGTGAAGATCGCCCATCCCATGTTCGGCAGCCTGCGCATGCAGAACACTTTCCCGCGCCTGTCCGAGACGCCCGGCAAGGTCGCCGCCTGCGGGCCCGAGCTCGGCCAGCACAATGGCGAGGTGCTCGGCGGGCTGCTCGGCCTCGACGAGCGCACCCGGGCCGACCTCGCCGCGAAGGGCATCATCGGCGCCGGCGCGAAGGCCGCCGCCTGAGGGGTTCGAACGGGGCCCTGCCGCCGGAGGGCGCGAGGTCCGTCCACCGCCCCGCGGCGTCGCCGTGCGGCGTCGCCAAGCAGGCGGCGGAACGGGCGCCGAGGGCGGGGGCCGGGCCGCGGGAAGGTGGCCCGGTCCCCGCTTGGGCGTGAAACCAGAAAGGGGCGCCCGGCGGGCGCCCCTTTTGCTCTTGCGGCCTTGTGCCTTCGCGGTTCCGGGCGGATGCCGCGGCATCCGCCCGGGCGGCGATCACACGAAGCGGAAGTCGTCGGCGGTGAGGGACGCGCCGTTGATGCCGCGCAGGACGAGCTGGGAGTCGTCCTCCAGGGTGATGAAGGTGGTGATGTTGGCGCCGGCACCGCTGACGGTGATCGCGCCCGCATCCATGAGGGCATCGAAGTTGGTGAAGTCGTCGCTGTCGAGCTGGACCACGTCGGTGCCGCGCTTGAAGTCGAACACCGTGTCGGTGCCGTAGCCGGAGCGGAACACGAAGGTGTCCCGGCCGGCGCCGCCGCGCATCTGATCGTTGTCGGCGCCGCCGTCGAGCACGTCGGCGGCGAGGCCGCCGCGCAGGTCGTCATTGCCCGCGCCACCCTCGACGCGGTCGAAGCCGGCGCCGCCGCGCAGGACGTCGTCGCCGCCGAGGCCGCGGATGAGGTCGTCGCCGCGGGTGCCGGCGAGCGTCTCGGTCTGGTCGGTGCCGGTGATCGGGTTGAAGGTGCCCGTGCCGGTCACTTGGAGGACGAACTCGCCCTCGTCGGTGCCGCCCTGGCCGTCGGACAGCAGGTAGGCCACCTTGACGGTGGCGGTCTCGCCGCGGGCGAGGCCGTCGAAGGCGCCGTCGGGGCTGAAGGCCAGCTGGTTGCCGGTGATGGCGAAGGCGTCCGCCGCCGCCTCCGGGTCGAGGTCGAGACCGGCGACCGAGGTCACCGAGAAGCCGGCGAGGCTCAGCGCGCCGCCATCCCCGTCGGCGTCATTGGCGAGCAGGTCGAACAGCTTGGTGTCGAGGGCGGTCGCCGCGCCCGTGTCGTCCGCGGCGACCGGCCCGTCGTTCACCGCGGTCACGGTGAACGAGGCCTTCGCCTGGGCGGTGTCCTCGCCGTCGGAGACGGTGTACTCGAACGAGGCCTGGCCGTTGAAATTGGCAGCCGGGGTGAAGAGCACGCCTTCCGCGGTGAGCTGGGCGATGCCGCCCACCACATTCTTGACGCCGGTGACGGTGAGGACGTCGTCCTCGACGTCGGTGTCGTTGGCCAGCAGGTCGGAGAAGGCGATCAGGACCGGAGCCGCGTCCTCGGCGACCGGGCCGAGCGCGTCGTCCTGCGCCACCGGGGCAATGTTGCCCACGCTGCCGAGGATCGCGTCGCGGGCCAGCGTCTCGCCGTCCGCGAACACGATCTCCTCCACCCCGCCGGAGCCGTCCACCTGGTCCTTGAGGGTGATGGCGGAGCCGTCCTCGAGGAGGATCACCACGTCATTGCCGGAGGTGGTGAAGGAGACCTTGTCGCTGTCGATGTCCTGGAACACGAGGCGGTCCGCGTCGCCTTCGAGCCCCCCGTCTTCGGCGATGGTGTCGGTGCCGTCACCCTCTTCGTAGGAATAGGCGTCGGAGCCGTTGCCGCCGATCAGCATGTCGTCGCCGCGGCCGCCCTCGACCTCGTCGTCCTGGTCGCCGCCATAGATCTCGTCGTCGCCGGAGCCGCCGAGCAGGGCGTCGTCGCCGGAGCCGCCGAACATCAGGTCGTCGTCGCCGCCGCCGCGCAGCAGATCGTTGCCGCCGTGGCCCTTGAGCATGTCGTTGCCGGCATTGCCCGAGAGCATGTCGTCGAGGGCGCCGCCCTCGGACATGTTGGCCTCGGCGTCGCCGGAGAAGGTGACCTGCTCCGAGGCGAGGACGGTGTCCTCGGCGCGGGCGTTGAGGTTCTGGATGCGCTCGTCGCCGGCCATGTCGGTGTCGGCGAGGTCGTAGGCGGTCTCCTCGGTGCCGTGGTTCTCGCGCATGTAGCGCTCGAAGGCGGCCTGCTCGCCGAGGGTGTTGGCGGGCGCGAGCGGAACCAGGAGCTGGGTCTCGTCGAGGACCGGCCCGAGGGTGCCGTCGGCGAGCAGATAGCGGAAATTCTCGCCGTTGGCCTTCATGGGATAGCCGTCGCCGCCGTCGGCGAGGAAGTTCAGCGTGACCACCGAGATCTCGGCGGGCACGTCCTCCAGCAGCACGCCGTCGTCATAGAGCTGGACCAGGGTGTTGCCCTCTTCGTCCACCAGCGCGAGATCAAGGATGCGGCTGCCCGCCGGGGCGTCCGGATCGAAGGAGAAGGCCACGCCGCCGATCTGCGGGAAGCGGCCCTGGTTGCCGTAGGAGGCGACGCCGTGCTCGAGGATCGCCTTCAGGCCTTCCGGCGTGGTGTCGAAGGCGATCAGCTTGTTGTCGAAGCGCAGCGAGTTCTCCACGTCGAGCTGGGAGACGCCGCCTTCGGGGGGCAGCTTGTCCACCGTGCCGTCCACCGGATCGGGCGCCGAGATGGTGCCGATCTGGGCGCGGATGCCGCCGCCATTCTTGATGGAGACCACATAGGCGCCTTCCGCGGCGGTGCCGAGCGCGTCCTTCAGGGCCGTGGTGAGGCTGCCGCCGTTGGCGTCGGCGGACAGGTTGCCGAGGTTGGTCTCCTGGTTGCGGACCTGGCCGCGCTCGCCTTCCAGATAGACGGTCGAATAGCCGTAGACGTTGCCGTCCTTGACGTCGATCACGCCCTGGACCGCGTCGGTGATGGTCTTCACGTCGCCGCCCTTGGTGCCTTCGGCGAACGCGGTCGCGTCGAGATTGCCGACCGTGGTCCCCCAGGCTTCGGCGACGTTCTCCTCGGTGGCGGCGATGGCGCCGTTGATGGACTGGTTGGCGGTGAGGCTGTCGGTGATGATGTGGCCGTTCTCGTCGAAGTCCACCACCAGGCGGCCGAGATAGGTGTATTCGTTGTCGGTGTTGACGATGAGGATGGGGTTCCCCTCCGCATCGGTGCCCAGATAGGGGTATTCCAGGGCGAAGTCGGCCGCATGGCCGGGGAATTCCACCGCCTCGTCGTCGGCGTCGCCCATGCGGGTGTTGGAGCCGGCCGAGAGGATGATGTCCACGCCCTTGAGCTTGGAGGCGAGCTCGATCTCGTTGCCGATGATCTGCAGGTGCGACTGGAGGATGATCTTGTCCACGCCCTCGGCGATCATCTCGTCGATGATCGGCTGGAGCTGCGCGGCGAGCAGGTCCATGTCGTCCACTTCGCCGTTGGCGCCGGTGCCGCCGGGGTAGCCGGCGATCTCGGTGCCCGAGGGCGAGGAGATGGTTTCCAGGATCTGGGTGGTGACGCCGACGATGCCGATCTTCTCGTCGCCCTCGGTGATCACCGCCGCCGGCACGATCTTGCCCTTGAGCGTCGCGGCCTCGGGGATGGCGGTGGTGGTGGCCGGCTGGTTCACGCCCGGCTGCACGTTGTAGTCCACCGTGTCCACATAGATGGCGTTGAGCGCCGAGTCGGTGGCGGTGGGGTCGGTGTAATAGGGCGAGGAGGGGCCCACCACCAGGTTGGCGGACACCGACACGAACTGCGCGCCCACCCAGCCGGAGCCGGCCGTGAGCGAGGCCGCCAGCACGTTCGAGCCGAGGTCGAAGTCGTGGTTGCCGAGGGCCGAGGCCTCGACGCCGATGACGTTGTGGATGGCGATGTCGGCGGCGGCGATCGGGATCGTGCCGGTCATGGTGGAGCCGGTCACCTCGTTGATGGCGTCGCGCACCGCGGGATCGGTGCCGGCCGCGAGGAACGGGCCGGGGATCCAGTTGTCGCCGCCGGCGAGGATCAGGGTGTTGGCGTAGTCGTCGTCATAGGCGTCGACCAGGGCGGCGAGGTTCGGCGCGGTCTCGGAGGCGAGCAGGCCCGCTTCACCGTCCGAGAAGTGCAGGAGTTGGAGCGTATAATCAGCCACTTCTGGCTCCTCTTCGAGGTTGAGGCCAATGATGAGGGGATCGTGGTCGGAGGTGCGCACCGGGCTGTCGGCGTCGAAGATGCTCGGGTCGCGGCCGTAGTCGGTGTTGTAGTCGAGGGCGTCGGCCTCATCGGAGTTGATGTGCCAGTGGGTCACGCCCGTGACCTGCGCGGCGAGGGTCTGGTTGGCGAAGATGTAGTCGAGCGAGCCGGTCTGGCCGTCGAAGACGTAGGAGTAGGGATCCTCCAGGCGCGTCTCCAGGCTCTCGAAGCCGGCATCCTCGAGGATGCCGACCGCGTCTTCCTTCGCATAAGCGTTGAAGTCGCCGAGCAGCAGCACGTCGCCGTCGTCGGAGCCGGTGGGGTCGCTCTCGGCCCAGGCGGTGAGCGCGGTGGCGGCGAGCTCGCGCTGCTGCTGCCAGGCGCCCTGGCCGTCGAGCTGGTCGGCATCGGCGTCGGTGCCCGCGCCGCTCTTGGACTTCAGGTGGTTGGCGATGGCGGTGAAGGTCTCGCCGGTCTCCACCTCCTCGAACGTCACCGCGAGCGCGGCGCGGCTGGTGTTCACGCCGGTGAAGATGCCGTCCACGGTGCTCTGGTCGAGCAGGCCGTCGAGGCCCAGCGTCGCAAGGTCGGCGTCGTCGAGGATCTCGATCGTGGTGTCGTAGGCCACCGTCACCTCGGAGGGCTTGTAGATGAAGCCCACCGCGATGGCGTCGCCGCCCACGAACTGGGTGCCGGGGTCCACCCAGGCATAGATCTCGGCGCCCAGCTCGGCATTGAGCTGGTCGACCAGATATTCCAGCGCGTTGCCGTCCGAGCCGGCGAGGAAGTCGTTCTCGAGCTCGACCAGCGCCAGCACGTCCGGATCGATGGCGAGGATGGTCCCCACCAGCTTCTCGGTCTGGCGGGCGAATTCCGCCTCGCTGTCGGCGCCGCGCGGGTCGAAGCCGGCGGCGGTGTTGTCGCCGGGCTGGTCGGAGCTGGAGTCGGAGATGGTGTCGATGGTGGTGAAGTAGTTCAGCACGTTGAGCGAGGCGACGGTGAGGCGCCCGCCCACGTCCTCCGGCGCCGCCTCGCGGGGCGTGCCTTCCTCGAAGGTGTTGGCGCCGTCCTCCACCGAGCGGATGCGCCAGGTGGAGCCGGAGGCGGAATTGCCGGCCCACTGATAGTCGAGCACGCCGGTGAGCCCGGTGATGGTGTCGCCCATGCGCGGGGCGGTCTCGGTGGTGTAGGGGTCGAAGCCGTCCAGGTTGGAGATCGCGGCGTTCTGGACGTTCAGCCCGTCGTCATAGGTGATGGTGCGGGCGCCGAGGCTTTCCAGATAGGCCGCATAGGCGGCGGCGTCCGGGGCGTTCTCCTGGGTGAACTGGGCCGGGCGCTCGCCCGCCACCAGCTTGATCTCGTTGAAGCGGTCGAGGTTGAACTGCTCGGTGATGGTGAGCTCCTGCTCCACCGTGACCAGCATGCCCTCATAGGCTTCGAGATCGGGCTGGGCGTCGCCGTCCTGGCTCGTGGTCACCCCGTCCGCCGGCAAGGAGATGGTCTGCGCCATCGCGTCGATGTTTTCGACCGCGCCGGCCTCGATCACCTCGATGGCCGTGGCGTTGAGCTCGGTCATGCCGAAATATTCGCTGACGGTGGCGGTGACCCGCACCCGGTCGCCGACATTCACGTCGCCGGTGCCGCCATAGACGAAGATGCCTTCCGAGGTCAGCGGGTTGCCGTCCTCGTCGAACGCCTCCTCCTGGATGTAGAAGCCGCCGAGGTTGCGGCTGGCGTCGGCGTCGCCGTTCTGGAAGTCGCCCACCACGATGGCTTCCACCGTCACGGTCTGGCCGACCATGCCGGAGCTGGCGCCCTCGCCCTGGACGGCGCTGATCTTGGTGACGTTCGGGTCTTCCAGGTCATAGACCGTCACCGAGCCGGAAATCTCGTTGGCGGTCATCAGGAGCGCGCGGCCGGTGGGGCTGTCCTCGGCGGAAACGAACTTGATCACCTCCGGGCCGTAATCGTCGGAGGTGGGCGCGACATAGGTGACGTACTTGGCGTCCTCCGGGGTGGAGACGTCCCACACCATCACGCCGCCGATGCGCTCCAGCGCGACGAAGGCGTACATCTTGCCGTTCACCTCGCCCACCGTGACGCCCTCGGGCTCGGCGCCCTTATTGTCCGAGCGGGTGTCGAAGCTGCCGCCATTCTCGCCGTTGAACACGGTGCTGGCGTTCGGCAAAGCGGCGAGGATCTGCTCGAAGTCGCCGCCGGTCTCCTCGACCTTCTCGACGGTGCCGTCGAGGTTCTGCTTGAAGATCGAGACGCCGCGCCCGCCGAAACCGTAGAGGTCGTCGGCGGAGGTGGTCCACACGGTGTCGAGATTGTAGCGGGCATAGTCCGCGTCGGTGACGCCGAAGCTGGAGGCGCGTGCCTCGTTGAGCCCTTCCGAGCCGTTCTGGACGATGCGGGTGTCGCCCTCATTGGCGGTGATGAAGTAGGTGGTGCCGTCGATCTCGAAGGAGGCGATGGCGTCGGGCTGGAGCAGGCCGTTCACCGGCGCGTTGCCCACCGAGATGGACTTTCCATTGCTCGCGCCGTCGCGGTCGGAGAAGTCCGCCTCGTTGCCGGCGAGGGAGAAGTCCACATAGCCCGCCGGCAGGATCGAGACCGGCTTGTCCGCGGCCGCGTCGGTGAGGTCGATCACGGCGACCGCGTTCACCTCCTGGAGGGTGACGTAGGCCTTGGTGCCGTCCGGGGAGACCGCCACATATTCCGGCTCGATGTCCTGCGAGGCGGTGGGGGCGGGCAGGTCGCCGCTGCCGGCGAAGATCTTGATGCCGAGGTCGGAAAGCTGGGCCTCGAAGCCGTCGAGGGCGCTGAAGCCGATGGTGTTGCGCACCGTGGCGTTGGCGGCGCCCGCCGCCATGTCGATGACCGAGACCGAGCCCGGGGCGTTCTCGATCACGCCCGCGGTCTCGTCATTGTAGGGCTCGCCCTCGTTCGCCACCAGCAGCAGCGTGCCGTCGGGGGAGAAGGTGAGCTGGTCCGGCAGCGCGCCGACGGTGATGGTCTTGATGAGGGCGCCCGTGCCGTCGAACAGCGCGACCAGGCCGTTCTCCCCGCCGTCGGCATTCTGCACCGCCACGGCGATGACGCCGTCGCGGGCGGCGACCGAATTCACCTCGCCGTAGCCGGGCAGGGTGGACAGGTCGATCTCGTCCACCTTCACCGGGGCGAAGGGGTCGCTCAGGTCGAGCACGTCGATGCGGTCGCTCGCGGCGTTGGTGACATAGGCGCGGGCGGTGGTGTCGTCGAAGGTGATGCTCTCGGAGCCTCCTTCGCCGTCGCCGGACACCCAGGAGCCGCGGCGCGTGACCGACAGGGTCTCGGTGGCCACGGGGGTCTCGACCGAGCCCGCGAGGGACTCGGCCATGTCGAGGATCTCGATGCCACCGATCTCGCTGGCGGGCGCGGCGTCGTCATTCAGGATGGCGGCGGCGGCGCTGGCGCGCTCGGCGAGGAGCGAGGTGGCGATGCCGGCGGAGTTCGAGACGTCGGTGAGGGTGAGCGAGAACGCCTCGTTGGCCTCGATCACCGTGTCGCCGTTGACCTCCAGCGTCACGGTGGTGGAGGCGAAGCCGTCGGCGATGATGCCGGCGAAGCCGGAGATGAGATTGGCAAAGTCGTCGGCGGCGGTGTCGCCTTCAAGGAACGAGCCGGAGAAGCTCACGTCGCCCGTGGTGCCGCCGGTGCGCTCCACGGTGAAGGTGAACAGCTTGGTGCCGGTGTCGCCTTCCACCAGGGACAGCGCGAGCGAATCGAGCGCGAAGCCGACCTTCTGGGTCTCGACCGCGGGCGCGCTGGTCACCTTGATGTTGTCGATGCCCACCCACTCGTCGCTGCCGGCGGCATTGGTGGTGAGGATGCGCACCTGGAGGTCGGCGCGCCCGTTCACCGCCTCGGGCAGCGTCAGGTCGAAGGCGGTGGACTGGGTGGCGGCGCTGGCGGTGGTCACGTCGGCGGCATAGCCGCCGGTGACGTTGGTCCAGGCGCCGCTGTTGCCGAGGCGATACTGCACGGCGATCTGCTGCGCCGCATTGTCCGCGGAGCCGTCGATGTCGCGGGCGTCGAAGGTGAGGGTCACGTCGGTTCGGTCGGTGGCGTCGAGATAGATCACGAGGCTCGGCGCATCGGCGGTGCCGGAGCCCTGGAGCGCCACCGTGGGGTTGGCGAGGCTGTCGAACTCGGCGACGCCGCCATTGGTGATGGTGGTCGCGGCCTGGTTGGCGATCACGTCCACGGTGCCGAGCGCGGCGCCGGTCAGGGTCTGCGGATCGACATTGGTGGTGGAGCCGCCGTCGATGTCGCCCAGATAACCGACGATTGCCGAAACGTTCGACCAATTGTCATCGGCTGTGATCAGGCCAGCATTGCTCCAATTCTGGGAGAAGTCGCCGGTGGACAGGACATGAGGGGTGGTCGCCATGGATGAGCTCGCTGCTGATCGGGGCGGCCACGGGGAAACATGAAGACAAGCGGGGAGCACCGGTGCCGCCGCCCAGCGCACCAGTATCCCGCCTAACCTTTGGTAATCGAGGGCGAACCTAAAAAGCGTTCATAACAGAACGATGAATATCCGCTGCAGACCTTGTGACATTGCGGAATTTTTGTTGAAAATATAAGCGGTTATCTTGGTAAAAATTTTGCTTGTTTGGCAAAATATTGTCCAGCTAAACAACTATTGCGCCGGCAATATCATGATTGATTTAGGGAGCTTTGTTCTTGGATTGTCAAAATCTGCGTCAGACGAGCGCAGGCAACCGCCGGCGCGCCGTCGGGGCGGGATCGCAACGGTGTCGGGTGCGGGGCGCGGTCAGTCGTGCCGGAAGGCGCGCATCAGCTGGTCCTCGACCGGCTTCACCAGATAGGCGAGGGCGGTGCGCTCGCCGGTCTGGATGAAGGCCTCCACCGGCATGCCAGGCACCAGCTCCTTGCCGGCGAGCCGGGTGTGCTCGCCAGCGCGGAGCCCGATGCGCACCACGTAGAAAGCGGTCCCGTTCTGCTGGTCGCGGGTGAGGTCCGCCGAGATCCGGGTGAGCACCCCTGCGAGGTCCGGGGTGGTGGCGCTGTCGAAGGCGGAGAAGCGCAGAATCACGTTCTGCCCCGCTTTCAGCCGGTCGATGAGCTGCGGCTCGATGCGCGCCTCGATCACCAGCCCGTCGTGCTCGGGGACGATGAGCATCATCTGCTCGCCGGCGCTGACCACGCCGCCCACGGTGTGCACCGCCTTCTGGTGCACCACGCCGTCCTGGGGCGCGCGCAGCTCGATGCGCTGGAGCTGGTCGAGCGCCGCCACCCGGCGCTCGGCGAAGTCGGCGAGGCGCGTCTCCACGTCGCGCAGCTCGGTCGACACCTCGCGCCGCTGCTCCTGGTCGATCTGGATGATCTGCAGCTCGGTCTCGGTGATTCGCCCTTTTGCCCGGGCGGTCTCCGCCACCAATTGTCCCGCCTCGCCGGACAGCCGCGCCGCCTCGCGTTCCAGGCTCGTCATGCGCGAGATGGAGACCAGATTGGCGGCATAGAGCTTGCGCACCCCCTCGAGCTCCAGCTCGATCAGACGGATCTGCTCGCGCTTGGAGGCGACCTGCGCGGCGAGGCCGGAAATCTCCTCGCGCGTCTGGGCGATGCGCTCGCGCAGCTGGGAGATCTGCCCCTCCCGCGCGGCCCGCCGGGAGGCGAACAGCGTCTGCTCGCCGGCGAGGATGGAGGCGATCGCCTCCTGGTCGGCGTGATCCGCGAGGGAGGGCGGGAAGACGAGGGCGGCCCTGCCGTCCCGCTCGGCCTCGAGCCGCGCCCGGCGGGCGCCGAGCTGGTTGAGCTGGTTGTCGACCATGGCGAGGTTGGCGCGCGCGGTGGTTTCGTCCAGCCGGACCAGCACGTCGCCGGCCTTCACCCGGTCGCCGTCATTGACCAGGATCTGGCCCACGACGCCGCCGGTGGGGTGCTGGATGCGCCGCACGTTGCTCTCCACCACCACCTGCCCCTGGGCGATCACGGCCCCCGAGAGCGGGGCGGTCGCGGCCCACACGCCGACCGTGCCGAGCAGCGCCAGCAGAGCGGTGCCGCCGACCAGCGCGGTGATGCGGATGTCGCGGAACGGGTCCAGCGGCTTGACGGGGGCCATGGGGGCTCCTTTGCCTATCCGACGCGCTCGACCACGACGCGCGGCTTGCCCGCGCCCGCGGCCGGCGGCACGGCCTGGGGCGCGCTTGGGGGCGCGCTTTGGGTCTCGCGCGCGGCGAGGGCCTGGCGCAGGACCTCCTCCTTGGGGCCGAACCCCTGCTGCTGGCCCTGGGCCAGAGCGAGCACGAGGTCGGCGGCGGCGAGCGCCGCCGGCCGGTGGGCGACGATGATGGCGATGCCGCCCCGCGCCCGGATGCCCATGATGGCGGTGGTGAGCGCGGCCTCCCCCTCGGCGTCGAGGCTCGAATTGGGCTCGTCGAGCACCACCAGGAACGGGTCCTTGTAGAGCGCGCGGGCGAGCGCCACCCGCTGGCGCTGGCCGCCGGAGAGCGTCGAGCCGCCCTCGCCGATGCGGGTCGCGAAGCCGTCCTTGAGGCGCAGGATCATCTCATAGGCGCCGGACGCCTTGGCGGCGGCCAGGATGTCGGCCTCGGCGGCGGCGGGATCGAAGCGCGCGATGTTCTCCGCCACGGTGCCGTCGAACAGCTCCACGTCCTGGGGCAGATAGCCGATCATGGCGCCGCGCGCCTCGTCCGGCCACTGGTCGAGGGTCGCGCCGTCGAGCCGCAGCTCGCCGCGCAGCACCGGCCAGACGCCGACCAGCGCCCGCGCCAGCGTGGACTTGCCGGAGGCCGACGGGCCGATGACGCCGACCGCGTGGCCGGCGTCGACGGTGAAGGAGATATTCTGCACCGCCGCCGCGCTCGCGCCGGGCGGCACCACCGAGACCTGTTCCACCGTGAGGCGCTGGCGCGCCCGCTCCGGCGCCACCGGGCGCGCCCGGTCCTCATCGGTCAGCGCCTGGCGCAGGCGGGTCCAGGACTGGCGCGCGGCGAGGAACGGGCGCCAGCTCTGGATCGCGAGCTCGAGGGGCGCCAGCGCCCGGCTGGCGATCACCGAGGAGGCGATCATCACCCCCGGCGAAGCCAGCCCCGAGATCACGAGCCAGGCGCCCATGCCCAGCATCGCCGACTGCAGCATGAAGCGCAGCACCTTGGAGAGCGCGCCGAGGCCGCCGGCGATGTCGGCGGCGCGCTGCTGGGCGGCGAGATGCCCGGCGCTGCGCTGCTCGAAGCGGGCGAGCATGCGCTGCTCCATGCCGAGCGCGGCCACCACCTCGGCGTTGCGGCGCGCCGCCTCCAGCAGCACCGCCCGGTCGGCGCCGGTCTGCGCCGCCTCGCGCACCGGCCGCCGGGTGCGCCATTCGGTGAGCAAAGTGAGGCTGACCAGCAGCAGCGCGCCCACCACCAGCGTCCAGCCGAGATAGGGGTGGAGCAGGAAGCAGGCGAGCACGTAGAGCGGCATCCAGGGCAGATCGAACAGGGTGGTCGGCCCGAGCCCGGAGAGGAAGGAGCGTACCGTATCGAGGTCGCGGGCGAGCTGGGTGCCCCGCCCGTCGTCGCGGCGTCGCAGCGGCGCGCGCAGGATCGCCGACACCACGGGGCCCGACAGGTCCTGGTCGAGGGCCACGGCGATGCGCCCGAGGATGCGCTGGCGCAGGGCGTCGAACAGGCCCTGCACGGCATAGACCGCCATGACGATGAGCGAGAGCGCCACCAGGGTCGGCAGGCTGTGGGAGGGCAGCACCCGGTCATAGACCTGGAGCATGTAGAGCGAGCCGGTGAGCATCAGCACGTTCACCACCGCCGAGAACGCGCCCACCGCGGCGAAGGCATAGCGGCAGCGGGACAGCGCCTGGGCGGGAAGATCCGAGGCGGCGCGCGCGCCTGCGCCGCCTGTATGTGCTCGACTGCTCATGGGGTCGATCGGGTTGTGACGGTTGGCATCCCGCCGCTTGTTCCGGGCGGAAGGGCGCTAGTTAGAGGCAGCAGGCGTCAGGCGTGTGACGGCCGCGATGTCGCCGCCGGCGGGCCTGCGCTCGGACGGCGCCAGGAAAGCTTCGGCGCGCGGCCTGCCAACCGCCCCCCGATCGGATAAGTTGGGCGCGAGGTCGTCGTCGGTCGGGGAGCGGCATGAGATACGCTGTGGCGCTGGTGGCTGCGCTGTGCAGCGCCGATGGGGCGCTGGCGCAGGGAGCGCGCGAGACGGGCGCGGACGCCGCGCAGGCCCTGGTGCAACGCTGCGACGAGGCGGCGGCGAGCCCGTTCGACGCCGATCGCCCCCATGGGGTTGCCGGCGTGGCGCCGCAGGCGATCGATCCCCGGACCGCCATTCCCGCCTGCGAGGCCGCGGTGCGCGCGGCGCCCGGCGTGCCGCGGCTGTGGTACCAGCTGGCGCGGGCCTATCTCGCCGCCCGCCAATATGGCGCCGTTCGCGACCATGCGGCGCGCGCCGACGCGCTCGGCCATGCGGGCGGCGCCCATGCGCTGGGCGAAAGCCACGAGGCCGGCCACGGCGGGCCGCGCGACCTCGACGCCGCCCGCAGGCTCTACGAGAAGGCCGCGGAGGCGGGGTTTGCGCCCGCCATGGGGAGTCTCGGGCGCCTGCTGGAGTCCGGCGGCCCGTCCGGCGACCGGGCCGCGGCGATCGCCTGGTATCGCAAGGGCGCCGAGGCGGGCGACCCGGCCTCCATGCGCCTGATGGCCGACGCGCTGCTCGCCGGCGCGTCGGTGGAGCAGGACGCCGCGGCGGCCCTCGCCTGGTATCGCCGCGCGGCCGAGGCGGGGGAGGTGGACGCCATGGTGGCGCTCGCCTTCGCGCTCGAGGCGGGGCGCGGCGGGGCGGCGGACCTTGCCGCGGCCAACCGCTGGTTCCGGACCGCGGCTGACGGCGGCAGCGCGGTCGCCATGCGCGCCCTCGCCATCAATCTGAAGAACGGCCGGGGCGGCGCGGTGGACGAGCCGCAGGCGTTCGCCTGGTTCCGCAAGGCCGCCGAGGCGGGCTACGTGCCCGCCATGGTCAATCTCGGCCTCGCCTACGACCGCGGTGTGGGCACGCGGTCCGATCCGGCCGCGGCCAATGTCTGGTTCCGCAAGGCGGCGGAGGCGGACAACGCCCATGGCCTTTATTTCCTGGCGCAGAATGTCGAGACCGGCACGGGCATCGCCAAGAGCCTGCCGGAGGCGGCGCGGCTCTACCGCCGGGCGGCCGAGCTCGGCGACGACGACGCCATGTGGAGCCTCGGCGATCTCTATGAGCGCGGCGCGGGCGTGCCGCAGGACCTCGCGCTCGCCAATGCCTGGTACCGACGCGCGGCGGAGGCGGGGAACCGGCTGGGAATGCGGTATCTAGCGGACAATCTCGCCACCGGCCACGGTCTTCCGGAGGACCCGGCCGCGGCCGTCGCGTGGTACCAGCGGGCGATCGCGCAGGGGGATCTGCCGGCCATGTCGGGGCTCGGCCTGATGTACGAGGCCGGCGCCGGGGTGCCGCGGAGCCTCAAGGAAGCCAATGCCTGGTATCGCAGGGCGGCCGACGCCGGCGACACCAACGGCATGCGCTACCT
This sequence comes from Xanthobacter luteus, assembly GCF_040049235.1. Lineage (NCBI taxonomy): Bacteria > Pseudomonadati > Pseudomonadota > Alphaproteobacteria > Hyphomicrobiales > Xanthobacteraceae > Xanthobacter > Xanthobacter luteus. The sequence goes on from NZ_JBDZDO010000002.1 coordinate 95,202, forward strand.
CGCTTCGAACCTCGCCGCCGGCAAGGGCGTCGCGCGCAGTCCGGCGGACGCCCTCGCCTGGTACAAGCGCGCGGCGGAGCAGGGCTCTCCCGCCGCCATGGTCGGCCTCGGCCTGCTGCTGGAAGACGGCGAGGGCGTCGCGACCGACATTCCCGCCGCCAATTCCTGGTACCTGAAGGCGGCCGAGGCCGGCAACAGCGCCGCCATGAACCTCATCGGCGACAATCTGGTGACCGGCAACGGCATCGCCAGGGACCCCGGCAAGGCCGCCCTCTGGTATCGCCGCGCCGCCGAGATGGGCGACGGCTTCGCCATGGCGAGCCTCGGCCTGCTGCTGGAGCTGGGCAACGGCGTGCCCCGCAACCTCAAGGACGCCAACGCCTGGTACCAGAAGTCCGCGGCGGCGGGGAACCGGCGCGGCATGCGCCTGCTCGCCATGAACCTCGAGACCGGCAACGGCCTCAGGAAAGACCCGCGCGCGGCCATCTCCTGGTACAAGCGGGCCATCGAGGCCGGCGACGTGCCGAGCATGCGGCTCATTTCGCTCAGCTACTTCAATGGCTCCGGCGTGCCGAAGGACCCGCAGGAAGGCTACTATTGGCTGCGCAAGGCGGCCGAGGCCGACGACCCTGGGGCGATGGTCGCGCTCGGCCTGCGGCACAGCGTGGGCGCCGAGGTGCCGCTCGATTTCGAGCGCGGGCTCGACTGGCTGCGCAGGGCGACGGAGCAAGGCGACGCGCGCGCCGAGGCGGCGCTGGCGGTGCTGCGGCCCGCGCAGCCCGGACAGGTCGCCTGCGAAAGCGTGCTCGGCGGCTATCACGCGGTCGGCGCGGGATACGATGCGCTGCCGGCGCGCTTCTCGCGCAAGCTCGCGGCGTTCCGGCAGGTGTGCGACGGCCTGTCGGGCCTGACGGATGCGGACGTGCGCCGCTGCTACCTGCTCAACCCCGACGGCGCCGTCGACTTCGTGCGGCGGGTGCGCAAGCAGTGCCGGTGAGGCGGCGGGCGCCCCTCAGCCTTTGGGCAGGCCGGTCTCCAGCGGCACCACGGGCGCATCCTTGGAGCGCTTCAGGGTGAGGGCGGTCTTCACGTTGCGCACATTGGGCGCGGCGGTGATCTCCAGGACGAACGCCTGGAAGGTGCGCAAGTCGGGCGCGACGCACAGCATCAGGAAGTCCACCTCGCCGGACAGCATCCAGGCGGCGCGCACCAGCGGCCACTTGGCGATGCACGCCTCGAAGGCGGCGAGGTCCGCTTCTGCCTGGCTCGTCAGGTGCACCATGGCGAAGGCCGTGAGGTCGTAGCCCAGGCGCTTCTCGTCGAGCAGCGCCCGGTATCCCTCGATGATTCCGTCTTCCTCCAGCGCCCGCACGCGCCGCAGGCAGGGCGGTGCCGAGATGCCGACGCGGCGCGAGAGCTCGACATTGGTCATGCGCCCGTCCCGCTGGAGCTCGTCGAGGATCTTCCAGTCCACGGCATCGAGACGAACCGTCAAGGTGAACTCCTTGCGAATGGCAGTGCGGCACCTTAGTGCGCCTTTATCGCGGTGCAACGAAATAATCTTTCGTGCCAGCGGCAATGGCGCCCCTGCGTCACGCGGCGTCCGTCCCTGTCTTGTGGCGCCGCACGCGGGCTCCTACATTCTTGCATGGCTCGTCGCCCTCGCTTGAGGCTGCGACGCTTCACAGCGCGGGCGCGGAACCATCGCCATGCCCGGGTTTCGGGGAATTTCATGACCACCCATCACAAGAAGGTCGTCATCATCGGCTCTGGCCCGGCGGGCTACACCGCGGCCATCTATGCGGCCCGCGCCATGCTCGAGCCAGTGCTGTTCGAGGGCATCCAGCCGGGCGGCCAGCTCACCATCACCACCGACGTGGAGAACTACCCCGGCTTCGCCGACGTCATCCAGGGTCCCTGGCTGATGGAGCAGATGCGGGCCCAGGCCGAGCACGTCGGCACCAAGATCATCGCCGACCACGTCGCGACCCTCGAGCTTTCGCGCCGGCCCTTCCGCATGGTGACCGAGGGCGGCGAGACCTATGTCGCCGACGTGGTGATCCTCGCCACGGGGGCGCAGGCGCGCTGGCTCGGCATCGCCTCCGAGGAGGCCTATCGCGGCTTCGGCGTCTCCGCCTGCGCCACCTGCGACGGCTTCTTCTACCGCGGCAAGGAGGTGGTGGTGGTGGGCGGCGGCAACACCGCGGTCGAGGAGGCGCTGTTCCTCACCAACTTCGCCGCCAAGGTGACGGTGGTGCACCGCCGCGACAGCTTCCGGGCCGAGAAGATCCTCCAGGAGCGGCTGTTCGCCCATCCCAAGGTCGCCGTGGTGTGGAACGCCGAGGTGGCCGAGATCGTCGGCGCGGAGGAGCCCACCCGCGTCACCGGCGTGATGCTGCGCGACACCCGCACGGGGGAGCTGACGCGCCTGGCCGCCGACGGCGTGTTCATCGCCATCGGCCATGCGCCCTCCACCGACCTGGTGAAGGACCAGCTGAAGCTCAAGCCCAACGGCTATGTGTGGACCGCGCCCGATTCCACCGCCACCTCGGTGCCCGGGGTGTTCGCGGCGGGCGACGTGGCGGACGACGTCTACCGCCAGGCGGTGACGGCGGCGGGGCGGGGCTGCATGGCGGCGCTCGAGACCGAGCGCTTCCTCGCCCACCACCAGGTTTCTCAGGCGGCCGAATGAGGGCATGCCGGGGGCGGCGCCGCGCGCCGCTGCCCGGACGCTCGACATGAGACACTGAGCGTAGGCCCCGCAACCCTGCGGGGCGCAAATGCTGCCAGGGAACGGGGCCCCATGGACTGGGACAAGCTGAAGGTCTTCCACGTCGCCGCCGAGGCCGGCTCGTTCACCCATGCGGGCGAGACGCTGGGGCTCTCGCAATCGGCGGTGAGCCGGCAGGTCTCGGCGCTGGAGGTGGAGCTGAAGGTGCCGCTGTTCCACCGCCATGCCCGCGGCCTCATCCTCACCGAGCAGGGCGAACTGCTCTACCGCACCGCCCACGAGGTGTTCCTGAAGCTCGAATCGGCCCGCGCCCAGCTGACCGACAGCCGCGAGAAGCCCAACGGCGACCTCAGGGTGACCACCACCATGGGTCTCGGCACCCACTGGCTGACGGCGCGGGTGGGCGAATTCGTCGAACTCTATCCCGACATCCGCATCCAGCTGATCCTCACCGACGAGGAGCTGGACCTCGCCATGCGCGAGGCGGACGTGGCCATCCGCATGCGCCAGCCGGTGCAGCCGGACCTGGTGCAGCGCAAGCTGTTCACTGTCCATTTCCACGCTTACGCCTCGGCGGACTATCTCAAGCGCCACGGCCAGCCGCGCACGGTGGACGAGCTCGACAAGCACCGCATCCTGCTCCTCGGCGGGCCGATCCCGTCCTATTTCCAGGGCCTCAACTGGCTGGAGCATGCCGGCCGCGACGGCTCGACCCCGCGCATTCCGGCGTTCGAGGTGAACAATGTGCTGGGGCTGAAGCGGGCGGTGGAGCGGGGCGTGGGGATTGGAACGCTACCCGATTACCTTTCGGACGATTCGACCTCGCTGGTGCCGCTGTTCACCGACCGCGAGACTCCCAAGCTCGAAGCCTACTTCACCTATGCCCAGGAAATGCGCTCCGTGGCGCGGATCCAAGTGTTCAGAGACTTTCTAATTTCCAAGGCCCAGCGCTGGAATTATTGATCTAAGTCCTTGCATGGTATGAAGGTGCCGTCGAATCGGGTGAGCCCAGCGTCCAGGACATGCCTGTTATGCGGTCAAATGGCGTTGCAAAATGCCTATGCGGAAGGCATTTTGATCGGGCGCTGATCGCATCCTATGCGGTGCCTCAGCTGTTCCCCTCTGGAAGGTTCGCCGCTCTGCGGCGATACTTGCCGGGCCTGTCAAAAGGCCCGGCTTTTTCTTTTTCGGCCCGTCAATTCGCATGCTTTTGTCATGCGTTGGTTGTATGTGGTTTGCGGTCGAGGGCGTTTCGCCCCCGTTCCCGGCACGGGCCGCCCAGCGGGGCCGCCGGCGTCGGGCGTGGCGGGCGGGATGCCGCGGGGCTCTTCTGCCGGTGCTGCCCGAAAGGGCGGGCCCGCGGCCGGGTACCTTCCAGTTCAGCCAACCATTCAGGGGAACAGAGATGGCGATTCTGAAGCGCGGACTGGCCGGAGAGCCGGTCAAGATTCTCCAGGCCAAGCTTGGCGTCACCGCCGATGGCCAGTTCGGTCCCGCCACCGAGGAGGCCCTGAAGGCCTACCAGAAGGCCCATGGCCTCGCCGCCGACGGCGTCGCCGGCCCCGACACCTTCTCCGCCATGGGTCTGCCCGAGCTGGTCCTGCTCACCGTCGGCACCAAGGGCGAGGCGGTGAAAAAGCTCCAGACCGCGCTCGGCATCACCGCCGACGGCCAGTTCGGCCCCGGCACCGCGAAGGCGGTGAAGGAGTTCCAGGAGAAGAACGGCCTTGAGGCGGACAGCATGGCCGGCCCCGTCACCCTGTCCAAGATCTCCGCCTTCGCCGGCATCTTCAGCGCCGAGGCCGTGGCCAAGGCGCAGTCCGGTGCGCCGACGGTGGGCACCGACGGCAAGCCGGTGACGGCCGACGCCGCCAACGCGCCGAAGAAGAGCATCTGGCAGTCCATCACCAGCTTCTTCTCCTGATCGTCCGCCGCGGCGCGCCCCGGCGCGCCGCGGTCCGATCGCGCGTTTGCGCGGCGCCGGTTCCGGTTCCGGTGGCTCGCGCCAGCGCTCCGGGAACGCGGAGCCGGGGACCACGTTCTCCCCCGATGAGGGAAGAACCGCACCGCGCCGCCGCCGTCCCGCCTTCACCCACGCCCCCGGCGGCCGCGCCGATCACCGCCGGTTTGACGCCCGACCCGCGCCGCCCCGATCCGTGGCCGCCGAATCCGGTGCCGCCGATCCCGCCGCCCCAGCCGCTGGAGGAGCCGCCGGCTCCCGCGCCGCCGCCGGCGCCCGGCGTGCCGCCGCTGCCCGAGGGCGATCCTCGGCGGACGCCGCGCCGCACGCCCTTTCCCGAGCCCCCGCCGGCGGTCGATCCGATCCGCCTGCCCCCCGAGCCCCCGCGCGAAGGGCGCGCCCGGTCCAGGCGAGCGAGCGCCCCGGCGCCGCCACGCCAGGGCATTTGCCTCGGCCGGCGGCGCGACTAAGCTTGGCCCATGGCCTTCCTCCTGCCGATGGTCGCGCGCCTCATGGACCACGTGGTGAAACCCGCGGCCCTCATTCTGGGCCTTTCCCCCCTCGTGTCGCCCGCCGAGGCGCGCACCGACCGGCCCGCGAGCTTCGTCGACGTGGGGCAGACGGTGCCGGGCGTGATCCTGGACGTGCGCTATTTCGGCGCCGACAATTTCGTCGGCACGCGGGTGGATGGCTACGAGGCGCCGCGCTGCTTCCTCACCCGGCCCGCGGCCGAGGCGCTCGCCCAGGTGGCGGAGGACGCCCGCCGGCAGGGCTATGGGCTCAAGCTGTTCGATTGCTATCGCCCGGCCCGCGCGGTGGCGCACTTCGCCCGCTGGGCGGCGGATCTCGCCGACGAGAGCACCAAGCCTGCTTATTATCCCGACATCGCCAAGTCGGAGCTGTTCAAGGAGGGATACATCGCCGCGCGCTCGGGCCATTCGCGCGGCTCGACGCTGGACCTCACATTGGTCCACGCCACGAGCGGAGCGGAGGTGGACATGGGGACGGCCTTCGACCTCTTCAGCCCGCGATCCTGGCCGGGATCGGAGGCGGTGACGGCGGTCCAGAAGGCGAACCGCACGCGCCTCGCCGACCTGATGAAGCGCCACGGCTTCGTGCCCTTCGCCAAGGAATGGTGGCACTTCACGCTCAAGGACGAGCCGTTTCCCTCGACCTATTTCGATTTCCCGATCCGCTGAGCGCCCGGCAGCCGAATCGGCGCGCGCCGGCTGCGCGCATCCCGCCTCAGTGGGGCGTGATCTGCTCCACCTTCAGCTTGCGGCCCCAGGCGTCGAAGAAGGCGCCTTCATTGAGCACCAGCCGGTCCTCGGCGATGCGGGCTTCGAGCCGCCGCAGGCGTGCCCGCGCCTCGGCATTCTCCAGCGGGCCGTCGGCATCGAGCACCGGGAAGAAGCTCACGCCGTCCCAGGCCTTCTTGGCGCCGGCGAACAGGCCGGCGATCTCCGCCCAGCCCACCGCGTCGCCCACGAAGGTGAGGAAGGTGGAGGCGAGCGGCGAGACCCGCGTCTCGCCGATGGCGACCAGCACCACCAGCGCCGTGAAGTCTCCCTCCTGGGCATAGGCCTCGGCCAGCCATTGGGAGAAGTCGTCGGCCGGCGGCGCGGGATCGACGAGCGAGGGGCGGCGGCCGCCGGGTGCCGCGCCCGGCCGCTCGCGCGGCTTGCGTCTAGAAGTCGACAAGGGCCGTCTCCGGCAGATAGTGGTCGAACAGGTGCCAGAACGGCGTCTCGCGGGTCGAAAGATACCACTCCTCGAAGGCGGCCAGCGCGGCGGCGGGATCGGGCGGGGGCCCGTCCGGCCCGGCATCCGGGCTCGCGGCTCGCGCGGCGAACAGCGCCAGCGCCACGTCCGCGAACCGGGTGAGCACTTCCGAGCGGGCAGGACTGTCCTCGTCCCAGCCGAGGCGGGTGCGCAGCAGCGCGTGCCCGGCCGCGGCGGCGAGCTCCGCGCTGTCCACCTCCTGCGTCGCCTCCGCGAGGCCGGCCATCAGATCGGCGCGGCGATAGGCATAAGCGCGCGCCGTGGCGAGCGCCTCGATGCGGGCGGCGGCCTCGGCGCGGAAGCGGGTCTCGGCCGCGTCCGCGGCGCTCCTGGCGGCGTCGAGGTCGGCAAGAAAGACGGCTAAAAGGCTCATCGCTTTTCCCGGAGGGCTGGCGGAAGAGAGTGGGAGTCGAACCCACCAAGGACCGGCTCGCGGCCCCTCCCGGATTTGAAGTCCGGACGCCCCACCAGGGACGCTTCTCTTCCTCGCGGCGCGCCGCGTCCCGCAGCGGCGGGGGAGGGCGTCGCGGATTTCGAATCGCCGGGACCCTGCGCCGGCGCATCTTCCACCGGCGCGGCGAACAGGTCCAGACGGTGCGGGTTGACCCGGCGCAGATCGCCGCGGCGCAGGGTCACGCCGTGGCGGTCGAAGAATTCGAGGATCTGGATCGCCACCTTGCGGCCATTGGCGACCTCGTCGCGGAACTGGGCGGCGGAAAATTCGCCCTTCGCGTGCGCGGCCGAGAGGCGCCGCACGATGCCCACCATCTCGGCCACGGTGGCGCGCAGGAAGAAGTGGTCGTGCGCCACCTCGTCGAGGCGCCCCATGCGGCCGAGGAGCTTCATGAGCCGGCGCACCTCGGGCTCCGGAGCCGGCAGCAGGCCGGCGATGTCGCGCACGCGGGGCGGGCGGAAGCGCTCCTCCGCCGAGACGAGGGGCGCGATGCGCGCCCACAGCGCCTCGTCCTGGGGCGAGAGGCGCACCTCGAAGCTCGCCCGGCGCACCCATGCGCCGTCCAGGCGCACGTCCGCGCGCGGCAGCAGCTGGAGCGCGGCGAGGAAGGCCGGCGCCGGCAGGCGCGGGGTCAGCTCGAGACGCAGCCGCTCGCGGCCGATGCCCGGCAGGTCGGGGTTCTGGCCATGGAAGGCGTCGAGCGCGCCCAAGAGCTGGTCGCGGAACGCCGCGAAGCGGCCGGCGGACAGCACGATCACGCTCTCGCCCGCCGGAATGCGCACGAGGCCGAGGGCCTGCGCCAGCGTCTCGGCCTGGGCCGCGGACAAAGCGTGGTCGCGGGCGAAGGCCGCAAGGTCCACCTGGAACGGCGGGATCTCCAGCAGCGCGCGGAGGGCGGCCTCCGGCTCGGGCAGAGCGAGGGCGTCGAGCTGGGCCAGGCGCTCGGGCGTGCGGCGCTTGCGCGCCGGGCCGCGCAGATCGAGGAAGGTGCCGCCGCCGATCGTGCGCTGGGCCGAGGTATCGCGGATCACGAAGCGGTCGCCCACCGCCGCGGCGATCGGTGCCTCCAGCACCAGCTGGACCCGGCCGTTGCCGCCGGGCGGGATCGCATCGCCCAGCAGCACGATCCGCGCGCCCACCTCCCGCGCCCCGTGATGCAGCCGCACGGGGAACCACTGGCCGATCGCCTTGGGCTCGGAGCCGAGCACCCGCAGGGCCACGTCCACATGATCCGCCGGGGCATGGAGGGCGGGGTCGAGCACCACGTCGCCGCGCTGGACCGCCTCCTTGGAAATGCCGTCGCCGGCGAGGTTGATGCCGCAGCGGTCGCCGGCGCGGCCCGCGTCCGCCGCGAGGTCCTGGGCCCGGATCGAGCGCACGCGGGCCGACAGGCCGGACGGGCTGACGATAACGCGATCGCCCACCGCCACGCGGCCCGAAACCACGGTTCCGGTGACCACCGTGCCGGCGCCCGACAAAGTGAAGGAGCGATCCACCGCGAGCCGGAAGCGGCCGGCGTCGGCCCGGTCGCCCATGGCGCGCGCCGCTGCCGCCAGACGCGCGCGCAGCGTCTCGATGCCGAGCCCCGTCGCCGCCGAGACCGGCAGGATCTCGGCGCCTTCGAGCGCCGTGCCCTGGAGCGCGGCGGCGATCTCCGCCGCGACCGCATCGCGGCGCGCCGCGTCCACGAGGTCGGATTTGGTGAGGGCGACGAGGCCGCGCCGGATGCCGAGCAGGTCGACGATGGCCAGATGCTCCCGGGTCTGGGGCATCACGCCGTCGTCGGCCGCCACCACGAGGAGCACGAAATCGACGCCGCTCGCCCCGGCGAGCATGGTGTGGACGAACTTCTCGTGCCCCGGCACGTCGACGAAGCCGAGGATCCCGTCCGGCCCTTCGCCGGCGAGCGGCAGATAGGCGAAGCCGAGGTCGATGGAGATGCCGCGCGCCTTCTCCTCCTTGAGCCGGTCGGTATCGACCCCGGTGAGCGCGCGCACCAGGGTCGACTTGCCGTGGTCGATATGGCCCGCCGTGCCGACGATCATGGCTTCTCCGCCCCCGGAAGTGGCTGCGCCGCGCGGCGGCGCGCCTCCACCTGCTCCTGGGGAAACAGCTGGCCGCGCACGACCTCGAAGAATCGCTCGGCGAGCGGGCTGCCGCCGGCCCTGGCCCGCAGCAGCCAGACGAAGGCGGAGAGATTGTCGCGCGGCACGCCGGAGCCGAGATGGAACGCGGCGCCCAGCATCGCCTGGCCGTCCGCGTCGCCGGCCTCCGCGCCCTTGAGCCACCAGCGCGCGGCCTCCGCGGGATCGCGCGCCGTGCCGAGGGCGTTGTGGGCCATCATGCCGAGCCGCGTCATGGCCGAGGCGATGCCCTGGGCCGCCGCCGCCTCGGCCCAGGTCCTGGCCTCGGCGGGATCGGGCGGCATCACCTCGCCCTCCAGCAGCATCCAGCTCAGCATGTCCTGGGCCGGGCCGTCGCCCTTCTCGGCGGCGCCGCGATAGAGCTCGGCGGCGCGGGTATAGTTCTGCTCCACACCGTCGCCCTTGAAATGGAGCGCGGCGAGGTTGCGCATGCCCACCGGGTCGCCGCCGGCGGCGGACAGTTCCAGCCAGCGGTGGGCGAGCGCCAGGTCGCGGTCCACGCCGAGACCGTCCACGAAGCAGGCGCCCACATTGTTCTGCGCGCGCGGATGGCCGGCGCTCGCCAGCGGCTCCCACAGGGAGAGGGCCTGGGCATAGTCGCCCGCTTTGGCGGCCTCGAGGGCGGTGGCCATGAGCGCCGCGGCCTCCGCCGCCGTCGCGCCGGGGGCCGGCCGGCCGGCCTTGCCCCGCAGGCGGTCAAGCCAGCCCATGGCGCGTCCTCCCGCGGTGAGCGGTGCCGAGCGCGTCGAAGGCGGAAAGCAGGTCGCCCGCTTGGTCGAGGCAGCGCAGGTCCAGCACCAGCGCCTGGTCCTCCACCCGGCCGATGACCGGCACCGGCAGCCGCCGCAGGGCGTCGGACAAGGCGGCGAGCGCCCGGCCGCTGCCATCGGCGGGCCGCACGGCGAGACCGGCGCTCGCCAGCGTTTCCAGCGGCAGGGCGCCGGAGCCGATCTGGCTGCGGCAGGCGATCACCCCGACCGTGAAGCCCGCGCCCAGCCGGGCGGCAATTTCCGGGGCGAGGCGCCCGGCCTCGGCGGCGAGGTCCGCGGCCGTGCGGGTCAGGAAGCGCAAGGTGGGCAGGCGGGCCGCGAGACGGTCCGGGTCGCGATAGAGCTTGAGGGTCGCCTCCAGCGCGGCGAGGCGGATCTTGTCCACCCGCAGCGCGCGCTTCATGGGGTTCTTGTTGATCTGCGCGATCAGCTCCGCGCGGCCGACGATGAAGCCGGTCTGCGGCCCGCCGAGCAGCTTGTCGCCCGAGAAGGTGACGATGTCGGCGCCTTCCCCGACCGCCTCGCGCACCGTGGGCTCGTGGACCAGGCCGTAGGCGGCGAGGTCGGCGAGCGTGCCGGAGCCGAGATCGTTCACCAGCGGCACCCCATGGGCGCGGGCGAGGTCCGCCAGCTCCCGCGCCGGGACCTCGGCGGTGAACCCTTCGATGCGGTAGTTGGAGGTGTGGACCTTGAGGATCAGGCCGGTGTCGGGCGTGAGCGCGCCGGCATAGTCCTTCATGTGGGTGCGGTTGGTGGTGCCCACCTCGCGCAGCAGCGTGCCGGCGCGGGCCATGATCTCGGGCATGCGGAAGGCGCCGCCGATCTCGATCAATTCGCCGCGCGAGACGATGGATTCCTTGCCCGCCGCCAGCGTGTTGAGGGTGATGAGCACGGCCGCGGCATTGTTGTTGACCACGGTGGCCGCCTCGGCCCCGGTCAGCTCCAGCAAGAGGGCGCGCACATGGTCGTCGCGCTCGCCGCGCTTGCCGCCGGCGAGATCGAACTCCAGCGCCACCGCCTGGCGCATGGCGGCGGTGGCGGCCGCCACCGCCTCCTCGGCGAGGATGGCGCGGCCGAGATTGGTGTGCAGCACGGTGCCCGTGAGGTTGATCACCGGCTTGAGCGAGGGCGCGGCCGCGGCATCGAGGAGCGCGAGCGCCGCCGCGCCCAGCGCCTCGGCGGCGAGCGCGGATGGGTCCGGCGGGGCGCCCGCGGCGAGCGCGGCGCGGCGGACGTCGAGCAGATGCCGCACGGCGGCGGTGGCGGCGGCGCGCCCATGGCGCGCCTGGGCGGCGCGTGCCGCCTCGGTCTTCAGCACCGTGTCCACGGCGGGCAGGCGGCGCGGTGCGCTCGCGCCCTCCCGGTCCGCGGTGGCGGCCGCGTCGGCGGCGCTCGGGGCGCGCGCACCCGCTTTCAAGGGCAGGGTCATGGCCGCCCCCTCAATAGCCGAGCAGCAGCGGATTGAACGCCGAGCGCCGGTAGGGACCGTCTTTCATGAGCAGATCGAGGCCGAGGCTGCCCACATCGTCCGCCACCGGGTCGAGGTCCTGATTTTTCGGCAGATAGAGCACCTTGGTATAAGTGTGGCAGCCGTCGCAGGTCTCGGCCTTGATGACCCCTTCGCTGCCCTCCACCTCCTGGTAGCCGATGCCCTTGGTGGTGCCGCACGCGGTGCAGCGGATGCGCACGAAGTTCCACCAGGTGCTGCACAGCGCGCACACGCAATAGCGCGCCCCATGGGCGTTCGGCCAGTCCACCACCATGCTCGAGACCGGCGGCCCGCCGCAGGCGGGGCACATGCCGACCCCCACGTCCACCAGCGTCTTGGCGTCGAGGCGGGCGGCGAGGCGGGCGAAATGCACCTGCAGCGCCGCGGCCGCGAACACATGCTCGGACAGGTGCTCCAGGGGGATGGAATCGGCGAGTACGTTGCGGATCACCTCCTCGCGCACTCCGTCGCCGGCATGCGCGAGGCGCTCCAGGCCCCCGGCCGCGGCGGCGGGCATGGGGATCTCGGCGGCAAGCTTCAGCAGCCGCGCGAAAGTGTCGTCGAGCACCGGATCGGCGGTGAAGCGGCTGCGGTCGAGCGGCGGCATCTGGAACGAGCGGGCGCGCGCGCGGTCCTCGGCGTCCGGCAGCTCCGGCAGCGGCAGATCGGCAAGGCTGGCCGCCTGGGCCGCAGAGAGATCATGCAGGAAGGTGAGGTAGGGCGACAGCTCGTGGTGCTGCGCCAACGCGGCGAAGCGCTGCGCCCGGCGGGCGAACAGCCGGGCAGGGTCGGGCATCACCGCGAAAGGCGGGATGTTGACGCCGGTGATGATCGAGGGATCGGGCAGCACGGCGCCCGGGGAATCGGCAGAAGACGACATGAGTCACGAACCTCACGGGTCACGTGGATGGCGGGCGATCTTGCGGGCCCGCCGGGACCGCTTCGACACTGTCCGCAAGGCTGCGCCTTGCAGGGAACATCCGGCTTCGCGGGCGGCCGCGGGACGGCGCGGCGCAGCCGGCGCCCAGAATCCGAATCCCGCGTCCAGCCCCGGCGCGGCCCCGGGTCGGAACAGGGGCAGGCCGAGCGCCATCGGCACCGGCCCGCCTGGTCCGGGTGGAAAAGGCGCGGCTGCCGGGCGGAGCACGCCCCCCGTTCGCCTTCACCGGAGCGGCAGCTCCCGCCCGCAGGCGGGGAGCTGCAAAGGGAACCGCCGCTATTCGGCGGGGGTTCCCGAGCGCTTGCCCGCCACCAGCTCGCGCAGCCACTTGCGGTGATGGCGCCAGGCCCATCCGCCGGTCACCTGGCCGCGGGTCATGGCCGAGATCGTGCCCTTGACCCAGATGGCCGCGTAGACGTGGAGGATCCACAGGCAGATGATGGCGACCGCCGCCACCGCGTGCACCAGGAGTGCGACCCGCTGCTGCTCGATGCTGGTGTAGCTGGCGAAGTAGGTGTTCCAGATCACCAGCCCGGAGCCGATCAGCACCACGATGAGGAAGGACATGCCCCAGAAGACGAACTTCTGGCCGGCATTGTACTTGCCGAGCTCGGGCAGCTTCTCCTCGTCTCCCGCGAGCACGTCGCGGATGCGCCTGAGCCAGGTGCCGTCCTCGCTCTTCCACAGGTTCGCCTTCCAGAAGCGGAAGAACAGCCCGAAGAAGGAGAAGAACAGCACCACGCCGATCCAGGGATGGATGGCGCGGGTCAGCTGACCGCCCCCGAACAAGGCGGTCAGGAAATAGAGGCTCGGATGGAACAGGGCGAGGCCGGAGATCGCCAGCAGGATCAGGCTGATGGCCGTGATCCAGTGGTTGATCCGGGCGGCGACCGTGTAGCGGTCCACCTGGACCGGATGGCCCTTGTGGACCTGGTCGCCGCTCTCGACATCATAGGGGGTCGTGCTCATGAACGCCCTCCTTGCGTCAGCTTCTCGGCATTTTCCTCATCCTCGGGGGTGACCTTGTTGGCGCCCGTGACGAGATAGTGGAACGCGCCGGCGACGGCCGCGAAGCCGATGACGCCGAGGCCCACATATTTCGTCACGCCCTTCCAGGCCTCGACGATGGGGCTGATGCGCGGATTGTCCGGCAGGCCCGAATAGAGCGAGGGCTTGTCGGCGTGGGGCAGCACGTACATGACGTGGGTGCCGCCCACCCCCGGCGGGTCGTAGAGGCCCGCATTCTTGAAGCCGCGGGACTTCAGGTCCTTGATGCGGCCGTCCGCCCACTGCTTCATCTGGTCCTTGGTGCCGAACACGATGGCCTGGGTCGGGCAGGCCTTCTGGCAGGCCGGACCCTGTCCCACCGCGATGCGGTCGGAGCAGAGCGTGCACTTGTAGGCTTTGTGATCGACCTGCGAGATGCGCGGGATGTTGAAGGGGCAGCCCTTCACGCAGTAGCCGCAGCCGATGCACTTGTCGTGGTCGAAGTCCACGATGCCGTTGGAATACTGCACGATGGCGCCGGGCGCCGGGCAGGCCTTCAGGCAGCCCGGATCGCCGCAGTGCATGCAGCCGTCCTTGCGGATGAGCCATTCGAGATTGTCGGTCTCGGGGTTCACCCACTCGTCGAAGCGCATCAGCGTGAACGACGCCGGGGTGAGGTCCGGCGGGTTCGTGTAGGTGCCGTTGAAGGTGCCGATCTCCTCGTGGAGCTCGTTCCATTCGAGACACGCGGCCTGGCAGGCCTTGCAGCCGATGCATTTCGACACGTCGATGAGCTTGGCCACCGGCGTCTGCTTCTGCGCCGGCGCCGGCACCGAGGAAGCCGAGCGGCGGACGAGGTCCTGGTCGCCGAACTTCGCGGGGGTCGCGGTGACCGGAGGATTGGGGATCGGAGGAAACATGGCTCTCTTCTCCCTTATGCCACCGGCCCGGTCGTGGGCTCGATATTGACCAGGAACGCCTTGTATTCGGGCGTCTCGATGTTGGCGTCACCGACAAACGGGCTGAGCACGTTGGCCGGGAAGCCCTTCTTGGCGGCGCCGACGAAGCCCCAATGGATGGGGATGCCGACGATGTGCACCGGCTTGCCGTCCACCATCAGCGGACGGATGCGCTTGGTCACGTAGGCCTTGGCGATCACGGAGCCGCGCTTCGACCACACGCGCACCCACCCGGCATTGGCGACGCCCTTCTCCTTCGCGAGCTCGGGCGAGATCTCCACGAAGAATTCGGGCTGGAGCACCGAGTTCACGTGGTTGTTCTTCGTCCAGTAGTGGAAGTGCTCGGTCAGGCGGTAGGTGGTCGCCGCATACGGGAACTCCTTCGAGCCCACGTCGGCGAACTGGACGAAGTCGTCCTTGAACACGCGCGCCACCGGATTGCCCCGGACCTTCGGGGCGATGAGGTTGGCGACCGGGCTCTCGAACGGCTCGTAGTGCACCGGGAACGGCCCGTCGCGCATCATGCCCCGCGTGAACAGGCGCGAGACGCCTTCCGGGTTCATGATGAACGGACCCACGTCCCGCGGCTTGGCCGTGGGCGCGATGTCCGGCACGTCGTAGCCGGTCCACTTGGCGCCGTCCCACCAGATCAGCTTGCGCGTCTCGTCCCACGGCGTGCCGTCGAGGTTGCACGAGGCGCGGTTGTAGATGATGCGGCGGTTGGCCGGCCAGGAGAACGACCACTTGGAATAGGCCCCGGTGTCGCCGGGATCGGAATTGTCCCGCCGGGCCATCATGTTGCCCGCCTCGGTGAAGCAGCCGGTATAGATCCAGCAGCCCGCCGCGGTGGAGCCGTCGTCGCGCAGTAAGCCGAAGGATGCGAGCTGCTTGCCCGCCTCCAGCACCTTCTTGGTGGGATCGTTGGGGTCGAGCACGTCGGTGAGAACGGAGCCGTTCATCTCCTTGGCGAGCTCTTCCGCCGTGGGCTCGTTCGGGTCCTTGTAGTTCCAGGTGAGGTTGACGATCGGCTCGGGGACCGTGCCGCCTTCCTTCTTGTAGAGCTCCTTCAGGCGCAGATGGATCTGCGCCATGATGAAGGTGTCGGTCTTCGCCTCGCCGGGAGGCGAGCCGCCCGGCCAGTGCCACTGCAGCCAGCGGCCCGAATTGACGAGGGAGCCCTCGTCCTCGGCGAAGCAGGTGGTGGGCAGCTGGATCACCTCGGTCTTGATCGCGGCGGGGTTCGCCTCGTTGTAGATGCCGTGGTTTTCCCAGAAGCGCGCGGTTTCGGTCTGGAGCGGATCCATGACCACGAGCAGCTTCAGCTTGCCCAGCGCGCGCGCCAGCTTGGCCTTGTTGGGGAACGCCTGCAGGGGGTTGAAGCCCTGGCAGAAGTACAGGTTCATCTTCCCCTGGTCCATGAGCTCGAACGCGCGCAGGATGTCGTAGGACGGCACGTCGAGCTTGGGCAGCCAGTCGAAGGCGAAGCTGTTCTCCGCCGTGGCGGCGGGCCCCCACATCATCTTCAGGAAGCTGACGAAGAACTTCTTGTAGTTCTGCCAGTAACTCATCTGGTTCGGCCGCAACGGCTTGAAGCCGCGGGTCGACATGTAGGCGTTGAAGTCGACGTCCCGCTCGGTCGGGATCGCGAGATACCCGGGGATCAGGTTCGACATCAGGCCGAGGTCGGTCAGCCCCTGGATGTTGGAGTGACCGCGCAGGGCGTTCATGCCGCCGCCACGCACGCCGATGTTGCCCAGGATGAGCTGGATCATCGCCATGGCGCGGATGTTCTGCGAGCCCTTGGAATGCTGGGTCCAGCCGAGCGCGTACATGGAGGTCATCGTCTTGGTGGGCGACGAGCACTCCGCGATCATCGCCGCCACCTTCAGGAACTTGTCCTTCGGCGTGCCGGTGATGCGCTCGACCGTCTCGGGCGTGTAGATCGAGACGTGCTGCTTCAGCAGGTTCCAGACGCAGCGCGGGTTCTGGAGCGTGTCGTCGACGACCGCAAAGCCGTCGGGACCGATGTCGTAGTCCCAGGTGGAGCGGTTGTAGTCGCGCTTCTGCTCGTCATAGCCCGTGAACAGGCCATCCTGGTAGGTGAAGCCTTCCTTGACCACGAACGGCGCGTTGGTGAACGCCTTGACGTAGTCCCACTGCACCTTGTCGTTCTGGATCAGGTAGTTGATGACGCCGTTCAGGAACGCGATGTCGGTGCCCTGCCGGATCGGCGCGTAATAGTCCGCCACCGCGGCCGAGCGCGTATAGCGCGGGTCGACGACGACGAGCTTGGCGCCCCGGTTGGCTTTCGCCTCCGTGACCCACTTGAAGCCGCACGGATGGGCCTCGGCGGCATTGCCGCCCATGATCACCACGAGGTCCGTGTTCTTGATGTCGGTCCAGGAGTTCGTCATGGCGCCACGGCCGAAAGTTGGGGCGAGACTCGCCACCGTCGGGCCGTGTCAGACGCGCGCCTGATTGTCGAAAGCCACCATGCCGGTCGAGCGCACCACCTTATAGGTGCACAGGGCCGTTTCGTTGGTTGTTGCGGAGGCCGCGAGGAACCCCGTCGTGGTCCATCGATTGACCGTCACCCCGTCCTTGTTCTTCTGGACCAGGTTCTTGTCACGATCGTCCTTCATCGCCCGGGCGATCTTGTTCAGCGCCTCGTCCCAGGAGACGCGCTCGAACTTGTCGGATCCCGCGCGCCGGATCATCGGATACTGGAGGCGCGTCTCGGACTTGACGATGTCGAGCAGGGCCGCGCCCTTCGGGCACAAGGTACCGCGATTGGTGGGATGGTCGGTGTCACCTTCGATGTGGGTGATGTCGGCCTTCTCGCCCTTGGCGATGCTGCCCTTGGAATAGATGATGATGCCGCACGCCACCGAGCAATAGGTGCAGGTGTTGCGGGCTTCAGTGGTGTTGACGAGACGGAACGGCTTGATGGTGGAGGCGAGGGCCTCTTCCACCCCTGCGAAGCCCATGGCTCCGAGCGTTGTCCCCGCCACACCCGCGCCCGCCGTTCGTAGGAACTGGCGCCGCGAGAGCTCCATATTCATCGAAGGCAGCCTCCGATAAGCGCCCCTTACAGGGGACGATTGCGGACGTTGTCGCAAACGTCCGACGCCGGGATTCCGGCCTGTTGGGACGGTATTTTGGAACTGGAAGCATGTCAAACTGCAACTGGAGCGGCGTCGTTCAAAATCAAGGGACGAGCTCAGATTTGGCAGGGTTTCCCGCCGTTTGAGACTGAAGAGCAGCAGAAAATGCCATTTGGCCATGTATTTGTTGCGGCGCACAATGGACGGTTTCCAAAATGCACGGTCCGGGGTGCAGAATTGGCGGCGCCGATGTTTGACATAACGTTCGCGGCTCTCGGCGCCGCGCCGGCGCGGCGCGCCTTTTTTCTCTATTGACGCCGACCGTGCCAACTTCCAGTCTGGGAAGGTGACGGCAGTCCGGCTCCCGCGTGACGGGGCGCACCTTATCGAGAGCGGCCGCGCCAGCGCGCGACGATACGGCCCCCTGCGTGGCCGCCCGCTCCCTGCCGGTCTTGCGCCATTGCCAGTGTTGCTCCGTGCCGTCTCGCCCCTTGAGGCGCGCATCTTCAATCGCAGCGCGCGGCGCGCGCCCGCGCCGCTCAGGGAGACACCTCCATGCCCCGTCCGCTCCTCGTCGCGGCGGCTGCTGCCGCCATCCTCCTCGGCGCCTCCGCCGCCCTCGCCCAGACGCTCACCTTCTCCGCCATTCCCGACGAAGACGAGACCAAGCTGGTCCAGCGCTTCACCAAGGTCGCCGACTATCTGTCCAAGACCCTCGGCGTGCCGGTGAAGTACGTGCCGGTGAAGAGCTACGGGGCGGCGGTCACCGCCTTCAAGAACAACCAGATCCAGCTCGGCTGGTTCGGCGGTCTCTCGGGGGTGCAGGCGCGCCGCGCCGTGCCCGGCTCCCAGGCGCTGGCCCAGGGCGAGGAGGACAAGGCCTTCGTCAGCTACTTCATCGCCAATGCGGCGACCGGCCTGCCGGCGGACCAGAAGGACCTGTCCAAGGCGGTGGCCGGCAGGACCTTCACCTTCGGCGCCAAGACCTCCACCTCCGGCCGCCTGATGCCGGAATTCTACATCCGCAAGGAACTGGGCAAGGGTCCCGAGGAGGTGTTTTCCCGCGTCGGTTTCTCCGGCGATCACACCAAGACCGTGGAGCTCGTGGCGTCCGGCGCCTACGAGGTGGGGGCGGTCAACTTCTCCTCGTTCGACGACATGGTGGCGAAGAAGCAGGTGGATCCGGCGGTGGTCCGCATCGTCTGGAAGACGCCGCCGTATCCGGACTACAATTGGACCATCCGCGGCGATGCCGACAAGACCTTCGGTGCCGGCTTCACCGACAAGGTGCGCGCGGCGCTGCTCGGCATGAGCGATCCCGAGCTGCTCGCCTCGTTCCCGCGCAAAAAGTTCATCCCGGCGACCAATTCCGACTACGAGCCCATCGTCGCCGTGGGCCAGCAGCTCGGCCTGCTGGATTGAGCGTGAACGCGCTCCGCCCGGTCCCTTCGCCCGGCGATCCCGCAGGGTCCGCGCCCGTCCTCGCCACGTTCGCGGACGCGCGCCTCGGCTATGGGGACCGCACGGTGTTCGAGCGCCTCTCGCTCTCCGTGCGGCAGGGCGAACGCGTCGCCTTGCTGGGGCGCAGCGGGGCGGGCAAATCGACGCTGATCGCGGCGCTCTACCGGCGCCTGTCCGACGCCGGCGCGCGCGTGGCCCTGGTGCCCCAGGACCACGCGCTGGTGCCGCAATTGTCGGTGTTCCACAACATCTATATGGGCCGGCTCGACCGCCACGGGGCGTTCTACAACGCGGTGAACCTCGTGCGACCGTTCCGCCGCGAGCGC
Organism: Xanthobacter luteus; assembly: GCF_040049235.1. Lineage (NCBI taxonomy): Bacteria > Pseudomonadati > Pseudomonadota > Alphaproteobacteria > Hyphomicrobiales > Xanthobacteraceae > Xanthobacter > Xanthobacter luteus. Next base: position 114,309 of record NZ_JBDZDO010000002.1, read on the forward strand.
GATGCGGTGGCCCCGCTGGCCGAGGAGCTGGGCCTCGGGCCGGACCTGCTCCGGCCGGTGGAGCGCCTGTCCGGCGGCCAGCGCCAGCGCACGGCGGTGGGGCGCGCCTGGTTCCGCGGCGGCGATGTGCTGCTCGCCGACGAGCCGGTCTCCGCCGTGGACGAGGCCCAGGCGCGGCGCATCCTTGCCGCCATGGCGGGGCGGTTTGCCACCCTCATTCTGTCGCTCCACGCCGTGGACCTGGCACGGGAAAGCTGCGACCGAATCGTCGGCCTCCGGGCCGGCGCGGTGGTGATCGACGCCCCTGCGGCGGCCGTCACGCGGGCCGAGCTCGATGGCCTCTATGCCCGCTGAGGCGCTTCGCCCGCCTCTTCCGGCCGCCCCGGCGGGGGGCGGGGCGCGCCGCGGGCTCCGGCTCACGCGGGCGAATGTGAGCCTCGCCTTCCTGCTGCTCGCGCTGGCGCTGCTGCCGTTCGCCGATCTCGCCATCGCCAATTCCGATCCCTGGGGCGTGCTGGCCCGGCTCGCGGCCGGCTTCCTCGCGCCCGATTTCGGCGCCGTGTCCGATCTCGGGCACGCGGTGCTGCTCACCCTCGCCTTCGCGGTGGTGGGGGTGGTGCTCGGCGGCGCGGCCGGCTTCGCCCTCGCGCTCGCGAGCCGCCACCGGGCGGCGCGCGGCCTCGCCACCATCCTGCGCTCGGTCCACGAATTGTTCTGGGCGCTGCTGCTCATGCAGCCCTTCGGGCCGAGCGCGCTCACCGGCGTGCTCGCCATCGCGCTGCCTTATGCCGGCATCTTCGCCAAGGTCTATGGCGAGCTGCTGGAGGAGGCGGACAGCCGCCCGGCGGACGTGCTGCCGCGCGGCACCGGCGCCGTGAGCGCCTTCCTTTATGCCCGCCTGCCGCAGGCGCTGGCGCCCATGAAGGTCTACGGCCTCTACCGCATGGAATGCGGCATCCGCTCTTCGGCGGTGATCGGCTTCGTCGGCCTGCCGACCCTGGGCTTCGAGCTCGACAGCTTCTTCCGCCAGGGCCAATACGACGCGGCCGCGGCGATCCTGCTCACCTATTACCTCATGATCGGCACCATCCGCTGGTGGATGCGGGCCAAGCTGCTGCCGCTCTACTTCATTGCCGGCCTCGCGGTGCTCGTCTCCCTCGACACCGTGAGCCTCGACTGGGCGAACGTGGCGCGCGTCTTCACCGTGGACATCGTGCCGGCGCCGCTCCGAGGCGCCGACCTCGCCGCGCCCGCCACTTGGGCGGCGTTCGGCGCCTGGCTCAAGATCGTGCTGGTGGACCAGGCGACGCCGGGGCTCGTCGCCACCTTCGTGGTCACCCAGCTCACCCTCGTGGTGATGGGCCTCGTCGCCCTCTCCGGCTTCGCGCTGCTGGTGCGCAACGTGGTGGGCCGGCTTGGCGCGCGGGCCGGGCACGGGGTGCTGGTGGTGCTGCGCTCGACGCCGGAATACATGCTGGCCTATCTGGCGCTCCAGGTGTTCGGCCCCTCCATGCTGCCGGCGGTGATCGCGCTCGGCCTCCACAACGGCGCCATCATCGCCCATCTGCTGGGCCGGGAGGGCGAGCGGCTCTCGCGCACCCTGCGGCCGGACGCGCCGCGCGGGCTCGACCTCTACGGCTATGAGCTCCTCCCGCGCCTTTACGGCCCGTTCCTCGCTTATGCCTTCTATCGCTGGGAGATCGTCATGCGCGAGAGCGCCATCGTCGGGATCCTGGGCGTGGCGACATTGGGCTTCTTCATCGACAGCGCCATCGCCGAGATCCGCCTCGACCGCGCCCTGGTGCTGATCGCCGTGACCGTGCTCGCCACCGCCGCCATCGACTTCGCCTCGCGCCGTATCCGCGCCCGCCTCGCCCTCGGGGCGTTCGGCGGCGTGGAGGCGCAGCGCTTCCCCGCCCGCTGATCGCTCCTTATGTTTGCGCCGAGAGGTGACCTCATGACCGAGACCGAATTCCGCCTCACCAGCCTCGCCCATGGCGGCGGCTGCGGCTGCAAGCTCGCTCCCTCCGTGCTCCAGGAACTGCTCGCCGGCCAGGCCAAGGGCGGCCCGTTCGAGCGCCTGCTGGTGGGCACCGAGACCGGCGACGACGCCGCCGTCTACGACCTCGACGGCACCACCACTGTCATCGCCACCACCGACTTCTTCATGCCGATGGTGGACGACCCCGACCATTTCGGCCGCATCGCCGCCACCAATGCCATCTCCGACGTCTACGCCATGGGCGGCACGCCCATCATGGCGCTCGCCATCCTCGGCATGCCGCTCGGCAAGATCGACACGCAGACCGTGCGCGCCATCCTCGCCGGCGGGCAGGCGATCTGCGCCGAGGCGGGCATTCCGGTGGCGGGCGGCCATTCCATCGATTGCCCCGAGCCGGTCTATGGCCTCGCGGTGATCGGCACCGCGCCGCGGGCGCGCATCCGGCGCAATGCCGACGCCAAGGCGGGCGACGCGCTGATCCTCACCAAGGCGCTGGGGGTCGGCGTCTATTCCGCCGCCTTCAAGAAGGAGGCGCTGCCCGCCGACGCCTATGACGAGATGATCGCGTCCACCACCCGCCTCAACAAAGTGGGGGCGGAACTCGCCAAGGACCCGGCGGTGCATGCGGTGACCGACGTGACCGGCTTCGGCATTCTCGGTCACGGCCTCGAGATGGCGCGCGGCTCGTCGGCGCGCCTGCGCCTGTCCCGCGCGGCGCTGCCGCTGCTCGCCCATGCGGAGGCGCTGGTGCGGCAGGGCTTCGTCACCGGCGCCTCGCACCGCAATTGGGCGAGCTACGGCGCCGAGGTCGATCTCGAAGGGGAAACGCCGGAATACTGGCGCCATCTGCTCACCGATCCGCAGACCTCGGGCGGCCTGCTGGTCTCCTGCGCGGACGGGGACGCGGATCGCCTGCTGGGCGAGATCCAGGCCGCAGGCTTTGCCGCCGCGCGCCGCATCGGCGTGGTGGAAGCGGGCGCGCCGCGGGTGACCGTCGCCGCCTGAGGCCGGAGCGCCGAGCCGGGGTCCAGGGGCGACTCCTGCGCAGCAGGCAATTCAACCCGAGACGCTGCCCCCGTTCGCACCGCTTCCGGAGGGGCGCGGGAACCAGGATTCCGCAGCGGACGTTCTCAAGCATGAAAGGAGAACGCCCATGCTCTCTTATTCCAATGCGACGGCCCCTGCACGCGCGGCTCCCGTCGTTCTCTCGCCGCGCGTCGAGGGGTGCGGGCGGCTGCTCGTGACCGGCCTCGTGGGCGGGGTGATGTTCCTGCTCGCCACGGCGGCGCCGGAGCCGGCGTCCGCCCAGTCCGACCCGCTGGCTCAGCGCCAGGGCGCGTGCGCGAATCCTCCGGCCGCGGCCACGCCTGCGACCGCGCCGCCGCAGGGGCCGAATTCCGGCACCATGCCCGGGAGCGAGGGCTCCACGGGCTGGACCGGCGGCACCGGCGGCAACCATACCGGCCTGTCGCCCCATGCCGCCTCGCCCGGTTCGCCCCAGCGCCAGCCCGAGGTGGTGACGGGCGTCAATCCAAAGCCGACGGCGCAGCGCCCGTGCTGACGGCGCGGGCGACCCGGGCCCACCGGATGTCGCCGAGATCGTAGGACAGCTGGCGCCGCACCACGGCGGCGTCGGCGTCGGAGGCATCGCCGCTGCGGGCCTCCACCCGGTGGACCAGTTCCGCTTCGCTCGCCTCCAGCCAATATCCCTCGAACGGAACGCCGTTGTCCCGCGCCACCGCCGCGACGGCGTCGCGCTCGTGCGCGCGGGCGTGCACCGCATCCACGATCACGCTCTGGCCGGTGGCGAGGACGCGCGCCGCCAGCGCGCGCAGCCGCCCATAGATCTTCTCGCCGGCCTCCGGCGTGTAGGCCTCGGGCGGCAGCTTCTCGGTCTCGGCGCACCCGAAGGCGCGCTTGCGCTCGATGTCGGAGCGCACCACCGCCGCGCCGGGCGGGCGGCCGATGCCGGGCGCCTCGCGCGCGGCAAACGTGCTCTTGCCGCTGCCGGAGAGCCCGCCCACCGCCACCAGGCGCGGCGCGCCGGCCGCGCCCGGATCGAGGAAGGCGAGCGCCGCCGCGAAGGCATGGCGCACCCGCGCCTCGGTCTCGCTGCGCGCCGCGCCCGAAAGGTGGCCGAGCCCCGCCGCCTCCACCTTGGCGCGGATGGCCGCCCGCAGGCTGAGGAACAAGGGCAGGGCCGCAAGGCCGTCGATCATCTCGTCCGGGCTCGCCCAGAGATAGCGGTTGAAGATCAGGCTCGCCGCGGCCCGCTCCGCGCGCTGCCACAGGTCCATGAGCAGGAAGGCGAGGTCGTAGAGCACGTCGCAGGTGGCGATGTCGTCGTTGAACTCGATGGCGTCGAACAGAACCGGCGCGCCGTCGATCAGCACGATGTTGCGCAGATGCAGGTCGCCGTGGCAGCGCCGCGCGAAGCCGGCCGCGCTGCGCGCCGAAAGCAGCGGGCCGAGGCGGGCGAGGTTTTCCTGCGACAGGCGCGCGAGCCTGCCCGCCGCCTCGGCCGGGAAGAGGTCCGGCCGGGCGGAAAATTCGCGCGCATTGTCGTCCACATAGGAGGCGAGGCGGGCGGCGATGTCGAAGCCCGGGCGCTTGGGCGCGGCCGCGTGGGACATGGCGACGGCGCCGGCCAGCGCCTTGGCGATCTCGGGCGTGAGCGCGCCGCGCGCGGCGATCTTGTCGAGGGTGAGGGCGGCGTCGAAGCGGCGCATCTTCACCGCATGCTCCACCGCCGGCCCGTCGCCGCCGAGCACGAGGCCGCATGGCCCGCGCACGATCGGCACGACGCCGAGATAAAGGCCCGGCGCCCCGGCGCCGCTGATCTCAACCTCGGCGGCGCAGGCGGCGCGGCGCTTCTCCAGGGTGGAGAAATCCATGAAGGGGAACAGCACGGCGCGCTTCACCTTGTAGGCGAACGGCCCGGCCAGGAACACCGCGGCCCCGTGGGTGTCGATGCGCACCACCTCGGCCCCGGCCGGCAGGCCGTGGGTGGCGGGATCGGCGAGCGCGGCGAAGACCTCCGACTGGTCGGCCACCACGTGGCTGCCGGGTCCGCCCGCAGGGGAGGGGGAGAGGGGGTCGGACATCGCTCCTCCGCGGGGCCGGTTCCCCGTAGCGGCGCCTCACAGAGGCGGGCGCCGGTCCTTCAGCAAAGCGAGCGTGAGCGCCTGCCCGAACAAGGTGAGCGCCGGCCCCGCCACGCGCCCGCGCGCCAGCTGGACCAGGCCGCCGAGCGCCAGCGCCAGGAAGGCGGCGTTCTGCAGATCGAGCCGGCCGTTGGTGAACAGCGCCATCATCAGGTCCGCCTTGGCGAGGCGCGAGGAGGCTTCCTCGATCGGCGGCTGCTCCGGCTCGGGCGGGGCGGGCGCGCCGACCTTGAGGCCGGCTTGGCTCAGCGCCGGCGCGAGGGCGTCCCAGGGTGCCTCGTGGATGAGGACGATGCTGCCGGTGCGGGGCCGGATCTCGACCTTCTCGATGCCGCCTTCCGCCAGCGCGTCCGCCAGCGCGACCAGGCGCTCGTGCGGCACCTTGCCGAGCAAGACGAGGCGGGTGCGCCCCGGCGTCAGATGCGCCAGCCGCGCATGGACCGGGCGGTGCGACTCAGCCACGGACGATAATCCCGTCCTGCGCCTCGCCCGCGGCCTCCTCCGCCGCTGCCGCCGCGGTGGCGGCGGCCGTCTTCATCTCGTGCGCGGCCTCGGCGACCAGGTCCTCGACCTCCTCGCTCGCTTTGGCGAGGGCGACGCGGGCGGCGCCGTAGCCGGCGACGCCGGCCTTGATGGCATCCTTGGCCGCCGGGCGGGCAAGCCGCCACAAGGTCGGTCCGATCACCGCCACGCCCACCCCCACCGCGAGGCCGATGAGGAAGCCACCGCGCAATACCTTTTCCGGTTCCATGCCCGTCGCAACCCTCGTTCTGGCGCCAGCAGCATCCACACTGCCCAAACCATGTTACGGCGTGATGGCCACCTTGAGAACGCCGTCGCGCTGATGGCCGAACAGGTCGTAGGCCTTTTCGATGTCGTCGAGCTTGAAGCGGTGGGTGACGAGGGCGCGCGCATCCACCCGGCCGGAGGCCACCACGTCCATCAGCCGGCGCATGCGCTCCTTGCCGCCCGGGCAGAGCGTGGTGACGATGGTCTGGTCACCGAGCCCGGCGAGGAAGGCATCGAGCGGGATCTTCAGGTCGCTGGAATAGACGCCGAGCGAAGACAGCGTGCCGCCGGGCCTCAGCACCCTCAGCGCCGCCTCGAAGGTGGCCTGGCGCCCCAGCGCCTCGATGGCGACGTCCACCCCGCGCCCGTCGGTGAGGCGCAGGATCTCCTCCACCGGATCCACCTTGGAGAAATCGACCGTCGCGTCGGCGCCCATGGCGCGGGCGACCTTCAGGCGCGCCTCCACCTGGTCGACGACGATGATGCGCGTCGCGCCCATGAGGCGCGCGCCGGCGGTGGCGCACAGGCCGATCGGCCCCTGGGCGAACACCGCCACCACGTCGCCGATCTTCACCTTGCCGCTCTCGGCGCCCGAAAAGCCGGTGGACATGATGTCCGGGCACATGAGCACCTGCTCGTCGGTAAGGCCCGCCGGCACCGGGGCGAGATTGGCCATGGCGTCGGGCACCAGCAGATATTCCGCCTGGGCGCCGTCGATGGTGTTGCCGAAGCGCCAGCCGCCCATGGGCTTGAAGCCGTGCTTGGTGCGCGGGCCGTCCTGGGAGCCGCAGCCGCACAGGCAGGCGTTGGAATAGCCGGACGGGGTGATGGCGCCGGCGATCACCCGCTGGCCTTCCGCAAAGCCTTCCACCGCGGAGCCGAGCTTCTCGATGACGCCCACCGGCTCGTGGCCGATGGTGAGGCCCTTCGCCACCGGGTATTCGCCCTTGAGGATGTGGATGTCGGTGCCGCAGATGGTGGTGGTGGTGACACGGATGAGGGCGTCCAGCGGGCCGACCTCGGGCACCGGCTTCTCGTCGAGGACGATGCGGTCCTTCTCGACGAAGATGGCCGCCTTCATCATCCGCCGGCCGGCGGAGCGGGGCTTGGGGGCGGCTTGCGCCTGCGCGAGGATGGTATCCGCCATGGCCGTCAACTCCTGTGCGGGATCGGGGTTCCACCAATAGCACCGGCGGGCCGCCTGCCATTGACGCCAGTCAACGTGGTCGCGGCGGCCCCCCGGCGCCGGTTGATCCGGCGCAAGGACGGGTGCCCGGGTCCGGCTCACCCTTCCTCTTCGCGCCCTCCGGCGCAGCATCCAGATACAGGAACCTGACGCCATGAACCTCAAATCGCTTTTTTGACGTTCGGCGACAAGCGCGCCGATATCGCCCGGACCGAGGGCGGGCCGTTCGGCAGCCTCCAGCGGGAAATTGATCGGGTGTTCGACGACTTTTCCCGGAACTGGCCGGCCTTGGGCGGCGGCGGCCTGACGCCGCGCATGGACGTGACCGAGCGCGACGGAACCATCGAGATTGCCGCCGAGCTTCCCGGCCTCGAGGAGAAGGATGTGGAAGTCTCGGTGGTGGACAACATCCTGACGGTGAAGGGCGAGAAGAAGGCCGAGCGCACCGAGGAAGAGGGGGCTCGCAAGCTGGTGGAACGCTCCTATGGCGCGTTCGCGCGCACGATCGAGCTGCCGCCCGGCATCAAGGCGGAGGACATCAAGGCGAGCTTGTCCAAGGGCGTGCTCACCGTCACCCTGCCGAAGCCCGTGGCCGCCGCGCCGCAGGCGAAGAAGATCGAGGTAAAGGCGGGCTGAGCCCGGCGGAGCATTCAGGCCGTGCGCATCGCCCCGGCGCGCGGGGCGATGCGCACGATGCGCCGGCCCTCGCTCACCGCGAAGGCGGCGCCCGCGAGGCTCCCGGCGAGCGCGAGGTCGCCGAGGGTCGCGGGCGCGACGCCGAGCAGGCGCCGCAGGCCCGGCACCAGGAACGGCAGCGCGAGCAGGCCGAGCGCGCCCGCCAGCGTCGCCTCCAGCCGCCGCTCGGAGACGATCAGCGCCTCCCCCGCGCCCGGCGAGCGATCGCGCAGCACCCAGGCATTGGCGATCTGGGCCAGCGCGAGGGTGGTGAAGGTGACCGTGCGGGTGCGCGGCCCCACCCCCGAGCGCGCAAGCGAGAGGAAATGGCCGGTGAGCGCCGCGGCGGCGATGGCGCCGCCGTCGGCCAGCACGCTGGCGAGCTCGCCGCGGTCGAACAGCGGGGCGGTATGGTCGTTCGGCGGGCGCGCCATCACGTCGCCGCGCGGCTCGGCGAGCGCCAGGCCGAGCGCCGGGAGCACGTCGGTGACGAGGTTGAGCCAGAACAATTCCATGGGCGTCTCGCCCTCGCCGCGCCCGTGCAGCGTCTCCACCAGCATCACCAGGATCTCGGACAGGTTGGTGGAGAAGAAGAAGCGGATCGAGTTGCGCACGTTGTCCTGGGTGGCGCGGCCGCGGGCGATGGCGCGGGCAAGCTCGCGCAGGTCGTCGTGGGCGAGCACGAGGTCCGCCACCTCGCGCGCCACCGCGGTCGCCTTCTCGCCCACCGCCACGCCCACCGCGGCGGCGCGCAGCGCCGGGCCGTCATTCACCCCGTCGCCCAGCATGGCGACGCGCCGCCCCTTGGCCTGCAGCGCCTCGACGATGCGCAGCTTGTCCGCCGGGCTCACGCGGGCGAACACCGAGGTGCCGAGCGCGAGCGTGCCGAGCGCGTCCTGATCGAGCGCGGCGATCTCCGGTCCGCTCGCCATGCGCAGGACGCCAGTGCGCGACAGAGCGAGGGAGCGGGCGACCGCGAGCGCGGTGCCCTGCTGGTCGCCGGTCATCATGATGGTGCGGATGCCGGCCTTGTGGAACAGGTCGATGGCCTCGCCCGCGTCGCGCTTCACCGGGTCGGCGAGGCCGGCGAGGCCGAGAAAGGCGAGGCCTTGCGGCGCCGCCGCGCCGATGGCGCCGCGCCCGCGCGCCGCCGCCAGCACCCGCAGGCCGTCGCCCGCCAGGCGCTCGTTCTCCTCAAGCAGCGCGGCGCGCCGCGCCGGCGCGAGCGGGCGCTCGGTGCCGCCGACCCGCTCCTTGTCGCACAAGGCGAGCACGTCCTCGGGCGAGCCCTTCACGAACAAGAGCGGGCCGTCGCTGGCGCCGGAATGCTCGCTCACCATGTAGCGGTGCCGGTGGTCGCGGTTGCGCAGCGCGGCGAGGGGCAAGGCGGCGCGCAGCGCGGCCACGTCGCAGCCCATGGCGACGGCGAAGTCCAGCAGAGCGAGCTCGGTGGCCGAGCCCTGGCGCGGCTCCAGCTCCGCCTCGCTGCACAGGGCGACCGCCTCGCACAAAGCGAGCAGGTCGCCGTCCGCACCCGCCCGCGCGAGGGTCTCGACATCGAGGGCCGCCGGGCCCGCCAGCGCGCGGGCTACCGCCATCTCGTTCCAGGTCAGCGTGCCGGTCTTGTCGAGGCAGATGGTGTCGATGGCGCCGATGGCCTCGATGGCGGGCAAGGAGCGCACCAGGGCGCGGTCTTTCTCCATGGCCTTGGCGCCGAGCGCGAGCGTGGTGGTGGCGACCGCCGGCAGCCCTTCCGGGATCGCGGCGACGGCGAGCGCGATGGCGCTGCGCACCGCCGAGATCAAAGGCTCGCCGCGCGCCAGGCTGGCGGCGAGCAGCAGGCCGGAGGCGCCGAGGCAGCCGAGCGCCAGATTGGTGGAGAGCGCGGCGAGCTTCTCCTCGGTGACCGGCCGCGGCGGACGCGCCGCGCCGATCATGGCGCGGGTGCGCGCCGCCTCGCCGTCGGCGCCGGTGCGCACCACCACCGCGCGGCCGCCGCCGCCGGTGACCACGGTGCCGCCGTGGACCAGGTTGTGGCGCTCGCCCACCGCGCCGGGGACGGCGGCGAGCGCGGCCGCGGTCTTGTCCACCGGCAGGCTCTCGCCGGTGAGCGCGCTCTCGTCCACCGACAAGGCGTCGGCGGCGATCAGGCGGGCGTCGGCGGGCACCACGGTGCCGGGCGCCAGGAGGATCACGTCGCCCTCGACGATCTCGCGCGCGGGGATCACCGCCGGCGCGCCGTCCCGCAGCACGGTGGCGGGATGCCCCACCGGCCGGGACAGACGGCGGATCAGCGTCTCGGTGGAGTTCTCGGTGGCGAAGCCGATGCCCGCATTGACGGCGATCACCGCCAGGGTGACGGCCGCATCGAACACCCCGCCGGTGGCGAAAGAGAGCACCGCGGAGCCCGCCAGCAGGCCCACGGGCAGGTTCGAGACCTGATCGAGCAGGATCTCGCGCCGCGAGCGGCCTTCCGGCGCCGGCAGCGCGTTGGGGCCGCGCACGGCGCGGATGCGCGCGGCCTGTTCCCCGGACAGTCCCGCCGGGGCGGAGCCGAGCCGCGCCAGCGCCTGGGCCGGCTCCATGAGGAGCACGGCGTCGAGCCGGGCATCGGAGGACATGGCCGCGCCCGCGGCCGCCGGCGGGCCGCGCCGCGCGACGATGCGCGGGCCGGTCGCGCCCGCGCGCGCGCCGGGACCGGCGCTGGGCGCTGCGGGCGCCAGCGGCGCGGCGGGAAACCGCCCGCCGCCCAGCACGGCGGACATCCCGGCCGCCACCTGCGCGGCGCCGAGCCCCGCCGGATGGTTGAGCAGCACCGATCCGGTGCGCGGGTCCGCCTTGGCAAGGCCGGCGCCCGCCGCCGCGAGGGCGCGGGCGATCGCGTCCCAGTCCTTCGGCCAGCCGCCCGTCAGCCGCAGGCGGGTGCGGCTGGGCAGGTGGTGGCAGACTCGGCAGGTGATCTCGGCGGGCATGGCTGACGTTCCCTCCATCGCCTGGTTTTCGCCCGGCTCAATGACACCTGCTTGACCCCCTCGCGGCACCGTCGCCCCCGGGAGCCCGGGCCTATTGCGCCGCCGCGAAGCCGTCGTCCTGGTGGCTGCCGACCACGCGGTTGCGGCCGCCGCCCTTGGCCTTGTAGAGCGCCCCGTCCGCCTCGTGCAGCAGCCGGTCCACGGGATCGGACGTCTCGATCCTGCCCGAGGCCACGCCGATGCTGGCGGTGGCGTTCACGCGGCGCCCGTCCTCGGTCGCCACGTGGGTGGCGGCGATCGCCTTGCGGATGCGCTCGGCCATGAAGGTGGCGCCGGCCGGGCCGGTCGAGGGCAGGATCACCACGAATTCCTCGCCGCCGAGCCGGGCCGCAAAGTCACCCGGCCGGCGGATCGCGCGCGTCACCTGCCGGCCGACACTGCGCAGCATGGCATCGCCCGCCGAATGCCCATAGGTGTCGTTGATCTGCTTGAAGAAATCGAGGTCGATCACCAGCACCGAAAGCTCGGTCTTCTCCCGCGCGGCGCGGCGCATCTCGGTGTCGAGGGCCATCTCCAGGGCGCGTCGGTTGGGGATCTGCGTGAGCGCGTCGGTGACCGCCATGTGCTCGAGCTGCTCCTCCATGTCGTAGCTGTGGATCAGCGCCCGGCGCAGCACCAGCACGATCCCCACCAGCAGGCTGCAGACGACGAGGGTGAGCAGCCCGACTATGAGCGCCCGCGCGTTCCATTCGGAATAGATTCCGGAGGCGGAGATGCCGACCGACAGGATGAGGGGAAAGTCGCCGATCTTCTCGCTCACGTAGAAGCGGGAGACGCCATCGATCTGCGAGGTGCCGGTGATCGGCGCCGTGGGGTCGGCGAGCAGGCGCTGGAACACCGGCGAGTGCGCGACGCTCTGGCCGGTGTTTCCGGCGCCGTCCGTGGACGGATGGCGGTAGACCATGACGCCGTCGGCGTTCACCAGGCTCACGATGCTGTCCGGGCCGAGGTCGATCTTCTCGAACAGCGCCTTGAAGAAAGCGAGCCGGATCGCGCCCAGGACCACGCCGCCGAAGCCGCCGTCGGCGGCGGAGACCCGCACCGTCATGCCGATGCTGGGATCGTTCTGCCGCAGGCGGCTGGCGTAAGGATGGCTGAGAAAGGTTCCGGCGTCGGCATCGCGGTGCGCCCTGAAGTAGTCGCGATCGGCGAAATTGGCCCGGCGCGGCGTCACGGATCCGGAATCGAGGACGATGTCGCCCGCGGCGTCCAGCACCAGCAGGGAGCCGAGATACTGGGGCGCGGTGGCCCGGCTCAGCAGAAGCGCGTGCCGGGCGGCCGGCGGCACGGCCTCGATCTCCGGCAAGGCAAGGGCGTCGCGGACGCTGGCGATGGAGAATTCTATCAACCTGAGATTGCGGTCGATGGTCAGCGCCAGCGTGCGCAGCACGTTCTCGGCCGAGCGCTGGGCCTCGATGCGCCGATCCTCGCGCAGCTTGGCGAGCATGCCGGCCTGGACGAGGACGATGATGAGCACGATCGCCGCGGTGACAAGCTGGAGCAGGGGACCCCGGACCGAACGCTTCAGGACGCTGTCCATTTGCACCTGGGCCACCTCGTCCTCTGGGAACACCTTCCCGTTGCCGTTGTCGCGGGCCGCGCGGCGGGGGGCGCGATCCTGCAGGCGATGGCTCGGCGCGCCCCGAAACGCCAAGCCAAAGCGCTGCGCTTCCCGCAGGTCGAGCCGCCACTCCCGCGCGCGGACCGCGTGTGATGGTCGAACCAATGCGCGACCTCAACCGCCTCCGCAAGGGGTTGCGTCAATGCAGGCGGAAATTGTGCGGAATAGAATTCCAGCTGCCCAGCTGGCTGGCGTGGCCGACGGGCGCCGTTCAGGCGCGTCCGGGAGTTCCGGCGCGCGGCGGATGGAGCGACAGGCCCGGCACCAGCCCGTCGGGGATCGGAACGCTGGCGGCGTGGGTGCGCCCGTGGGCCAGCAGCCTGGGCAGAACGTGGGTGTGCGGCCCGTCGGGGCTGCGCCCGTCGGCGGGCGGGATCGGCTGGAAGACCTCGATGCGGCCCAGCGCGCTGACGAACACCCGGTGCGGGCTCGCCGCGAGGATCGCGCCGATCGGGCCGTCGGGATCGAACATCTGCCGGCCCTCGGCCTTGCGCAGGGCGGCGATGAGGACTGGGTCGCGGGTGCGCACGCAGGCCTCCACGGCGTCGAGGCCGATGCCGAGGTCGAACAGGACGGCGCCGCGGTCCTCCTCCCGGATCGCCGCGAGGTCGGGACCGATCTCGGCGATGGCGCGCCGGCCGGCGCGCGCCGCCTGCGCGGCCGGCAGGCAGAGCGCGATCGCCGGCACGCGGCGCTCCGCGTGGCGCGAGGGCATCTCGTAGGGCAAAGCGACGAGGCCGGGATGGGCGATCACCCGCAGCGCGCCGCGCGCGGTGGCGACCTCGATCCGCTCGGGCGCTGCGGCGATGCGGGCCGGCTCCCCGGCATCGCGCATGAACTCGGCGATGCCGCCGAACACGCCGAGGCTCCAGCCGGCGCGCGGGTCCTGTGCATGGTGGTGCAGCAAAGCGAAGGCGCCGGCGCCGCGCACGGCGTTGGGGTCGCCGAGAAGGTCGGTCATGGCGTGGGCTCCTTGCCGGCGGGGCCGTCGAGGCGGCTCCAGGGGATCACGAAGGGCTCGCCGCCGCGTGCCCCGCACTCGATGGAGACCCGGTAGGCCGCTGCCACGGGAGCGGGCGCCAGCACCTCGGCGGGCGTGCCCAGCGCGCGCAGGGCGCCCTGGTCCATCAAAGCGAGCCGGTCGCAGAACCGGGCGGCGAGGGTCAGATCGTGCAGCACCGCCACCACGGCGGCACCGGCGCGGGCATTGGCGCGCAGCAGCTCCATCACCTGCAGCTGGTGATAGGGGTCGAGCGCCGCCACCGGCTCGTCCGCCAGCAGCACCGGCGCTTCCACCGCCAAGGCGCGCGCCAGCAGCACCCGGGCGCGCTCGCCGCCGGAGAGCGTGCCGGTGGTGCGGCCGGCGAGATGGGTCACGTCCGCCGCCGCCATGGCGCGGCGCGCGGCGGCGTCGAGCACGGCGGCACCGTGCGGCAGACGGCCGAGGGCGATCACGTGCGCCACCGTCATGGGCCAGTGGATGCGCCCGTTCTGCGGCAGATAAGCGAGGGTGCGGCCGAAGGCGGCGCGGCCGATCTCGGCCGGCGTGCGGCCGTCGAAGACGATCCGGCCCGACGCCAGCGGGTCGAGGCCGCACAAAGCGCGCAACAGGCTGGTCTTGCCGGCCCCATTGGGGCCGATGAGGCCGAGCAGCTCGCCGCCGCGCACCGCGAGCGAGAGGCCCCGCACCACCGCCGCCGCGCCGCGCCGCGCCTCGACGCCCTCCGCCACGACGATCATGGCCCCTCCACCTTCAACCGCCGCAGCATGGCGAGGAAGAAGGGCGCGCCGATGATGGCGGTGATGACGCCGAGCTTCAGCTCCGGCCGGGTCGGGACGAGGCGCACGACGATGTCGGCGCCGAGCGTCAAGGCGGCGCCGGCGAGCCCGCTCGCCAGCAGCAGCCGGCCCGGCCGGTGGCCCACCAGCGGGCGCATCAGATGCGGCACCACGAGGCCGACGAAGCCGATGGCGCCCGCCACCGCCACGCTCGCCCCCACGGCGGCCGCCGTGCCCCCGACCACCACCAGGCGCACCCGCTTCAGCGAGAAGCCGAGGCTGTGCGCCGCGTCCTCGCCGAGCGTCAGCGCGTCCATGGCGCGGGCCGAGGACAGCACCAGGGCCCAGCCCAGCACCATGAAGGGCAGCGCCAGCGCCACGTGGACCAGCGAGCGGTCGGCGAGCGAGCCCATGAGCCAGAACACCACCTCCAGCGCCGCATAGGGGCTGGGGGCGAGGTTGAGGGCGAGGGCGGTGAGCGCGCCGGCGAGCGCGTTGATGGCGACCCCGGCGAGGATCAAGGTGGCGGTGTCGGCGCCCGAGCGGGCGACACTCAGCAGGAACACGGTGGCGATGCCGGCGCCGATCAGCCCGCCGAGGGGCAGAGCGAGCGCGAAGGCGGCGGAGAAGCCGAAATAGAACGCCACCACGGCCCCGAGCGCCGCCGCCCCGGAGACGCCGACGATGCCGGGATCGGCGATCGGGTTGCGCATCAGCCCCTGGAGCGCCGCCCCGGTGACGCCCAGGCTGAAGCCGACCGCCGCGCCCAGCACCGCTCGGGGAATGCGCAATTCGGCCAGCACCAGCGCCGGCAGGCTCGCGCGGCCGGCGAGGAGGTCCAAGACCGCGGCGCCGAGATCGAGCGGGGCATAGCCGATGAGCACCGAGGCCACGGACAGCGCCACCACCAGCAGCGCGAGGCCGGCGAGGAGCAGGCGGTGGTGGTCGTGCGTCCCGTCCGTCATTGCCGGCGGCCTTCGGGTGTGGCGGCGCGGGGGCCCGGCGCGCCGGGCGCGATCTTGGTGCGCGCGGCGGCGAGGCGCGCCGCCGCCTCGGCAAGGCCCGGCCCGGCGCAGGTCCACAGGCGGATCGGCAGCGGCACCGCGCGGTCCGCCTTGGCGAACGGCGCCAAAGCGGGGTGGTGCAGCAGCTCGTCGGCGAGGGAGGGCGGCGCGTCGGGCGCCGCATTCACCACCAGCAGGTCCGGGCGGGCGACGACGATCTCCTCCAGCGCCAGCTGGCCCATGCGGTCGGTGGACAGGCGGGCGGCGAGGTTGTCGAGGCCGGCGCGGGCGAGCACCTCGTCCGGCACCGAGCCGCGCCCGGCGGTGAAGCCGTTGGGCCGCAGCACCACGGCGGTGGCGCGGTCGGCGGGGGCCGGGGGCAAGGCGGCCATGGCGGCCCGGATCTCGGCCACCATGGCCTCGCCGCGCGCGCGCTCGCCGAGGCGCGCCGCCACCTGCCGGATCTGGGCGTAGGCCTCCTCCAGGGAAGCGGGCACGCCGAGCTCCATCACCTCGAGCCCGAGCCGGCGCAGCATGGCGGTGGTGGCGCGGGTGGTGAAGGCGCCGGCGATCACCAGGTCCGGGGCGAGCGGCACGATCTCCTCGGCGAGGCCGCGATTGATCGGCACCTGGGCCGCGAGACCGGCGACGTTGGAGGCGCGCGGGTCGCGGGCGAGGTAGGTGACCGAGGCGACGCGGCCGGGGTCCGCGAGGCGCAGCACCAGTTCGTCGGCGCACAGATTGAGCGAGACGATGCGGGCGGGCTTCGCCTCCCCCGCGACGGCGGGGGAGGCGGCGAGAAGGGCCAGCAGGGCCGGGAGCAGTAGCGCCGTCCGCATCATTGGCCGCCTCAATAGGTCAGCTTCAGGCCGGCGAAGGCGCCGAAGCCCGGGGCGAGGAAGCCGTTGGGGTTCTCGTAGGTCTCGTCGAACAGGTTGTCGATGCGGCCGAACACCGTGGCGTTCGGGCTC
Source organism: Xanthobacter luteus (assembly GCF_040049235.1). NCBI lineage: Bacteria > Pseudomonadati > Pseudomonadota > Alphaproteobacteria > Hyphomicrobiales > Xanthobacteraceae > Xanthobacter > Xanthobacter luteus. The sequence continues at coordinate 130,532 of NZ_JBDZDO010000002.1, forward strand.
AGGGCGTAGTTCGCCGCGAGGTTCACGATGGTATAGCCCGGCTGGTCCACATAATTCGACGTCAGGCGCTCGATGTCCCACCAGGACGAGACATAGATGAGGGTGGCGGTGAGGTCGAGCTTGTCGGTGGCCTGCCAGTTCACGCTCACGCTCACCTTGTCGTTGGGCCGCCTGAGCGGGAGGCACGAGGTGGCGGTGAGCGGCGCGCAGGCGGCGCCGAACGGTTGGCCGGGCGGGAAATAGCCCACCACGTCGGTATAGGTGTAGTCGGCGCGCACCTTCAGCGTGTCGGTGACCTGGACCGCCATGAACACTTCGACGCCCTGCGTGGTGGCGCTGGAGATATTGACGTTCTGATAGGTGACGGGATCGTAGCTGATCAGGTTGGTGATGTCGTTGTGGAACCAGGTGGCGCCGAAGGCGAGGCGGCCCTTGAAGAATTCCTGCTCGAAGCCGGCGTCGTAGCCGGTGCTCTCCTCCGGCTTGAGGGCGGCATTGCCGTAATAGGGGGCGTAGAGCTGGTAGAGGGTCGGCGCCTTGAAGCCGGTGCCGTAGCTCGCCTTCAGCTTGGTGCCGGTCTCCGGGAACAGCAGCGCCGGGGCGAGGCGCCAGGTGGTGTGGTCGCCGAACGTGTCGTCGCTGTCATAGCGGACATTGGCGGCGAGGAAGAGCCGCTCGAAGAACTGGCCCTGATACTCCGCATAGACGCCGGTATTGCCGGTGGCCGCGTCCAGCTGGGTGTAGGCGGTCTGCGACGTCATGCTCTCGTTGCGCCGCTCGACGCCGGCCAGCACGTTCTGGCCCGGGGCGAAAGTGTAGAGCGAGCGCAGGTAATAGATCTGCCGGTCGCCGGTATAGTCGCCGTTCACGCTGGCGTTGGGGCCGTCGGTGGGGCGGCTCGAGGTCATGGCGCTGACGCCGAACGCGGTCTCCAGCGCCCCGTCGAGCGCCTTCCATACGCCCTCGCCCTTGGTGAAGAACAGGGAGGCGTAGCTGGTGGAGCGCTCGGGCGCGGGAATGCCGGAATAGGTGGGCGGCGGGTAGATGTCCGGCGTGAAGGAGAGCTGGCTGTCGATGTAGCGGGCGACGAAATTGACCGCGAAGGTGTCGCTCACCGCGTAGTCGAGGCGGGTCGAATAGGTCCAATTGTCGTAGGCGTTGGGATTGCGCGGATAGCCCGCCGGCACGATGTCGGCCGGCGTCACCGGCGTGTCGGGGGACGAGAAATGGGTGACGTTGAAGGAGTAGGACAGCTTGTCGGTGGAGCCGCTGAGCGCCACCGCCTGGTTGAAGGTGCCGAACGCGCCGAGCTCGGCATAGCCGAACGCCTTGGCCGGCCCCTCGCCCTTCTTGGTGGTGACCGAGATCACCCCGCCGATGGCGTCCGAGCCGTAGAGGCCGCTCTGCGGACCGCGCAGCACCTCCACCCGGGCGAGGTCGGTGGCGAGCATCTGCCCGAAGTCGAAGGCGCCGTTGGGGGTCGAGGGATCGCCGGCGTCGATGCCGTCGATCAGCACCTTCACATGGTTGGAATTGGTGCCGCGGATGAACACCGAGGTCTGCCCGCCCGGCCCGCCGGTCTGCACGACATTGAGGCCGGGAAGGCTCTCCAGCACCTCCGGCAGGGTACGCAACTGCTTGCGCTCGATCTCCTGCGCGGTGACCACGCTCACCGAGGAGGCGACCTCGTCCTCGGGGGTCGGGATGCCGGTGGGGCTGGTCACCACCACGTCGGGCAGGTCGATGGCCGGAGCGCCGGCAGCGGCCGGCGACTGGGCGAAGGCGGCGCCGGGGACGACGAGAAGGGCGGTGGACACGAGGAAGCGGGCGGCGCGCGCGGCGCCGCGAGGGCTGGGAGGAAAAAGGGACGGCATGACGGCCTCGGCACGGGTGGTCCGTCACCGCGAACGAGGCGCCCGCCGGCGCACCGGCCGAACGGATTCCGCCACCATCAGGACACCCCGCCCGACGTGCTCGCGCGTGACCACGGCTGACGGCAGGTCTCCTGGCTCACGGGTCGCTGTCCTGTCGCCGCCTTCCCAGGCTGAACGGCCCAGTGGCATTTGAGACGAAGGACTCGCCGCTTACAGTTGCGGGGGCAGCCACGGCATTTCCACCTGCCCGTCGCCGGGCGGAGCGGAGCACCGCGTTCCCTTTTGATCCCCGAGGGGAACCGTCGCGGTAAGACTAGACCGCAAGCAAGCCGCAGGTCAACGGAATGTGGCGCTGGAATGGCGAATTCCCCGTGAATGACATTCATGCAACGCGGTAGTCGTATTCATGCCTCGACGGGCACAAATCGTCGTGCGTGGCCATGGTGTGCTCGACTTACTGGCGACACATCGCAGGCTCCGCTATAGCGAAGCCGGGTCGCACTGCGAAAAGGATGTTCCCTTGGCCGACGTCATGTCCCGCACGCCGCACGCAGTCGCCAGCTTCTTGAGGCGTCTTCCAGCGCCCGCTTTGCTCGTTGGCGCGCTCCTGCTCGCCGGCTGCGGCGAGGAGCCGAAGGCGGCGGCGCCGGAGCCGCGCCCGGTGCGCACCGCGCTCGCCGCGAGCCGCGCCGCCGGCGACGCGGTGACGCTCACCGGCCAGGTGGAGGCGCAGAACGAGGCCTCCTACGGCTTCCGCATCGGCGGGCGCGTGATCGAGCGGCTGGTGAACGTGGGCGACCGGGTGGCCCCCGGCCAGGTGCTGGCCCGCCTCGATCCCCAGGACGAGCAGAACGCGCTGCGCTCGGCGCAGGCGGCGCTCTCGGCCGCGCAGGCCAATTTGTCCCAGACCCGCAACCAGTATGAGCGCCAGCGCCAGCTCCTGGCCCGCGGCTTCACGCCGAGGGCGCAGTACGAACAGGCCGAGCAGGCCTATCTCAACGCCCGCTCCCAGGTGGAGGACACCGAGGCGCGGCTGCAGATGGCGCGGGACCGGCTCGGCTTCACCGAGCTGAAGGCCGATTCGGCCGGCGTCGTCACCCAGCGCCGGGCCGAGCCGGGCGAGGTGGTGCAGGCCGGCCAGAGCGTGGTGGAGGTGGCGCGCCAGGACGGGCGCGACGCGGTGTTCGACGTGCCGGCGGCATTGCTCTCCTCGCTGCCCGCCGACCCGCTGGTGGAGGTAACGCTCGCCGGCGACGCCGGTGCCAAGGCCACCGGCCGGGTGCGCGAGGTGGCGCCCCAGGCGGACCCGGTGACCCGCACCTTCCGGGTGCGCGTGGGGCTGATCGATCCGCCGCCGGCGCTGCGCCTCGGCACAACGGTGATTGGCCGCGTGAGCGTGGATGGCGGGCCGGTGATCGAGATCCCGGCGAGCGCGCTCACCCGCCTCAATGACAAGCCGGCGGTCTGGGTGGTCGATCCCAAGGCCAAGACCGTGGCGCTGCGCAACGTCGAGGTGCTGCGCTTCACCCCCGCCACCGTCACCGTCGCCGAGGGCCTGAAGCCCGCCGAGATCGTGGTGACGGCGGGCGTGCAGGCGCTGCATCCGGGCCAGCAGGTGCGCCTCCTGGGGACGCAGCCGTGAGCGGCTTCAACCTCTCCGCCTGGGCGCTGAAGCACCGCTCCGTCATCATCTACCTCATGGCCATCTCGGTGGTGGCCGGGGTGATGGCGTTCCGCAACCTGGGCCGCGCCGAGGACCCCACCTTCGTCATCAAGACCATGGTGGTGCAGGCCAATTGGCCGGGCGCGACGCTCGGGGAGACCTTCAAGCAGGTCACCGAGCGCCTGGAGCGCAAGCTCCAGGAGGTGCCGAGGCTCGATTACCTCGAGAGCTACACCAAGCCGGGCCAGACCACGATCTTCGTGCACCTGCAAGGCTCCGCCACCGCCGCCGAGGTGCCGGACATCTGGTATCACGTGCGCAAGAGCGTGGGCGACATCCGCCACACTTTGCCCCAGGGCATCGTCGGGCCGTTCTTCAACGACGAGTTCGGCGACACCTTCGGCATCATCTACGGCTTCACCGCGGACGGCTTCAGCCACCGCGAGCTGCGCGATTATGTGGAGGAGGTGCGCTCGCAGCTGCTGCACGTGCCGGACGTCTCGAAGATCGAGATCCTCGGCGCGCAGGACGAGCGCATCTTCATCGAGTTCTCCATGCAGGAGCTGGCGAGCCTCGGCATCGACCGCGCCGCCGTGCTCGCCGCGCTGCAGGCGCAGAACATCGTGCGGCCCTCGGGCGAGATCCAGACCGGCAAGGAGAACATCTCCATCCGCGTCTCCGGCGCCTTCACCTCGGAGGCGGACGTCGCGAACGTCAATTTCGTCGCCAACGGGCGGCTGATCCGGCTCGCCGACATCGCCACCATCAGGCGCGGCTTCGCCGACCCGCCGCAGCCCCTGTTCCGCACCAACGGCAAGCCGTCCATCGGCCTGGCCATCGCCATGCGCGACGGCGGCGACATTCTCGCCATGGGCGGGAACATCGACGCCGCCATGAACCGGCAGATCGCCGATTTGCCCATCGGCATCGAGGCGCATCTGGTGGCGGACCAGGCGGTGACGGTGTCGAGCGCCATCGCCGAGTTCATGGAGAGCCTGTGGCAGGCGGTGGCGATCATCCTCGTGGTCTCGTTCATCGCGCTGGGCGTGCGCGCCGGCGCCATCGTCGCCCTCGCCATTCCGCTGACGCTCGCCATCGTGTTCGCGCTGATGCAGCTGGTGCACATCGACATGCAGCGCATCTCGCTGGGCGCGCTCATCATCGCGCTGGCGCTCATGGTGGACGACGCCATGACCACCACCGACGCGACCCTCACCCGGCTCGCCGCCGGCGACGACAAGGTGACGGCGGCCTCCTATGCCTTCAAGGCCTACGCGGCGGCGATGCTGGCGGGCACGCTGGTGACGGTGGCGGGCTTCGTGCCGGTGGGCTTCGCCGCCTCCTCGGCGGGCGAATACACCTTCACCCTGTTCGCCGTGGTGGGAATAGCGCTCATCGTCTCCTGGCTCGTGGCGGTGCTGTTCGCCCCATTGCTGCAGGTGCTGATCCTGAAGGCGCCGCCCAAGGACCGCATCCCCGATCCCGACGCCCCGCCCCGCGGCGTCATGGGCATCTATCGCGGCTTCCTGGTGCTGTGCCTGAAGCTGCGCTGGGTCACCATCGCCGTCACCATCGCCTTGTTCGTGCTTTCGGTGCTGGCGCTGCCCTTGATCCCGCGCCAGTTCTTCCCCGCCTCCGACCGGCCCGAACTGCTGGTGGACCTCGCCTCGCCGCAGAACGCCTCGATCTACGCCTCCGAGAGCGTGGCCCAGGCGTTCGACGCGCTCTTGGCGGACGATCCGGACGTGAAGCGCTGGTCCACCTATGTGGGCCGCGGCGCGATCCGCTTTTACCTGCCGCTGGACGTGCAGCTGCCCAACGACTTCTTCGCCCAGTCGGTGATCGTGGCGCAGGACGTGGCCGCCCGCGACCGCCTGAGGGCCAAGCTGGAGAAGGCGCTGGCGCAGGACTTCCCGCAGCTGGTGGCGCGCATCGCGCCGCTGGAGCTCGGCCCGCCGGTGGGCTGGCCGGTGCAGTACCGCGTCTCGGGGCCGGACATCGAGAAGGTGCGCGCGCTCGCCCTCGACCTCGCCAGCGTGGTGGCCTCGAACCCGCAAGCCGAGAAGGTCAATTTCGACTGGATCGAGCCGGCGCGACAGGTGCGCATCGAGGTGGACCAGGACGAGGCGCGCCTGCTCGGCCTGTCCACCGCCCAGCTCGCCGGGGTGCTCAACACGGTGCTGTCAGGCCAGGCGGTGACCCAGGTGCGCGACGACATCTATCTCGTCAGCGTGGTGGCCCGCGCCACCGACGAGGAGCGCGTCTCGCTGGCGAGCCTGTCGACGCTCCAGGTGCCGCTGCCGAGCGGGCGCACCGTGCCGCTCTCACAGATCGCCTCCTTCGCCTACGATCAGGACTATCCCGCCATCTGGCGGCGCGACCGGGTGCCGACGCTGACCGTCCAGGCGGACGTGCGCCAGGGCGTGCTGCCGGAGAGCGTGGTGGAGAAGCTGGAGCCGAAGATCGAGGCGCTGCGCAAGACCCTGCCGCCGGGCTACCGGATCGAGGTCGGCGGCACGGTGGAGGAGAGCGCCGCCTCGCTCGCCTCGGTCGTCGCCGTGGTGCCGGTGATGCTGCTGCTCATGTTCTCCGTGCTCATGTTCGAGCTGAAGAGCTTCCAGCGCATCATCATCGTGCTGTCGGTGGCGCCGCTCGGGCTGATCGGCGTGGTGGGGGCGCTGCTGCTCTCGGGGCGGCCCTTGGGCTTCGTCGCCATCCTCGGTGTTCTGGCCCTCATCGGCATGATCACCAAGAACGCGGTGATCCTGATCGGCCAGATCGAGGCCGACCGCGCCGCCGGAAAGACCGTCTGGGACGCGGTGATCGCCGCCTCCTCGGTGCGCTTCCGGCCGATCATGCTCACCGCGGTCTCCACCGTGCTCGGCATGATCCCCATCGCCCCCACCGTATTCTGGGGGCCCATGGCCTTCGCCATCATGGGCGGGCTGCTGGTGGGCACCCTGCTCACCTTGATCTTCCTGCCGGCGCTCTACGTCGCCTGGTTCGGCCCCAAGACCGGGCCGGAGCGGGCCGCCGCGCCGGCGGGCGAGGCCGCCCAGCCGGCCTGAGGCGCGGGATTTCGGCGGACGCGGCATGCCTGCGCCCGCCAAAAAGAAAAGACCAAGAAGCAGGACCGGGAGGGCCAGGAAGGTGCAGGCCGCCGCCACCGGCGGCGGCGGGCGTGCGCCCATGCAGAGGGGATCGCGAGATGGACAGAGAACCGGTGCTGGTGGACTTGGCGCTTCAGGGCGGCGGCTCCCACGGGGCATTCACCTGGGGCGTCCTCGACCGTCTCCTGGAAGAGACCTGGCTCGACATCGAGGGCGTGTCTGGCACCTCGGCGGGGGCCATGAACGCGGCGGTGCTGGCCGACGGCTATGCGGCCGGCGGCGCCGAGGGCGCGCGCAAGGCGCTCGACAGCTATTGGGCCCACGTCTCCGAGGCGGCGCGCTTCAGCCCCTTCAAGCGCTCGCCGCTCGACAAGATGCTCGGCCGCTGGGGCCTCGACAGCGCGCCGGGCTACCTGTTCATGGACTTCATGACGCGCATGTTCTCGCCCTACCAGTTCAATCCCATGGGCGGGAACGCGCTGGCGCCGATCCTCGCCAAGCAGATCGACTTCGAGCGCCTGCGCGCCTCGCCGGTCAAGGTGTTCATCACCGCCACCAACGTGCGCACCGGGCGTCCGCGGGTGTTCCGCAACGCCGACATCACCCCCGAGGCGCTGATGGCCTCGGCCTGCCTGCCGACCCTGTTCCAGGCGGTGGAGATCGACGGCGAGGCCTATTGGGACGGCGGCTATTCCGGCAACCCCACGCTCGCCCCGCTGGTGAGCGAGCTGAAATCCGACGACACCATCCTGATCCCCATCAACCCGCTGGAGCGGCCGGGCACGCCCAAGACCCCGGCGGAGATCCTCAACCGCCTCAACGAGGTGTCGTTCAATTCGGTGGCGATCAAGGAACTCTACATGATGGCGCTGCTGCAGCGCCACACGGCCGAGCTCACCGGCGACAGCGAGGCCTGCAACTGGGCGCGCATGCGGGTGCACATCGTGCGCAACCCGATCATGGCGGGCCTCGGCTTCTCCTCCAAGCTCAACGCCGAGTGGGAATTCCTCACCATGCTCAAGGACGAGGGGCGCAAGGCCGCGCAGGTGTTCCTCGACCAGCACGGCCACGACATCGGCAAGGCGTCGACGGTGGACTTCAACATGCTGCTGTCGGAGCTCTGAGCCATGGGTCTCATCGGCATCCTCGTCGGCCTCTCGGTCCTGATCTATCTCGCCTTCCGCGGCTCCTCGATCCTCATCCTCGCGCCCATCGCCGGGCTGATCGCGGCCGCCTTCTCGGGCGAGCCGCTTCTGGCGAGCTGGACCCAGACCTTCATGCGCAACGCGGCGGACTTCGTCGCGCAATTCTTCCCGCTGTTCCTGCTGGGCGCGGTGTTCGGCAAGCTGATGGAGGATTCCGGCTCGGTCTCCTCCATCGCCGACTACATGACGCGCAAGCTCGGCGCCGCGCGCGCCATCCTCGCCGTGGTGCTGGCGGGCGCCATCGTCACCTATGGCGGCGTCTCGCTGTTCGTCGCCTTCTTCGTGCTGGCGCCCATGGGCATCGCGCTGTTCCGGGCGGCGGGCGTGCCGCGGCGCCTGATGCCGGCGGCGATCGCGCTCGGGACCTCCACCTTCACCATGTCGGCCATGCCCGGCACGCCCTCGATCCAGAACGCGATTCCCATGCCGTTCTTCGGCACCACGCCGTTCGCGGCGCCGGGGCTCGGCTTCATCGCCTCGCTCATCATGCTCGCGTTCGGCATGTGGTGGCTGAAGCGGCGCGAGGCGGCCGCCCGCGCCCGCGGCGAGGGCTTCGGCGCGGCCGTGGTCGATCCCGAGGCGTCAGCCGAGAGCGCGGTCGAGGACCCGATCGTGCGCGAGCGCGCCACCACCGCCGGCCCGTTCGACCCGGCGGAGATCCACCGCAGCGACGAGGCGGAGACCGGCCCGCCGATCCTGCTCGCGGCGCTGCCCATCATCGTCGTCATCATCGTCAACCTTCTGATGTCGTTCGTGGTGCTGCCGCGCATGGACACCGCGTTCCTGGCGCTGCCGCAATGGGGCGGCACCAGCCTGTCGGCGGTGGGCGGCGTGTGGTCGGTGATGGTGGCGCTCACCTGCGCCATCATCGCGGTGATCGCCATCAACTTCCGTTCCGTGCCGGTGCTGCGCGCCACCATGTCGGCCGGCGCCAACGCCTCGGTGCTGCCGATCCTGTCGGTGGCGAGCCTGGTGGGCTTCGGCGCCATCGTCGCCGCGCTGCCCGCCTTCGCCACCGTGCGCGACTTCGTGCTCGGCATCGAGGGCGGGCCGCTGGTGTCGCTGGCGGTCGCCACCAACATCCTCGCCGCGCTCACCGGGTCCGCTTCCGGCGGTCTCACCATCGCCCTCGACGCGCTCGGCCCCACCTACATGAAGATCGCCGCCGAGATCGGCATGGACCCGGCGCTCATGCACCGCGTGGCGGTGATCGGCTCGGGCACGCTCGACAGCCTTCCCCACAACGGCGCGGTGGTGACGCTGCTCTCGGTGTGCGGCGTCTCCCACAAGGAGGGCTATCTCGACATCGTCATGGCGGGCATCGTCGGCGCGCTGATCGCGCTCGCGGCGGTGATCGTGCTCGGCTCCCTGGTGGGCAGCTTCTAAGCGCCGGTTTGGACTTTCAAACGGGCGCCGCCGAAATCACCCCGGCCTGGCCGGGACGAGCCCGGCCAGGCCGCAGATTACCCGCCCGCAGGTGCTGCAAGCACCCAAGGGAACGAGTTTCCAAACGGGCTCCGAGTGGGCTCCACCCGGAGGGAGGGGCGCATGCCGGTCAGCTACGAGGTCTCGGGCTTTCTCGCCTTCACCCTCGCCATCGTGGTCTATTTCGTCGGCGCCGGGCTCAACCGCGCCATCGCGCCGCTGCGCGCCTGGAACATCCCGGAGGCGGTGACCGGGGGCCTGCTGGCCGCGCTCGCGACGCTTGCCGCCTACCGCCTGCTGGGCCTCGCCATCTCCTTCGACCTCGCCGCGCGCGACGTCCTGCTGCTCTATTTCTTCACCGGCATCGGTCTCAATGCGCGCCTGTCCGACCTCGCCACGGGCGGACGGCCCCTGTTCATCCTGCTGGCCCTGACGGTGGCCTATCTCGGGCTGCAGAACCTGGTCGCGATCGGCGGCGCGGCCCTGCTCGATCTGCCCCAGGGCATCGGCCCGCTGCTCGGCTCGGTCTCGCTCATCGGCGGCCACGGCACCACCATCGCCTGGGCGCCGCTCATCTCGGAGCGCTTCGGCCTGGCCCATGCGCTGGAGGTGGGCATCGCCAGCGCGACGCTCGGCCTGGTCATCGCCAGCCTGGTCGGCGGGCCGGTGGCGGGCATCCTCATCAGCCGCTTCAAGCTCTCCAGCGAAGAATTGCTGCCGCCGATGGTCGGCCTGCCCGAGAACGATGTCGGTCCGGACGCGGGCAAGGTCACCTACGACAACATCCTGCGCTCGCTGCTGGTGCTGAACGTGGTGATCCTCGTCGCCTATTCGCTCGAGGAGCTGGTGGAGAAGACCGGCATCAAGCTGCCTTTGTTCGTGGTGTGCCTGCTGGTCGCCATCGTCGCCACCAACACCCTGCCGCGGCTGATGCCGCGCTCGCCTTGGCCGGCGCGCACGCCGGCGCTGGCGCTGATCTCCGACCTGTCGCTGAAGATCTTCCTCGCCATGTCGCTCATGAGCATGCAGCTGTGGACGCTGGGCGGGCTCGGCCCGGCGCTCGCCGTGGTGCTCGGGCTGCAGACGCTGGTGGCGGTGGCCTACATCCTGTTCGTGGTGTTTCCCGCCATGGGGCGCGACTATCAGGCGGCGGTGCTGGCGGCCGGCTTCACCGGCATCAGCCTTGGGGCGACGCCCACCGCCATCGCCAACATGACCGCGGTGACGCGCACCCACGGGCCGGCACCGCTCGCCTTCATCATCCTGCCGCTGGTGTCGGCCTTCTTCATCGACATCGCCAACGCGCTCGCCATCGGCTTCATGCTGCGCTGAGCGGGCGCTCAGTTGCCGCCGCCGGAGAACACCAGGATCGGCGCCACCGCCACGGCTCCGACGGCGCTGCCGACGTCCCCGCCGACGCGGGCGACGAGGCCCTGCTCCTCGCCCAGATCCTGGCCACCGGAGAGCCGCGCCCCGATCAGCTGGACGATGTCCTTCTGGGTGGCGAAGACCGAATGGTTGAGCGCGTCGCCACCTTGCAGCGCGGTGAGGTCGACCACCGTGATGCCGCGCGCCCGTTCCAGCCGCGCGGCATATCGGGGATCGTTGAGGTCCACCGCGCCGACCCGCGTCACCTGCCCGGCGAGGAGGCGCGAAAGGCTGAGCGCCTTGTCGTTGCGCGAGACGAAGATGGTGATCTTGGGCCGCTTCGGCCCGAGCTCCTGCATCTGGCGCTCGAACACGTCGATGTCCAGATCGGGGGAGGCGAGCACCACATTGGTGATCTTCGCCGGCACGCGCCCGTCCTTCAGCGCCAGCTGGCGCAGCGCCTCGACGGCGAGCCAGGCGCCCATGGAATGGGCCATCACCACCACCTCGTCCACCTTCGGGCTCGCCGCCGCGGTGCCGAGCACGTAGGCAAGGTCGGAGCGCGAGAAGTTGGCGCTCTCGCGGTCGTAGACATAGTCCGTCACCCGCCCGCGCGAGGGCCAGGAGAACAGGACCGGCACCAGCGAGGCGTCGGTGTCGGCGATGAACTGGGCGTAGCCGAACACCGCGGCGTCGAAGCGCGTGTTGAAGCCGTGGACGAACACCAGCACGCGCCGCTTCTGGCCGTGGCGCGCCTTGAACCAGGCGGGGATGTCGGTGCGCTGGAGCTGATCGAGCCGGGTGACGACGAATTCGCGCGCCGGATCGCCGTTGGGGCCGGACGGCCACTGCACCGAGCCTATCGGCCGGTCGCGCGGCACCGAGACCGCCACGTCGGCGAAGGCGAGGCCGTCGCCGCGCTCGCCGGAGAACACGACGCCGGTCACCGCGCTCGGCGCGCGGGTGGTGGCGACCAGCATGTCGACCCGGGTGCCGGGCACCTCGCTTACCGCCACGGGCACCAGCACGCCCTCGGGCCGCGCGCAGGCGGACAGAGCGAGCAGGCCAAAGCCGGCGAGCGCCCAAAGGCGCGCGCGGGCGGGCGCCTTTGGCCTGCCCGCCGTGCCGAAGCCCATGCGCCGCTGCGTCATTCCCGGTCCGTCCCGATCTCGCTCGGCCTCTTTATAGAGCCTTGCAGGTAAAGGGAAAGCTGCGTCGCAGCGCGAGCGGGCACGCCGGTAGCGGGCGGCGGCGCTCCGTCGCATTTCCGCCGGCCGGACCCGGATCGCCCTTTCGCCCGCCCCGGGCTTTCGCCCATAAAGGGACGCCGCGGCGGGCGCGGACGGATGGGGGAGAACGCCATGAGGGCGCTGGTCGGGCTCGCGGCCCTGGTGGTGGTGTGCGCGGCGCTGCGCGAGGCGCGGACCCTGATCGTTCCGGTGGTGTTCGCGGTGTTCGTGATGGCGCTCGCCTGGCCGCTGCAGCGCCGGCTCGAGGCAATGCTGCCGAAGATCGCGGCCGTGCTCCTGACGCTGGTGGTGGCGCTCGCGGTGGTGGGGGCGGTGACCTCGCTGGTGGTGTGGGGCTTCGGCCATGCCGGGCAATGGGTGTTCGCCAATGCGGCGCGGTTCCAGGCGCTGTACGGCCAGCTCGTCGCCTGGCTCGAAGGCCACGATTTCGTGCTCGCCAGCGTGATGGCGGATCATTTCGACGTGCGCTGGATGCTCCGGGTGTTCCAGGACATCTCCGGCCGCCTGCACTCGCTGGCCTCGTTCCTGGTCTTCACCTTCCTCTATTTCCTTCTGGGCATGCTCGAGGTGGACGCGCTGAAATCGCAGCTCCTCAAGCTCAGGGAAGGCGGGCGCGGCGCCTACATGGTGGCGGCCGGCGCGGCGGCGGCGGAGAAGCTGCGGAAATACATGATCGTGCGCACCCTCATGAGCCTCGCCACCGGCGTCGCCGTGTGGGCCTTCACGCTGGCCTCGGGGCTGGAGCTGGCGCTCGCCTGGGGCGCGATCGCCTTCGCGCTCAACTACATCCCCTTCATCGGCCCGTTCGTGGCGACGCTGCTGCCCACCGTGTTCGCGCTCGCCCAGTTCGAGTCCTGGGAGATGGCGCTGTTCGTCTTCGTCTGCCTCAACCTGATCCAGTTCCTCTCCGGCAGCTACATCGAGCCGCGGATCGCCGGCAAGACGCTTGCCGTCTCGCCGTTCCTGGTGCTGTTCTCGGTGTTCTTCTTCGCCTTCCTCTGGGGCCTTCCGGGCGCCTTCATCGGCGTGCCGGTGCTGATCGTCGCGCTCACCTTCTGCGCCGGCCATCCGCGCGGCCGCAAGCTGGCGGCGGTGCTCTCCGGCACCCCGGCGGCAGCGCCGTGAGCGGTCTCACTGCTGGGCGGCGAGGAAGGTGCGGAAGCGCGCCAGCGCGATGGTGAAGAACAGCAGGCCCATGCCGAAGGTGGCGGCGAAGCGCGGCCAGACGATGTCGATCCCCGCTCCCCGGTAGAGGATCGCCTGGGCGAAGGCGACGAACTGGGTGGAGGGGGAGGCCTGCATCGCCGTCTGCAGCCATTGCGGCATGCTCTCCAGCGGCGTGAAGCCGCCCGAGAGCATGTTCATGGGCAGCACGATGAGGAAGAACAGCAGCCCGAACTGCGGCATGGAGCCCGACAGCGTGCCGAGGAAGATGCCGAGCGACGCGGTGAAGAACAGGTAGAGCGCCGCCCCGGCCAGGAACAGCGGCACCGAGCCGGTGATCCCCATGCCCAGTCCCCATTGCAGCACCACCACGACGCTGAAGGCCGAGCCGACGAGGATCACCGCGCCGTTGGCGAGGATCTTCGCCAGCATGATCTCGGACGGGCGCACCGGCAGCACCAGCAGGTGCTCCAGGGTTCCATGCTCGCGCTCGCGGATCAGCGCCGCGCCGGCGAGCAGAACCGAGAGCATGGTGACGTTGGTGATCAGGCCCATGGTGCCGGTGAACCAGGAGGATTCCAGCCCCTGGTTGAAGGCGACGCGGATCTTCAGCTCCACCGGCGTCGCGACCCCTTCGGAATGGCGCAGCACGAAGCGGTTCACCTCCTCCTGGAAGATGGCGGAGATGTCGTTCCCGCCGAGCCCCGCCTGCATCAAGGCGGTGGCGTCGATCAGCAGCTGGACCTGCGGGTTGCGCCCCGCCAGCACGTCCGACTGGAAGTCGGGCGGCACGTTGAGCACGAAGGTGTAGCGCGCCGCGTCCATGGCCCGGTTCACGTCCTGGGGGGACAGATGGACCGGCGCCTGGAAGCGCGGCGGCAGCAGCGCGTCGAGGATCGCATTGGAGAGCGCCGAATTGTCCTCGTCCACCACGCCCACGGTGGCGCGGTTGAGGTCGTGCTTGATGCCGTTGGCCTGGAGCACGATGGCGACCGTGAAGGCGTAGAGCACCAGCACCATGAGCGCGCGATCGCGCCACAGGCTGATCAGCTCCTTGACCACCAGTTCGCGCACGTTGCCGGCCATGGCGCGCCAGCGCGGCGGCCCCTTCCTGCGGGCGGGCGGGGAGGGCGCGGTCATGTTCGGCTCCATGCTCAGCCCTCCTGCTTGCGCAGGATGGCCCATGCCAGGCCCAGCAAGGCCGGCCAGAACAGCACCGTCGCGCCGACGAAGGGCAGCAGGTCGCCCAAGTCGAGCCCCTTGGTGAAGGCGCCCACCGAGACGCGCATGAAATAGGTGGTGGGAAAGAGCGTTCCCAGCACGTACGCGCCGCCCTCCAGCGTCGCCACCGGCTGGAGCATGCCGGAGAACTGGGTGGCGGGCATCATGGTGCCGATGGCGGTGCCGAACAGGGCCGCCACCTGCGTGCTGGTGAGGGTGGAGGCGACGAGGCCGATGGCGGTGGTCGCAAGCACATAGGCGAAGGCGCCGAGCGCGAGGCCGATGAACGAGCCCTTCAGCGGCACGCCGAACAGGAACTGCGCCATCAGCGCCATGACCAGGAAGTTGAAGAAGGCGAGCGCCACGTAAGGCAGCTGCTTGCCGAGCAGGAACTCGATCTTGGTGACCGGGGTGACGTAGAGGTTGGTGATGGAGCCGAGCTCCTTCTCCGTCACCACGCCGAGCGCGGTGAGGATGGAGGGGATGAAGATCAGCATCAGGGCGATGGTGGCCGGCACCATGGCCTCCACGCTCTTGAAGGACTGGTTGTAGCGGTAGCGCATCTCCAGCGTGGCGAAGCTGGCGACCGACTGCCCCGCCGCCTGCGCCACGTCCGACAGGAACAGCAGGTGCACCGCCTGCACGTAGCCCTTGATGGTCTCGGCGCGGAACGGCATCGCGCCGTCGATGGTGGCGAGCACCTCGGTCTGCCGCCCGGACCGCAGGTCGGCGCCGAACTCGGGCGGGATCTCGATGGCGAAGGCGATGGCGTTGGCCTTGAGCCGCCGGTCGAGGTCCTGCGGGCTCGCGAGCGCCGGCTCCATGACGAAATAGGTGGAGTGGGCGAAGCCGTCGACATATGCGCGGCTCTCCGGCGTCTGGTCGCGGTCGAGCACGGCAAAGCGCAGCTTGTCCACGTCGAGGGTGATGCCGTAGCCGAAGATGATCATGAGCAGCGCGGTGCCGAGCAGCGCGAAGGCGAGGCGCACCGGATCGCGCCTCAGCTCCAGCGCCTCGCGCCAGGCATAGGCGCCGAGCCGGCGCGGCGAGAAGGCGGCGCGCCGGCTGTCCCGCCGCGGCGCAGGCGGGGCGAGGCGGGCGCTGGTCCGCGCTTCGCGGCCGCCCATCTCCATATAGGCGATGAAGGCCTCTTCCAGGGTCGGCGTGCCTTGCTCCGCCTTGAGCGCCTGCGGCGTGCCGGTGGCGATCACCTTGCCGGCATGCATGAAGGAGATGCGGTCGCAGCGCTCGGCCTCGCCCATGAAGTGGGTGGAGACGAAGATGGTCACCCCGTCCTCGCGGGAGAGCCGCTGGAGGTGGTCCCAGAATTTGTCGCGCGCCACCGGGTCGACCCCCGAGGTGGGCTCGTCGAGGATCAGCACCTCCGGCCGGTGCAGCACCGCCACCGCCAGCGAGAGGCGCTGGCGCACGCCGAGCGGCAGGCCGTCGGCGAGCGCGTCGAGATGGCCGGCGAGGTCGAACGCCGCGACCAGCTCGGCGATGCGCGCCTTCGCCGCGTCCTCGGTCAAGGTGAAGAGGCGGGCGTGCAGCTCCAGATTCTGGCGCACGGTGAGCTCGCCATAAAGCGAGAAGGCCTGGCTCATATAGCCGACCCGCCGCCGGGTCTCGATGTCGGCGGGGTCCACCGGCACACCGAACAGCAGCGCCTCGCCGGAGGAGGCGGGCAGCAGGCCGGTGAGCATCTTCATGGTGGTGGACTTGCCGCAGCCGTTGGAGCCGAGGAAGCCGAAGATCTCGCCGCGGCGGATCTCGAAGCTCACATGGTCCACGGCGACGAAGTCGCCGAACTGCCGGGTGAGGCCGCGCGATTCGATGGCGATGGGGGCATCGTCGGCGATGGCGGCGGCGCGCGCGGCCACCTCCCCCTCGCCCCGCCGGTCCTCCGGCAGGAGCGAGACGAAGGCGCGCTCCAGGTTCGGCTGGCCGGTGCGGGCGAGCAACGCGGCCGGCGCGCCGTCGGCGAGGATCAGCCCGCCATCCACCATCACCACCCGCTCGAAGCGCGCCGCCTCCTCCATGTCGGCGGTGGCCACGAGAAGGGTCAGGCGCGGCCGGTCGGCGCGGATTTCGTCCACGAAGTCCCAGAACTGCCGGCGCGAGAGCGGGTCGACGCCGGTGGTGGGCTCGTCCAGCAGCAGCAGGTCCGGGTCGTGCACCAGCGCGCAGCACAGACCGAGCTTCTGCTTCATGCCGCCGGAGAGCTTGCGCATCAGCCGGTCGGCGAACGGGTCGAGGCCGGTGGCGGCGAGCAGCGGCGCGACGCGGGCGCCCTTGGCGTCCGCGTCCTCGCCGAACAGGCGGGCGAAGAAGGCGATGTTCTCGGCCACCGTGAGGTTGGGATAGAGGTTGCGCCCGAGCCCCTGGGGCATGTAGGCGATGCGCGGCTGCACCGCTTCGCGCGCGGCGCGGGCGGAGAAGTCGGCGCCCAGCACCTCCACCTTGCCGGCCTGGATGCGCTTCGCGCCTGCGATCAGTCCGAGCAAAGTGGACTTGCCCACCCCGTCCGGCCCCACCAGCGCCACCGAGGCGCCTTCGCGCACCTCAAGGTCGATGCCGGCCACCGCGCGGGTGCGGCCAAAGGCGTGGCCGATGCCGGAAAGGCGGACCGCGTCGGCCGACCCGCCGGCTGCGCCCTGGCTCACCTCCTGGCCTCGTCGACGAGGTCGGAGGTGAGCCAGGATGGCCATTCGGCCTTGGGATCGAGCCGCACATAGCCGACGCCGGTGACCCCGGTCTTCACATGCTCCAGATACTTCTCCACCAGCGTCCGGGCGATCCTCAGCTTGACGCGGAACATCATGCGGTCGCGCTCGCTCTGGGTCTCCACCTGCTTGGGCGTGAACTGGCCGCGCGCCGAGACGAAGGAGACGTTGGCGGGCACCGCCCGGTCCGGCAGCGGCTCGAGCAGCAGGCGCGCCTCGGCGCCGAGCGCCAGCGTGCCGGCCTGGGACGCGGGCAGGAAGATGGTCATGTAGACGTCGGAGAGGTCGATCAGCGTCAGCACCTTGCCGCCCGCCGCCAAGACCTCGCCGGGCTCGGCGAGGCGGTAGATGACGCGGCCGGACTTGGGCGCGACCAGCGTGCCGTCGGCCACCAGGCGCTTCAGGCGGTCCACCTCGGCCTCGGCGGCGCGGATGGCGCTCTCGCTGGCGGCAAGGCTCGACTGGGCGGCGGCGAGCGCGGCGGCAGCGGTGAGCTTGGTGGTGCGATACTGATCCACCTTCTGCTCGGTGGCGAAGCCCTTGGCCACGAGCGTTTCCTGGCGCTCCAGCTCCTTGGCGGCGAGGTCCAGCTCGCCCTTCCTCTGCTCCACCACGTGGGTCGCGGTGTCGCGCGACTGGCGCGCCTGCGCCGCCTGGGCATCGGCGGTGCGCAAGGCGGCGGCGGTCTCCTCCACGTCCATCTGGGCGACGATCTGGCCGGCCTGGACGAAGTCGCCCTCCTCGGCGCGCACATCGAGCACCCGGCCGGCGGCCTTGGTGGCGACGTCCACCTGGGTCGCCTCGATGCGCCCGTTGCCGGAGGCAAAGCCCGGCGGCAGGGTGCGGCTGCGGGCGGCCAGATACCAGGCGCCCGCGCCGCCCACGCCCAGCAAAGCGGCGAGAAGCGCGAGAATGGCCACGGTGCGCTTCATGGACAGATCCTTCAAAGCAGCGGCGCGGATGCGCGCGCAGCACCATCGCACGCCGCCCTGATCGCTGGAAACGCCCTTGATCCTTGAGTTAGCCGCAGTCCCGCGGTGCGGCCTTGACCGGAGTCAAGCGCGCGCCCCGGGATGCCGGGTCCGGCGGCCGCACTCAGGGGAGGGCGGCGAGCGCGAGGGTGTGGTGGGCGATCATGATCTCCTCGTCGGTGGGGATCACGAAGGCGCGCACACGGCTTTGCGCGGCGGAGATCAACGGGCCGTTGCGCGCATTGGCCTCGGCATCGAGGACAACGCCGAGGAAGGCGAGGCGTTCCAGAACGGCGGCGCGCACCGGGGCGGCATTCTCGCCGACGCCGGCGGTGAAGACGATGGCGTCGAGCCCGCCCAGCACGGCCGCGTAGGCGCCGGCGAAATAGACGATGCGGTGCACCAGATAGTCGATGGCGAGCTTGGCCTCGGGGGCCGAGCTCGCCAACAGATCGCGCACGTCGTTGGAAAGGCCCGAGATGCCCTTGAGGCCGGATTCCTCGTACAGCGCGTGCGCGAGGGTCTTCTCGTCATAGAGGCCGGATCGCAGCAAATAGAGCAGCGCCCCGGGATCGATGGCGCCGCAGCGCGTGCCCATGGGCAGGCCCTCGATGCCGGAGAAGCCCATCGTGGTGGCGACGCTCCTGCCGTCCCGGATGGCGCACATGCTGGCCCCCGAGCCCAGATGGCCGACGATCACCCGCCTTGCGTCGGGGTCGTATGTCGGCAGGGTGCGGGTGATGTAGTCGTAGGAGATGCCGTGATAGCCCCAGTGGCGCACCCCCTGGTCGCGCATCGCCTTCGGCACGGCGTAGATCTGCGAGACCTCGGGCATGGTGCGGTGGAACGAGGTGTCGAACACCGCCACCTGCGGCATGCCGGGATGGATGCGCCGCAGCGAGCGGATGCCCTCCACCTCCGACGGCTGGTGCTGGGGCTCCAACACCCGGAGGCCGTCAAGATAAGACAGCGCCTCATCGTCCACCCGCACCGGGCCGCCATAGCGCGCGCCGCCCTGCACCAGGCGGTGGCCGCAGGCGGCGACCTTCACATCGGTCTGGTTCGCGTCCACCCAGGTGAGCACGAAGCGCAGCGCCGCCTCGGCGTCGACGGCGCCGGGCCAGGAATGCTCGCCCAGCGCGGCGCCGTCGGGGCCGCGCACGGCGAAGCGGGGCGCCGTCATCATGCGCTCCACCGCGCCGCGGCAGGCCACCGCCAGCGTCTGCCCGCGCACGCGGTAGAGCGCGAACTTCAGGCTGGACGAGCCCGCATTGACCACAAGGATGCCGGTGTCCATGGCGCTCACTCCCCGCTCGGGCCTTCGAACAGATCGGGTTTGCGGCGCACCGCGTCGGCGACGATCACGGCGAGTGCGGCCGAGAGCGTGCGCGTCTCGGCGCTGTCGGCGCGGCTGGTGAGCACGATCGGCACCTTGGCCCCCATGACGCAGCACGCCGCCTGCGCCCCGGCCATGAACAGGAACTCCTTGTACATGGCATTGGCGGCGTCGATGTTGGCGGCGATCAGCACGTCGGCCATGCCCGCCACCGGCGAGACGATCTTCTTGATGCGCGCCGCCGCCGGGTCCACCGCGCCGTCGAGGTCGAGCGGGCCGTCGACGATGCCGCCGACGATCTGGCGTCGGTCCGCCATCTTGGCGAGCGCCGCGCCGTCCAGCGTCGAGGGCATCTTGGAGCGCACCGTCTCCACCGCCGAGACGATGGCGACCTTGGGCACGGCGATGCCCACCGCATGGGCGAGGAAGATGGCGTTCTGGCAGATGTCGCGCTTGGCGTCGAGGTCGGGCGCGATGTTGATCGCCGCGTCGGAGAGGATGATGCGCCGCCCGTAAGCGGGGGAGAAGATCAGCGCGCAATGGCTCAGCAGGCGCCCGGTGCGCAGGCCCGCCTCCTTCTGCACCACCGCGTGGAGCAGCGTGTCCGTGTGCAGGCTGCCCTTCATGAGGGCGAGCACCTCGCCGCGGCCGGCCATGGCGGCGGCGGTGGCGGCGGCCGCCTCGGCGTCGGGGACGTCGACGATGCGGGTCGCGCCGAGGTCGATCTCGAGCTTGCGCGCGAGGTCGCGGATCGGCGCCTCGGGTCCCACCAGGACCGGCTCGATCAGGCCGTCGCGCGCCGGCTCCAAGGCGCCGGCGAGCGCGTCGCCATTGAGCGGATAGACCACGCCCATGGGCAGGGCTTTGACGGCGCGGCCCTGGCCGATGAGACCGTCGAGACGCTGGGACTTCGGCGCGGCCGGGTCATTGTCCATGGCGCGGGCTCCTCGGAATGCGGCGGGCCGGCCGGGCCGGCGGACCTTGGGCGGGGCGGCGAGCCGCCCGGTGGGAACGGGACAGGCAGTTCGCCCGGCCAGCGGGGGAGGTGCAGGCCGGGCGCCTGCCTCCGGCGCAGGAGGAGCCCTGCGCCGTCAGCGGGATGTGGTCATGAGGCCGCCGCGACGGCCGGGGCGGGCTCGGGAACGGGCGCTTGCGACGGCGGCATCAGCGCCGCCGGGGGCCGCGCGCCGGCGGCGCGGATGCGGGCGAGGTCGACCTCCAGGCGGTCCGCCACCTCCTGGATGCGGTGGAGCGTCAGCGGCGTCGGCGCCCCGGTCACCGACATCACGGCGAGGATGCGCGCCACCAGGGTCTCCCGGTCGGCCGGGTTCGGAACCATGCGCCCCAGCATGGCCAGCGCCTTTTCGGGGGCCAGGAACAAGGCGAAGAACTGCTCGCGCACCAGGGCCTTGCGCTGGGCGACCGAAATCGCCCGGAGCTCGGGGGCGACGGTGGCGACGGCGATCGCGGCGCGCTCGTCGAAGGCCCGCTCCGCCGCCAGCACGTGGAGGAAGGCGCGCACCAGCGCCGCGTCCGGGCCGCCCTCGCAGATCCGCGCGCGGTAGGCCTCGAGTCGGGCGGCGATCGCGTCGCGCTCGGCCGAGGTCTTGGCCGGCGGCGCCGGCGCGCGGGTGGGGGCGGGCGCGGCGGTGCCGAGCAGGGCCTGGACCGCGGGCGTGCCGTAGACGGCGAAGAAGGACTGCTCTTTCATCCGGTCGCGCCAGTCGCGCCAGGCATCCCAGCCCTTCAGCATGGCCTCGGCCAGCTTCGCCTGCGCCCGCAGAAAGGGATTGTTCTCCGGCGCCGGGCGGCGCGCGGCGCGCACCTGGTCCGCCGCCTGCGCCACGAGGCCCATCCAGGGCTTGTCGTCGGCGAACAGGGAATATTGCAGCCGGGCGGGATGCAGCGCGCGCAGCGCCTCCGCGCTCTGCTCGGTGGTGGCGGCGCGCACCCAGGGCTGGAGATAGGTGCGGTAGAGCGAGAGGTTGATCTCGGAAAGCCGCGCGGCCGTGGCGAAGGCGCGGTCGTCGTCCTCGCTGTTGCGGCCGAGGGCGCGGATGTCGTCCAGCGTGCGCGCCTCGAAGCGCGAGAGATAGTCGCCCTTCACCAGGTCGGCGGCGGGCGCGCCGGGCGTCTTGGGCGTGACCACGAGCTCGTAGAGGCCGGGGGGCAGCACGTCGATCACGTCCAGGGTCTGCAGGATCGACTGATGCTCCGCCACCGCCACCTTGGGCGACACGAAGATCGCGAGATGCCCCACCTCGCCGTTGAGGCAATAGACGATGGTGCGGCCGTCGGCGCGGATCTCGTCGACGCTCTCATAGAGGTCGAGGATCCAGCCCAGCGTCTGCTGCGGGGGAGAGATGTTGTCGCCGTGCGAGGTGAAGACGATGATCGGCGAGGCGACATTGCGGATGTCGAAGCGCTGGCCGTTGGCGGTGGCGGTCTCGTTGCGCGTCAGCTTGTTGCCGATGAAGTGCTCGTCGACGAGATACTGGATCTCCTCGCCGTTGAGCAGGATGAAGTCGCCCCACCACTTCTCGAAGCCGAGAAATCGCTCGCTCTCGGTGTCGATGCTCTCGTAGAGCTTGTAGAGCTTGTTGAAGAAGGTGTTGCCGGGGTTCAGCGTGTCGAAGTTGGAGATCAGGTTCGCGCCGTCGAACTTGCCGTTGCCGAGGTCGCTGGACAAAGCGGTGAGCCACGAGCCGCCGAACAGGCCGCCCGCATAGCGCATGGGGTTGCGCCCGTGCACGCCCTGCCAATAGGAGATCGGTGAGCCGGCGAGCAGCACCGGTCCGAACAGGTCCGGCCGAAGCATGGCCACCATCAGCGTCTGGTAGCCCGCCTGGCAGTTGCCGATGGCAAAGGCGCGCGGCGCGTCCGGGTGCATCTGCGCCACGTGCTCGAAGAAGCGCACCTGCCCCTCCACCACGTCGAGGAAGGTCTGGCCCGGCATGGGCTCGGCGGAGAAGCCGATGAAATAGACCGGGTGGCCGCCGGCGAAGGCGTCGCCGATCTCGCTCTGCTTGTGGAAGCCGCCGATGCCCGGCCCCTGCCCGGCGCGCGGGTCCACCACCACGACCGGCCGCTTGGCGGGATCGATATAGGCGCCCTCGGGCGGCACCACGCGGGCGAGCGAATAATTGATGGGCCGGCGCAGCCCTGCCCCCGAGAGGATGATCTGGTGCTCGAAGGTGAGCACCGTGGCCATGGGCCGGGCCGCCATCTGGGCCTGCTCGTTGCCGCGCACGCGCAGCACGTCCATCAGCAGCACGCCGCGCTGGGCGGCATCCACCATGTATTCGCCGAAGGCGTTGGCGAGCTCGGCCGGGCCGACCGCCGGGAAGCCCGCAAGACCAGGCGGCGCCTTCGGAAAGCCGAAGCCGGAAAACCGCGGCGCGCCCATGGCCGTCGCCGGAGGGACGTTGGTCTGATCCTGGGTCTGGTCGTTCATGGCGTGACCGCCTCCCGTCCGGCGTCATCCGCGCGTCCGCTGGCCGAAGGGCAGACGCCGGCAAGGGCGCCCCGCACCACGCATGTGGGGGACGCAGCCGTGCCGCCTCGCTTGCGCCTTCGCTTGCCGCAGATCTCCGCCCGGAAATGAGGACCTGCCGCTCGACATGATTGTCGCGGCGAACTGCGGCCACCGTTGTGCAGTACAGCAAAAGCAACCCGCGCCCGTTGACGTGGATCAAGAGCCTTGGGGCGCGGGAAATCGGCGGCGGAGCCACGGCTCCTGCCGGCGGGGAGCCCGCGGCGATGCCGGAGCCGGGGCACGGTCCCCCGAAGGTCGGGGCAGGTCCGCCCCGGGGCACGCCGCCGGCCGCGCCTATTTGGTCAGGATGAGCCGGTTCTGGGCGGTAAGCCTCAGGCGGTAGGTCTCGCCCCCATGATCGATGATGACGATGCGCCCGGCGCGGAACAGATCCGCGCTGTCGATGCGCTGGTCAATGACGGGAATGGCGCGCGCCGGCGCGTCGGCCGTGCCGGCGCCGCGCCCAGGCGGGGAAGGGGGTCGGGTCATCGGGGCAACTCCATGTCTCTCGCCGTTCCGCGCGGGCGGCTGGCGAGGTGAGGTCCGGCGGGCTGGCGGATGGCGCCGCTCAGGCCGGTGGAGCGCGGGCGCAGTTGGACCCGTGGGCGCCGCTCGATGATGCGGACCGGGCCTGCGACGCCGGGCCCCGATGGGCCGCCCCCAGGTGGCGCGCGGGCAGGGCGCGGCCCCCGTCCGGGGGGGCGGCAAGGGAATCGGCGGCGAGGCAGTGACCGGCGGGGCAGGGCGCGTGGCCGGCGCGGTCGGCGGCGCCAGCCGGCGCCGCGTCCGCCGCCGCGCAGACCGCGGCGAACGACGACGCGAAGGAGGCCGCCACGGGAGCGGCCGCGGACGCAGTGTCCGCGCGAGCCGCGGTCCGGGCGCCGGCAGCCCACCCCGCGAGCGTCAGGGCGAGCACCAGCGCATAGGCCGCCAGCACGGCCACGGCCCGGTCTCCCCACATGCGCCCAGGGTGCGCCACCGCTGCCTCCCATCTGCGCGCCGGAATCTGCCACCGTTCCGCCGCCGCTCCAAGCGACGGCCGAACCGGCGGCGCGGACCGCACCTTCTGCCGCACATCTGCCGTATTTTCAGCGCGCCGCCGCCGTGCTATCCGAAGGTGGGCTGGTAATGAAATGTTGAGACTCGCACCGCGGAACGGGACGATCGGCTGGGTGGCGGCTTGGGCCGCCGCCTATGCGCTCGTGTTCCAGCTGGTGCTCGCCAGCGCCCTCGTCGCGGCCATGCCGCGCGATGCCTCCGGAACACCGATCTGCGCGGCGGCGCGCCTCGCGGGCGACGCGGATCAGGGCGAAAAGGGCAAGGGGGCGGCCGTCCACTGCCCCGTCTGCCTCATGCGGGTGGACGCCGCCGCTTTGCCGCCGCCGTTCCCCGTGGCCGCGGCAAAGCGCGTCGCCCTCGCCGTCACCTACGTGCCGCCGGCCCCACTTCCCGCTCCGCGCGCGCCGGGGTGGCTGCCCTCGCAGCCGCGCGCGCCTCCTCTCCTCGGCTGAAACGGCGGGCAGGTCCCGGCGCCGTGCGGCGCCGGCGCGCCCGCCCATGGTGTCCCGCGCCGTCCGGCCGGGAAGCAACCTCCTTTCACAGAGGCCAGCCGCCCCGCGCGCGTCCTTCGCCGCGCCGGGCGCAGACGCCTCGCCAAAGCCGGGAAATGCCCATGTCCTCCTTTTTCGCCCGCGGCCGGCGCCCTGCGCCGCGCCAGTCCGCGCCCGCGCGCCGCACCGCGCTGCGCACCACCACCGCGCTGGTGCGCCCCGCGCTCGCGGCGCTCGCGCTCCTGCCGCTGCCGGCGCTGGCGCAGAGCGCGCCCGACACGGCGCTGCCGACTGTGGTGGTGCGCCCGCCCGCACCCGGCGACGCCGGCTTCGGCCTCGGCGGCATCCCGAGCAATTTCGTACCCGCCGACACCGCCACCATCTCCGGCGCCGACGCCGCCGCGGCGACGCTCAACACCAGCGATACCGGTTCGCTCATCGCCGGCATTCCCGGCGGCGCGGCCTGGGGCGCGGGCGGAGTCTCCAGCCTGCCGGCGGTGAACGGCATGGGCGCCGACCGGGTCCAGGTGGGCATCAACGGCATGCTGTTCGGCGTCGCCTGCCCGAACGAGATGAACCCGCCGCTGTCCTTCCTCAACCCGGCCATGGTGTCGAAGATCGCGGTCTATATGGGCACCGCGCCGGTGAGCGTCGGCGGCGACTACACCGGCGCCAAAGTGGACGTGACGCTGGCGCCGCCGCGCTTCACGCCGGGCGACCAGATCACCGTCTCCGGCTCGGTCGCCGGCTTCTATCGGTCCAACGGCAATTCCTACGGCGTCGACACCACGCTCATCATGTCGAACGCCGACACCAGCCTCACCTATACCGGGGGCTGGGCCAAGGCGAGCGACTACACGGCGGGCGACGGCACGGTCATCAAGTCGACCATGTACGAGACCCAGAACCATGCCTTGAGCCTGTCGAAGAAGATCAACGACCAGCTCTTCACGGTGCAGATCGGCGGCCAGTTCATCCCCTATCAGGGCTATGTGAACCAGTACATGGACATGGTGGACAACAAGAGCGTCTTTGCCAACGGCCGATACGAGGGCCTGTTCGACTGGGGCAAGCTCGAAGGCACCGTGTTCTTCAACCGCGTGCGCCACACCATGGGCTTCATCGAGCCGGACAAGAGCGGCGACATGCCCATGGACACCCGCACCACCGACATGGGCTACGCGCTGAAGGGCACCATCGGCCTCTCCGCACGCGACATCCTGCGGGTCGGCAACGAGCTCTATTACAACAATCTCGACGATTGGTGGCCGCCGGTGGCCGGCTCGATGATGATGGGGCCCGACGCCTTCATCAACATCAACAACGGCCAGCGCACCCGCCTCGGCACCTTCGCCGAGTGGGAGCACACGTTCGACAATGCCTGGACCGGCGTCGTCGGCATCCGCAATGACACGGTGTGGATGAACACCGGCGACGTCCACGGCTACAACATGATGATGTACGGCGCCGATGCCGCCGCCTTCAACGCCCAGGACCATGCCCGCACCGACTTCAACATGGACGGCACGGCGATCCTGCGCTACCAGCCGGACGCCTCGAGCCTCTACGAGCTGGGCCTCGCCCGCAAGACGCGCTCGCCCAACTTCTACGAGCGCTACGCCTGGTCCACCAACGCCATGGCCATGGACATGATCGGCTGGTTCGGCGACGGCAACGGCTATGTGGGCAATCTCGACCTCGATCCCGAGGCGGCGCACACGATCAGCTTCACCGCCACCTGGAACGATCCGGCCAAGAAGCTGTGGCAGCTGAGGGTGTCGCCCTATTACAGCTATGTGGTGGACTATATCGACGCCGACCGCTGCACCCTGCCGGGCTGCCTCGCGAGCCAGCCGAACAATGCCTATGTGCAGAACAATTTCGTGTTCCTGCAGTTCGCCAACCACGACGCCTGGCTCTACGGCGTCAACATCGACGGCAAGATGGCGCTGTGGGACGACGCCATTTGGGGGCAGGGCCAGTTCCGCGGCAGCCTCAACTTCGTGCAGGGCCAGCGCACCGACGGCATCAACCTCTACCACATGATGCCGCTCAACGGCGTCGTCGCCGTTGACCAGGCCATCGAGCGCAGCTGGGGCAAGTGGAGCAACAGCCTCGAACTGCAGATGGTGTCCTCCAAGACCCTGGTCAGCCAGGTGCGCAACGAGCTCGAGACCGAGGCCTATGCGCTGCTCAACTTCCGCACCTCCTACCAGAAGGACATGCTGCGGGTGGAGTTCTCGGTCGAGAACATCTTCGACACGAACTACGACCTGCCGCTCGGCGGCGCCAACCTCGTGAACTACCGCACACCGTCCATGATGGGCAGCTCCGTGGACTGGGGCTACCCAGTCGCCGGCATGGGCCGCTCCTTCAACACGCGGGTGACGCTCCAGTTCTGAGCTTCCGGCGCGGCTCGTCCGCGCCGGGCCGCCCCCTCCTTCCCATCGGGGGAAGGGCGGGAGGGGGCGGGTCAGTTCGCGTGTGACGCGGCCAGGCCGGCGGCTCGGGCTGTCCGGCGCGGGAGCGGCGCTTCCAGCTCCGCCGCACGGGCCGTCCCGAACACGGCGCGGCAGGCGCGGGGCGGTCCGGCGGCGGCCGCCAGCACCATGGCGCGTCGCAGGTAGAGGCCGATGTCGTGCTCGTCGGCGAAGCCGATGGCCCCATGCAGCTGGATGCAATCCTTCAAGACCCGGAGCGCCGCCGCCCCTGCCGCCGCCTTGGCGGCGGCCGCCGCGCCGGCCTGCTTCGGCGTGCCGAAGGCGCGGCCCGCCTCCCGCACCACGGCGCGGGTCGCGCTCACGTCCACGAAATGGGTCGCGGCGCGGTGCTGGAGCGCCTGAAACGCACCGATCGGCTGGCCGAACTGGCGGCGCAGCCGCATGTAGTCGAGCGTCATGTCGAGCGCGCGCCCCGTCAGCCCGCACAGCTCGGCCGCATGGCCGAGGCGCATCACGTCCCGCGCGGCGGCGAACGCCGCCTCGGCCGCCGCGCCTTCGCCGAGCAGCACCGCGCCCGGCCCGTCCGCCAGGAAGGCGAGGGCGCCGCCGTCCACCGTGGCCAGCGCGCGCGCCTCCGCCGGATCGAGGGCGAGCAGCCGCCGCCCCGCCGCGTCGAATGCGACCGCCGCGTCCACGCCCGGCGGCGCGAAGGCGAGCCCCTCGGCGCCGGCCATCGCCCCCGGGGCGCCCTCGCCGGGATCGGCGCAGACCACGACGGCGCCGGCGGCCGCCCGCGCGAGCAAGGCGTCGGCCGCGGCGGTGCCGCAGGCGGCCAGCAGCGGCTGGGCGGCGATCGCCGCCACCACCGGCTCGGGCGCGAGCCGCGCGCCGATCTCCTCCAGGAAGGCGAGCGCGTCGGCCGGGGCGAGCCCGAGCCCGCCATGGGCCTCCGGCAGCAGCAGCGAGAACCAGCCCATCTCGGCCATGCGGCCCCACACCGCGCGGTCGAGCCCGCCGCCGGCGTCGCGCCGGGCGCGGGTGCGGGCGAGCCCGCCCTCGCCGTCGAGCAGATCGGCGGCGGCTGAGGCAAGCAGCGCCTCGGTCTCGGAACGGGCCGCCATCAGCGCGCCTCCCGCTTCAGGCCCAGCACCCGGTCCGCCAGGATCGAGCGCTGGATCTCGTTGGAGCCGCCATAGATCGACAGGCGGCGGGCCTGGAGGAACATCTCGCTCGGGTCCACCAGCGCGTCGCCGAGCCGGAACGGATCGCGCAGCGCCATCAGCGGGCCTGCGAGCTCCTGGGCGATGTCGAGCACGGCCTGGGTGGTCTCGGTGGACAGGATCTTGAGGTAGGAGCTCTCCGCCCCCGGGTCCTGGCCCGCCGCGAAGCGCTCGGCGGCGTCGAGGAAGGCGGCAGTGAGCACCTCCACCGCCAGCTCTGCCTCGGCGATGCGGTCGGCCAGCGCCGCCCGCGCGGGTGGCGCAAGCTGGCGCGCGAGGCGGCGTACCCGCTCCAGCGCCCGCAGCGCCTGGGCCGGCGCGCCGAGCTGGATGCGCTCGCGGTCGAGCAGCGCGGTTGCCACGCGCCAGCCGCCGTCGATGGCGCCCACCACGTTCTCCACCGGCACCCGCACCTCGTCGAAGAACACCTCGCAGAACTCGTCGTCGCCGGCGATGTTGCGGATCGCCCGCCGGCCGATGCCGGGGCTCGCAAGGTCGATCAGCAGGAAGGTGATGCCCTCGCGGGGCTTGCCGGCGTTCGATGTGCGCACGAGCGCGAACATCCAGTGCGCGTGCTGGCCCCAGGTGGTCCAGATCTTGTGGCCGTTCACCACCAGATCGTCGCCGTCGCGGCGCGCCGCGGTGCGCAGCGCCGACAGGTCGGAGCCGGCGCCCGGCTCGGAATAGCCCTGGCACCAGATCACCGCGCCGCCGAGGATCGCCGGCAAATGCCGCGCCTGCTGCGCCGGGGTGCCGAAATGCATCAAAAGCGGGCCGAGATGGTTGATGCCCTGGCTCGGGATGTCGGGCGCGCCGGCGCGCGCCATCTCCTCCAGCAGGATCACCTGCTCCACCGGGCTCGCGCCCATGCCGCCGAACGCCTTCGGCCAGTGGGGCGCGATCCAGCCCTTGTGGGCGAGCGTCTGGTACCAGGCCATGGCCTGCTCCGGCGGCGGCCGGAAGGTGAGGTCGCGCAGGGGGCCGGGGATGGCGGCGGCGAGGAAGGCCCGCACTTCGGCGCGGAATGCCTGCTCGGCCTCGCTCTCGGGGCGCAGCATGGCGGCCTCAGGACGCGGCCTTGGCGGCAGGGGCGCCGCAGCGTTCCACCGCCTGCCGACGCAGCTCGGTCTTCAGCACCTTGCCGAGGGCGTTGCGCGGCAGCTGGTCCACGAACAGCACGCGCTTCGGCTTCTTGTAGCCGGCGATGAGCGTGCGGCAGTGGGCGATGAGCGCCTCCTCGCTCGCCTCCGCGCCCGGATGGGCCTCGACGAAGGCGACCACCGCCTCGCCATAGAGCGCGTCCGGGATGCCGACCACCGCCGCGTCAGCGACCGCGGGGTGGGCGATCAGCGTCTGCTCCACCTCCTTGGTGTAGATGTTGAAGCCGCCGGACAGCACCATGTCCTTCTTGCGGTCGACGATGTAGAGGAAGCCGTCCTTGTCGCGCCGCGCCATGTCGCCGGTGTGGACCCAGCCGTCGCGGATGGTCTCGGCGGTCTCCTTGGGGCGGCGGAAATAGCCGCGCAAGGTGAGGAACTGGCCCGGCGCGCCGGTGCGCACGGCGATCTCGCCCACCTCGCCGTCGGCCACATGGGCGCCGTCTGCGTCCACCAGCTTCAGCTCGATGCCCGGCGTCGGCCGGCCCACCGAGGCGGGGTGGGTGAACTGCTCTTCGTGGTCGAGCCCGGTGATGGCGCCCGCCTCGGTCATGGCGAAGAAGGAGAACAGCCGCACGTGCGGCAGAAGCGCGATGAGCTGCTGCTTCAGTTCCACCGGGAACGCCTCGCCGGTGACGACGATGCGCCTGAGGCTCGCGCATTTCTGCGGCGCGGCGGCGATGGCGGGCAGCATCATGCGGCAGATGGTGGGCACCATGCCGGCGATGCTCACCTTCTCGCGGGCGATGGTGTCGAGGGTGGTCGCCGGGTCGAACTTCTCCATCACCACCAGCGTGCCGCCCACCGTGAGCGCGTTGGCGAGCCGGGCGAAGCCGGTGCGGTGGGCGAGCGGGGTCGAGACCAGGAACACGTCGTCCGCCGTGAGCCCCCATTCGAGCCCGTTCACGAAGTGATGGTTGGTGATGATGTTGGCGTGGGTCAGCAGCGCCCCCTTGGGCCGGCCGGTGGTGCCCGAGGTGTACATGATCATGGCGTCCTGCCACTCGACCGGCACCGCCGGGCGCAGCATGACCGGCTCGGCGCGCCAGTCCGCGAGCGCCTCGTCGCTGCCGGGGGGGGCGCCGGCGGACAAAAAGATCGCACCCGCGGCGGCCGCGCGCACGCGGTCGAGCGGCGCGCCGGCGCCGTCGTGCGCCACCAGGCGCGGCTCGGCGTCGGTGGCGATATAAGCGAGCTCGTGGTCGGTGAGGCGGGTGGTCGCCGGCACCACCACGGCGCCGAGCGACATTGCGGCGAAGGTCAGCTCCACGAAGGCGAAGCCGCTGGACAAACAGAGCAGCACGCGGTCTCCGGGCCGCACCCCGCGGGCGCTCATGGCGCCCGCCAGCGCGGCGATGCGCGCCTGGAGCTGGCGGTAGGTCAGCCGCTCGCCGCCGCAGACCACGGCCGGATGATCCGGCCGCCTGAGGGCGTGGGCCTCCACGAAGACCTCGAGCCGCATGGCATCACCTCGCGTTGTCGGCCAGCCGGAATGCCGGGTAGGGGGTGCCGTCGTCGAAATGGTCGAAGGCCAGCGTCACCCTTTTGCCGATCGCCATCTCCTCCGGCGCGCAGCCGAGAATGTTGGCGATCAGGCGCACGCCTTCGTCCAGCTCCACGGTGGCGACCGGCAGCGGCAGGCGCCCCTCGACGCCGGGACCCGGGATGCGCACCGTGGTGCAGGCATAGATGGCGCCGTTGCCGGACACCTCGCGCCATTCCAGCGTGCGCCTGCCGGTGAACACGCTGACCGGGCGGGGATAGTGCTGGAACCGGCCGGTCTCGGTGCAATACTGCATCATCAGCTTGCCCTGCCGGGCCCCGTCCCAGAACGGCTGGGTGTCCACATAGACGTTGGGCTTGGGGGCGGGCCGCGCCGGCTTCGGGCTCTCCGCCTTGGCCGCGCTCTCGGGCTTTGCGGCGCTTGCAGTCTTCGCCTCGCTCATGGTCAGGCCTCCAGGATCATGGCGGCGCTGGTGCCCCAGTTCCGCGCGTAGGGAATGACGCCGATGCCGGTGACCAGCGCGTTCTTGGGATCGCGCACCTGGCGCGCGCCGCCTTCGCCGAACATCTGCCGCACGGCTTCCGCGAGGTTGAGCCCGCCCGAGGCGAGCCCCGGCTGGCCGGCGGAGATCTGCCCGCCGCCGGTGTTGGTGGGCAGGCCGCCGGTGTGGGAGAGGTCGGTGTCGAGGATGAAGTCGGAGCCCGCGCCGCGCTTGCAGAAGCCGAACTGCTCCAATTGCATCAGCACGGCGATGGTGAAGTCGTCGTAGGGCTGGAACATGCGGATGTCCTTCGGCTTGAGCCCGGTCTTGCCGAACACGGTGCCGGAAATCTTCGAAAAGCCGCTCTCGGTGACGTCGGCGAGCATGTCGGTGCCGTTGAAGTTGGTCACCTCGGCGAAGGCGGTGGGGTAGACCATCTTCTCGATGTCCATCTCGCGCGCGGTCTTCTCGGAGGTGACGAGGAAGGCGTTGGCGCCGTCGCAGAACATCACGCAGTCGAGCAGCCGTAGCGGGTCGCTGACCACGCGGGAGGCATAGTAATCCTCCATGGTCAGCGGCTTCTTGAACTTGGAATAGGCGTTGTCGTTCATCAGCGCCTGGGCGCGCTGGGTGACGGCGATCTTGCCCAGCGCTTCGTCCTTCAGCCCGTACTGGTGGATGTAGCGCGAGATCAGCAGGCCGAAGGAGGCGGGCGGACCCTGCACGCCGGGCGGGTCCTGGAACTCGCTGCGGTAGGCGCCGTAATTGGCGCGCCAGGAGGTCGAGGGCGCATCCGAGGACAGCACCACCGCCACCTCGCAGGCGCCGTCGCGGATGGCGGCGGCGGCGCGCGCCACCCCGCCCGTGGCCGAGCAGCCGCCGATGGCGCCGAAGTTCAGCCAAGTGGGCGTGAGGCCGAGCGCCTCGGTCATGTAGACCGCGTAGAACGGGTTCGGCGCCTCGCTCAAAGGCGCGGTGACCGACAGGCCGTCGATGCGGTCCTTGTCGACGCCGGTGGCCGTGAGGAGGTCGGAGAGTGCCTCACCCGCGAGGTCGTAGGCGCTGCGGCCGGTCTTGAAGTCGATGCGGGTCTCTGAATAGCCCGCGATGACGATGTCGCGCTTGCTCATGGTCGGTCTCATTCGCCTTGGAAGTTGGGGGCGCGCTTCTCGCGGAAGGCGGCAAGCCCCTCGTTCCGGTCCCGCGAGAAGTAGAGGTAGAAGGAGAGGTCGGCCTCGGTGGCGAAGCCCTCGGCGAGCGGCATGTCGGCGCCGCGGTCGATGGCGGCCTTGGAGAACATCACCGAGAGCGGCGCGTTGGCGGCGACGGCTGCCGCCACCTCGTGCGCCTTCGCGAGCGCCGCGCCCGCCTCGGTGACGTAGGTGACGAGCCGCAGGCGCTCGGCCTCGGCGGCGTCGATGCGCCGGCCGGTCCAGATCAGGTCCTTGGCGAGCTGCGGGCCGATGAGGCGCGGCAGCGTCTGGGTGCCGCCGCCGCCGGGCATCAGGCCGAGCTTGCATTCGGGCAGGCCGAACTTCGCCTTGCCGCCGGCCACCACGATGTCGGCGGTGAGCGCCAGCTCGAGACCGCCGCCGAGCGCAAAGCCCTCCACCGCGACGATCACCGGCTTGGTGAAGGCGGCAACCTCCTGGAACAGGCGGTTCACCTTCCGCGCCCGCTTGCGGAAGCGGTAGAACTCGAAATACTCGTTTTCCTTGATCTGGAACTCGCTGGTGTCGATGCCGGTGCAGAACGCCTTCTCGCTGCCGGCGAGCACCACGGCGCGCACCTTTCGGTCGAACTCGGCCTCGGCCAGCACCTCGAGGATCTCCGCCGCCGTCTGCTCGCGCAGGGAGTTCAGCTTCTCCGGCCGGTTGATGGTGATCTCGACGGTCGCGTCCCGGCGGGCGACCAGGATATCTTCGTGGGACATGGACATACTCCGGATGGACAAGGCTGTGCGGGCGCGCGCCGGCCGGCCGCGCGGGAAATGAAGGCTCTGGCGCGGGGTCAGCTGGGCGCGGGCGGGCTCTCCTCCTCGCCGAGCGCGGCGGCGATCTCGTCGCGCAGCCGGCCGCGCAGCTGCGCGTCGAGGCGGTCGCGCTCGGTGAGCGCCAGCTCCAGCTGGATGCGCGCGGGGGCGCCGAGCACCAGCACCCGGTCCGCCATGTCGAGCGCGTCCTCGATGCGGTGCGTCACCAGCAGGCAGGTCTTGGAGAATTCCCGCGCGATGCGGTGGAAATCGGCGCGCAGCGCGCGCGAGGTCACGTGGTCGAGCTGGCTGAAGCTCTCGTCCAGCAGCACGATCTCCGGGTCGACCGCGAGCGCGCGGGCGAGCGAGACGCGCTGGCGCATGCCGCCCGAAAGCTCGTGGGCGTATTTGTCGGCGGCGTCGGCGAGCTTCACCCGCTCGAGCCAGGACAAGGCGGCGGCGCGCGCCTCCTGCTTGGAGCGGCCGAGAATGAGCAGGCCGAGCTCCACATTCTCCACCGCCGTGCGCCAGGGCAGCAGCCGGTCGGTCTGGAAGCTCACGGCGAGCTTGCCCCTAAGGCCGAGGAAGTTGGCGTTGGGGTCGAGCCCCGCCACCCGCACCGTGCCGCTGTCCGGCGTCAGCGTGCCGAGCACGAGGTTGAGCACGGTGCTCTTGCCGGCGCCGGTACGCCCGAGCAGAGCGACGATCTCACCGTGGGCGACGTCGATCGAGAGGTCGTCCACCACCGGCTTGCCGGCGAACGCCTTGTTGACCTTGTGGAGCCGCACCGTGGGCGGCAGAGCGGCGGTGGCTGCGCTCTTGATCATGGAGATGTCCTGGATCATCGCACGCTCACTTCCGGGCGCCACTTGAGCGCCACCTTCTCGATCGCCGAGATGGCCACCTGCAGGACGATGTTCAGCACCACCAGGAAGAAGGTCCAGGCGAACACCTGGTCGATGCGGAAGGTCGACTGGGCGAGGTTCATGCGCGAGCCGATGCCGGCGGCGGAGGCCACCAGCTCGGCGAACACCACCATGCGGATGGCGTAGCCGATGACCGACTTGGTGGTGAGGAACACGTAAGGGACGATGTGCGGGATGATGAGGTAGCGCATCACGTGCCAGCGCGAGGGGCGGAAGCTCTCGATCATGTCGACGAGCTCCTTGGGCATGGCGCGGATGCCGTCATAGATGTTCAGCGCGTAGAACGGGATGATGATGACGCACAGGATGAAGAAGATGCGCACCTCCGGATCCCGGAACCAGAACACCGCGATCAGCATCCAGGACAGCGCCGGGATGCCGGTGTCGATCACCACCAGCGAGCGCAGATAGGGCCGCACCTTGGGCTTCATCCCCATCACCAGGCCGAGGATCAGCCCCAGCAGCATGGAGGCGGCCACCGCCGCGGTGAGCCGGGCGAGCGTGATGAAGACGTGGCTCGTGTCGGAGAAGAAGATCTCCTTGCCCGCCTTGAGCACGGCGCCGGGCGAGGGCATCACGTAGTCCGGCACGAACCGGCTCAGGATCTCCATGAGGACCAGCAGGGTGGTGACCACGGCGACTGTGGCGATGGTCTCGCGGCGCCGTTCCGTCATGGGGGCCCGCGGCGGCGCGATGGCCCGGGGCATGCTCGGATGGGTGGAGGTCAAGGCGCGTCCTCGCATCTGGTTGGTCCGAGGGCCTCCGGGCACAGGGCCCGGAGGCGGGCGGATCGAACGGGCGGGGCGACCCCCGGCCGGTGCTTGCTCCGCGATGTCAGCCCTTGAAGAAGAAGCCGTCGTCCACGGGCTTCTGCAGCAGGCCGTTGCGGGCGAGGAAGGCGCTCGCCTTGGTCACCGTGGCGCGGCCCTCCGCGCTCGCCATGGAGCCGAACTGGAAGCGCAGCCGCCGCGAGGTGATGGCCTCGGCGAGCACCTCCTGCGGGAAGCCGGAATTCTGGCCGGCGACGGCCACCGCCTGCTTGGGGTCGGCGTTGATGCGCGCGAGGCAGTCCTCGAACATGGCGCGCACGCGCCGCGCCAGGTCCGGGTTCTTCTCGGCCAGCTCCCGGCGCACGGCGACGCCGAAATAGGGCAGCTCGAGGCCGGTCGCCTTGCGGTAGCTCTCGCCGGCGTTGAACAGCGGCCTCAGCTTGGCGTCGCGCATCAAGGCGGCGGTGACGTTGGGCTCCCAGGACAGGCCCGCCTCGGCGCGGTTGGCCATCACCAGCGTCATGGCGGCGGCCGGGTTGTCGACGCCCTGGATGGTCACGTCCTTGCCCAGCTCGATGCCGTTCAGCTCCTTGATGAGGGCTGCCACCATGCGGAACGTGCCGGTGGACTGGGCGGCGGCCAGCGTCTTGCCCTTGAGGCTCGCCACGTCGGTCACCGCAGGGTCGCCGGTGACGATGTAGATCATGTCCGCCGTGGTGATGGAGCACAGCATCTCGATCGGCACCCCGGCCTGCTGGCGCGCGGCGAAGGTGTCCCAGCTGCCGATGCAGACATCGTAATTGCCGGCGGCGAAGTCGTTGTAATAGGTGGAGACCGCGGTGTACTGGGTCGGCGCGGCGAGCGGCACGCCGTGCTTCTCGGCCAGCTTCTGGGCGAGGATGTACTGCACCACCAGGATGGTGAAGCCGGGCGCCAGCGAAGCCCAGCGCACCGGGGCCGCGGCCTGCGCGAAGGCCGGCGCGGCGCGGCCGGCAACGCCGATGGCGCCGCCCGCGAGCGAGGCGCCGAAGGATGCTCCAAGGAACGTGCGGCGTGTGAGATGATCGACCACGTTGCCCTCCCAGGCGTGGCGCGTCCATGACCCCACGATCTCGCGTGGTGCCGGCGCGCTCATTGTGCGTTTCCCGTCGAGCGACCGGGCTTGCCGCCGGTCTTCTCGCTTGAGGATGCTAGGGGGAGGGCGGGGACCGATCCAGCGCATATGCGCGCCGGCATCGTTCCAATAATGGAACGATCGGCGCCGGCGGGCGGCGGCGCCTCAGGCCTCCTCGCCGAGGCTCTCGGCGATGAAGTCCAGGAACACGCGCACCATGCGCGGCGTCCGGCGCCGGCCGAGGAAGGTGGCCGAGACCTCCAGCGCCGGGCTCTCCCAGTCTGCCAGCAGCGGCACCAGGCGCCCGGCCTTCACGTCGTTGCGGCACATGATGTTGGGCAGGATGCCGATGCCCACGCCCTTGATGATGAGCTCGCGGGCGACGCCGATATTGTTCACCGTCACGTGTCCCTCCACCGCCACGGCGCGGTCACCGTTGCGGCTCTGGAACGTCCACACCCCCTCGCTGCGCTGGTGGTCGGTGACGATGCAATTGTGGCTCGCGAACTCCTCGATGGTGGCCGGCTCGCCGCGCCGGCGCACATAATCGGGGCTCGCATAGACGCCGCGCGTGACGCGCGCCAGCCGGCGCACCGGCACCTGCGAGTTCTTGATCCGGCCGAGATGGATGGCGACGTCGCAGCGGTCCTCGTTCACGTCCACCCAGCGCCCGCTCACCTCGATGTCGAGGTGGATGTCGGGATACTTCATGGCGAACTCGCCGATGGCGCGGCTGAGCCAGGAGATGCCGAAATCGATGGGCATGGAGACGTGCAGCTTGCCGCGCAGCTCGGTCTGCAGGCTGTGGGCGTAGAGGCCGGCGTCCTCGATCTCCGAGGAGATGCGCTCGCAATGGTGGGCGAGGGCGCGCCCGGCATCGGTGACGGTGATCTTGCGGTTGCCGCGCTTGAGCAGGTGCACCCCCATCTGGTCCTCCAGATGGGCGATCTTCCGGCTCAATGTCGACTTCGGCAGATCGAGCTTCTGCGCCGCCTTGGTGAGGCTGCCGCTGTTGGCGACCTCGTAGAACAGCAGCATGGCGTTGAGGTCGATCTTCATGGCCATGGAGCGCGGCCCTCGGGATGGAACGTCTCGTCCCAGCCGTGGTGCCAGAATTTCCGGCCTGCCGCCAGCCGCCGCCGCCGGGCGGCGCCAACGCCCGGGTCGCGGCGCCCGGGTGTCGGTCATCGCCCGCCGCGCGGCCCGCCGAGGGGCCGCGCGGTCAGTAGCGCGCGTCGGCGGGCTTGTCGCCCTTCGGCCAGTCCTTCACCTTGGGGGCGAAGTCGGGGCGCGGCATGTGGCTGAAATATTCCGCCACGTCCACCGCCTCCTGGTCCGAGAGACCGCCCTGGCCGAGCGGGAACTTCTCGTGGAAGCCGATGGGCATGTTGCGCTTCGCGAACGCCGCCGCGGTGTAGGTGCGCGCCATGCCGGCGCCGATGTTGAACGACCTGTCGCCCCACAGCGGCGGATAGACGTACTTTCCGGTCGCGTCCGTCAGACCCTCGCCGTTCGCCCCGTGGCAGACCGCGCACTGGGCGGCGTAGATCTGCTTGCCGTTCTCGGGGTCCGGCTTGATGTTGCGGTCGATCTTGCCGATGCCGCGGCCCTCGACCTTGTCCTCCGGCTTGGTCTCGCGCTTCATCCAGTCGAAATAGGCGACCATGGCCTTCATGTCGTCGCCGTCCTTGGCGAGCGGCTTGCCGTTCATGGAGCGCTGGAAGCAGCCGTTGATGCGCTCCTCCAGCGTGATGACCCGGCCGGCGCGCGCGCCGTAGCTCGGGAAGAAGGCCGAGACGCCCACATAAGGCGAGCCGTCCGCCACCGTGCCGCCGTTCAGATGGCAGCTGGTGCAGTTGAGCACGTTGCCCACATTGCCCGGCAGCAGCGTATGGGTCTCGGTGTTGAGCCGCATGCCGCGGATCAGCTGGTCGGCGTTGGTCTCCTTCAGGATGTCGGCGATGCGCGGGGTCACGAACGTGGAGGTGTCCGCCTTCGGGTCGAGGGCGGCGCGCGCCTTCTTCACCTCGGCCGGACTCACCGCGCCGGCGCCGGCGCCCCAGCTGGCCCGCACGAAGGTGAGGATCTCGGCGATCTCGTCGTCCGCCAGCCTTGCGAAGCCGGGCATGGTGTAGACCCGGGGATGGGCCTCGGTCCGCGCCGTCTTCCAGCCGGTGAGGGTGATGTGGACCAGGGTCGAGGCATCCTTCGCGGCGACCGTGGGATTGGCCGCGAGCGGGGGGAACACCTGGGCGACGCCGGCGCCGTCGAGGCGGTGGCAGTCGGCGCAGAACTGCGCATAAGCGAGCCCGCCGCGGGTTGAGAACATGGCCTGCGGCACGCTTTGGTCCGCCTTTGGCGGCAGCCCCTCGAACGGATGGTCGGAGGGCAGCGACTTCAGGTAGGTGGCGATGGCGCGGAGGTCCGTGTCGGTGAAGTTCTGGGTCGAGTTGTGGATCACCTCGGTCATGGAGCCGGACACGGTGGCGAAGCGGTTCTGCCCGGTCTTCAGCAGCTCCACCGTGTCATCCACGGTCCATAGGCCGCGCAGGTTGATGGCGTTCCACTCCTCCACCTTGGCGCCGGCGACGAACTGGCCGCCGTTTGGCCCCTTCTCCGACATGGCCACTTCCTGGAAGCCGAGGCCGCGCGGCGTGTGGCAGGCGCCGCAATGGCCGAGGCCCTGCACCAGATAGGCGCCGCGGTTCCACACCTCGTCCTTCGAAGCGTCGGCGACGAAGGGCCGGTCATCGAGGAACACCGTGTTCCAGAAGGCGAGCGACCAGCGCAGGTTGAACGGGAAGGCGATCTCGGAGGGCTGGTTGGGCGCCGCCACCGGCTCGACTGCCTTCATCAGGTAGACGTAGAGCGCGAACATGTCGTCCGGCGTCAGCTTGGCATAAGAGGGGTACGGCATGGCCGGGTACATGTGGGTGCCGTCCGCGGTCACGCCCTGGCGCATGGCGCGGTCGAAGGCGCCGAAGCTGTAGCCGCCGATGCCGGTCTGCCGGTCGGGCGTGATGTTGGTGGAATAGAGGACGCCGAAGGGGGTCTCCAGCGGCCGCCCGCCGGCCATCGGGGTGCCGCCGTGCTGGGTGTGGCAGGCGACGCAGTCGCCGAGCTCGGCCACATACTTGCCGCGCGCGATCAATGCCGGGTCGGCCACCTCGGGCAGGACGCGCCCGCTGGTCCCGATGGGCGGCGGCGTGACCACCCACCAGAACACACCCGCGCCCACAACGGCGAGGCTGGCCACGAGCGCGCCAAGGGTTTGCCACCGGGATCTGCGTTTCACCGAAAGGCCGTCATCCATCGCGCGATCTCCTGCTGGCTCTGCTGCTGGCACGATGGTCACGTTCAAGCCGGTCCCGCATGGAGGCATTGACGTCCCGCAACGGTGGAATGGACCGCGTGCATGGCAGTCATGCATTGCCGCCTCTTTGCAGGGCGGGCCGAACGAAGACGCTGCGCCCCGCGCAAGACTGGCGGGTCCGCCGGCGATGGGCAAAAGGGTCGGATGCCCAAGGGCATCGCGCCACGGGCCGCGGCCTCCTCTGGCGCGGCGCGGACGACAGGGTCATTCTCCGCCGAAGCGCGCTGGGCTAGGCTCCGCGTCGATTCAACGCTGGAGCCCGAGTTTGCGCCGCCGCATCTGGATTGCCGCCCTCCTCTTGGTGGCCGCCGCCGTGCTGGTCCGCCTCATCGTCGTCGCGCAGGACTTTCCGGGCGTCGCCACCGCGGCCCGTCTCGAGACGCTCCGGGCCGACCCGCCGCGCCTGCGCGCCTTCCTGGCGCCCATGCCCAAGGGCGCGGACCTGCACACCCATTTGTCCGGCGCGGTCTATGCGGAGCGGCTCATCGGCTTTGCCGCGGCCGACGGCCTGTGCCTGCGCACCGCGGACATGACCCTGGTTCCGCCGCCGCCGGGGGCGGCGCCCGGCGCCGCGTGCGGGCCGGATGGCGGGCTCGTTCCCGTGGCCGAGGCGATCGCCGGCTGGCGCGGGCAGGGCATCTACGACCGGATGGTCAATGCCTTTTCCATGCGCTGGTTCGTGCCGAGCGGGGCGGTGCCGTCCGGGCACGACCAGTTCTTCAGCACCTTCTCGCGCTTCAACGCCGCCACCGGCGGCGCCGACTTCGAGCTCACCCTCGCCCGCCTCGCCGACATGACCGTGGACCAGCTGCGCCAGTACGACGCCGAGAAGGTCCAGTATGCCGAGCTGATGGCCACCCTGTTCGAGGGCGAGGACCGCCGCCGGATGGCGCAGGTGGTGAGCGCCGCCGCCGGCGACCGGCCCGTCATCGAGGTCGACCCCGCCGTCCTGCTGGCGGCGCTGAAGGCGAACGGGCTCGACGACCTCGTCGCCGGGCGCGCGCGCCAGCTCACCGCCCTCATCGCCCGCATCGACGCGCTCCGCGCCTGCGACGGTGGGCGGACCAAGCCGGGCTGCGGCGTCGCCTTCCGCTACATCGCCCAGATCAACCGCAACGGCGCGCCGGCGGAGGTGTTCGCCCAGACCGCGCTTTCGGCGGCGCTGGTGCGCGCGGCGTCGGCGATCGTTGCCGGCATCAATTATGTGGGGCCGGAGGACTTCCAGGTCGCCCGGCGCGACTACCGCACCCATATGGGCTGGGTCGGCTTCCTCGCCGGCACGGACGTGCCGGTGGCGCTCCATGCGGGCGAATTGTGGCTCGGCCTCGTGCCGCCCGACGACCTCGATTTCCACATCCGTGCCGCGGTGGAGATGGCCGGCGCGCGGCGCATCGGCCACGGCACCGCCATCGCCTTCGAGCGCGACATGGATGGCCTTTTGGCCGAGATGAGCCGGCGCGGCGTCGCGGTC
Organism: Xanthobacter luteus; assembly: GCF_040049235.1. NCBI lineage: Bacteria > Pseudomonadati > Pseudomonadota > Alphaproteobacteria > Hyphomicrobiales > Xanthobacteraceae > Xanthobacter > Xanthobacter luteus. The sequence continues at coordinate 171,356 of NZ_JBDZDO010000002.1, forward strand.
GAGATCGCCCTCACCTCGAGCCACGTGATCCTCGGCGTACGCGGTCACGCCCATCCGATCCTAACCTACCTCGCCGCCGGGGTCCCCGTGGTGCTCGCCACCGACGATGCGGGCGTGTCGCGCATCGACCTCACCAACGAGTTCGTCCGCGCCGCCCTCGAGCAGGGCGTCGACTATGCCCGGCTGAAGGCCTTCGCCCACGCCGCCATCGCCCACGCTTTCCTTCCCGAGGCCGACAAGGCGCGCGAACGGGAGCGGCTCGACGCCGCCTTCGCCGCCTTCGAACAGGACGTCGCCGGGACAATGCCGCTCCCCGCCCGCGTGGCGGCGGTGCTGCGCGCGGCGTTCGGTTTCGGCGCCGGCCGCTGAGCCCAGGCCTGCCGCCTCCCGGCCATGATTTTCCGACCGCATCCCCGCGGTTCATGCGATGAAGGGGAAGAAAAACCCTGGGCCGTACCGTCGTGTCCGGTATCAGGGTAGATTATCACGCCCGTGGGAGGGAGATGATGCTCGCCTTATCCTCCTCCCTTCTTTCGTTCTTTTTTGCCCCCGCCGGGACCGGCACGCCGCCGTTCGCCTGACGCGCGCACCGAGGAGCCCGGCCGCCCCGGGTTGCGGGGCGGAATTTCGCCGGTCTATCGTATGGTTACGACTCTGGAGGGGCGCCCGTGGAGCGGCAGGCAATCGACGGGACGGCGCAGGACCTGGCGGACGGGGCCGTGACGATCCTCGCCGAGGTCGCCCCCTCCTTCACTTACGCTTCCTATCAGAACGCCGTCCCGGTGCTGCGCGCGCTGGCGCTCGTCAATGCCAGCGGCGCGGTCCATGCCGGATGCCGGCTGGAGCTCACGGCGACGCCGCCTTTCCTGCGGCCGAAGAGCTGGACCATCGACCGCCTCGCCCCCGGCGACCGGCAGACCGTGTTCGACCGCCTGGTGCATTTCGATCTCGATTTTCTCAGAAGCCTCGACGAGGCCGAGCGGGGCGAGGTCGCCTTCGTGCTCGCCAAGGGCGAGGAGGTGCTGGCGCAGGCGCGCCTGCCGGTGCGCCTGCTGGCGCGCGACGAATGGGGCGGCGTCGCCGACATGGCGCAGCTGCTCGCCGCCTTCGTCATGCCCAACGACCCGGCGGTGGAGGCGCTGCTGCGCACCGCCTCCGAGGCGCTCGTCAGGAACCGCATCCCCTCGGGGATGGATGGCTACCAGAGCGGAGACCCGCGGCGCGCGCGCATCCTGGCCGCCGCCATCTATGCCGCCACCGCGTCCCTGAGCCTGCATTACGCCGAGCCGCCGGCGAGCTTCGAGGCGCGCGGCCAGAAGATCCGCCGGCCCTCCGCGATCCGCGGCTCAGGACTTGCCACCTGCCTCGACAGCACGCTCTTGTTCGCGGCGGCGTTCGAGGCGGCGGGGCTGAACCCGGTGGTGCTGCTGTTCGAGGGCCATGCCGCGGTGGGGGTCTGGCTGTCGGCGCGCACGCTGCCGCTCGCCGTCACCGCTGACCCCATGGAGGTGCGCAAGGCGATCGCCGCCGGCGAGATGATGGTGTTCGAGACCACCGGCGTCACGCGCCGGCCGGTGCTCGCCATCGACCGGGCGCAGGAGGCGGCGGCGGCGCGCCTCGCCGAGGCGCGCGAAGGGGAGTTCCGCGCCGCCATCGACGTGAAGCGGCTGCGCGAGGGCGGGATCACGCCGCTGCCGAGCCACGAGGAGCGTCCGCCGGCGCCGGAGGCGGAGGTCAAGGCCGAGCCGCTGATCATCCTGCCGCCGCCGGGGCCGGAGCCGGCCCCCGCCGTGGCGCCTGCGCCGGAGGAGAAGCCGACCACCCCCGAGGGCCGCATCGCCCGCTGGCAGAAGAAGCTGCTCGACCTCACGCTCTCCAACCGCCTGCTCAATTTCAAGGACACGCGCCGCACCGTGCCGTTCTTGTGCACCGACGCGGCGCATTTGGAGAACCGCCTCGCCGCCGGCGCCGCGATCCGCATCATCTCCCTGCCGGAGCAAAATCCGCTGGGCGAGCGCGATCCCGGCGTGTTCCGCGACATGCGCGGGCACGACATCCATCTGGGATTTGCCGCCGACGCGCTGGCGCGCGACGAGCTGCCCGCGCCGCTGGCGCCGGCCCAGCTCGAGGCGCGCCTGGTCGAGCTCCACCGCGCGGCGCGCAACGACCTCGCCGAGGGCGGCACCAACACGCTGTTTCTGGCGGTGGGGTTCCTGCGCTGGCGGCGCGGCGGCAAGGACTATCGCGCCCCGCTTCTGCTGGTGCCGGTGAAGCTCGAGCGCCTCGCCGCCTCGGCGCGCTTCAATCTGCGCTTCCACGAGGACGAGCCGCGCTTCAACGCGACGCTGCTGAGGTTCCTCGAAAGCGAATTCTCCCTCGCGCTGCAGCAGCTCGAGGCGCCTTTGCCCGAGGACGGCACCGGGGTCGACGTCGCGCGCCTGCTCGCCACGGTGCGCGCCGCGATACGCGACGTCCCGGGCATGGAGGTGGTGGGCGACACCGCGCTCTCCACCTTCTCCTTCGCCAAGTATCTCATGTGGAAGGACCTCGACGAGCGCGCCGGGCAGCTGCGCGAGAACCGCCTGGTGCGCCACCTGATCGACACGCCCGACGCGGCCTTTCCCGGCGCCGACGTGCCCGCGCCGGCGCCGGCCGACCTCGACACCGCCTATGCCGCGCGCGAGGTGGTGTGCCTGCTGCCGGCCGATTCCTCCCAGACCGTGGCGAGCGTGATGGCCGCCGCCGGCCACGACATGGTGATCGTCGGCCCGCCCGGCACCGGCAAGAGCCAGACCATCGCCAACATGATCGCCCACTGCCTGGCGGTGGGGAAGACCGTGCTGTTCGTGGCCGAGAAGGCGGCGGCGCTCAACGTGGTGCACCGCCGCCTCAGGGAGCACGGCCTCGGCCCGCACTGCCTGGAGCTGCACTCGAGCAAGACCGACCGGCGCCACCTCCTCGCCCAGCTGCGGGCGGCGTGGGAGGACGGCGGCGCGGCGGACGACCGCGACTGGATCGTCGGCAACGGCCGCCTGCAGCGCCGCCGGGACGAGCTCAATGCCTATGTGGCGGCGCTGCACGCGCGCCACGGCAACGGCCTGTCCGCCTTCGAGGCGGTGGGGATCGTGCTGCGCGGCGCGGCGCGCGACGTGCCGGCCCTCGCTTGGCCCGACGCCAACGCGCACGATGCCGAGGCGCGCCAGGCCCTGGAGGAACTGGCCGAGGAAGCGGGGCGCACCTTCGCCGCCGTCGGCGCCCGGCCGGCGCTGCGCTTCGTGAGCATCGAGCAGTGGTCCGGCACCTGGCAGCGCGATTTGCTTTCCGCCGCGGCCGGCCTGCGCGCGGCGGCGGAGCGGCTCGCGGCCGCCTTCGACGGCTTCCTGGAGGCGCTCGGCCTACCCGCGCGCCCGGCGGCGGGCCTGCCCGAGGTGGAGGTCTTCGACGGCTTCGCAGCGGCCCTGGAGGCCTGCGCCGACGGCGACCACTCCATCGTCTTCGACCCCGACTTCGAGGCATTGGCCGGGATGCTCCAGGCGCTCGGCACGAGCCTGGCCGGCGCCAAGGGCGCGGAGGCGCGCCTCGTCGGCCACTTCGCCCGCGAGGAGATGGCCCGCATTCCGCTCGACGACATGGAGCGCGACTGGCGCGCCGCCGCCGTCTCCGCCTGGCCGCTGCGGCTCGCCCGGCTCGCCAAGGTGCGCAACCTGCTCGCCACCTACGCCACCTCCGGCAAGCCCGATCCGCAGGAGGTGCTGCCGCTGCTGCGCCGCCTGAAGGGTCACCTCGCCGAGATCGCCGCAAGTCCGCTGGCGCAGAAGAAGATCGGCTTCGCCGGCGCGGACAGCGACATCGCCGCCATGACGGCCCGTCTGGAGCGCTGCGCCGAGCTGCGCCGCGCCTTCTCCGAGCTGCCGCTGGACGACGAGGAGGCGCAGGAGGCGATCGACGCCTTTGCGCCTTTGGCCATGGCGGCCGAGGACCGCTACGGGGTGCGCGCGGCGGGGCGCGCGTTCCGCGCCGCCGTGGACGCCTTCGCGGTGGCGGGGCGCGGCTTCACCGCGGCGGCGGGATGCGATCCCGCCGCGCTCATGGGCGCGGGATCGCTCGGCGAGATCGCGGGCGCCATGGACGAGGTCGCCGCCGCCCAGGCCGCGCTCGCCGACTGGAGCACCTGGTGCGCGGTGCGCCACCGGGCGCGCGAAGCGGGTCTCGGCCCGCTGGTGGAGGCGCTGGAGGTGGGCCTCCTCTCGCCCGACTGGATGGGCTCCGCCTTTCGCCTCGCTTACGCCCGCTGGTGGGCGCCGCTGGTGCTCGATGCCACCCCGGCGCTGCGCGACTTCCGCCGCTTCAAGCACGAGCACGCCGTCGGCGAGTTCCGCGCCCTCGACGACTTCGTGCGCGGCCAGGCGAGCGCCCGCGTGCGCCACCGCATCGCCCACGGCCTGCCGCCGGCGCAGAGCGTGCCGCGCAATTCCGAGCTCGGTTTGCTGAACCAGCAGATGACGCTGAAGCGGCCGAGCAAGTCCATCCGCGAGCTGATCGCCGCCATGCCGCAGAGCTTTCCCAAGCTCGCGCCGTGTTTGCTGATGTCGCCTCTGTCGATCGCCCAGTATCTGCCCGCGTCGCATCCGCTGTTCGACGTGGTGATCTTCGACGAGGCCTCCCAGATCACCACCTGGGACGCGGTGGGCGCGATCGCGCGGGCGCGGCAGACGGTGATCGTCGGCGATCCCAAGCAATTGCCGCCCACCAACTTCTTCGGCCGCACCGAGGAGGAGGACGAGGACGTCCAGGAGCACGAGAAGGACCTCGAGAGCATCCTCGACGAGGCGCGCGCCAGCGGCCTGCCGGTGCGCTACCTCTCCTGGCACTACCGCAGCCGGGACGAGAGCCTCATCGCCTTCTCCAACGGCGCCTATTACGGCAACCGGCTGATCACCTTCCCCTCGCCCGAGACCGGCCGGCAGGCGGTGCGGCTCGTGCCGGTGCCGGATGGCGTCTATGACGGCGGGAAGGCCGGCGCGCGCACCAATCCGGTGGAGGCGCGCGCCGTGGTCGCCGAGGCGGTGGCGCGCATGCGCGCCGCGCTCGATTTGCCCGAGAAGGCGCGCCCGACGCTCGGCATCATCACCTTCAACCTGCCGCAGCAGGCGCTGATCCAGGACCTGCTCGACAAGGCGCGGCGCGACGAGCCGGCGATCGAATGGTTCTTCGCCGAGGAGCGCTTCGAGCCCACCGTCGTCAAGAATCTCGAGAACGTGCAGGGTGACGAGCGCGACGTGATCTTGTTCTCCATCACCTACGCCAAGGATGCGGTGGGGGTGCGGCGGATGAATTTCGGCGCCCTCAACCGCGACGGCGGCGAGCGGCGCCTGAACGTGGCGATCACCCGCGCGCGGCAGGAACTTTTGGTCTTCTCCGGCACCGAGGCCGAGCATCTCGACCTGTCGCGCACCGCCTCGGTCGGCGTGCGGCATCTCAAGGCCTTCCTCGATTATGCGGCGCGCGGGCCGGCGGCGCTCGCGGCGCCCGACCGCGGACCGGTGGGCGATGGCGAATCTCCGTTCGAGGCGGCGGTGGCGCTCGCGCTCGCCGCGCGCGGCTGGAGCGTGGTGCCGCAGGTCGGCGTCTCCGCCTTCCGCATCGACCTTGCCGTCGCGCATCCCCATAAGCCGGGGCGCTATCTGGCCGGCATCGAGTGCGACGGCGCCACCTACCACCGCTCCGCCACCGCCCGCGACCGCGACAAGGTGCGCGAGGAGGTGCTGCGCGGCCTCGGCTGGAAGATCCTGCGCGCGTGGTCCACCGACTGGTGGCGCGACGCCGAAGGCGCCACGAAGGCACTGGACGAGGCACTCAATGCGCTCCTCGCCGAGGACGCCGGGGCGCCGCCGCCGGAGGCCGCGTCCCACTGGGATCTCGGCGCCGCGCTCGAACCCGCCGCCGGCGCGGATGCGCCCGCCGCGCCGCCGCCGCTGTCGCCGGACGAGGGCGCGCCGCCCGAGCCCGAGCCCGCGCCCGCGCCCGCCGAGCCCGAGGAGCGGGTGGGCGAGGGCCTGCCGACGCGTCCGGCGCCCGATGTCGCCGTGCGGATCGCCGGCCCCCTGTTCGCCGACCGGGGCGGGGCGGCCGACGCGGGCGCGCGCTATCTGATGGCCGACCTCTCCGCCTTCACCGCCCGCCCGGACCAGTTCTACGAGGAGGCCTATGTGCCGACCCTCGCCGCCATGATCGAGACCGTGCTCGACTGCGAGGCGCCGGTGCGCGAGGACATCCTCGCCCAGCGCATCGCCCGCGCCCATGGCTGGCTGCGCACCGGGGCGCGGATCAAGGCGCGGATCGCGCAGTGCTTCGCGGCGATGGAGCGCACCAGCGAGGGCAGCGGCGATTTCCTGTGGCGCGCCGGCTCGGTACGGGAGCTGATCGCCTATCGCGCGCCCTCGGGGGAGGCCTCGCGCCGCAGCGTGGCGGAGATCCCGCTCGCCGAGCTCGCCTTTGTGGTCGATCGCAACCGCAACATCCTGGAGGATCCCGACCCGGCGCTGGCGCTGGCGCGGCTTCTGGGCATCGACCGGCTGAAGGCGACCACCCGTCCGCGCCTCGCCGAGGCGGTCGAGCGCATCGCGCTGCGGACCCGCTCCGCCGGCAACGGCGAGACCGCGCCCCAAGAGGCGCCGGGGGAGCACCCAGCGCAGGACTAGCGGCTTGCCGGAGGCGGCCGCGCGGCCGCCGCGGCAATCTTCGCTCGACAGCATCGCTGCCGGAGGGTTCATTGTATAATTGAACGAATGGGTCAGCGGGGCGGAGCCGAATGTCCACGCAGAAGCGCGCGAGCCCACCTCGCGACGCCAAGAGCGCGCTGAAGTCGACCGCGCCGAAACGGAGCGTGGCGAAGACGGGCGTGGCGGAAGCCGGCGCGCCGGATGAGGGGGACCGCGCACGCGGCGCCGCCGCCGCGCCGGCCAAGAAGTCCGCCGCCGTCACCGGCGCGGCGCGCAAGACCGGTCAGACGGGCCGCGATCCCAAGGGCCGCGATCCCAAGGGCCGTGGCGTCCTCCAGGCGTTCGAGCGCAACTGCTCGGTGGGCCGCACGCTCTCCATCCTCTCCGATGCCTGGAGCTTCCTCGTCATCCGCGAGGCGTTCTTCGGCGCACGACGATTCGAGGAGTTCCGCACCGCCCTCGGTCTGCCGCGCGGCACCCTTGCCGAGCGGCTCAAGCGGCTGACGCTGCGCGGCATCTTCCGGCAGGTGCACTATTCGGCCAAGTCGAGCCGGGTGGAATACCACCTCACCCGCTGCGGCATGGACCTCTATCCGAGCTTTGCCGCCATGATCGGCTTCGGCGACCGCTGGCTCTCGGCGGCGGAGGGCCAGCCGCTGCGGCTGGTGCATTCGGTGTGCGGGCAGGAATGCCGGCCCTATGTGGCCTGCTCCCACTGCCTCCAGGAGGTGAGCGCGGCGCGGGTGCGCTACCGCGACGGGCCGGGCGCGGGGCGCACGCCGTTGGGGACGGAGAAGCGCGCGCGCCGCACCGCCGAATCGGCGAGCTTCCTGCGCGGGCGGCCGAGCTCGGTCTCGCGCACGCTGGAGATCGTCGGCGACCGCTGGAGCTTCCTGATCCTGCGCGAGGCGTTCTTCGGGGTGCGGAGGTTCGACGCGCTCCAGAGCGAATTGCGCATCGCCCCCAACATCCTCACCGAGCGCCTCGCCCGGCTGGTGGCGCGCGGCATGTTCGAGCGCCGCAAGTATCAGGACCTGCCCGAGCGCTTCGAATACCGCCTGACCGAGATGGGCAAGGACATCTACGGCGCCTTCATCGCCATGCAGGCCTGGGGCGACCGCTGGCTCTCGGGCGGCGATCCGCCCCTGATCCTGACCCATCTCGACTGCGGCCACGATTTCTCCGCCGTGGTGATCTGCGACAAGTGCCGCAAGCCGGTGGAGGCGCACGCCATGCGCTACCGGCTGAACTACGATGCCAGGCGCTTCGGCACCATCACCGACCGGGTGGAGAACCTCGCGCCGCCGCGCGCCGAGGACTGAGGCGCGGGGCGGCACAAAAAAAGGCCCGCCGGGTGGCGGGCCGTGCTCGGGAGGAGCAAGTAAGGGTAATGAGTCCGGGCGTCGGCCCCCGCGCCCCGCCGTTCGGCGATCGCTTCGGGCCTTGGCTTCCGGGCCGCCGCGTCAGCTCTTGACCAGCGGGCACTTGCTGTCCGACAGGGGCCGGAACGCCTCGTCGCCGGGGATCACCTGGACCAGCTTGTAATAGTCCCACGGATACTTTGATTCCGACGGCTTCTTGACCTGGTAGACATACATGTCGTGGACGAAGCGGCCGTCCTTGCGGATCACGCCGTTCTTGGCGAAGAAGTCGTTGACCTTGATCTCGCGCATCTTGGCCATCACCGCCTGGGCCTCGTCGGTGCCGGCGGCCTGGACGGCCTTCAGATAGTGCATGGTGGAGGAATAGTCGCCGGCATCGCCCATGTGGGGCTTGCGGCCCATCTTCGCCTCGAACTTCTTCGAGAAGGCCCGGGTCTCCGCGTCGCGATCCCAGTAGAAGGCATTGGTGAGCGCCAGGCCCTGCGCGGTCTCGAGGCCCATGGAGTGGACGTCGGTGATCCAGACCAGGAGGCCCGCCAGCGTCTGCTTGCCGGACGTGGTGAGGCCGAAGTCGTGGGCCGCCTTCACCGCATTGATGAACACGGTGCCCGAGCCGGCGACGGCGATGGCCTCGGCGCCCGAGCTCTGGGCCTGCAGCATGAAGGAGCCGTGGTCGAGCGTGTTGATGGGATAGCGCACCGAGCCGACCACCTGGCCGCCACCCGCCTTCACCACCGCCGCCGTGTCGGCCTCGAGCGCATGGCCGAAGGCATAGTCCGCCGTGAGGAAGAACCAGCGCTTCTTGCCCTCCTTGATGAGGGCGTTGCCGGTGCCCACGGCCAGCGCATAAGTGTCGTAGGCATAGTGGATAGAATTGGGCGTGCAGGCGTCGTTGGTGAGGCGGGAGGAGCCGGAGCCGTTGACGATGGCGATGCCGTTCTTTTCCTTGGCGACGTTGGCGACGCCGATGGCCACCGCGGAATTGATCAGGTTGGCGATCATGTCGACATTGTCGACGTCGAACCATTCCTTGGCCTTGGCGACCGCCACCTCGGTCTTGTTTTGGTGATCGGCGACGATCACCTCGACCGGCTTGCCGAGCACCTTGCCGCCGAAATCCTCGACCGCCATCTTCACCGCGGTCACCGCGCCCTCGCCGGCCTCGTGGGAGAACTGGCCGGACATGTCGGTCAGGACGCCGATCTTGACCACGTCCTTGGAGATCCCGCCGGCCGGCGCCTGCGCCTGGGCGCCGAACGGCACCGCGAGCGCGGCGCAGGTGAGGACCGCTTTGACGAGGGCGGTGTTGAAGGGGGCGGTCTTGACGGGCCTTGGCATCACTTCCTCCGGTCTGTCCATCCGTTGCGCGCAGGGTTCCGGCGCCGGGAACGGGGCTCCCGGCGGGCGGCGCGCCGCCATATTGCTTTCGTAGATGGACTTAAATCCCGCAACTAGCTGGAATAGCCTCCACGGCAGAGCCGCGGAACGGCGCGAAACCCCTTGGAAATGCGTCGAATTCCGCCCGCATCCCTGGTGGCGGCATTGACAACAGCATTTTTAGTCTATTAATGCAAGCCATGAATTGAGCGTGGCGGCGGGTGGCTTGGAACCCGCCCCGAGGAGAGGAAGCGGACGTGCGGAAGCCGGCATCGAGCCTTCCAGGTCACGGGCCGGGCGCTGCCCGGTGTGCCGCTGCGCGAGTGCTGCCGTGAGCGGCCGTGTCGCGCTGGGCCGGCCCGCCCCCCGCCATCGCGCCGGCGCCGCGCCTGGCCGCCGGCCGGGCGGCGCGGGCCTGCAGGTGGAGAGCGCGATTCCGCAGGTCTTTTTCCATGAACCTTGCGGACATGGTCTTGACATGAGCGAAATGTCTTCGGTCGGCAACGGAATCGTCAGCGTATTCGGGGCCAAGGCGCGGCGCCGATACCTGTGTTTTTCCGCCGCGCGCCCGGCGCGCCTCGTCCGCGTCGCGCGGGAGCGGGCGGCCTGCCGGCCCGCGCCCTTGCCAGAGCAGCCCCGGGCGGTGCCTTCTCCTCTCGCCGGCGCGTCCGGCGACGCCGCACCCTAGGAGGTCCCCTTGTCGGACATCGAAGTCGCGATCGCCGATCGCGTTGCCACCGTCACGCTCAACCGGCCGCAGCTGCGCAACCCCATGACGCTTGCCATGTGGCAAGGCGTGGCGCGCATCTTCGGCGAGCTCGGGGCCGATCCCGGCGTGCGGGCGATCATCCTGACCGGGGCGGGCGGCAACTTCTCGGTGGGCGCCGACATCTCCGAGTTCGGCACGGTGCGCCACACGGTCGAGCAGTCGGTGGCCTATGAGGAGGCGGTGGACGCCTCGTCCGACGCCATCCAGGGCGCCGGCAAGCCCACCATCGCGGTGGCGGAGGGCTATTGCCTGGGCGGCGGGTGCCACATGGCCATGTCGTGCGACTTCCGCTTCGCCGCGCCCTCGACGGTGTTCGGCATTCCGGCGGCCCGGCTCTCCATCATCTATGGCGTGCGCAGCACCCAGCGCCTGCTGGCGCTCGTGGGCCTCACCGAGGCCAAGCGCATCCTCTACACGGCGGACCGGATCGATGCCGCGCGCGCGCTCGCGATCGGCTTCGCGCAGGAGGTGGCGGACGATCCTCTCGCGGCGGCGCGCGCATTCGCGGGCGCGATCGCGCAGAACGCGCCGCTCTCGGTGTCGGGGGCGAAATACATCCTCGACGGCCTCGCCATGGGCGAGGGCGCGCTCGACGTCGCCGCGGCGCAGCGCCTGATCGACGAAGCCTCCAGCAGCTACGACTATCAGGAGGGCCGCAAGGCCTTCGCCGAGAAGCGCCCGCCGCGCTTCGAGGGGCGCTGAGCGTGGCCAGCGCAGGGAGAGCGCCATGAAGATGCATGTCCTGTCCGGCGGCCGGCTGCGCATGAAGAAGCACGTCTACGAGCCGACGGCCGACCGCAGCGAGATGATCGAGCTGCCGGTGTCCTGCTTCCTGCTGCGCCACCCGCAGGGCAACGTGATGTTCGACACCGGCTGCCACCCCTCGGTGGCGAGCGACGCCGAGGCGCGCTGGGGCGGCGTGGCGCGCGCCATGACGCCGATCATGGGGCCGGACGACAATGCGGTCTCCCAGCTCCGGTGTGTCGGCCTTTCGCCGGACGACATCGACGTGGTGGTGTGCTCCCACTTCCACCCCGACCATTGCGGCTGCAACGGCCTGTTCCGCAAGGCCACCGTCGTGGTGAGCGCGCTGGAGCTCGCGGCGGCCAAGGCCGAAAACGCGGTGGCGTCCGGCTATCTGCCGGTGGACTGGGACCAGCCCAACCCCATGGAGCTGATCGCGGGCGAGAAGGACCTGTTCGGCGACGGCCGCATCACCCTCGTGCCGCTGCCCGGCCACACGCCGGGCCTCACCGGCGCGCTGGTGACGCTGGAGCGCGACGGCGCCTTCCTGCTCGCCTCCGACGCGGTCAGCCTGCGCTCGGCGCTCGACCGCGACGTGGTGCCGAAGAACACCTGGAACGTCGACGCCCACGTGAAGACCATCGGCGAAATCAAGAAGATCGCGGCCGCGGGGGCCACCGTTTTATGCGGCCATGACGACGCCCAGTGGCAGAGCCTGCGCAAGGGCGCGGACGCCTACCAATGACATCCGGCCACGCCGCGGCCGGCCCACCAATCGAGAACGAGGCAAGACAACGATGGACCTGAACCTGAAGGGCAAAGTGGCGCTGGTCACCGGCGGCGGCCGCGATGTCGGCCGCGAGATCTGCCTGGCGCTGGCGGCCGAGGGCGCCACTGTTGCGGTCAACTACCGCAAGTCCGCCGAGGAGGCGCAGGCGGTGGTGGACGAGATCCGCGCCAAGGGCGGCGAGGCCAAGGCCTATAAGGCGGACGTGGCGGACTTCGCCGCGGTGAAGGCCATGGTGGACGCCATCGTCGCCGAGCTCGGCGGGCTCAACATCGTCGTCAACAATGCCGGCCTCGCCATCCGCCAGAAGTTCACCGACACCACCGAGAAGGAATGGAAGGCGCAGATCGACACCTGCCTGTACGGCGCCATCCACCTCGCCCACGCCGCCGCGCCGCATCTGGAGAAGGGCGGCGACGGACGCCTCATCGCCGTGGTGGGCGACAGTTCGCGGGTCGGCGAATCCGGGCTCTCCATCGTCGCCGCGGCGCGCGCCGGCGTGATCGCGCTCATGAAGTCGCTGGCGCGCGAGATGGGCCGCTCCGGGGTCACCGCCAACACGGTCTCGCTCGGCCTGATCGAGACCGCGCACGACCGCTCGTGGGTGGAGGCGAACCGCGACAAGCTGACCAAATTCTATCCGCTGCGCCGGCTCGGCCAGCCGGAGGACATCGCACCGACGGTGGCGCTGCTCGCCTCGCCCAAGGGCTCGTGGATCACCGGCCAGGTGATCAGCATCTCGGGTGGTTTCTCGATGCTCTGAAGGCCGCGCGCGGGTGCGCGCGATCCGCCCGGGCGACGGCGTCCCAGCTTTCGCCCGGGCAGCAGGTCGCCCTCTAAGTTGTTGAAGACAGACGTGTTCACTGCCCATCATGGATCGCCCGTGGCGCTTTCCTGCGGACGGATCCGGCTCTAGAGTCCGCGCCAGAATTCGGGGAGGTTTCATGCTCAAGGCGGAACTCATCGCACCCATTCCGGAGCTTCTGCGGCGCCACGCTTCGGCGCGCGGCGGCAAGGTGGCGTTCAGGGATGCCGCCGGCGCGGTCACCTATGGCGACCTCCACCGGCGCACCGCCAACCTTGCCGGCCATCTGGCGGCCCTGGGGCTCGCAGAGGGCGAGCGCGTCGCCATCTACCTCGCCAATTCCGTCGCCTGGGTGGAAGCGCTCCTCGCCATCGTGCGCGCCGGCGGCGTCGCCGTGCCCATCAGCGCGGAGGCGGCTCCGGGCGAGGTATCCTACCGGCTCGCCGACGCCGCCTGCCGGCTCGTCATCACCACCGCGGCGAAGGCGGAGCTGATCGAGGGCATGAAGGCCGAGGCGCCGAGCGTTTGCGGCCTCGTTCTCGTGGACGCGCCGGCGGGCGACCCGCGCAGCTTCGAGGCGCTCGCGGCCAGCGCGCCGCCGGCGCCGCCGCGCGACCCGTCCGACATCGATGCGGCCGCCTTCATCATCTACACCTCCGGCACCACGGGCCGCGCCAAGGGCGTGCTGCTCACCTGCCGCTCCATGCTGTGGGTCACCGCCTCCGCCTGGGCCTCGGTGATGGGGCTCGACGAGAACGACTACGTCCTCTCGCCGCTGCCGCTGTTCCACTCCTACGCGCTCAACCTCTCGGTGCTCTCGATCCTCGCCACCGGCGCGAGCGAGTACATCCTCGAGAAGTATTCCACCCGCGAGACCTTGAGGCTGCTCGACACCGGCGCCTTCACCGTGCTCCCCGGCGTGCCCACCATGTTCCATTATCTGATGGAGGCCGGGATCGCCGAAGGCCGCGCGAGCCTTCCCGGCCTTCGGGTGTGCATGTCGGCCGGCGCCATCATGCCGGCGACGCTGAACTCGACCTTCGAGGCCGCCTTCAAGGTGCCGCTGCTCGACGGCTACGGCATCACCGAGACCTCCACCATGGTGACCATGAACGCGGCCGACGGCGCGCGGGTCATGGGCTCCTGTGGCCTGCCGCTGCCGGGCGTGGCGCTGCGCATCGTCGATCCGTCGACCCTGAAGGACCTCGACGCCGGCCAGGAGGGCGAGCTGATCGTGCGCGGGCCGAACGTGATGCTCGGCTACCACAACAAGCCCGAGGAGACGGAGAAGGCCCTGCGCAACGGCTGGTATCACACCGGCGACCTGGCGAAGGCCGACCGCAACGGCTACGTCACCATCACCGGGCGCCTCAAGGAGCTGATCATCCGCGGCGGGCAGAACATCGCCCCGGCGGAGATCGAGGAGGCGGTGCTGACCTTCGCCGAGGTGCTCGACTGCGCGGTGGCGGGTATCGCCCACCCCCAGCTCGGCGAGGTGCCGGCGCTCTATGTGGTGCCGCGCAGCGCGGCCTTCGACGTCGAGGCGCTGCTGGCGCACTGCCGCCAGCGCCTGTCGTCCTACAAGGTGCCGCACGTGGTGCACCAGGTGAGCGAGATCCCGCGCACCGGCTCGGGCAAGATCATCCGCTTCCGCCTGAAGGAGATGGTGGGGCCGCAGTGAGTGTGCCCCGTCGGCGCTCCCGCCCTCTCTCGCGTTGTCGCCCTGGCTCTCCACCCGTCGCCCTCCGGCTTGACCGGAGGGCCCATGGGGCGCGCCTCCAGGCCCCGGCGCCAATGATTGGATGCTCCGGTCAAGCCGGAGCATGACGGTTCTCCAGATTTGCGCCGTTACTCGGCCGGCTTGTCCCGCGCCATCCGCGCCTTTGCAGCCTCCACCAGGCGGAACAGGCGCTCCGGGGTGGCGGGCAGGGTGTCGATCTCGATCCCGACGGGAGACAGAGCATCCGAGATCGCGTTGGCGATGGCCGCCGGCGCGCCGATGGTGCCGCCCTCGCCCATGCCGCGGAAGCCGCCGAGATTGTTCGGCAGGTCGGCTTCGATATGGACGATGCCGATGGGCGGCATGTTGGTGGCAACCGGCACCAGATAGTCGGCCAGACTCGCGGTGAGCAGCTGGCCCTCGTCGTCGTGCACCACCTCCTCCAGCAGCGCCGCGCCGATGCCCTGCGCCACCGCGCCGTGCACCTGGCCCTCCACGATCAGCGGGTTGATGATCCGCCCGCAGTCCTCCGCCACGACGAAATGGGTGACGGTGACGCCGAATGTGTCGCGGTCCACTTCCACCATGGCGAGGTGGGTGGAGGCGCTGGCGGTGCCGAGATAGGGATCGTAGGTCTCCTCGGCCACCAGGTCCTCGCGTTGGTCGTAGGGGATGCGGCCCATCTGCGAATAGACCGCCCGCGCCACCTCCTTGAAGGTCAGGACCGCGTTGGAGGAGCGGGCGCGGATGAGGCCGTTCTCGGCCTCCAGGTCCTCCATGGGCACGTCCATGAGATGGGCGGCGGCCTTGAGCACCTTGGTCTTCACCACACGGGCGCTCTTGGTGGCGGCGCCGCCCCCCAGCACCGCCGAGCGGCTGGCATAGGTGCCGGTGCCCATGGGAACGAGATCGCTGTCGCCGTGCTGGATCTCCACGTCCTCGAACCGGCAGCCGAGCTCGTCGGCGACGATCTGGGCGAGCGTGGTCTCCAGCCCCTGGCCGTGGGAGGAGATGCCGAAGGCGGCGGTGACCGCGCCGGTGGCGTCGATGCGGATCGCGGCGGTCTCCGTGCCGGTATTGATGGGCATGCCGGGCGCCACCGCGATGCGCGAGCCGATGCCGGTCAGCTCCGCGTAGCTCGCAAGGCCGATGCCCACGAGGCGCCCTTCCGCGCGGGCGGCATCGCGCGCCTGCACCAGCGCCGGATAATCGGCGCACGCCCCGTCCAGGCACTCCTGGAACGCGGACTTGTCCCAGATGATGCCGGAGCCGGTGCGGTAGGGAAATTCCTCGGCCGTCACGAGGTTGCGCCGGCGGATCTCCACCGGGTCCAGGCCGAGCCGGCGCGCGGCCATGTCGATGAGCCGCTCCATGGCGAAGGTGGAGGAGGGCCGGCCGACGCCGCGATAGGGGCCGGTGGGCGGCTTCGGCGTGAGCACGCCGCGCACCCGGCCGCGATAATGCTCCATGCGGTAGGGACCGGGCAGGAAGCTCACCACCTGCACCGGCTCCAGCGCCCCGGTCCAGGGATAGATGGAATAGGCGCCGATGTCGCCGATCACGTCGGCCCGGAGCCCGAGGAGCCGGCCTTCGGCGTCCACCGCCAGCTCGGCGTCGATGAGTTCATCGAACGCCTGGCTCATGGCGGTGAGGTCCTCCATGCGGTCGGCGGTGAACTTCACCGCCCGCTCCAGCTTCTTCGCCAGCACGCAGACCAGCATCTCCTCGTGGTTCAGCGAGCCCTTGCCGCCGAAGCTGCCGCCCACGTCCGGCGCCACCACCCGCAGCCGGTTGCCGGGCAGATCGAGGCAGTCGGCCAGCACGTCGCGCACGATGCCGGGGATGTTGGAGGAGGTGTGCAGCGTGAGCGCGCGCCGCCTCTTGTCCCAGTCGGCGAGATAGGAGCGGTTCTCCATGGGCACCGCGGTCTTGCGCGTCATGCGGAAGCGCCCGCGCACCACCAGCGGCGCCGCGGCGATGGCGGCGTCCACGTCGCCGCGCTGGAACTGGCGGGCGATGATGACGTTGCTGCCCGCCTCCGCGTGCAGGAGCGGCGCGCCGGGCTCCACCGCATCCACCTGCCTGATGGCGAAGGGCAAAGGCTCGTAGGCGATGGTGATCTGCTCCAGCGCGTCCTCGGCGGCGTAGCGGCTCTCCGCCACCACCGCCACCACCGGCTCGCCGGCGTAGCGCACCTTGTCCTGCGCCAGGGGGCGGATCGGCGTCGCGTAATAGCCGTCCATGCGCGAGGTGGGGATGGCGGGGAGGATGTCCGCCTCGATGTCGCGCGCGTCGAAGATGGCGAGGACGCCGGGGATTGAAAACGCCTCGCCCACGTCGATGGAGAGGATGCGCGCGTGCGGCTGGTCGGAGCGGCGCACGGCGACGTGCAGCATGCCGGGCAGCGCGATGTCGTCCACATAGCGCCCCGAGCCGGTGAGCAGGCGCGGGTCCTCGGTGCGCTTGATGCGCTGGCCCACCAGCTTGGGGCGCAGCTCCACCGCGGCGTCGGCGCTCTTGGGGGGCACCGTCACTTCAGCGGCCCCCGCTCGCGCGCCAGCTCGCGCACCGCGTTCACGATGTGCTCGTAGCCGGTGCAGCGGCAGATGTTGCCCGAGAGCGCCTCGCGGATCTCCGCGTCGCTCTCCAGCGGGTGGTGGCGCAGCATGTCGGTGATGGTCATCAGGAAGCCGGGGGTGCAAAAGCCGCACTGGAGGGCATGGTGGCTGCGGAACGCTTCCTGGACGCGGCCGAGCCGCTCCAGGGTGCCGAGGCTCTCCACGGTCTCGATGGCGGCGCCGTCGAGCTGGACCGCCAAGAGCAGGCAGGAGCGGGCGCTGCGCCCGTCGAGCAAGATGGTGCAGGCGCCGCAGACGCCGTGCTCGCAGCCCACATGGGTGCCTGTGAGGCCCAGCTCGTGGCGCAGGAAGTCGGACAGCAGCAGGCGCGGGTCGACGGCGCGGGTGTGGGCGATGCCGTTGACGGTGATCGTGATCTCCGGGCGCGCGGTCACTGGGCTGCCTCCCTGGCGCGGGCCCAGGCGTCGGCGAGCGCGCGGCGCGCCAGCGTGCCCACCAGGTGCCGGCGGTAGTCGGCCGAGGCGTTGAGGTCGGAATTGGGCGACACCGCCGCCCGCAGCAGGTCCACGGCGCCGTCGAGGACCCGATCGTCCATGGCGGTGCCTTCGAGGGCCGCCGCGACGGTGTCCATGCGCGCGGGCAGCTCGCCCACCCCCATGGTGGCGACGCGCACGTTGCGGGCGACGCCGCCGTGCCGCTCCAGGACCACCGCGACGCTGGCGAGCGCGTAGTCGCCGTGGCGCCGCGCGAATTCCGCGAAGCCCCAGCCGGCGCCTTCCGGCAGCGTGTCGAGGGTGACGGCGGTGACCAGCTCGTCCGGCGCCAAGGCGGTGACGAGGGAGCCGACGAAGAAGTCACGGGCCGCAATCACACGGTTTGCGCGGGTCGAGGCGGTGTGGATGAGGCCGTCGAGCAGCAGGGTCATCATCGGCATCTCGGCGGCGGGGTCGGCGTGGCAGACGCTGCCGCAGAAGGTGCCGCGGTTGCGCACCGTCAGATGCGCGACGTGCTTCATGGCGTGGCGCAGCACGGGAATGTGCGTCTCAACCAGTGCATTCTCCGCGGTCATGCGGTGGCGCACCAGCGCGCCCAGGGAGAGGCGGCCGTCCGCGAGCGTGATCTTGTCGAGCCCTGCGACGTGGTTGATGTCCACCAGCACCGACGGCTTCACCAGGCGGAAATTCACCATCGGCATCAGGCTCTGGCCGCCGGCCAGCACCTTGCCGTCGCCCCCCGCATCCGCCAGGATCGCCGCCGCGTGGGCGACCGCCTCGGCGCGGACATAGTCGAACCGGGCGGGCTTCATGCTTCGAGTTCCGGCATCTGCGCTTTCATTCCCGAGTTACTTGCATTATTGAACTATGTTAGAGGGTGTCAAGCCGCCGCGCCGTTCCGCGGAACGGGTCCGGATGCGGAATCCACGGAGGAATTCGCCGCTATGAAGATCAAAGCCGCCGTCCTGCGCCAGATGGGCGCGGAGCATCCCTACGCCGAAAGCCGGCCGCTCGCGATCGAGGAATTGGAGCTCGACCGGCCCGGTCCCGGCGAGGTGCTGGTGAAGATCGGCGCGGCCGGGCTGTGCCATTCGGACCTCTCCGTCATCAACGGCTCGCGCCCGCGGCCCATGCCCATGGCCATCGGCCACGAGGCCGCCGGCACGGTGGTCGAGGTGGGCGAGGGCGTCAACGACCTCGTTCCCGGCGACCACGTGGTGATGGTGTTCATGCCCAGCTGCGGCCACTGCCTGCCCTGCGCCGAGGGCCGTCCGGCGCTGTGCGAGCCCGGCGCGGTGGCGAACGGCAAGGGCCGGCTGCTCACCGGCGCCATCCGCCTGCATGTGTGCGGACACGATCATTCGGAGGTGCACCATCATCTCGGCTGCTCCGCCTTCGCCGACCATGCGGTGGTCTCGCGCCGCTCATTGGTTCAGATAGACAAGGATATCCCCCTGCCGATCGCCGCGCTGTTCGGCTGCGCGGTGCTCACCGGGGTCGGCGCGGTCATCAACACCGCCCGGGTGCAGCCCGGCGAGAGCGTCGCGGTGATCGGCCTCGGCGGCGTCGGCCTTGCGGCCGTGCTCGGCGCCATCGCCGCCGGCGCCACCAAGGTGGTGGCGGTGGACCTCTCGCCCGAGAAGCTGGCGCTTGCCAAATCGCTCGGCGCCACCGCGACGGTGGACGCGCGGGCGCCCGACGCGGTGGAGCAGGTGCGGGCGCTGGCCGGCGGCGCCGGCGCGGACTTCGCCTTCGAGTTCGCCGGCTCGGCGCGGGCGCTGGAGAACGCCTACAAGATGACCAAGCGCGGCGGCACCACGGTGACCGCCGGCCTGCCGCCGCCGGACGCGACGCTGCCGGTGAACATCGTCAGCCTGGTGGCGGAGGAGCGCACGGTGAAGGGCAGCTATATCGGCACCTGCGTGCCGGTGCGCGACCTGCCGCGCTATGTGGACCTCTACAAGACCGGCCGCCTGCCGGTGGACAAATTGATGAGCGGCGCCATCCGGCTCGACGAGATCAATGCCGGGTTCGACCGGCTGCACGACGGCTCGGTGGTGCGCCTGGTGGTGGAGTTCGCCGGCTGAGCCCGGCGGCTCCGGCGAGGGGAGACGATCCATGGACATGACCGGCGAGCAGCGCATTCCGGCCCCGCGCGAGGCGGTGTGGCGGGCGCTGAACGACCCCGAGGTGCTCAAGGCCTGCATCCCGGGCTGCCAGGAGCTGAACAAGCTCTCGGACACCGAGATGACCGCCACCGTGGTGCTGAAGGTGGGGCCGGTGAGCGCCCGCTTCCAGGGCGCGGTGACGCTGCTCGACCTCGACCCGCCGAAGAGCTACCGCATCTCGGGCGAGGGCCAGGGCGGCGTCGCCGGCTTCGCCAAGGGCGACGCCAAGGTGAGCCTCGAGGAGGACGGCGCCGAGACCATCCTGCGCTACCAGGTGGAGGCGCAGGTGGGCGGCAAGCTGGCCCAGCTCGGCGCGCGCCTCATCGACGCCACGGCCAAGCAGATGTCCGGCGCCTTCTTCAAGCGCTTCGGGCAGGAGGTGCTGGCCCGCCAGGAGGCCGCCGCGGCGCCGGCAGCGCCGCCCGAGGCGCTCGCGCCCGCGGCCCCGGCGCCCCGGAATGGGGGGGAAGGCGCGCCCGCCGCTCCGGCGGCCGCGCCGCGCCCCGCATCTGCCGCCCCTGCGCGTGCGGCTGAGGCTGCGGCTGCGCCCGCACCGGGGCGTTGGAACCTGTTCGGCATCGGCGCGCTGCTTGCCGCCTTCGCCGTGGCGGGCTTCCTGTTCGGCGGCATGGCCGGCACGACCGGCGCCGGCCTGCCGGTCTCCACCGAGTTCGTGCTGGCGGTGCTGCTGATCCTCGTCGCCGCCATCGGCTATCTGTTCGGCCGGCTCGACGGCCGTCAGACCTGATCCGCCCGCGCCCGCGATCCGACCTGCAACGTATCGAACGGACGCGGACGCGCGCCCCCGCCGAGGCGCCCCCGGGCGTACCGGCAGGGGCGGATCCCGCCCTACCGGAACCAGGCGCCGGACTTCACCGCGGCGAGGATGGACAAACCATAGGCGACGAGCGCCGCGGCGAGGGCCGCGAACAGCGCCGCGAGCGAGCCGGTGAGCGCGAGCGCGAGCCATCCCCCGCCCAGCGCCAACGCCACGCGCAGGGAGCCGCTCGCCAGCGGCCAGAACAGTCGGCCCGCCCCCTGGGAGGCGAAATAGAGCGACATGCCGAGGCCGAAGAAGCCGTAGGCCGGCCCGACGATCCGCAGATACTGGCTGCCGGCGGCGATCATGGCGGGGTCGTCGCTGAACAAGGACAGCCACGCTGCCGGCCAGAGCGCCGCGGCGATGCCGATCGCCTCGGTGACGATGAAGGCGAGCCCGCCGCCCAGAAGCGCGATGGCGAGCGCCCGGTCGCCGCGCCCGGCGCCGATATTGGTGCCCACCAGCGCCACCAGCGGCGCGCCGATGCCGAAGATCAGCGGGATCAGCAGGTATTCGAGCCGGGCGCCGGTGCCGAACCCCGCCACCGCCTCGACCCCGGCCGCCGCCGCGACCAAAGCGGTGGCGCCGGCGATGGTGAGGTTGGTCTGGATCGAGGCGATGGCGGAGACCGCGCCCACCCTGAGGATGCCCTTCATGGGCGCCCAGCGCAGCCGCACCCAGCGAAAGCGCGCGGGGTTGCGCCCCGAGGCGACGCGCCATGCCATGACGATGGTTCCCGCTGCGTAGAACAACGTGAGCGCCACCCCGCCTCCGGCGATGCCGAGCCCGGGCACCGGGCCGAACCCGAAGATCAGCAGCGGCGAGGCCGGAATGAGGAACACCACGCCCATGCAGATGACCAGCGCGGGATAGAGCATGTCGCCCGTGCCGCGGATCACGCTCGCAAGCGCGTTCATCAGCCAAACGAAGACGATGCCCGCAAACACGGTGTCGGAATAGGCGAGCGCCGCCTCCAGCGCGCCGCCGGAGGCCCCCATCGCGCCATAGATGGACCGCCCGAACATCAGGAACACGAACGAGAAGGCGGCGCCGAGCGCGAGGTTGAGCACCACCGCGTGGAGCACCAGCCCGTCCGCCTCCTCGCGCCGGCCCGCGCCCAGCGCCCGGGCCACGGCGGAGGAGATGCCGCCGCCCATGGCGCCGGCGGAGATCATGGTCATCAGCATCACCGGCGGGAAGACCAGCGCCATGCCGGCGAGCGCGTCGGTGCCGAGGCGCGAGATCCACCAGGTCTCGATCAGCCCGGTGGCGGCCTGCGCCACCATGATCAGCATGTTGGGCCAAGCCATGGAGAGCAGCAGCGGCAGAATGGGCGCCTCCACCAGGCGCCGGGTGCGGGCCGCGATCGCTCCCGGCGCGGCGGCGGGCGGGGGAGCGGCGATGTCGGTCATGGCGGGCCTGCCTTCTCGGCTCGGGTTCAGGCGGCCTCGAGGGCGAGGGCAATGCCCTGGCCGCCGCCGATGCACAGGGTGACCATTCCCCTGCGCACCCCGTCGCGCCGCATGGAATGCAGGAGCCGCGTCACCAGCACCGCCCCGGTGGCGCCGATGGGATGGCCGTGGGCCACCGCCCCGCCCTCCACGTTGACGATCTCCTCCGGCAGACCGAGGCTGCGCGCCACCGCCAGCGGCACCGCCGCGAACGCCTCGTTGATCTCGATGCGCTCGAGGTCGGCCAGGGTCCAGCCGGCGCGCGCGAGCGCCGCCTTGACCGCAGGCACCGGGCCGAGGCCGAACAGCCCCGGCTCCACCGCCGCGACGCCGTAGCCGGCGAGCCGGCCGAGCGCGGTAAGCCCCTTCGCCTCGGCGAAGTCGCGGCTGGAGACGATCATGGCCGCCGCGCCGCTGTTGAGCCCCGGCGCGTTGCCGGCGGTGATGGTGCCCTCCGGGCGGAAGGCCGGCTTGAGCTTGGCGAGAATCTCCGCCGTGGTGTCGGCACGCGGCGCCTCGTCTTCGGCGAAGCTCTCGGGACCCTTCTTGCCCTTCACCTGCACCGGCACGATCTCGGCCGCGAACCGGCCCGCCGCCCGGGCGGCGGAAAAACGCTGCTGCGAGCGGGCGGCGAAGGCGTCCTGGTCGACGCGGCTGATCTGCATCTGCGTCACGAGGTCTTCCGTGTGCCAGCCGGAATGGGCGCCCGAGAAGGCGTCGTTGAGCCCGTCGGTGAGCATGCTGTCGAGGATGGTGGCCGGGCCCATGCGGTAGCCCCAGCGCCCGCCGTCCATGAGGTAGGGCGCGCGGTCCATGTTCTCCATGCCGCCCGCCACCGCCGCCGCGATGTCGCCGGCGCGGATCTCCTGGGCGGCGCTGACGATGGCCTGGGCGCCCGAGCCGCAGACCCGGTTGACCGTCATGGCCGGCACCGCGACCGGCAGGCCGGCGCCGATCGCCGCCTGGCGCGCCGGGTTCATGCGGTTGCCGGCCTGGACCACGTTGCCCATGATCACCGAGCCCACCGCGTCGGCGGCAAGGCCCGCGCGGCGCAGGGTCTCGCGCACCACCACGGCGCCGAGCTCGGTGGCGGGGGTGCCCTTCAGGGATCCGTTGTAGGCGCCGATGGCGGTGCGCACCGGCTGGGTGAGGACGATGTCGAGGGACGTCATGTCGGTCTCCTGGTCCGTGGTGAAGGGAAACGCCCAGGCGAGGCAAGCGGCTGAGGCCTTCCCGGATGGACGAGGCGGGACGGGGCGAGGCGGGCATATACCCGCGTCAGGCCGCGAAACGGCGCGTCAGAAGG
Source organism: Xanthobacter luteus (assembly GCF_040049235.1). NCBI lineage: Bacteria > Pseudomonadati > Pseudomonadota > Alphaproteobacteria > Hyphomicrobiales > Xanthobacteraceae > Xanthobacter > Xanthobacter luteus. The sequence continues at coordinate 194,480 of NZ_JBDZDO010000002.1, forward strand.
CATCGAGGATCTGGCGCATCACCTCCAGCTTCTCGGGCCCGAGGCGTTCCTCCATCTGTTTCTGGCACGCCTCCCAGAGCGGCGTTGCCGCGGCGAGCACCGCCGTGCCCGCCGCGGTCAGGGCGACCACCGCCTCCCGCTGGTCCTTGCCGCGGGTGAAGGCCACCAGCTTCATCCGCTCCAGCACCCGCACGTTGCGGCCGACGGTGGAGCGGTCGAGGCCGGAGGCGGCGCCGAGCTCGGTCAGGCTCATGGCCTTGGCGTGGGCGATCCGGCGCAGCAGCCCATACTGGGCGACGTTGATCCCCGAAGGCGCGAGGCCCGCGTCGTAGAAGGCGGAAACCTTGCGCGTCGCCATCCTCAGCCGGGCGCAGTAGCAGGGCGATGTCATGGATGCGGGTATATGCCCTTACCGCCCGCTTGTCCAGATCCGCGCCGCGTTCCCTTGCCGGTTTGCACGCGCCCGCGCGCGTCAGCCGGGCCGCGCCGACAACAGCCGCAGCGCGTTGAGCGTGACCAGGACCGTCGCCCCGGTGTCGGCGAGGATGGCCGGCCAAAGGCCGGTGATGCCGGCGAGGGTGGTCACCAGGAACACCGCCTTCAGCCCCAAAGCGATGGCAATGTTCTGGTGGATGTTGCCCATGGTGCGGCGGGAGAGGTCGATCATCGCGGCGACGTCCGTCACCCGGCCGTGCAGCACCGCGGCGTCGGCGGTCTCCAGCGCCACGTCGGTGCCGCCGCCCATGGCGATGCCGATGTCGGCGGCGGCGAGCGCGGGGGCATCGTTGATGCCGTCGCCCACATTGGCCACCACCGCGCCCGCGCGCTTCAGCGCGCCGACGATGGCGAGCTTGTCCTGCGGCATCAGCTCGGCGCGCACGTCGATGCCGAGCGCCGCGCCGATGGCGTCGCCGGTGGCGCGGTTGTCGCCGGTGAGCATGAGGGTGCGGATGCCCTTGCGCGTCAAGGCGGCGATGCCGGCCTTGGCGTCCGCACGCGGCTCGTCGCGCAGGGCGATGAGGCCCGCGAGCCTGCCGTCCGCCACCACCACCGCGCAGGTCTTGCCGGCGGCGGCGAGGGCGGCGATGCGCGCCTCCGGCTCCGCGCCCAAGGGCGCCAGCGCGGCGGCGGCGCGGGGCGACAGGAGCAGCACCTCGCGCCCGTCCACCAGCCCCGAGACGCCCTTGCCGCTTAGGGCCCTGGCGGCCTCGGCGGGGGCGGGGGCGATGCCGTCCGCCGCCGCGCGGGCGAGGATGGCGGACGCGAGCGGATGGCTCGACCCCGCCTCCAGCGCCGCGGCGAGCGCCAGGATTTCGGCTTCCGGGCGGCTGACGGCGACGATGTCGGTCACCTGCGGCTTGCCCGCGGTCAGCGTGCCGGTCTTGTCGAAGCACACCACGCTCACCTGGCGCGCCGTCTCCAGCACCGCCCCGCCCTTCATCAGCAGCCCGCGCCGGGCGCCGGCGGCAAGGCCCGCGGCGATGGCGGCGGGGGTGGAGATGACCAGCGCGCAGGGGCAGCCGATGAGCAGGATGGCGAGCCCCTTGTAGATCCATTCGTCCCAGCCGGCGCCGACGGCGAGCGGCGGCACCACCGCCACCAGCGCCGCCACCGCCACCACGGCGGGGGTGTAATGGCGCGCGAAGCGGTCGATGAAGCGCTCGGTGGGGGCGCGCGCCTCCTGCGCCTCCTCCACGAGGCGCACCACGCGGGCGATGGTGTTGTCCTGCGCCGCCGCCGTGACGCGGATGCGCAGCGCCGCCTCGCCGTTCACCGTGCCGGCGAACACCGGGGCGTCCGGCCCCTTGGCCACCGGCGCGCTCTCGCCCGTGACCGGGCTCTCGTCGACGCCGCTCGCGCCGGCGAGCACCACGCCGTCGGCGGCGATGCGCTCGCCCGGGCGCACCAGGATCACGGCGCCGATGGGCAGGCGCTCGGCCGGCACCTCCACGGCGGCGCCGGCGCGCTCCAGCAAAGCGGTCTTGGGCACCAGCGCCGCCAGCGCGCGGATGCCGGCGCGGGCGCGGCCGGCGGCGACGCCCTCCAGCAATTCGCCCACCAGGAACAGGAACACCACCGCCGCCGCCTCCTCGGCGGCGCCGATCACCACCGCGCCCACGGCGGCGATGGTCATCAGCATCTCGATGGTGAAGGGCATGCCGTTGCGCGCCGCCGCGAAGGCGCGGCGGGCGATCGGCACGAGGCCCACCAGCATGGCGACGACGAAGATCTCGGCCCGCGCCTGCGGCACCACCCAGGCGGCGCCGAACGCCGCCACCAAAGCGGCGCCGCTCGCCAGGGTCAGGCGCGTCTTGGGCGCGGCCCACCAGCGGCGATCGGCCGGCGCGGCCTCGCCGGGGCCGGGCGCGGCGGCGTGATCGCGATCGTGATCGTGGCCGTGCGCCCCTGCGCCGGAGCATGCGGGCGCGGCGCCGGGCGCCGCGTCGGGCCCGGCCGCCGCCGGCAGCGGCGCGAGGGTGTAGCCCATGGGCGAGAGGCGGTCGGCCAGGGCCGACAGATCGAGCCCCTCAACATGGCGCACCGCGAGCGTGGCGGCCGCCACCGAGACGGAGATCTCGGTGATGCCGTCCACCCGCTTGGCCGCGCCCTCGATCTTGGCGGCGCAGGCGGCGCAGTCGAGGCCCGAGACCCGGAAGCGGCTGAGAACCTGCGGAGCGTTCATCGTCGAGCCCTTCTCTCGCCTTCCATTCTTTGAGCCGGCACCCTAAATGACCAATAGCTGGCATCTCAAAGGGGGCATCTCTGCGATCCCCGAACGACCACCAGATTTGCGGGTGCCAACGAACGTCGGTGAACGTCGGCGCCGGATCGCGTCCCACAAACCACTGCTAAGTTTAGAGGTCGCTGGGCTTCCGCGAACCGGGGCGAACCCCGGCGGATCGCGATGTGGTAGGCCCGGCCGGACGGATATTGAGTCTAAATTATCGTTATAAATCAATTAAATAGAAAAATTTAAAACTGGCAAATACCCGCAAAAATACCATCAAACTGTACCGGTGGCCGGATTTGACATTTGCCGGAACCAGGGAAGCATCTCGACAGACTGAAGCGTCGCGTTCATCATCTTTGGCGAAACGAGATTGGGGAGCGTGACAATGGCGCAGGATAGCGAACCCAAGGCACCATCCCCGCCGCCGCCGCCCCCACCGCCTCCGACCGACCATCAAAAGAGCCAGTGGCCGCTGCCGCGTCCCACTCCAGCGCCGGAGAGGCGCGACTAGGCAGCGTACCAAGTCCCGATGGCGATACACAGCGACGTAAAGGGGGCGATTAGGCCAAAGAGGCGAGCGCGCCCGAGCCATTTTGCGCCCGTCGCATTGACCCCATTGTTCATCGCCTCCCGATCAGCCACACCGTCGAGATAAGCAGCAAGGATTTCACTCAAACCGAGGGTGGGATAGGAGTTGGCCCAGGTCCAGAATCCGGCTTCCCTGCCCGGAAGATTGATCGTTGCCGACGCCAGGACGCGAAAGCAGCATCCTGCCCCGAGGATGAAGAAGAGCGCAGCGACACCTAAAGCGCTGCCTACAGGTAATGGGATGATCGCATCCCGCCCAAGGCTTGCCGCAGCGCCTGAAGCCGACGCTACGCCGAGCGTGCAGTACAAGTTCAGCAACGCCATCGCTTGCTGGTCGGTAAACCGTATCAGCTCGTACACGGCTTTATGCCGCTCTCTCGCGTCCTCCAGCGCCGCCGCGAAAAGCCATTCTCTTTCCATGTGCCCCTCCATCGTCTGCAATCATAGGACGGCGGCGTGGAAGGGGGTAAGCGTGGTGAAATTCCCGCTTGGATCGGACTAGTTGCCGCGCGGCACCCACACCCCCATGATGCGCCCCACAAGCTTCGGTAGAAATCGGCCGCCTGGCAATCGGCCATTCGCCGTGCCAGCGCCGACGCCGGGCTTCAGAGTGTCCTGCGCGGCGAGCGGAAAGATGGGGCCTGGGACGAACGGCTTGGCCCTCCACAGCAGAGTGGAGGTGGCGGATATGCAGGTTATCGTCGGCGATGCTAACCAGCGAGCACAACTCGATTGCGGCCCTCGGCCTTCGCCTGATAGAGCGCCTTGTCCGCCTCGTGCTGAAATTCCTGCAGGCTCGACTCCGGAGTAGGTCGAACGGACTTGACGCCTATGCTGACGGTGAATGGCGGCACGTCGGGAACTCCCCGCTCGATCTTCGCGCGGATCGACTCTGCGATTGAAACGGCGCCATTGGCGTCCGTGTCGGGCAGTATCACCGCGAACTCCTCGCCGCCGTAGCGCGCTGCCGTGTCGCCGGGGCGGCGGATGCAGCCTTCGATCAGTCGCGCAATAGCTTTGAGGGCCTCATCGCCACGGGCGTGGCCATAGCGGTCGTTGAGGAGCTTGAAGCGATCGACATCGATCATCAGGAGCGCCAGCGCCGTGCCGGTGCGCTTCGTCCGCCGCCATTCCCTGCTGATTGCATCGTCGAACCGGCGCCGATTGGCGAGCCCCGTAAGTCCGTCGGTGATGGAGAGGAATGCAAGGTCAGCCTCCACCTGGGCCCGGCGTCGCAATTCACGTCGCAGCACCGTGGCCAGGAAGATGATTAGGCTGCAGGTGATGAGAGTGATGATGGCGACGAGCTCGGACCTGCGCCACCAAGGCGCCAGGATATCGCGGCGGGCCAAGGCAACATTGACGATCAGAGGTTGCTGGGGGATGCGTGCAAACGTGTAGTAGCGCTCGATGCCGTCGACGGCCGCACGTGCGACGAACGAGCCGGAGCCCAGCTTTTCCATACGCTTGAATACGCTGGTTCCGGATAAATCGGAGCCCACGTCACCGGGACCTTGCCGCGGCGGCTGGCGTGCGAGAATCCGGCCGCTCGTGCTTAGGAGAAGCAGCGCGCCGTTGGGACCCATATCGAGCTCGGAAAAGAACGCCTGGATATATGCGAGCCGGACCGAGATGGCGACAACCCCGGCGAAACTGCCATCCGGATGAGTCAGGCGTCGGCTGAACGCGATGGCCCACTCGTTCTTTCGCATCAGGCTTTGGTACGGCCGGCTGACGTGGAGGCCCATGTCCGGGTTTTCGCGATGGGATATGAAGTACTCCCGGTCGGCGAGATTCCTAAATTCAGGTGGAATAGGGCGGGCGCTTCGCACCACCTGGCCTGACGTATCGATCTCGACCACGTTGCCGATATAGTCGGTGCTTCCGGCAATGGTCTGAAGGACCCCCACTTTCGCTTCGTCTGAGAGGGCGGCGATTTCCGGGTCGCTCTCTGCGTTGCCCACCATATCGAGGCCGAAGGTAAAGAGCCGTATGTGCCGGTCTACATAGCCGGTCACGCTGCGGAGCAGGTTGTCGGATGTACGTTGGGCGCTTTCCCAGGTGCTGGAATAGCTTTGCCAGATGGTAATCCCTGCCAGGATTGCCACAAGTACAGCAGCAACAAGACTGCCGTAAAAAAGAAAATGGGCACTTCCAGGCATCAGGTTGCTCGATGGAAGAGTAGTCCTATTTTCTGGCAATGAACATCCTATCCGCGGCAACGGCCGTCGTTCTTGCGCAGTACAGCACGGAAGGTGGAGGGACGGAACCCTCGTGTCGACGACGACGCACTTGAGCTACCGCGGAGCTTGACCTTTGTCGGAGCTGGGTGGCCGCCATTACATTCCATGGGCTCCAGGCTGTGGCGCGAGGAGAGCGGAAGGATGGGCCGTGAAACAAAAAGCCCCGCATTCCCAGGAGAGAGGCACGCGCTCTTCGGTCACGGCTTGTGCGAGACCCACAACATGAGCACAAGGCACGTCCCCGTGAGCGTTGCGAAGGTCCAGAGCATGCATGATCCAATTTTCACCCTCCTGCGCTCCGCAACGCATCCGGAATAAATAGGGGCCACTTGATCCAGGTCAATGTATTTGCGCGCGATCCCTCCTGCAAACGTCCAAATTACGCTATGTTGGCCAGCGTCGACCCTCTCGCCCTGACTGGGTAGATGGGGAGCCGGGCGGACCGTGCCCCCCAGGCGCACCGCCCGGCTCACTCTCTCGTGACTATGGAGAGGCGGGAAGCGCCGTCTCACGCGCGGGGCACATTTCCTTCTCTAAGAAGGCGGTAAAGCTCCTCCTTCAGCTCGTGCGCGCGGTCGAGCACCTGAAGCAGGCCCCAAAGCGTAGCTTCCGATACCGTTGCGGTGCCGCCCGGCCCCGCCATGGCGCCCTCTGTGTCGTCCCTCACAAGGGCCGCCATGTTCGCGATGGCGCAGATGGAGCCCTCAAGGGCGTCCAGGGTGGGGCGCGGCGTTTCTGCGGCCCCCGTCGCGCTGTGCCGCTTAGGCATGGATGCCCCCTTTCTGCGCCCGCGCGCATGCGCGTGCGAGGGCGTCGAGCATCTCGGCCGCGAGATGAAAGGCGCCATCCGGCGCTTGCACCCGGAAATCATCGAACGGAAGTTGGAGCCGGGAGCGCGTGAAGCGCCGGAGCGCCGCCCCGAACGCCAGAACGGCGGGCGCATCGCCTGCGGTGGCAGGCGCGTTCAACGCCTGGAATAGAGACGCCTCGGCCGTGTCGCACAGGAGCGCAAAAGCGCGCCAGTCGTTCACGATGTCGGAGCGTTCGGCGGCGCGCACGGCACGCTGCGCCGCTCTCCACCGCGCGACGGCGGCGCAGAAGGTGGCGGCGGTGGGAGCGGCCGAAGCCGCCCCCGTTGCGCCGGCATGGAGGGCGGCGCGGTCACGCATGGGCGTTCCCCATCGCGAAGGAGCGCACGGAAGCGCAGATTGCTTCCACCTCCTCGCTTGTGGGGGCAGATCCGCCGCCGTAGCCGTCCGGAGCCGTCAGCATATCGAGGAAGGCGCACAGGCCCTCTCGCGTGGTCGGCGCCGTGTTGATGAGGCCCCACCACGCGTCCATATCGGCTTCGTGGGCGGCATCCACGCGCGCTTGGATGGCGAGCGCATCCGGCGCCGTGCTCGTGGAAAGGTGCTCGCCGCGCTCGCGGCAAACCTTCTCCTGGTTCGCCTGGTCGGCCAAGGCCGCGTCGAGGGCGTCGCGCTTGGCGCAGAACGCCTCGATTGCCGCCAAGACCGGATCGACCGTCGCGGCCTCGGCCTTGGGGAGGATGGCGACGGGGACCGCGAGCGCGGCGACGGCGCTCAGGGCGCCGGCTGCCTTGAGCACGGCGCGGCGGGTGGTGGCAGGCAAGGGGGCGGCGTTTGCCGCCGCGATGGGCTTCGGCATGGTCAGTCTCCAGGTGGTGAGAGGAAGCGGCGGCCCGGAGGTCGCCGCCGGGGATCAGGCGATCCGGGACAGGCGAAGGGCCTCGTCCGCGGCGCGGACCTTGGCGAGGATCGCCGGCACGCCGCCCCACGGGATGAAGGTGGAGCGGACGCGCTCGGCGAGGGCGTCGTCAGTGGCGGTGAAGGAGAGGGCGCTGGCCGGGCCGGTGAGCCGGCCGAACTCGACGCCATTGCGCTTCAGGACGAAGCCGGTGCCGTCGCGCTGTGCGGTGTAGCGGGCTGCCAAGCCGGCCGCGGCCTTCTCGGCGGAAACGATTGCCTCCAGGCTCGCGACGCGCGTCAGGTCGGCGCTGCGGTGCTTGGCGGCGCTCCAGTTGGCGGGCGCCCCGGCGCGGCTGTAGCGGGCCATGCACGCACGGGCCGAGGCCAGGGCCAGTTCAGCCTGACGGATCACCACCGCGCGGTGTGCGCCGCGCGAGACGGTCAAGAAGCGCTGGAGCACGTCCCATGGCGTCACCGGGGCGTTCCGGGCCTCGTTCCATGCCTGCCGGAGGCAGGAGGCGAAGGCCGGCCGATTGTAGGGCGCCATGCTCTGCCGGAAGAGCGACCAGGCGCGGCGCATGATGTGGGACTTGTTGAGCATGACTGTCGGTCCGACTTTGATCCAAAGCATCAATGTGATACTTATGGATCGAAACGAACCCTTAGTCAACTCTTATGGATAAAATTAATCCCTATGGATCATTCAACCCTCACGGGACGGCAGATTGCAGCGGCGCGCGCGCTCGTTGGCCTTTCGCAGGCCGATGTCGCCACTCGGGCCAACATCTCGGTGCCCACATTAAAGCGCATGGAAGCGAGCGAAGGCCCGGCGGCTGGCTTGGCGAACAATGTCGCTGCCGTGATGCGCACCCTCGAAGCCGCCGGGATAGCCTTTCTAGCAGAGGGCCAAGCGGCGGACGGCGGCCCAGGGGTGCGTTTGGCAAAGCCAGACTGACGCCAAGCGTTCGCGTCGCTTGAACCGTATCAGCGCACATGCTTGAGTTGGGTGGCGACACTTCCTCGGGGCGCTGGAAGGACCACGCATGTCCACGTCTTTGCGGTTTTTTGCGTTCCCCGATGATCTAGAAATCAAGCTGTTTCCCAAGGCACTGTTGGACGATTGCGTATTTGGCGAACGCACCGTTCCTGAATTCGCGGGCAAGCGCGTTCGCTTCGCCGAATGTGTGATCGAGATGGACGGCCGCCAGCCCCTGCGGCTCCTAGACGTTCGGGGCTCCTGGTGGAGCTTTGACGGCAATGGCGTCTACGAGAGCGACCCGGACGCCCTTAGGTACCTCTTCTCTCATCTGGATAATCCAAACAGGGATGGCCCTATCGTGGATATCAGCCCTGTTATCGAGCGTCGACAATGGCAAGAGCGCCATCGCTGGACCCCGACCGTCGATCAGATCGAGCTGATAGCCCGCGCCATTTGGCCCAGGCGAGGTGAAGACGAACGCGTTGGGAGTGTGCAAGGTGGCGGACCAAAGTCGCAGCCGGTGAGTTCTGACGCTCGTCGAGCGGTTCAGACCATCCATGAGGCAATCTTCACAATCGAGAACGCTCTAGAAGACCTATCTGAGCACTCGCTGAAAGGCGTCCTATCTGAGCTTCGCAAGCAAGCTCGGCACTTCAAAGCCGAGCGCGCTATATCCGAAGGGGTTGCCAATCGCGTCGAAGAGATGCGCGAGATACAGCGCCGGCGCAGAAGCGGGAAGGGCACGTGGTATGCCGTCGTGGAGGTGTTTCGGTGGGACGAGCGCCGAAAGTCCGGGGAGAGCATCCAGACGTTCTCTGAGGCCTGTGACGGCAAGGCGAAAGCTCTAGAAAAGGCACGGGAAATGCTTGCGCTGCATGCTCACTTATTTGGCGACCGCATCACCTTGGAGGCGTCAGTGAGCACGGACCTGGAGTGGCAGGAAGTGGGCGAGGAGTAGACCATCTCGTCCATGCCATCGAGGCCGCCGGCATCGAGTTCCTGAACCACGGACAGCCAGGGGTGATGCTGCGCGGAAAAAGACTTGAGAGCGATCTGTGATTCACCTCCGGCAGGGAACCCTTACCCAAGATCCGCTCCAGCGGCTGGCAAAAGCAGCGAGCAACCCCACGAGGGCGATGCTCAAGCCGAAGCAAGCGCTGAGCCCGACTCGGGTAGAAATGACGTAACTCCATCAATCAGCATTCGAAACACATTTGATCTGGAACGTGTAGCCTTTTCCAATAGCCGCAACATCGGTAGGAGACATTGGTTTTTCTTCATTCGAATGCGTCGGCTTGACTCCATTTGCGCTCAAAAACCCTGAAATTACCGGCGCCTTGATCCCAAAATTTACGTTCTGCGGCAGCGACCCGCTCGTTTTCAACGCCGCAATCTCCGCAAGTTTCGACTGCGTTACTCCCACTACGGACCCAGAGTTGTCGACTATGGGTCCCCCGGAATTGCCGGGCTGAATTGGTGCAGTAAACTGCATAAGTCGAGTATCAGCCCCAATTCCCGCCAATGAACTCACTGACCCGCTGGTAAAATTCAGTCCGTTATCTACAACTCCGACCAATGGAAATCCAAGAGCAAAAACGCTCTCACCTAGCTGCACGGGTGACGAACGCAGTTTGGCAAAAGCTGTAATGGAGGGGACATTCGGCTTTACAAGAGCAAGGTCGTTGGCATTGTCGCGCGCCAGAATACGCACTGGCCCTATATCTGAAATAGTGGCACTAGAGCACCCATCTAGAACATGTGCGTTAGTAATTCCTGTCCCATCGGAGGCGACGTAGAATCCCGATCCAGTGGACGCGCTCTTAGGCCTGCTGTCTTTTCCCGGTTTCGTGCTTACGTTTGATTCAGGCGTAGTGGCGTTCGGATTGAAAGCAATCCGTGGAGAGTAAATTTTGGGGGCAAGTTCGATACATCTAGCTAAACCTGACAATAATTGCGAAGTACCATCTAATTGAAAGTGGACAATTACACCCTGTATTCTAGCATGCAATATATTTCCGCGACGAATTTGCTGAAATAGATCGGGGCGATTCCGGATAGGAACTATGACAGACGAACTAAGAACACCGATTCCGTCGAATGTCACGTACGGCCAGTCGTCCACCTGAAACGCTACATCATATCTAGCATTGTCGCGCGTAGAGAGGTGACCATTGCGAAAAATGATGGCCCAAACATAGTCCGTATTAAGAAGGAATGAAAGTGTTAGGCCGCTTTTATACCTGGCCTCTCCAGAACAATGGCCAAGCCGCTTGGTGTCATTATCATACCAAATCTGGGTATTCCATCCCGCAATCTGGCCGATGTTGACGCTTTCCGCGTGCGCCGCGCGCAGCTCAATTGCTGAGACCGTCAATATCGCGGCGCATAACCAAGCTAAGCGTGTCATCTGCTCCTCGGAATGAGTCAGCTTGCGAACATTGGGAGTGCCACCAACATTGTGCAACCGTATCAGGCTGACCGGCGGCTGCAAGGAGTGCGTTTGTGGAGAATGGAAGGGACTTTTGCCGACCCAAGAAGGAGAGACCGCCTAGCCTCATTTGGCGTCGCTTCAAACTCTCCGATGGTAATCATTGCATCTTTCTCTTAACCGGGTCTGCTCTGTGAATTTGAGGAGGCATCTCATGCCATTCCCAACGATGAAGACCGTGCTCGTGCTCGGCTTGTCGCTCGCGGTGGTGCCCATGCCTGCCGAGGCGCAATCGGCCTCGATCCACTACAGCCCAGGCGAAAACCTTGAGCACATAGACCTTGGCCTGTTGCGCTCGGCGCGCGTCTCTATCGACTTCGCGGGTTACGTGGTGACGGATTGGCCCGTGGCCGAGGAACTCGTCATGGCCGCCGGCCGGGGTGTGCGCGTGCGCGTGGTGCTCGATCCTTCGATCAAGCATGCCGCCGACAAGCTCGCGCCGCTCGGCGCCCAGATTCGCCAGAAGGCCAAGGGCGCGTTGATGCACCTGAAGAGCTATGCAGTGGATGGGAGCACGCTGCGCACGGGCTCGGCGAATTTCAGCCCCAGCGCCCTCAAGCGGCAGAACAATGACCTTGTCGTGATCCGCGACGCCCAGGCGGTGGAGCGCTTCCAAGCGGAATTCGAGGCGCTATGGCGCGCGGCGGCGCCATACGCCCCGGCGCCAGGGGATGGGCGCTAGGCCACCGCCTCCAGCACCCGCAGCTCGACCGCGATTTCGGCGGCAGCTTGGTCCATCCGCCTGTTGCTCTCATAGAAGCACAGGCCCGCCCGCTCGGCCCGCAGGGTGGCGATGCGCGCGGGCCGCACCTCGGCCGGGATCGCCGCAGCGGCCACAAGCTGACGCTCTTCGGCCATGCCTGCTTCATCGCGAAAGAAAGATTGAGAAGGCCTGCCAAGAGGCCCTTCGGGAAGTGCGGCGCCTCAAGTGACGCCTGCATTTCCGCGAGTGCAGGGGTATTGCCGCGGTTGGCGGTCCAGAAGCGACCATCGCCTGCAGTGCGCATAGGGCAACTTCCATCCTAAGGCTGTCCTCGATAGCGCTTCAACATGGCTGCGGTCACATCGCTTTCGTAGCAGATGGGCGCATAGCCACCCGGCTTCGAATAGGCGCTCCGAGCACCACAGCGCCGCCCGCCGCGATCAACGTCGTAGGGACATGCGCACGAGCCGGGATAGGCTGCCCGCGACTCGGCCACTAGGCGCTGAGCGATCATCGCGGCGGACAGGGCGGGAACGCTGGGCGGTTGGACCTGCGGCACTGGCCGCGGCTTTTGCTCCGGCCGCGGCGCGTCTCCCTCGGCCTCGAGCAGCTTCGCGAATACCCAGCCTTCCACAGCCGTCAGAGGATGCTGAACCTTCACCCACTCCCCTGCGCTCTCCAGAGCCTCGACGACCAGGGGCCGTGAGAGTCGATCCAGGATCGCGCCATCGCGAGAAGGCTCCCCGCGCAGCGCGACGCCCGTCCCTGTGACCCGCAAGCGCACCGGGGCGGCGGAAGGCGGGCGCAGGACGGGCGGCGCGGCCTGAGCAGGCGCTTGGACGGACGGGATCGCTGGAGAGACCAGGGCGACGCGCGCCGGCGGTTCCGACGGGGCCGGGGGCGCAGGCGTTTCCTTCCTGCCCGAAAGCATCCCGAGCACGATCAGCGCCGCCAATCCGAAAACGACCTGGATGCGCCGGCGTTGCACGATGACCGCCTAGGGTCGCGCCAGCTGGCGCAGCAGGCGAAGCACGGGGCCTGCCAGGGGCAGCGCGGCCAGCACGGCAGAAAGGCCTAAGATGCCGCTCCAGACGGCCAAGCGCTGCCACCTGGGCGCGTCCGGCAACGACCAGGGCAGCGCCCGATCAGGTCCGGGCGGGGGCCTCTTGGGACACGTCGACTTCGTGGCGCTCGCCTCCCACGTTGATCGTGATGCGATAGGCCTTCTGGTTTCCCGTCGTGGTCTGCGGCGGGTCGAATACGACTTGGCCTCCATACCACTCCCCCGGCATCATCGTGTTGTCCTTGATGACGTCCCTTTCGAGGTTCGCCAGGTTGGCCTGGCCCCGCGCCACCGCGGCGTCGATCATCTGCGCATTCTGGTAGGAGGCATTGGCCTGGGCGATGGCGTTCGCCGTGGGGCTGTAGCCGCTGGTGACGACCGTCGCGGTGCCGTAGCGCGAGTAGACTTGCGATGTGTTCGTGTAATAGCCGGACCTGGAGGCGGCGGCCGCATTGGCGCCTGCAGCGACGCCCACCAGGATTGCCGCAACCACCTGGCGCGTCTGTTCCTCCCGCACGAGATCCTCGTACGAGTAGACCTTCAGCGAATGAGCTGGCTCCCCGTCGATCAGCTGCTCGACCGTGATGTCCGAGGCTCGAAGCGTGATCGGGGTTCCGGTCGCGTTGAGAACGCCGACCACGTAGACCGGCCGGGCGCCGGGCTGCAAGCCGCGGGAGGCGGGCCGAATGAGCGCGACCGTCTTCGTTCGCTTCGAAACGAGGGCCGGCTGCCCGTCCCGCACAATAGCCTCTTGCTGGCCCTTCGGCTGAAACCGTGCGACTTCCGTCGTGACGCATCCGGCCAGCACCAACGCCGCGGCCGCGGCTGCTCCGACGCGCAATGCCCCGCTGCGCATCCCCGCCCCCTCTACCTTTTCGGGCATCCTCTGGGATATGCAGCCGGCTGTCGAGGCACGTTAACGATTGGTTAAGCAACTCAGGCGTGAGCGTGGCGCGCGAGCAACAGAGCTTGGCGCGCGCCTGGCGCGTTATTCCGGTATCGCCGGGGTGCCGACGGCCGCATGATCATCACGCACACCGGCGTGCCGTCCGCCTTCGAAGGCCAGGGTCTCCCGGCTCATCCTGGAGCTTCTGATCGGTTGATGGGGATAAAATGCGGGCTTCGCCTTGGCTCGTTGGCATTCTGGCCTTCGTTGTCTCATGGGGTACGATATCGCGCATCGAGGGACCGGCCCGTTGCCGCGACGGGTGGTATTCCTCATCCATTGGTATGCAAGGCGCATGCTCACATCACGGCGGCGTCCGCCCCTCCTCAGCGCCATGGCTGGCCCTTTTGGTGGGCACGGTCTCGGGTGGCATTGCAGCTTGGCTCCGCTCCACGGCCCGTCTCCCTGCGAACTCCGCTCGTCGGACCGTGGAAGAAGCTGAGGATAGAGTAGCCTTGGCGCCGCCGGATCTCAGTCGAGACCCCGCACCGAGCTTGTCGAAAGCATGGGCGATGCAGTTTACGCGACATTGCCCAGTTTGTGGCGGCGGCATGCGGGCGGTGTCCAGAACCGCCGGCCCCGAACCCTACGGCGATTTCTGGGAATGTCTCGATCCTGATTGCATGAGACTAGAGGTGCGGGCGGATGGTGGGGCACCTCGGCAGCCCCACCGAGCGCGTCCTACCAGGTCGCCAAAGCGCCGTCGGTAGCGAAAGCGCTTCGGCTTTAGGGGAGACCTTCCCGGGAGGGGTTCTTGCATCCCCTAAAAGGAGTTAATGCTGTCGGTCGCGGGCTCTGCCTCTATGGTCGCTTCCTATCACGCCGGATTTTCGGGCATTAAGACGACAAGTGAAAGCATAGGCACTTCCGCAAGGTGGCTCCCCCAGAACGCGCATGTGGGAGATCAGCGAGAACCTGCATCGCAATGATCTGGACCGCGCCCAGCGCGCCTTGCACGAGGCGGAGTGGATACGGCTCCGGGAGGAGGAGGATCTTCAAACGGGTCAAGTTGACCCAAATGAAAAAAGCAAGCGGGCAGATGGTCGTGGGCATCGCCACGAGGGCGGCATCAGACTGGCCGCGCGGGAATTGCCAGTTCCAGGCGATACTGACGAGGCGAAGCGCATGCGCCTCCGTCGCGACATGGAAATCGCCAGCGCAGGCGAAGAAGTGCTCGCCGAGGCTCGAAAGGCCGGCCTCGCCAAGAACGAACGGGCCCTTCTGTGGCGCGCGCCGACCGGTCAGATGGCCGACGCAACCCGTGTGCTACGCTAGTTCTTGTCCGCGCCGCGCCCCCGAGCGGACAAGCGGAGAGCCGGGCGGCGGTCCCCCGCCTGTCGTCCGGCTCTCCATCTCTGGCATGGGGCCTGACTCTGCGTCTCCGGTTTGCTGGGTCAGCCCGTGGACGCGCCGTCGCGGGCAGGCCCACCCGCCGGAAGGAAACGCGCGGCTTTCGGATCGGCTTCCGAGAAGCTCCGAAAATGGGCGGTGGCGTCGGCGAGCGTCTCGTCGCATGCCCAGACGTAGCGATTGCGATAGCCGATCGGGCTTCCCGGCATGGAGCGAAGGGTGATCCAGGGCAAGCCCGATGCCGGCGGCTGGTAGAGTGCGACAAAGGCAATCCCGCGGCTCGGCCCCGAGTTGACGAAGTCCGGTCCTGCCCGAAAATCCGGCCAACCCTTGCGAAACGGGACTGGCTGGCCGAGCGCGTGATCCAACGCCCTCCGTTCGGCATCGCTATCGACGATCCAGAGCTTCCAGGGCTGGTCCCTGCCCCTGTCGAAAGACGCCGGCCATTGGCCGACCAAAATGTCAGGCACCGAAGCGCAGAACCGCTCGTAGCAGGTGACGCTCATCCAGTCTCGAACGGCGGCAGACTTGAAATCCATTTTGTTGCGAATCCCCAGCCGATCACTCCTCTTGCCCCCAGATTGGGCGTAACGCTAAGGCAGGAGGAATGCAACCTGTGGAAGCCGTGCCATAGCCCGGTAGCCTCCGGATGCAGCGCCTCGTAGATCTCCTTCCGCCGCGCCGACTGGTAGGCAGATGGCGCCGGGTTCAGTTCGGCCCAGCTTAGGCGGCAATATTAGCCATCCCCGCACGTGCCGGAGCCGTGCCGTGCAGCGTTGGTGCATTGGCTCGGGAGCGCAGGTTTCAGGCGGCAGGTTTCAGGGCGGTTTCAGCAGGTAACGCGCGAGGGTGCCAGCTGATGCAAGCCACACCCGGCGCTTCATCGGGTTTGATCCTCCGGGCCTCTTGGGCGCCATGGTGGCGGCATCTCGCCGTGCCGCGCGGCGAGTGGCGATCCGTTCAGATGATCTGGCGAGCACAAAATGCCCGCCGGTTAAGGCGGGCTAGATCGTTTCATGGGGACAAAAGGTTATCCTAAGCGAAGCTCTCGCATGCGGATTCTCGCCATATCTGGAGACACATCGAATGTGCGTGCCATCGACGCAAAGTCCTTCATGCCGCCACGATAATAGGTCCGCACCAGAGGCGCCGGCATTAGGATCGTCGCGGCATAGCTATTGGCCTGCCGTTCAACGTCGTCACCCCGAGGACTGCGATACATCGCGTCATCCACGATCCCGTCGCCAATGAGGCTGCGGTGAAGAGCAAAATGAGCCAGTTCATGGGCTATCGTAAATCTCTGGCGCGTCCGAGCATGACGCCCGTTGACGGTGATCCGATATCGGTCTCCAAAGAAGCCAACCCGCTCGATCTTCCCGGAAATATCATCCGGCAATCGGTCATCGATCACGACCTCGATGCCAAGCGCGGCAGCGATAGCGTCCACGTCAATCGGCGCGGTCTTCTGGAAGGCGCTGATGATCTCAACCGCCGGAGCCAGGGGGTCGAACCTCTGATTGGGCGACGGCGCTTTGTGCATATTCATCTCCGCCTCCCTGGCCTTCCTCCTGGTCGCTCAACACTCTGGTCGCTCGGGTAGCGACCTCTTCCGCCGTTTTCTTCGCCACGGCAGATGCTGTTTGCACCGACAATTCACGAATATGAAAATAGCCCAGAATCGCGGCAATACCGAGGAAAATCGTGACAATCGCGAGCATGGCGCTCAGGGCGCTGAGCACGACGGTCACAACGTCCGCGGGAGGCCATCCATTGGGGAGCTCCTTCGCTCGCAGAGCGATGTCAACGCCAAGCAGCAGGCACAGCAGCGCGACGAGTATGACGAAGATTGTTCTCATCGCTCCCTCACATCTCGATCATGGACCGGCGGGTGTTCAGCGGACGCGATCTGCAACGACCCCTAACATGATTATCACCCCGAAAAGCAGAGCGGCAATGAGCTTCAAGTCTTGGCGCATATGGAGTTGAATGCGGTATATGTCAGGATTATTGTCGTAGCTCTCGCGGTCTTTCTCATTCATCCGGCCGGCCCACCAAGCTATTAGGCTGGCAAAGAAGAGAGACGCTATCGTAAACATCGATGAGCCATCCTTTTCCACGGTGCATCAACGGGGGTGCCCAGACTCATTTTTCTGATCTGTCCCGGCCGGGAGATGATTAGCCGGCGCGTTCGATCCATCTAACCCGCGCGGCCCATTCGATGATCACGTCCTGCATAGGCGCGGCGTTGTAGCTCCACAGCGTCCTTGTGCCAGGCATCGGCCCGCGCCAGATGGTCATGATGGGGCCATGTGCCAGCAGCCTCCTCCGAAATTCCGAGGTGCCCCTGCATTGCAGAATGGCCCCTTGCGCTTCACGGTGAAGCGCAAGCCGCTCTGCCGTAAGCCATCCGCCTTAGGCAACCGTGGGAATCTCCACCATAGTTGATGCGCCGCGCCGTGCGGCGCAACTCTCCCGCCATGGATCATCGTACGTGCGGGGTCCGATGTCCGACAAATCCTTGAAATCCAACGGTCGAGTTTTCGACCGGGAGCGAGGGGCGCGCCGGTAAACTAGGCCGGTCAACTAGAATGTCGGTAGGTTTTGTCCACCGACATCTGGAGGTTAGCCCTCGCCGCAAACGTTTGGCGTCCCGGCGACGGCATCGCGATGCGGGTCTGAAAAGTCAGCGTGATCCAAGCCAGCACCTGTTTTCGCAGAATTTCTGCGGGCTTCCCGCGATCATTCGACGGGCTTGCCCGTCACTGCCTCCTCAATGCGGTTCAGGTAGGTGACAGGAAACATGTCGTCCGTTGCTTCCCGCGGGAAGCCCTTGGGGGCGGGGATGACGTCGGTGAACTTCCAGTGCTTCAAGTGGGCACGAGCTGCGAGGAAGACGCTCGGTTCGATCTCCTGAGAGGATACCAGCGCCTCAAATGCGGCGATCTGCGCGCTCTGCTGGTTCACGCGAATTCGAAGATCCTGAACTAGGCGAATCAGTTCATCCTGGGTCATAGCGGCACCTAGTGCGAATGGAATTCGGACAACCTGCGCGGGTCTGGTTCCCGGCGCAACCGAAGCTGTGAGGCTTTGACTGGCAATCCACCGCCGAAATGCTCCTCCCCCTACGACCTCGTCCTTTCTCGGCCGATTGCCTTCCTATGGTTGGATACGTTCTGGCGCGAGACGCCGCAGCGCCGGGAAATCTCCCCGTCGCTAAGCTCGGGGTGCGCCGTCAGCATCGCGAGCACCTCGGCCCGCTTCTGCGCGTTGGTCCTGCGCTCGGCGGGGGCGGTGGTGGATGGGTGGCAATTTTTGCCGGTGCCGTCATCGCTGGCGGTGGGCATTTGCATCATCGAGATATCGAGCAAGAGCGCGGCGAGGGCCTTGTCCGTGCCCCATCCCCTGCCGCCGCCTTCGGTCTCCCAAAAGCGCAGCCACAAGGTGCGGGCCTCGATCCCCGCAAAGGACGGGTCGCTCCAGTTGTCGAGCATCCATTCCAAGCAGTCCCACCGCGCCGAAACCCCGAGGGGAAATTCATAGCGGGAATCGAACAGCCGGCGGCGCGTCCAGATGGTGCGCCAGCCGCGCCATTCCGCACAGACGCCCGCGAGGTCGTCCGGCATGGGGAATGCCCGCCGAGCGGCTTCCCTCGCGGCGTGAGGGGCGTCCTCGTTGGCATGATCCCACCGGATGTTCGCAAATTCGTCGGCCAACAGCCGCTCGCGGTCGGTCTCGGCAAACATTGCCTCCCTCGATCCGAACTCCCGAAGGGCCGCGGCACGGGCCGGGGCGTCCCTATCCCACCGCTCGCGCTCAAGGTCGCGCATCATGTCGCGGAAGCCGTCGCGCCAATCGTCTTGCGGCGGGGCGGTGGCAGCCTCGGCGCGCATGCCGTCCAAGGCGTCGTCCAGCGTCATGCCGGCGACCATCGCGATAGCCTCGGCACGGGCGCGGGCCGCGCTGCGCTCGCCTTCGGTCGCGCCCAATTCGATCAGCACCGCAACCTTGCGGAAGCGCTCCGCATCGAACCTTGCGGAATGGGGGGCGGTCACGGCGCGGCCCCCGCGGCGGCAGCGCCGGCCGGCTGGGCGAAGCCGAACTCGGCGAGCAAGTCCGGCGGGGCGCGGCAGCCGCCGTAATCGGGCGCCGGGCCGGCGGCGGTAGGCCAGGAGCCACCGCCCGCATAGCGCCCCACCAGCGCCCGCCAGTCGATGGCGGGAGCCTCGGGGCTGGGCGCGCCGCTGTATTCCTCCCACAGCCGGCCGTTCAGCCAACTGCGGGCCTGTTTCACATACGGGGTTCCTTCCACGCCACGGCGCCGGCAATCCGCGCGGTATCGCTCGGCTCCGGAAATGATGGCCTCCGGATCGGTCCCGCTCTTCAGGAGCCGGGCGAAGACCTCGCCAGCCTTCGGCCAGTCTTGGGTTCCGTCCCGCTTGGGATAGGCCAAACGGAAGCGGTTGAACAGTTCGTCACGCTCCGGCTTCCGGGGTTCTCGGGGAGCCTCGAAAGCATGAATATTATTCTTTTGGTTTCTGGTTTCTGGCTTCTGGGTAATAGGGTCCCCATTGGGGAGCCTATTAGGTGCCGCGCTTTCCTCTTCCATTTCAGAGGCTTGTGCCCACCTCTTATTGGCCGCTTTGGCGCCCTTTTGCGCCTTGGCATGATCCTTCACCATCCGGCGGGAGAAAACGACGCCTGAGCGTGTCAGGCTCAGGACTCCGGCTTTCCGAAGCTCGGCCATCAGGGCCCGTGCCTCGTCCACCGGCGCCCCGACCATGCGCGCCAACACGTCGTCTTCTAGAACCTCGCCGTTGAGGAAGAGATGCCCGTACGGCTTCGCCTCGTGCATCACACAGAGGCACTCCATCCAGAAACCACGCGCCGCCAGGCTCACGGCTCGCAAAGCCTGATCGCCGCGCCAGTCTCGGGGATAGAACTTGATCCAGGGATTGTTGCCCATCACAACCAGTCCTCCCGGACGTGGAGGCGCTCGCCGTCCGGGCTGATGAGGCCCTCGGCCGCAAGCTCGGCGAGAAGCTTCCGGAACTCGCGCTCGGTGAGCCTGCTATCAGCCGCCAACTGCACAGCCGAGACGGGCGATCCGCTCGCGGGGTCGCCGTGCACCAGCACAAGAACGTGAGCGAACAGACCGCGCGCCGACAGGCTGCACCGGCGCAAAGCCGGGTCCGTGGTCCACTTGGTGGAAGGATATTCCATATCCGAATAAGAGGCGCCCATGTGTTAGCTCCAGTCCCTGATTGCCGACGCGGCGGGATGGCAAAAGACGCGGACGGTCCCCACCGCCCCCATCCGCGATTTGGCGACGATGATTTCGAGGTCATTTTCGCAAGACAGAAGTAGTGCTTGCGATTCCGGATCGGTTTTGTCTTTCAAGTAGTAAGCCGGCCGAAACAGAAGGATCACAATATCTGCATCCGCTTCGATATCGCCGCTCTCGCGCAGGTCGGAAAGCTCGGGGCGCTTGTCGGCGCGCGTCTCCACCACCCGGTTAAGCTGACACAAGAGCACGATGCAAATGTTCAAATCTTTCGCAAGAGACTTTAAGCCGGCGGTAATTTCGCCAACTTCATAATGGCGCTGGCCCCTATACCTTTCCGACGCCTTGACGAACTTCAAATAGTCAATCACCACCACATGAAGACGCTGGCCCCGCGCCTTCATCTCGTCCGCGGTGCGCCGGGCGCGGGCGACAATCTCGCTCACTGACAGGCTTGAGGTCGTGTCGAAAACCAACGGCAGCGCCGCCACAGCCTCGGCGGCCCGCTCCACCATCTCGCGGTGCTGCGGGCGCAAGGCGCCTTCAAAAATGCCCTTTGCGCTGATCGGCGAATCATGTGTAAAGGCTTGATCCGCAACAATCCTTGCGCCGATTTCCTCTTTTCCCATTTCCATGCTGTGGAACACGCAACCATACCCAGCAACAGCCACCGCGCGGGCGATATTGCCTCCCACAAGACTTTTTCCCATGCCGGGTCGGCCTGCGACCACCACCAGTCGGCCGGGCTGAAGCCCACCGATGGAGCGATCAAGGTCCCGCAGGCCGGTGCTGACGCCCGCCTCAAATGTCCCGTCCCTGATCGCGTCCAGTCGGCGCAAGACCGCCGACGCCACCTCGCCCACCGGCTCGCGCGCCAAACGCGTGTCGTCCACCTCGGCCCGGATGGAATCGAGCGCACCCACCGCCTCGGCGATGGCGGCCTTAGCGCTGGCGCCCGGCTCCGACGCGGCGGCGGCGGCCTCGCGGGCGACGCGGATCACCTCGCGGGCCGCCCAGGCATCGCGCACCGACACGGCATAGTCGCGGGCCATCACAACCGTGGTGGCTTCGGCCATGAGCCGGGCGCAATACTGAATGCCCGTCAGGCCCGCGATGTCGATGCCGGCCGACAACTTGCCGCTGATCGTGATGGGCGTCGCCGCGCGCCCTTCCATCACGGCGGACTCGCACAGCGAGTAAATCTTGGCGTGGATCGGCTCGTAGAAGTGAGCCGGCCTGATCACGTCGCTAACGCGGCCGAGCGCGGCATTGTTGCAAAAGATGGCGCCCAAGAGCGCTTGTTCGGCCTCCACCATGCGGGGGCCATCGTCCGCCAGGTCGGCGGGGATCGGGGGGGCGTAGTTCATCATGCAACGCCCTCCGCTTCGTCGTCCCCTTCGGACGTGAAGGCGTCGAGAAAATCGCGCCAGGCCCGGCCGGCGGCAATGCCGTCCGCCAAGCTGTGCGTGGCCTGCGCCCTCTTCGCGATGCGAGTGTAGCGCGCGAAGAATTCATCCACGGTGGTCAAATGAACCGCAGGCGGCAGGTGGGCGGGGCGCGACACGGGGTGGCGCCCAGGCGGGTGAGTGAGGGGGCGGCTCACGGGCGGGCCTCCCCGGCGAACTCGGCGCCGATCACCTCCAGCGCCGCCCGCAGCACGTAGCGAGCGTGATGGCCGCTGTAGGGGCCGCCATGGCCCTCCGTCACGGTTTCGACCGGAACGCCAATGCCGCGCAAGGTAAAAACGTAGTGGCTCCACCGCGGCGCCGGCCGCGTCAACGGAGTGCATCCGGCGGCACCCGCCTGGATCAGCGCCGCGAGCGCCCAGGCCGTGCGGCCCCGAACCGTGATGGTCTCGCCCTCGGCGCCCTCGGGGCCGGGGAGGCGGACGCGCAGGCGAGTGATCTTGTCGAGGTCGCGGCCCGCCATGGGGGACGCGGTGGGCGGCTGAAAGTCGAAGGTGGGGGCCGGGCTGGCCTTGTGCGCGGCGCAGCTATCCGTTACATGAGTCATCGAAGTTCTTTCCTTGGCGGGAGAGGGTTTCAGACGCGAAAATTTGACGCCCCGTGCTTCGCCGGCACGGGGCGTTTCGCGTTACGGGTTCGTGCGATAATCCCAAGTCCGGTTCACGGCCGGGAGCGCGGCGAGCCAGGCGTCGGCGTCGGTGGCGCGGATGAGCACGCGGCGCCCCACGCGCACGGCCTTCAGGCGGCCGGCGTTGATTTCGTCGTACAGCTTCGTCCTGCCGACGCCGAAGACGGTGCAGAAGGTTTCGAGGGTGTAGGCCGCGCGGGCGACGTGGGCGGGCTCGGTCATGTTCGGTCCTCGCAAAGCAGTGCGCATCGAGAGCGCGTGGAAACTGCTGCGAGCATGCCCCGGCCAAAAAGCGATAAAAATAACTATAAATAGGTAGCCTATTTATAGTTTATCGCGCGATGAGCCCCGCCGATTTATCGCAAAGCTCAAAATAGAGGCCCCGGTCCTTTGTCCCGTCCGCGTGTCCTCCGAAAATGTCGGAAATGCTCTTGGCCTTCATGCGCATATTCGGTTCGTTGGGGAATTTTTCCTCAAGCCATCTAGACAGGTGCTCGGCCTCATCGATAAGGCGGCTGGTTATCATTTCATGTGCCGCTGCGCGACGCTCCATCTCTGCGCGAACCGTCGCTCGCGCACCTGGCCTACCTGCCGGGCGCCGCGTCGAAGGCACGCTGGGATCGACGACATCGGCGGTATCGACTATCTCTGTTGCCTCGATCCCCTCGGGAGCGGCGGCGTGTTCGCCCGCGAGCGGTTCGCCTTCAACCTCGGCGCGCTGGTCCGCCGGCTGTTCCCAAGCCACTTCGGGCGCCATCTCGGCCATCAACGCCACAACACCGGCCCGCTCCACCTTCACGTTTGAGAAAGAGTAAACCGGTTCATCGTCGGCGGCGGCGGTAATTAATTCTTGCTCCATTTCAAGATAATCGTCGCAATCGACATAATGAATGCGGCAATACGCATCGTCGAAATCGCGCGTAATGTGGAAATATTCGCGGTCTATTGGTTCAGGCGGTGCCTTGGGCCGCTTCGGGCTGGGCTCAAGGTGCATTGGGCCGCTCACGCGCGTGCCAAACATCTTGAGTTTTCCAGACCTCGCGGCCTCATTCAGCAAGGATTGCAGCTCGGCCTCACGCTTGACGACTTCGGCGCGCCAATCGCTCGCCCGTTCCGCCCCATCCCTAGGAAAGCTGAACACGGCGCCGGCCTTGGCAACGTCGAGAACATGAGGGCTGCTGGCCGCGGTGGCAGAGCCGGCCGGGTAGAAGCGGTAATGCCCATCCTGGTCCTGATAGAGGGATCCATCGTAGTGCGCCGCGGGTTGATCGCTGCTCGCCGGGCGAAAGCGCGGGATGCCGCCATATCGCAGAAACTGCATGGCGTCGGCCAGACTGACGGTATCCTCCGCCGGAAGCGGCCCAAGCTCGAAAGTAAAGTCGTGATCCTGGCTCATCTGCGACCCTTGGCGGATAGAGCGCCCCCGGCCGAAGGTCGGAGGCGTTCTCTATGTGTTCCTTGAATTTGAGCGCGTCCGCCGTTGTTCGCAAGGGGCGCGAGGGTGGTCTGTGCCCCTGCTCCACAGGCGGAGGGCTTCCCTCGGTCTTGCGAAAAAAGACACAAGCACCAAACATGTCTAAATATAAATAAGTATGTTGGCGCATACAAATGGACGTTTACGGGCATTATTCTTGACTATTGTGCGAGTAGGACAAACAGCGTACTTTTCGAAGCAGGCCATTTCGTCGGAGGCATCGCTGTGAATCCCATGAAACTGAGGGCGACTTGTTTGGAGGCGGCCGGGCGCGTGTCGTCCGACATCGATTCCACCTTGCGCCACGCGGGGATTCTGGAGGTGTTCGTCGTCTGCGGCTATCAGGAGGCGCAGCGAGCGCTCGATGCCCTACGCGGCATGATCCCCACCGCGCCGCCGCCGGCTCCCGACAAGGCCACCAACGATGACGACGCGCTTCCGGGCGAAGGCCCGGCCGGCAAGCCGTCCGCTGTGCATTGAGGTGCTGCGATGAACTCCGCCCGAAAGAGTGAACTTCTCAATTTCCGCGCCCCTGAAGGCTTCCACGCGAGCGTGCGTGCCGAGGCCGAGCGGCGCGGCATCACGTTCGCGGAACTCATCCGCCAGGCCGTCGCGCGGGATTTGGCCGCGAACTCAGCCGCGGCGGACCTTACCAAGGCGGGCGCTCCTCACCACCGTGCCGAAGGGAATGCGTGATGGCTGGCTTCGGCGTTGGCATGGGCGCATTCGCCCAAGGGTTCGCAGGCGGCTATGGGCTCGGGCAGAAGTTCGAGGCCGTCAATCAGAAGCGGCAGGACCGCGAGGCCATCGACAAGATAAAGACTGATGGCCGGGCGCAGTTTGATGCCGACGTTGCGGCGGGCAAGGCGTCTGAGGACCAGTGGAACACGTTTTTCACCGGCAAGATCCTTCCCCAGATGCAACAGGAGTTTGCCCAGCGCGGCGACCTGACATCGGCGAAGGAGGCGGGCGAGTTGGCCGAGGCGGAGAATACCCGTCAAGGCCGCTCCTTTTTCCGGCAGGCGCTCATGTCGGCGCAGTCGGGCGATATGGACGGTGCGCTCGGCGCCTTCGGCAAGCTCGCCACCGTGCCCGGCTATGGCCCGGCCGGATACACCTATATCGGAACGCGCAAGCTCGCTGACGACAAAGGGCAGTCCGCCGGCTGGGCGGTGGACTATCGCGACGGCTCGGGCAAGAGCTATGCGGCGACCTTCAAGACGCCCGAGGACTTCATGATGGGGGTGGCGTCGGTCTATGCGCCCGAAGTCCGGCTGAAAGAGATGATCGACGTGCGCCGGTCGGCGCGCGAGCGAGACAACGCCCTCGGCCTTTACAAGGACAAGACCGCCCATGATCTCCTGGTGGAGACGCAGAAGCGGCAGGCGGGCCTCACCGGCAAGCCAGTCGTGACGGAGGTCTACGACGAGACGACGGGTCAGCCTCGGGCGGCCATCGTCAATCCTGCCACGGGCGCCGTCACGCCCATCGGCGGCGTGAAGGTGCCGCCCAAGAAGCCCGTCCCGGCCACGATCCAGAATGCCGAAGCTGAAGACCTCTACGGGGTGCAGAGCATCACCAGCATCAACGACACCCTCGATCGGTTCTCGAAGCAGATCGACACCGGCTCTCTCCAGCTCGGCCCGCTTTCGAACTTCATCTCGGGGGCCAAGAACGCGGCTGGACTGAGCAGCGCGGAATCCCGCAACTATGCGTCATTCCAGGCCACTTTGGAAAAGCTTCGGAACGACACCCTGCGCCTGAATAAGGGCGTCCAGACGGAAGGCGATGCAGTCCGCGCCTGGGACGAACTTATCAAGAACATCAATGATCCGAAGGTGGTGAAGCAGCGGATTGCGGAAATCACCCGTCTCAACAAGGTTGCGGCCGAGTACCGGCGGAACGTGATCCAGCAGCGCCGCGCCGACAACGGCCTGGAGCCGCTCGACGTTGACCGGATGGTGGTCCCGCTCCCGCCAGACGACGCCGCGTCGGCGCAGGGCGGCGTCAAAACCGGCGCCAGCGGCGGCGCGAAGGCTGGTCAGCGTGAGGGCGCCACCGCGACCAATCCGCAGACTGGCGAAAAAGTCCAATTCCGCAACGGACAGTGGGTGCCCTATGGCCGGTGAACTTCCTCCGGGGTTCGTGCTTGACGAACCTGTCAACCCAGGGCTCCCCCCCGGATTCGTGCTGGATGAGCCGGGCATTACGATGGCCGATAGCGAGGTGTCGCCCTCGGGGGCAGCTCCTGCGGATGCGCCCTCGGCTGATGATCTGACCCGCGAGAACTACCGGGCGAAACTGCGGCAGGCGACCGTCGCGGGCCAGCGCCGGAAGTCTCCGGAGCAGTGGGACGCCATGGGCATTCCGATGGCGGACAAGCCGGAGCAGCCGCCCGGCCCGGAAGGTGGCGCCCGAGGTGAAGGGCCGGATGGCGTCTGGAACAATTTGACTGCTGGCGCCAACGATTTCCTGTTCACCGTGGCCGGCCTCCCCGTCGATGCCGCGACCGGCGCCTTGAATGAAGCGGGGCGGCAGGTCCGATCCGCGCACGGCGCCCCAGTGCAGGAGATCAAGGAGCCGGTGGGAGGCAAAGGCTCGATCACGCGGGCCATGGAATCCATCGGCGTCAACGATCCCGCGAAGGTGCAGGCGAACACGGTGGAAGAGCGGGTTGCGCGCGGCGTCGGCGCGGGCGTCGGATCCATGCTGGCGCCTTCCGCCGTCATTGTGGGGCTGGCGCGTGCCGGCCTGCTGCGGGAGGGCGCCCTTGAGGCGCTCGCCCCCCTGTTCGGCGAGGCGCGGAACCCCGCCAACTTCGTGGCAAATTTGACCATCGGCGGTACGGGAGGCGGTGTCGGTGCTGTTACGGGGGATATCGCGGCCGAACAGGGTGGGGAGAAGTTCCGCCCGCTCGGCGAACTGGCCGGCAACGTGGCCGGTGGTGTGGCCGGCGCCGGGCTCGCTGTGGCGCCTCGGGCGGTGAGCGAGGGTGTCCGGATGGGCGCGGATCGGCTCCTGCCGACGCGGGCAGCCCAGGAGCGCGCCGCCGGGGCCACCCTCCGGGATGCGGCGAGCGATCCCTATGCGGTGCGCGAGGCGCTCGACGAAGGCGGCACCGAGATTATTCCCGGCTCCCAGCCGACCACCTTCCAGGCGACGGGGGACATGGGGCTGGCGGGCCTAGAGCGGGGTGTCGCGGCCAAGGATCAGCCCGCCTTCCAGCAGCGCACGGCCGAACAGAACATCGCCCGCCGTGAGGCGCTGGACGCGATCCAGCCCACGGGCTACCCGGAACAGGTCTCTCAGGCTCTTCGCGAGCAACTCGCCCGGATCGATGAGGAGACGAGCGCGGCCATCTCCGGCGCCACTACGCGGGCGGTGGAGGGGACGCGCGCCCTTGGAGGCGATCTGCCGCCGGAAGCCTATGGCGCGGCCCTGAGGGACATCGAGCGGCCTATTGTGCAAAGCGCCGAGGCCGAGGCGCAGGCCGCGACGCGCGCCATGGGCGGGCTCGACACACCGGAATTCTATGGCGGCGCTCTGCGCAACCGGCTGGCCGATGCGCGCGAGGTCATGAAGCAGCGGGAGAATGCTCTTCACGAGGCCGTTGATCCTGACGGCCGGCTGGCTCTTTCCGCGAACGAGACGGCGAGGACGGCACGCGAGGTGGCCGCCTCGTTGCCCAGGTCGGCCCGACCGATCGAAGGGGAAGAGGCTGCAATCCTGTCGGTTGCGAACCAGTATGCCGGGCAGGCCACCCCTTACCGGGAACTCGCGGCGCTACGGAGCCGGCTTCGGGATGCCGCCTGGGAGGAGCGCCGGGCCAATGGGCGGACGGTCAAATATGCTCGCCTGGCGCGGCTTCAAGGTGCAATAGAGCGCGACCTGGAGACGGCAGTTCTCCGGCAGGCCGAGAACGAAGCCCAGCTCGTCGCGAGTGGCGCGGTGGACCTGGAAGACACCTTGCTTGACCGGGTGCAGGCGGTGGCGTCTGGTGGTGGGGCTGGGGACTGGCCGGGGCCTGTCCCGATGGCCCGCGCTCCGGCGCAGGGTGATGTCGCGGCGCGCGCGGGCGCGCCCAAGCCGGACGCTGTGATGGTAGAGGCGGCGGATATCGCCCTCGGCCGGCGCGCGCCCTATCGCCCTCCCTCTTTCCTGAGGTGGGTCGCGGCCCGCGGTGGCGTGCTCCCGGATGCGAATGTGACTGCCGTTCTGGACGCTGCTGATCGTCGCTATGGCGGCATCCTGAGCACCGGCGGCCGGAGTGTGGACGAACTCGGCATCTCCATTGCCGAACGCAGCGGCATGCGCGAGCGGCCGGACGAAAACCAGATCCTCGATTGGATTTCTGAGGCCGCGAACGGGCGCGATCCTGATTGGTGGATCGCGATGCACGCGAGCCCCGAGCGGGAGGAAGCCGCCCGCATCGCCGAGTCCATCACGCGCCTGGCGGCGGAGCAAGGCGTCCCTTTGCGTTCGCGGCGGGCCGCCCTTGACTTGCTGAACCAAGAGGCTGCGCTTTATGGTGACGGGCCGCCGTCGTCGGTCGTCCCTAACCTTCTGGATCGAGCGCGAGCGCCTAATGTCCAGCGATCCGCCCCCCGAGACCTCGGAACCTCCGGTGAATCCGCCGCGGGGGCAGGAGCCGGATGGCGGGGTATGGGGCCGGGGGATGGCTCGGGTGCTCCTGAGGTTCCCGCCGGAGGAGTGGGAAGCAATCCTGGATCACCTGGAGCACGAGGGGAAACGGGACGGGGACTTGGCGGTTCTCCGGGAGGTGAGGGAGTTCCGCCGCCACGGATGGAGCCTGCTTCCGTTTTTGGGGAAGAAGACCTCGCCCGAATGAGGACCGCGAACGCGGCCACGCGCGAGCGAGCCGAGACGTTCGACACTGGCCCCGTTGGTCGCGTCCTTGAATCGTCTGGCCCTGCGGATCGCTACCGGCTTTCGGAAAGTGCGGTGCCTGGCGCCCTGTTCCGGCCGGGCCTTGAGGGCTTCCAAGCGGTCCAAGCCTTCCGCCGGGCGGTTGGTGACGATGCCGCCGCGGTCCATCTCCTTCAGCAAGCGGCTGTGGCCGACCTTCGCCGCACGGCGACGGGCCCGAACGGCACGCTCGACCCCGACGCCTACGGCCGGTGGCGGGCCAAGTATGCCGACGCCCTGCGGGCGGCCCCTGACTTCCTGCGATCCATCGGAACGGCCGAGCGGGCTTCCCGGCTCCTGAACGAGGCGCGGATCATCCCGGAAGGCGTCCTGGACGGAGATGTCGGCGGGCGGGTTTTCCGATCCGGCCCAGGCGGCTATGAGAGCGTGACAAACTTCGTGCGCGCCCTCGGCGACGGGCGGGCGCAGGCCATCCTTCAGGACTACGCCATCAACCGGCTGCGCGACTTCGCCGAGGTGAAGAGCGGCGACATCGCCGGCACGCTGGACCCGAAGAAGGTCGAAATGTGGCGCGCCCGGCATAAGGACGCCCTGCGCGCCCTTCCCGAGGTGGACCGCATGCTTGCCGAGCCCACCTCCGCCGCCGAAGCGGTGGCAAATTTGGCCATCGCCAGGAAGGAGGCGCTAGAGGGCTTCCAGGCCGGCACCGTCGCCAAGCTGCTTGGCGTGGATGACCCCCAGGACGTGGTGAAGACGGTCGGGGGCATCTTCGGCCGGCAGGACGCGGTTGCTCAGATGCGCAAGCTGGTCCGGGAGACGGCCGGCAACCCCGATGCGCGCCAGGGTCTCCGCAAGGCGGTGGCCGAGCATATCAACCGCCGCTTCGTCTCGAACGTCGAAGGGGCGACCACCGAACAGAACCTCTTGCGCTCGAACCAGTTCCAGGAGTTTGTGAAGTCGAGCCGCAACACGCTGCGCGTCGTCTTTACCGATCCCGAGGTGGAGATGATGAGCCGGATTGCGGCCGACCTCCACCGGGCGAACCGCTCCAACACGGCGGCCCGCGTTCCGGGCCAGTCCAACACCGCCCCCGACGCCTTGGCGGCGGCTCGGGCGACGACTGGCGAGCCTCAGTCCCTCCTGTCGATCCTGACGCGCGCGGGCGCCATGGGCGGCGCGGTGGGCCTCACCACTGGCGTTGTTCCGGGCGTGGCTGGCGCTGTAGTCATTGCGCTCGCTGGCGCCATGCGCAATGCCGGCATCAAGAGCGCCGACACGATCCTCCGGGATGCGATGCTGGACCCGAAGCTTGCCTCGCTGCTGCTGGACAGGGCGCTAGCCAAGAACCCGCGCCAGTCGCTCGAATTGCGCAAGGCGATCCTGCGCGCGTCGGGGATGGGAGCCATAGATCGAGAAGGCGGCTCTAAGTGAACGGTCTAGTTTGCCTTCTCGCAGGAATAGTGATCCATCGGGTATTTTCTCATATACAATTCGGCCACTTCTTGGCAGAAGGCAAAATCTTCCATGAATCCGAATACAAGAGCAACACGTTCATATTGAGACAAGGCGTTGTATTTCACAAGCCAGTAGTCCGGGGCAGATCCAACTCGATTGTTGGTGATGAACTTCTCAAACGCAAAGCGCCGAGCATCCTCCGTATCTCCGCAGGAAACGAGTAGGGCGGAAAGCGATAACGCGGCGGCTTTAACGCCATTTCCCCACTTCATAGGAGATCACCATGTCCAAGACTTACGAGAAGGGCTTCGCTACCATCGGCCAAGTCATGGGCGCCGGGGAGGGCGCCTCGACCTTCGGCAGTGCTGAAGGCGCGTCGGTTGGGGCAAACTGGTCCACCTTCAGCCGCGACGCGCCGGCCCTCCGGATGGAGTGCCTGAAGCTGGCGAATGGCGAGGGCGGCCCGGCGCAGATGGTCGTCGAGCGGGCGCAGATCTACCTCGACTTCATCACCGCTTCAGAGAACGGTGATTCAGAGTAGCCTGTAGGCACTCGGCGTAGGTGTCGAGGATCCATTCGCGTGTGGCCTTTTCCTTGGCGTGAACGAGGCCATTCACGAGCTTGCCTTCAGCGTGGGCCACGGCGCCCAGCAGCTTGTAAGCGACCTGCTCCGGCGAGTTCTCGCCTATGTGCACGACTGGTGCCTTATCTGACATTCCATCCTCCCCAGGTTGAGAAGGTCACGCTAGCACTACTCAATTCGCCGGACGAGTCGCAGCTTCCGCTGGGTACGCACTAGGTACGCACCCCTAACGCGCGAACCCGCGCGCCGCATTGGTTCGCACCTCGGCCATCCCTGCATCAACAGGGGAAATGCAGGGCTCTCGGATAGGATCTGGATGAGGTGCTCGGCGCTCCGGAAAACTCCGGTTGCTGGGCTTTGGATTTGCTCGCCAGAACGGGCGAGCCTGATGCAGGTTCGCAGGAAGGTTCGCACCCCCAACGTGCGAACTTGGGCTGGTGACAGCCGGGAAGCTCCCTAGCTGTTCTCGCTGGCGCCCTTGCGCTTCTGGGCGTCCAAGAAGTCAGCCCAGTCGCACATCATCTGCCGACGGCCGGTCAGGTACTGAGCGCTGTTGTAGGCGCCGCGCACCTCATTCCGCTCATCATGGGCCAGCTGCCGCTCGATCCAGTCGGAGTCATAGCCGGCTTCGTTGAGCCAGGTGGAGGCCACGCCGCGGAAGCCGTGAACCGTCGCCCGGCCGTGATAACCCATGCGATACATGGCAAAGAGCATCGTGTTGTTCGACATGAAGCCCTCCTTGCCAGGGGAGGGGAACAGTTGCGCGCTCCGGCCGTCCAAGGGACGCAGTTCGTTCAGCACCGCAACCGCCTGGGGCGCGAGCGGCACGAGGTGTTCGAACCTCATCTTCATGCGGGCCGCTGGGATGCGCCAAAGCGGCTCCTTTCCATCGAGCCCCTCGAATTCCGACCATCGAGCCGCTCGCAACTCTGTCGTGCGAACGAACGTGAGGACCATTAGCTTCAGGGCAAGCTTGGTCATCGGTTCGCCGTCATAGGCGTCGAGCGCCTGGAGAAAGTCCGGGAGGTCCTCGCGGGGGAGGGCACGGCGGTGTTTCGGCCGGCCCGGCGACTTGAGCGCGCCGCGAAGGTCCTGGGTCGGATCGCGGCTGGCACGCCCGCTGGCAATGGCAAATCGGAAGATCTGCCCAATCACCTGCATCTCGCGCCGCGCCAGTTCGACGGCGCCTCGTGCTTCGATCTTCCGCACGACCTCCAGCACCTCGGGCGGCTCGATATCAGCGATGGGGCGCGATCCGAGCGCCGGGAACACATCAGCATCCAAACGGCTCAATAGCCGCTCGGAATAGGCCGGAACCCAGCCCGGCAGCTTCAGAGTGATCCACTCCCGACCGATGGCTTCGAACGTCCTGCTGGAGTTCAACGCGGTCGCGCGTTTGTCGGCCTTTCTTGCCTCGCTCGGGTCGAGCCCCTGGGCCAGTTGCTCCTTGAGCGCGTCGCGCTGCTTCCGCGCCTCCGCGAGCGAGATGGCGGGGTAGGGTCCAATTGCCAGCGTCTTCTGCTTTCCGGCGAAGCGATAGGAGGCGCGCCAGTATCGCTTGCCGTCCGGGTTCACCAGCAAAAAGAGCCAGCCGCCGTCGCTGAGCTTGTAGGGCCGGTCCTTGCCCTTCGCATTCCTCACGGCGGTGTCAGTCAGGGGCATTGATGGTATGTCGCCTGCAGTCGCGATTTCGTGCCAGCATTCGTACCATCAAATTTTGCGGGTGCCAACGAACTGTGACGAACGTCGGCGGCGAACCGCGACAAATAAGCCATTGATAAGTGGAGATATCACCGGGCTTCTGCGAACCGGGACGAACCCCGGCGGATCGCGATGTGGTAGGCCCGGCCGGACTCGAACCGACAACCAGACCGTTATGAGCGGTCAGCTCTAACCATTGAGCTACGGGCCCGCGCGCGGCGCGGCGCGTCGTCTCCTCTAGCAATTGGGGCGGGATCGAACAACCGGCGGCTTTTCGAGCGGTTGCGCGCGCCCGACCGGCCAGCCGCCGGCGCGGCGCCGCGCGGTTTCCCACAGGCGCGACGGCTTGCGCCACCGGAGCGCCGCACTGGCGCCGCGTTCGGCAGGTGGTGTCTCTGCGTCATCCGATGGAGGATCTCCCATGCCCCTCGACAGGGCCCACGGCCCGCTTGCCCGCCCGCTGCGCATCGTCTCCGGGGCGCTGTGCGCGCTCGCGCTCCTCGCCGCAACGCCGCTCCCCGCGCGCGCCGCGGCGACGCTCACGGTGGTGGGCGAGGGCCGCATCGCGTCGGAGCCGGACATGGCGCTCATCTCCACCGGCGTCGTCACCGCCGGCAAGACCGCGGGCGAGGCGGTGGCCGCCAATTCCAAGGCCGCGACCGCCGTCATCGCCGTGATCAAGGAGGCGGGGATCGCGCCCAAGGACATCGCCACCGCCAATTTCTCCATCTCGCCCCAATATGCCAGCGGCGCCCAGTCGGGGCCGCCGCGGGTGATCGGCTTCGAGGCGCGCAACACCGTGCGGGTGAAGGTGCGCGACCTCGCCCAGCTCGGCGCGCTGCTCGACAAGATGGTCCAGTCCGGCGCCAACCAGGCCTCCGGCCTCACCTTCACCCTCGCCGACCCCGATGCGGCGCAGGCGGAGGCGCAGGGCGCCGCCGTGCGGGACGCCATGGCCCAGGCGAAGTCGCTCGCCAAGGCGGCGGGCGTGCGCATCGTGCGCATCGCCAGCATCGACACCCGCACGGACAATTTCGGGCCGGTGATGCCGGCGCCGATGATGATGAAGGCGGAGGCCGCCCGCGCGGCGGTGCCGATCGAGGCCGGCGAGGTGGAGGTGCGCGCCCGCGCGGTGTTCGTGTTCGAGATCGAGCCGCAGTGAGCGGCGCGGCCGCCCGGGCGAGGGGCGGCGGGGGCGAAGCCCGTCACCTGCCGGTCCGCGCGATGTGGTAAATGAAAAATCCAACTCATCGCACTCCCTGATTCGCGAGGGAATCGCGGGCTTCTTCGACGGGGCGTCGGCCATGGCGTCGGGCATCAACGAGCGGAACGGACGGCGCATCCAGTATGCCGCTCTGCCTTACCGGGTGCGCCGGGACGGAACGGTGGAGGTGCGCCTCATCACCTCCCGCGAGACGCGGCGCTGGGTGATCCCCAAGGGCTGGCCCATGAAGGGCATGACGCCGCCGAAGGCGGCCGCGCGCGAGACCTACGAGGAGGCCGGACTGCTCGGCACGGTGGCGCGCGAGCCGCTCGGCCTCTACACCTACGACAAGCGCCTCGCCACCCGATCCGTGCCCTGCGACGTGATCGTGTTCCCGCTGAAGGTGAAGCGCCGGGTGCGCAACTGGCCGGAGCGCTCGCAGCGGTTCGGCTTCTGGTTTCCGATCGAGAGCGCGGCCGCGGCGGTGCAGGAGGAGGAGCTGAAGGCGCTCATCCTCGCCTTCGGCGATCTGATGGCGCAGAAGTTCGCGGAGAAGCGCAGCAGCGCTCCCGTGAAGCCGGCGCCGGCCGTGGCGCGCAAGGCCGCGGCGGTCGCGCCGGTGCCCGCGCCGGCCGTCGAAGGCGTGGCCAAGTCCGAGGCCAAGTCCGAGGCCAAGTCCGAGGCCAAGTCCGAGGCCAAATCTGCGGCCAAGGCCGCGGCCAGGGCCGCGGACAAGGCATCGGCCAAACGAACGACCAAGGCTCCCCCCACCGAGCCATCCAAGGTCTCAGGCACGGAGCGCGCCGCCGCGCCGCCCGACGCCGGCGCAACGACCGATGCCGCGGCGTCTCAGCCGCCGAGCCCCAAGAAGGATGGTGCGGCAAAGGGCGCCAAGGCCAAGCCCGCGGCAGAGCACGCTCAAAGCAAGCTGCCACCGTCTTTGCCCTAGGTCCCGGCGCGCGCGGCGGCCGCGGCGATGTCTCAGGCGCGGGCTATGGCGCGGGCGGGACGATGGCGCGGCGGTAGAGGTGCCAGGTGGCGTGCCCCAGCACCGGCAGCGCCACCAGCAGCCCGAGGAACATTGGCAGCACGGCGATCACCAGCAGCGCCACCACGATGATGCCGTAGAGGATCATCGGGCCGGGGCTCGCCAGCACCGCCTGCACGCTCACGATCATGGCCGTGACCACGTCGAGGTCCCGGTCCATCAGCAGCGGGAACGAGATGACGGTGATGGAGAACAGCCCGAGCGCCAGCGCGGCGCCGATCACGTGGCCCACGGCGAGGAAGCTGAGACCGTCCGCGGTGGTGAACAGCACCCGCGCGAATTCCTGGAGCGAGGCGAACGAGGCGAAGCCCAGGAACAGAGCGAGCAGCAGGCGCACCTGATACATCCAGATGATGAAGGCGAAGATGGTGACGAAGGCCATCCAGCCCAGCTCCCGGCTCCTTTGCGCGAGCGCGGTGCGGATCACGGTGGAGAAGCTGGGCCGGCGCCCGGCCTCGATCTCCCGGCTCACCTCATAAAGACCCGCGGCCACGAACGGACCGATCAGCACCGATCCGGCGGCCAGCGGGTAGGCGAGATAGCCGAGATCGAGCGCGAACACGGTGGCGAAGATGAGCATGCCGCCGAGGGCATAGATGGCGCCGAAGAACAGGCCGATGGCCGGCGCCGTCCGGAAATCCGAGACCCCGGCCTTCAGCGCCTCCATCACATCCGCGACCGACACCGGCCGCACCTTCGGGAACGCCGTGACGGCACCCCCGTGCTGCTTCACCACGTCCGCCATGTGCGCCCTCCCCAGGGCTGCTGCGCATTCGGCGCGCTGGCCGATGCGGCTTGTTATGGGCGAAGAGTGAAAGCGGCGCCGCGGGTTGTAAAGTCCGGAGGGTTCCGGAGGTGGATCAGCCGGCCAGCGCGTCGATGCGCGCGGTCGCCATGCGCATGCGCGCCGCCAGCAGCGCCGCGAGGTTGCGGATGATGCGCCGGCCCGCCGCCGGATGGTTGAGAGAGAAGGCGTCGAACGCGTCGGCGGCGACCTCGAGGCACACCACCTCGGTCTCGCTCCACACGTCGGCGCTGCGCGGCTGGTCGATCAAGGCCAGCTCGCCGAACGCCATCCCGGGTATCATGGTGCTAATCCGCACGCCCGACATGGAGCGCGCGCTCGCCATGCCGCGCAGCAGGAAATAGACCTTGGGCAGCGGCTCGGCGGCGCAGACGATGCGCACGCCCGCCTCGAAGGCGACCCGCGTGCCGCGGCTGGCGAAGGCGGCGACCTCCTCCGGCGCGAGGCCGTCCAGAAGCGCCTGGCCGGAGAGGTCCGCCTCCTCGGCGCCGCGGGAGAACCCGCCATGGCGGTAGACCACCTGGTCCTCCGCCCATTCCACCGCCGCGTCGTAGGTCGGGAAGGCGCGCACCTTCACGCCGTCCTGCGCCAGCCGGCGCAGGCGTGGGCCGATCTGGGAGCGGCCGTCCACCCCGGACAGGACCACCGTGGTGGAGGGCGGGATCTGGCGCTCGATCATCTGGGTGAACAGGCGCATGCCGGCGTCCGTGATGGTGGCGACGCGGTGCAGGTTCAGGATCAGGAAGTCCGGCAGGTGGGCCGGTTCGGCCAGCCGGCGGGTGACGTAGTCCATGGTGGCGAAGGAGAGCTTGCCGGCGAGCTCCACCACGCGGATCGCCCCGGAGCGGTCGTCGAGGATGCGCTGCTCGCCGGCGCGCCGGCCCGGCCGCGCGGGCACGGTGCGGAAGTCGTAGTCCGCCACCACGCAGGCGCGCACGTCGTCCTGGCGCGAGAGCATGTGCAGGTCGAACGCCTCCGACATGGCCTCGCAGGTCCTGATGCCGCGCACGCTGTTGCCGTGCTGGTCGAGGCGCGGCGAGAAGGTGCCGAGCCCGAGCTGGGAGGGCAAAGCGGCGAGGATGCCGCCGCCCACCCCGCTCTTGGCCGGCACCCCCACGCGGTAGATCCATTCGCCGGCGAAGTCGTACATGCCGGAGGAGCTCATCACCGCCAGCGTGCGGGCGACCGCGTAATTGGAGACCACCTGGTCGCCGGTGATGGGGTTGACCCCGTTATTGGCGAGGCAGGCGCCCATCACCGCGAGGTCGCGCGCGGTCACCAGCACCGAGCACTGGCGGAAATAGATGTCGAGCAGAAGGTCCACGTCGCCGGCGATGCCGCCATAGGTGCGCAAAAGGTAGGCGATGGCGCGGTTGCGATCGCCGGTGGTGCGCTCGGACTGGAACACCGCCTCGTCCACCACGAGCGGGCGCCCGGCGAGGCGGCTCAGGGTGGAGCGGATCAATTCGAAGGTGCCGTCGCCCTCGGCGGTGGCGATGAGGCCGCAGCAGGCGATGGCGCCGGTGTTCACCATGGCATTGAACGGGCGGTTGTCGGGCCTGAGGCGGATGGAGTTGAACGCCTCGCCGCTGGGCTCGACGCCGATCGCGGCCTCCACCCGGCCGGGTCCCAGCAAATCGAGCGCGAGCGCGAACACGCCGGCCTTGGAGATGGACTGGATGGTGAAGGGAACGTCGGTGTCGCCCGCCTCGTAGACGTGGCCGTCGATGGTCGCGACGGCGATGCCGAAATGGTCCGGGTCCGCCTTGCCGAGCTCGGGGATGTACTGCGCCACCTCGCCGGAGTGATCCTGCGCGAAGTCCCGGTGGCAGCGTCGCAGATAAGCGAGCAGCGGCGTCTCGCGCGCGGACGACGTCTCGCGCGCGGAAGGGGTGGGGAAGGAGGGGGCGGCGGCATCCGGCTTCGACAAGGACGGGCTCCGGCGGCAGAGGGGCACGGAGGCGAAGCCTATCGCGTTTTGGCGCGCGGTGGATATGGCG
Source organism: Xanthobacter luteus (assembly GCF_040049235.1). Taxonomy (NCBI): domain Bacteria; kingdom Pseudomonadati; phylum Pseudomonadota; class Alphaproteobacteria; order Hyphomicrobiales; family Xanthobacteraceae; genus Xanthobacter; species Xanthobacter luteus. Next base: position 231,812 of record NZ_JBDZDO010000002.1, read on the forward strand.
TGCCGGCCCGCTTTGTGCGCGGTGACACCCCTCTTCGCCGCAGCGCCGACCTCAGGCGATGAGGAGCTCGCGCTCCGGCGCCCGCGGCAGGCGCGGCGCCTGGCGCAGGAAGGCGTCGGCCAGCGGCGAGGCGGGATCGCGGTCGGAGGTCACGAGCCCGACAGGCTGGGTGCGCACGGGGTCCACGAGGGCGAGCACCTGGAGCCGTTCCTGCGCGGCGAACGCCTGCCCGTGGCTCGCCGGCAGGATGCCGCCCCAGGGGCCGGAGCGGATCACGGTCCACACGCCCTCGAAGGAGTTGACCTCGATGCGCGGCTCGCAGCCGATGCCGGCCTCGGCGAAGATCTGGTCGATGATGCGCCGGTGCTGCATGTCGCGCGTCGGCAGGCAAAGCGGGCGCCGCGCGGCTTCCGCCCAGGACAGGCTGTCGCGCCCCTCGAACCATGGGGTGCAGGTGACGAAGACGTAGCTCTCGTCATAGAGCGGCCGGGTGCGCACCCGGGCCAGCGGCTCGGCGTGCAGATAGGTGACGCCGGCCTCGATCTCCCTCTCGTCGAGGGAGCGCTGGATGGCGGCGGACGGCATCGACTGCACCTGGACCCGCACCTTGGGGTGGCGCTCGCAGAAGGCATTCACCAGCGTCGGCAGCGAGGGCAGGGCGGCGGGGATGGCGCCGATGCGCAGCATCCCGCAGAGGCCGCCGCCGGGATCGCCCAATTCCTGGCGCAGGCCCGAGAAGTCGGCCACCATGCGCTGCGCCCAGATCAGCGCGCGCTCCCCGTCCAGGGTGAGGCCCTGATAGCGGTGGCTGCGGATCACCAGCGCGCGGCCCAGTTCCTCCTCCAGCTTGCGGATGCCGGTGGACAGGGCCGGCTGCGAGACGTTGCAGGCGTGGGCCGCCCGGCCGAAATGCCGCTCGCGGGCGACGGCGACGAGATATTCGAGCTGGCGGATCAACATGGCGGCCTCCTGGATGGAGAAACGTTATTTTAGTTCAGGAATAACGACAAGGGGCACTTTCCTTTGCTAGAGTGTTTCGAAAGCGGGCCGGCCGGTGTCCCGCTATTCGCGAGCACCCCCCATGGCGTCCTTGAGCGTGCGCATCGACCTGGGTCCCGAATTCCGGATTGGCCCTGGCAAGATCGAGCTTCTGGAGAAGATCGCGGCGTTCGGCTCCATCTCCGCGGCTGGGCGTGCCATGGACATGTCCTACCGCCGTGCCTGGGAGCTGGTGGAGGATCTCAACCGGACCTTCGAGAGCCCGGTGGTGTCGGCCCAGACCGGCGGCAAGCGCGGCGGCGGCGCGGTGCTCACGCCGTTCGGCCTGTCTGTGGTCGCGCGCTACCGCGCCATCGAGAGTGCCGCGACCCAGGCGGCGGCGGTCCATCTCGATGCGCTGCAAGGCGAGCTGGCGGCCAAGTCCCGGGCAGCAGAATAGCCGTCCAAACATAGCGATTTCCGCCGCCGAACGGCAAAAAGGCCAAAAATACCCCATCGTCACCTTGACAGACCCGGGGTGCTCCGGTGCATCGTTATATCCGTAATAATATTACGAAGAGCTGTGCCGTGGTCACCTCACCGGTCCTGTCCCCGGTTCTGCTGGGCCATTTCGCCGAGCGCGCCGGCATCCTGCCCTCCTCGCGCAGGGCGCTCGATCTGTCGGCCGGCGCGGACCGGGCCGGCGGCGCACGGCGGGAGCGGCTGTGGGAGCTGTCCTCGAACCTGCACTGCTCGGTCATCGGCACCTGCCTGTCGACCGCGGACCTGCGCCAGTTCTTCGGCAAGCTGAAGGACCCGCTCGCCAAGACCGCCTCCGAGCACGAGATCCATTCGCTCGCGGTCGCCGGGGCGGGCCGGCGCGATTTGCCGGGCAAGCTGCTCCACAAGCTGCTCGACAAGAAGCACGAGGCGCAGGTGCGCCGCTTCTCCAAGGCGCAGGCGCTGGACGAGGTGCGCGCGCTGTGGCGCGAGAGCGTGGCGAAGGGCGAGGTGCCTGGCGCCTATTGGGCGACCCTGACCCACCCCCTGAGCGACCAGGCGCTGGCGCGCGAGGCGTTCTGCGAGGTGCACATGCTCTCCCACCTGATGGGCATGTCCAACCGCGCCGACATCAAGCGTCTGCGGGCGCTCGAGGCGGAGCTCGGCGCCCGCGACGAGAAGATCGCCCGCCAGGAGGCGCGCCTGTCCCAGATGGCCACGGCCCAGGCCGCGCTGGGGCGCGAGACCGCGCAGCTCAAGGCGGACCTGCGCCACGCGCTCGAGCAGGCGGCCGCGTCGGCGCCGGCGCCGGACGGCGAGGCGATCGAGGCGCTGCGGCGCCGGCTCGGCGACGAGCAGGCCCGCTCCGCCGCTTTGGCCGAGCGGCTCGCAGCCCGCGATGCCGCACTCGACGCCGGCGCGCGCCGCATCGCGGCGCTGGAGCGCGCGGCGCAGGACTTGCGGCGCGAGGTGGAGGCGCTGGAGAGCGCCCTGCCGTCCACCGCATCCTCTGCGCTCGCGGAGGAAGGCCCGCGCGGGCTGGACGGGCGGCGTCTCCTCTATGTGGGCGGGCGGCCCAGGCAGCTGGACCAGTTGCGCGCCTTCGCCGCGCGCGCGGGCAGCGTGCTCCTCACCCATGACGGCGGCATGGAGGAGACGGTCACCCTCCTGCCGGGCCTCGTCAGCCAGGCCGACATCGCCTTCTTCCCGGTGGATTGCGTCAGCCACCTCGCTTCCTCGCAGGTGAAGAGGCTGTGCCGGGAGGCCGGGAAGCCGTTCATCCCGCTGCGCACCTCGGGGCTCGCGCCGTTCGCGGCGGCGCTCGAAGCCCTGGCCGCCCAGGGCGCGGTGGCCGCCCAATGAGCCGCCCGGCGGCACCCCGCGTCCGCGCCCCGCGCGGCGCCGCCGGGACCCCGGCCGGCCCGCTGTTCGACGCGGAAAGCGACGTCGCCGCTCTGGTCTTCGCGCCCGGCGAGGCGCCGGATGCCGTCCTGTCCACCTTCGCCGCCGACCTCGGCGCCCGCGGCTTCGACGCGGTCGGCGTCATCCAGGGCCCTGCGCGCGTCAACGGACGGGCCTCCGGCCTCATGCTCGTTCCGGAGGGGCGGGAGCTCTCCGTCGCACGCTGCGGCGCGTGCCATTCGCCCGACTGGCGCGACGCGCTCGGCCGCATCGAGGGGTCGCTCCTGGAGGCGGCGCGCCGCCGTCCGGACCTCCTGATCCTCAACCGCTTCGGCGCCGCCGAACGCGCGGGCGGCGGCCTCGTTGCCGTGATCTGCGCCGCGGTGGAGCACGACGTGCCGGTGCTGCTGCCGGTGCCCGCCGCCCACTTTGCGGACTGGCTGCGCTTCACCGAGGGCCTGTGCGTGCGGCTCGATTGCACCCGCTCCAGCCTCGATGCCTGGTGGAACGGCCTGCGGCCCCCCTCCGCCCGCGCCGCCGCGCCGCGCTTCTGCGAGAGCGGGAAGTAGGCGATCAGGCGAGCTCAAGCGGATTCCCCCTGGGCAGGACGGGTCTTCGGCCAAGCGACGGGTGGCGCATATCGTCGCCGAGACGGCGGGGGCGGGCCGGGAGCGGGCTTGGCGCTGCTGCCTTTGCGCTTCTCCGCCCGCAGGTGGCCGCCGCCCCCATGCCGGGGAATTCTGGACGCGGCCTGCAAAATCGCTAAGTTCCCGCCGCCGCGGGTCGCCATCCCGCGGACGCGCCCGTGACCGTGCCGATCGAACCGTGCCAAGCCGAACGAGGCTGGCCGATCCGGTTCCCCGCGGTCGGCGCACCCACTGCCGAAGGACGCCGAGCCCGTGAACGACAGCCAATCCCAGATGCCGCAGCTCTCGCTGGCCAAGGACAAGATCAAGGTCCTGCTGCTCGAGGGCGTCAACGACAGCGCCGTCGCGCTGATGCACGCCGCCGGCTACACCAACCTCACCCGCCTCACCAAGGCGCTCGACGGCGCGGCGCTGGAGGAGGCCATCAAGGGGGTGCACATCCTCGGCATCCGCTCGCGCACCCACATCACGGCGCAGGTGCTGGAGGCGGCGGACCGGCTGATCGCCATCGGCTGCTTCAGCGTCGGCACCAACCAGGTGGACGTCGACGCCACCCGCGCCCACGGCATCCCGGTGTTCAACGCGCCGTTCTCCAACACCCGCAGCGTCGCCGAGCTGGTGATCGGCGAGATCGTCATGCTGCTGCGGCGCATCCCCGCGCGCTCGCGCGCGGCGCACGAGGGCAAGTGGGACAAGTCCGCCACCAACAGCCTGGAGGTGCGCGGCAAGACTCTCGGCATCGTCGGCTACGGCAATATCGGCTCGCAGCTCTCGAACCTCGCCGAGGCCATGGGCATGCGGGTGATCTTCTTCGATCTCACGGACAAGCTGCGCCACGGCAACACCGAGCCGGTGAACAGCCTCGCCGAGCTGCTCGCCCAGAGCGACGTGGTGAGCATGCATGTGCCGGAGACCGCCGCCACCCACGGCATGATCGGCCGCGCCGAGATCGCGGCCATGAAGTCGGGCGCCTATTTCATCAACAACAGCCGCGGCACCGTGGTGGACCTCGATGCGCTCGCCGAGGCGCTGCGCGAGGGCCGGCTGCGCGGCGCGGCGGTGGACGTCTTCCCGGTGGAGCCGAGCGCCAATGGCGAGCGCTTCGTCTCCCCGCTCCAGGGCCTCGACAACGTCATCCTGACGCCGCACATCGGCGGCTCCACGGAGGAGGCGCAGGAGCGCATCGGCGCCGAGGTGGCGCGCAAGCTGGTGGAGTATTCCGACTCCGGCTCGACCGTGGGGGCGGTGAACTTCCCCCAGGTGCAGCTGCCGGCCCGTCCGCTCGGCACGCGCTTCATCCAGGTGCAGCGCAACCTGCCGGGCATGCTCGGGCGCCTCAACGAGGTGCTGGCGCGCCACCAGGTGAACATCGCCGCGCAATATTACGAGACCGCGGCCGACATCGGCTATGTGGTGCTCGACGCCGACGCCTCGGCCGCCGACAGCCAGCGCGTGCTGGAGGACATCCGCGCGCTGGAAGGCACCATCCGCGCCCGCCTGCTCTACGAATACAAGATCTGAACGGAAAGAGGATCCGCCGGGGGCCGGGCGCGGGGTGCCCGCGCCGGCGCGGCGGAAGCGGGGAGGAGACGATAAGGGATGCCGAGCCCTCACGCCGAGAGCTACGCCGACATCCGCGCCGCCGTGCGCCGGCTGTGCGCCGATTTTCCGGGGCCGTACTGGCGCGCGCTCGACCGCGAGATGGCCTATCCGTCCACCTTCGTGGAGGCGCTCACGCAATCCGGCTTCCTCGCGGCGCTGATCCCGGAAGCCTATGGCGGCGCCGGATTGCCGCTCTCCGCCGCCGCGGCGATCCTGGAGGAGATCCAGCGCGCCGGCTGCAACGGCGGGGCCTGCCATGCGCAGATGTACACCATGGGCACGGTGCTGCGGCACGGCAGCGCGGCGCAGAAGGAGACCTGGCTGCCGCCAATCGCCGCCGGCACGGTGCGCCTGCAGGCGTTCGGGGTCACCGAGCCGACCTCCGGCACCGACACCACCGCGCTCAAGACCACCGCCCGGCGCGCGGGCGACCATTATGTGGTGAACGGCCAGAAGATCTGGACCAGCCGGGCCGAGCATTCCGATTTGATGCTGCTGCTCGCCCGCACCACGCCGCGCGAGGCGGTGGCGAAGAAGACCGACGGCCTGTCCGTGTTCCTGCTCGACATGCGCGCGGCGCAGACCGAGGGCCTCACCATCCGGCCCATCCGCACCATGATGAACCACGCCACCACCGAGGTGTTCTTCGACAACGTGAAGGTGCCGGCGGAGAACCTCGTGGGCGAGGAGGGCAAGGGCTTCCGCTACATCCTCTCGGGCATGAACGCCGAGCGCATCCTGATCGCCGCCGAATGCATCGGCGACGCCAAATGGTTCATCGAGAAGGCCACGGCCTATGCCGGCGAGCGGGTGCTGTTCGGCCGGCCCATCGGCCAGAACCAGGGGGTCCAGTTTCCCCTCGCCAAGGCCTATGCCGACATGCGCGCCGCCGAGCTGATGGTGCACGAGGCGGCGCGCCGCTACGAGGCGGGCATCGATTGCGGCGCCGAGGCGAACATGGCCAAGATGCTCGCCGCGGACGCCTCCTGGGCGGCCGCCAATGCCTGCCTCCAGACCCATGGCGGCTTCGGCTTCGCGCAGGAGTACGACGTGGAGCGCAAGTTCCGGGAAACCCGCCTCTACCAGGTGGCGCCCATCTCCACCAACATGATCCTGTCTTATCTCGCCGAGCATGTGCTCGGTCTGCCCCGCTCCTATTGAGGGAGGACGCCGCCATGGCGGAGCTCGACGCCGCGCATCTGCGCTCCTGGATTGGCCGCGAGGAGCGCGTGAGCGACCTCGTCACCGCGCGCGGCGTGCGCGAGATGCGCGCCACCCTCGATCTGCCGCCGGGCACCCCGCAGCCGGGGGACGAGGCCCCGCTCGCCGCCCAATGGTGCCTCGCGCCCCCCACCGTGCCCAATTCCGGCCTCGGCCCGGACGGGCACCCGGCGCGCGGCGGCTTCCTGCCGCCGGTGCCGCTGCCGCGCCGCATGTGGGCCGGCGGCGCGCTCGCCTTCCACGACGCGCTGCGCGTGGGCGACGCGGTGGAGCGACACTCCACCATCGAGGACGTGGTGGTGAAGGAGGGGCGCACCGGCACCCTGTGCTTCGTCACCTTGAAGCATCTCTACGCCACCCCGCGCGGCCTCGCCGTGGAGGAGCGGCAGGACGTGGTCTATCGCGGCGCCGACGCCGCCTCCGGCGGGTCCGGCGCCGCGGACGGCCCGCGCGCGGCGCGGCACAGCGAGACGGTGGTGCCGACGCCGATGCTGCTGTTCCGCTATTCCGCCATCACCTTCAACGGCCACCGCATCCATTACGACCGGGACTACTGCCTGCACGAGGAGGGCTATCCGGGTCTGATCGTCCACGGGCCGCTCCAGGCGACGCTGCTGGCGGGCTTTGCCGCCCGGCTGCTCGGCCGGCGTCCGGCGCGGTTCACCTTCCGCTCGGTGCGGCCGATCTTCGACGGCGCCCCGATGACGCTGAACGCGGCGGAGGCCTCCGAAGGCCTGGAGCTGTGGACCGCCGACGCCGACGGGCGCGCCGCCATGCTGGCGCAGGCGGTCTGAGCCGCCGCGGGAAGGCGGGCCGGCGATCGACCGACGGGCCGATGCCAGGCGCGATGCGCGACGCATCTGTTGCGTCGCAGCACGACTTGATTTAGCAACCGAGCCCTCTTCCGCACCCGCTTCATGCAAGGAGGTCCCGTGACCGCCTGCGGCCTCGATTTCGGCACCTCCAACACCACCCTCGGCTTCATCGGCGCGGACGGGCCGCGGCTGGCGCCGCTGGAAGACGGCGCCGAGACGCTGCCGAGCGCCATCTTCTATCCGCGCACCGGCGCGCCTTTGGTCGGGCGCGCGGCGATGGCGGCCTATGTCTCGGGCGAGCAGGGGCGCCTGATGCGGGCGCTGAAATCGGTGCTCGGCACTACGCTCGTCGACGAGACCACCCCGGTGGGGCGCCAGCGGCTCGGCTTCAAAGCGGTGATCGCCGCCTTCCTCGCCGCGGTGAAGGCGCGCGGGGAGGGGGCCGCGGGGCGCCCGCTCGATGCGGTGGTGCTCGGCCGGCCGGTGCACTTCGTGGACGGCGACGCGGCCGGCGACGCACGGGCCGAAGGCGTGCTGGGCGACATCGCCCGCGCCATCGGCTTTGCCGAGCTGTCGTTCCAGTTCGAGCCCATCGCGGCGAGCCTCGACTACGAGCGGCAGGTGGCGGGCGAGCAATTGGCGCTGATCGCCGACATCGGCGGCGGCACCTCGGACTTCTCCATCGTGCGCATCGCCCGCGGGCATGCCGGCCGCGCCGATCGCTCGTCCGACATCCTGGCCAATGAAGGCGTGCGCGTCGGCGGTACCGATTTCGACCGGCAGCTGTCCTTGTCCATGGTGATGCCGCTGCTGGGACACGGCAGCCCGCTGAAGCGCCGGGGCCTCACCATGCCGGTCGGCCTCTATCAGGACCTTGCCACCTGGTCCGCCATCAACCGGCTCTATGACGGCAAGACCGCCCGCACCATCCGCGAGCTGGAGCGCGAGGCGGCGCAGCCGGATCTGGTGCTGCGCCTCGCGCGGGCGGTGGAGGACGAGCGCGGCCACGCCCTCGCCCTCGACGTGGAGGCGGCGAAGATCGCCGTGGCGCAGAACGGGGTGACCCGGCTCGACCTCGCGGTGCTGGAAGCCGGCCTCTCGGTGGGCATCGCCCATGCGGACCTGGTGCGCCACACCGGCCTTTTGGCGGACCGCATCGCCGCGCGCATCGGCGCCTGCCTCAAGGCGGCGGGCCTTGACGCCGGCGCCATCGATGCGCTCTTCCTCACCGGCGGCTCCACCCGCCTCGCCCATGTGCGCGCCGCCATCTGCGCCTGCGTCCCGCAGGCGCGGGTGATCGAGGGCGACACGTTCGGCTCGGTCGGCACGGGGCTCGCCATCGAGGCGCAGCGGCGCTACGGGTGAACGGGACCAAACGTATCAGGATCACACATGACCAGCGGCGACGACGACTATGTCTATGACGAGGCCACCGGGGAGTGGCTCAGCCCCGGCGAGGCGGCGCAGAAAGCGCGGCCCGCCGGCGTGGAGGTGCGCGATTCGCTGGGCAATCTGCTGGCGGACGGCGACAGCGTGGCGCTGATCAAGGACCTCACCGTGAAGGGCGCCGGCCAGACCCTGAAGCGCGGGACGGTCATCAAGTCGATCCGCCTCACCGGCGACGCACAGGAGATCGACTGCCGCCATCCCGGCATCAAGGGCTTGGTGCTACGCGCGGAATTCGTGCGCAAGGTGTGAGGCGGGCGGCGTGCGATCGCGGCTGGCGTCGCGGCCTGCGTGGCGCGCAGCGGCGCGGGAGGCGGATGGGGCCGATGGTGAAGCGTCTCCTGAGGATCGCCCGCTGGATCGCCTCGGCGATCGTGGTGGCGCTGGTCACGGTGTTCGTGGTGCGGGCGGTGGATTCCCAGCGCGGCCCGCCGCTGGAGCTCTGGCACACCCTCACGCCGAAGGAGCTGAGCCGCGCGGCGCTCGACCGGGCCGACTTTGCCGCCTATCTCGCCGCCGAGGACCGCCTGTTCGCCGAGGTGCGGCGCGAGGTCACCGACAAGCTGCCGCCCCGCGCCCGCGTGCCCTACGACCGCTATTATGCCGCCAGCCCGATCTTTCCGGCCCGCTTCGCCCAGGATTTCAACCGCTCCTTCGTGGTCGAGCCGGAAGGGCCGGTGCGGGGCGTCGCCGTATTTCTGCACGGGCTGACGGATTCGCCCTACAGCCTGCGGCACGTGGCGCGGCGCTATGCGGCGCTGGGCTTCCTCGCCCTCTCGATCCGCCTGCCGGGCCACGGCACCGTGCCCGGCGCGCTGCTCGGCGTCGACTATGACGACTGGCGCGCCGCCACCCGCCTCGCCGTGCGCGAGGCGAAACGGCGGGTGCCGGACGGCCCGTTCCACCTCGTCGGCTATTCCAATGGCGGGGCGCTGGCGCTCATGCACGCGCTCGACGCCATCGACGATCCCGCGCTCGGGCGGCCGGACAAGATCGTGCTCGTCTCGCCCATGGTGGGGGTGACGGCGTTCGCCCGCTTCGCCGGCCTCGCCGGCTGGCCCGCCATCTTCCCGGCGTTCGCCAAGGCCGCGTGGCTGTCCCTCATCCCCGAGTTCAACCCCTTCAAGTACAATTCGTTTCCGGTGCACGCCGCGCGCCAGTCCTGGCTCCTGACGCAGGCGCTCGGGGAGAACATGCGCCGGCATCTGAAGGGCGGCCTCATCGACGGGCTTCCGCCGGTGCTGACCTTCCAGTCGGTGCTCGACCACACCGTGAGCACCCGCGCGGTGATCGACCAGCTGCACCGGCGCCTGCCCGACAATGGCAGCGAGCTGGTGCTGTTCGACATCAACCGCGACACCTCGTTCGAGCAGCTGCTCACCGCGCGCGCGGACACCGCGCTCGAGCGCCTGCTGCCTCCGGCCCCGCGGCCGTTCCGGGTGGCGGTCATCGCCAATTCCGCCGCCGACACCTCCCGCGCCGAGGTGCGCGAGACCCCGGCGCATGCCGCCGAGGAGCTCCGCCGCCCGCTCGGGATCGCCTATCCGCGGGACGTCTATTCGCTCTCCCACGTGGCGCTGCCGTTCCCGCTGGAGGACGGGCTCTACGGGCTCGAGCCGGACCCGGCGGACGCCTTCGGCATCCGCCTCGGCGACATCGCCGCGCGCGGCGAATACGGGGCGCTGGTGGTGGATGTGGACATGCTGGTGCGCATGTCCTCCAATCCGTTCTTTCCCTATCTGCTGGAGCGCGTCGCGGCGGGCATGGCGCCGCTCAGCCGCCCGGCGCCCGCGCCCTGAGGGCGGAGATGGTGAGGCGCGTCGAGACGATCTCCGGATCGACCGCAAGCTCGATCACCGCCGCCCGGCCCGCGGCGAGGGCGCGGTCGAGCGCGGGGGCGAACTCTTCCGTCCGCGCCACGCGCTCGGCATGGGCGCCCATGGCGGCGGCCATGGCGACGAAGTCCGGATTGACGAGGTCGGTGCCGATCACCCGGCCGGGATGCTCGCGCTCCTGGTGCATGCGGATGGTGCCGTAGGTGGCGTTGTTGAACAGCAGCACGATGGGCTTGGCGCCGTGCTGCACGGCGGTGGACACTTCCTGCCCGCTCATCATGAAGCCGCCGTCGCCGACGCAGCTCACCACCACCCGGTCGGGGTGAAGCAAGGCGGCGGCGACCGCCGCCGGGACCGAATAGCCCATGGCGCCGCTGGTGGGGCCGATCTGCCGGCCGGGCCGCCCGAACGGCAGGAAGCGCTGCGGCCAGCCGGTATGGTTGCCGGCGTCCAGCGTGACGATGCCGTTGTCGCCGAGGCAGGCGGAAAGCTCCGCCATGCAGGCCGCAAGATCGAGCGCGCCGGGCGGATGGGTGGGGCGCAGCGCCTGGAGATACCCATCGCGCAGCCGGCCGCGCCAGGCGGCGAACCGCTCGGGGGCGACCCAGCGCCGCCCGCCGAGCGCCCGCGCCATGGCATCGGCCGCGGCGGCGATGGCGAGATCCGGCGCATAGACCCGGCCCAGCTCGTCCGGATCGGCGTGGACGTGGACCAGCTTCTGCCGTGGCGTGGGGCTGTCCATCACCGTGTAGCCCTGGGTGGTCATCTCGCCGAGGCGGGCGCCGACCACGAGCAGCAGGTCCGCCTCCTTCACCAGCCGCACCAGAGCGGGCGGACCGGAGGTGCCGAGATCGCCGGCGAAAGTCTCCGAGCGGTGGTCGAAGGCGTCCTGGCGGCGGAACGAGGTGGCGACCGGCAGGCCGTTCGCCTCGGCGAAGGCGCGCATGGCGCCGGCGCCGGCGTCGGTCCAGCCGGGGCCGCCGACCAGCACCAGCGGCCGCTCGGCCCGGTCCAGAAGGCCGCGCAGCTTCTCCAGCGCGGCCTCCGGCGGCGGCGCCGGTTCCACAGGGCGCCAGGGCTCGGCGTCGGGCGTGTCGGCGGTCTCGGTCAGCATGTCCTCGGGCAGCGCCAGAACCACCGGCCCGGGCCGGCCGGAGGTGGCGAGGCGGAAGGCGCGGGCCATGTATTCGGGGATGCGGGCTGTGACGTCGATCTGCGCCGCCCATTTGGCGATCGGCCCGAACATCTGCCGGTAGTCGATCTCCTGGAACGCCTCGCGGTCCATCATGTCGCGCCCGACCTGGCCCACCAGCAGGATCATGGGGGTCGAATCCTGGAACGCGGTATGCACCCCCACCGCCGCGTGACAGGCGCCGGGCCCGCGCGTGACCATGGCGATGCCGGGTCGGCCGGTGAGCTTGCCGTAGGCCTCCGCCATGTTGGCGGCGCCGGCCTCGTGGCGGGCATTGACCAGCCGGACGCGGTCGCGGGCGTCGAACAGCGCGTCGAGCACCGCGAGATAGCTCTCGCCGGGCACGCAATAAGCGGTGTCCGCACCGTGGATGAGCAACTGGTCCACGAGAATGCGTCCGCCGGAGCGCGCGTTGGGCTTGGTGGTCATGGCTGTGTCGATCCCGCTCGGCCCCTTCGCTGCGGGCGCCGTTCGCCGGCGCACGCGGTGCGCCCGGTGACGTCGTCCGGTCCTCGGCAGGCATCGGCCGCTCGTGCCCCCCGCAGGAAAACAGGGGCTGGACCAGAAATCACCAAGAACGATGCCGCCGTCCACACGCGAATACGGTGTGCGAGGTGCTGCGGCGCGCGCAAGGGCAGGCGTGCGCCGGCCGCCTTGTCCGGGGGCCGGCTCGGGGTGGAAAGGGGCGGGAACGGCGTGGGGCACCGCATGCGCCCGGGGGCCGTGCGGGCGGTCGGATGCCGTAACGGCAACACTTTGGGCCTTCCGAACGCCGCTCACCATGCGGACCCCGGTTTCAAAAGGCCCCGGTGCGATCGGCGGAACGATCTGCGTCGGTTGGGCTTGACCGGGCTCGAAATGAAGAGCTAGACCGCCGCTGTTTGGCCGTCGGGAAAGAACGGCGCGACCGGGCGTGCGGCCAATCGGCCTTGGTTGACGCCCGAACCGCGCATGTTGCCGGAGACCAATGCAGCTCAGATCGGCTGTCCGGCTTCCATACGATGGAATGGTTCGTGTGATGCTCCACGGCAATGTGCGCGACCGCGACGGCGGCGCGACCCCGGTCGCCGCCAATGACACCGCGCCCCCGGCGGCCGGCGCGGCCGGCGCGACGCCGGCCGGCGACGGATACGGCGAGCCCGGTCGCATCACCGTGCCCGCCCGTCCGCAGGTGGTGGTCGGGGAATGCCCCGCCCAGCCGAGCCATCCGGACGAGCGCCTCGAAATGCTGTTCGAGGGTCTTGCTGCGCGCCACGGGTCGACCGCGGCGGTGGTGGTCCGCGACGCCACGTGGTCCTACGCCGAGATCGATGCCCGCGCCAACCAGCTCGCGCGGCTGCTGATCGGGCGTGGGGTCAAGCCCGCAGACCGCATCGGCCTGCTGCTCAACCGCTCGGTCGAGACCTATGTGGTGATGCTCGCCGTCATGAAGGCCGGGGCGGTCTACGTGCCGCTGGCCGCGGCGTTTCCGGAGCAGAGGATCGCGTTCATCGTCGAGGATGCCGGCCTGAGCCTGGTGATCACGATCGCGCCCTATCGCGAGAAGGTGCAGCATCTGCCGGTGCGGCATCTGATTGTCGACGAGGCCGGAGCGGCGATCGACGCGCATTCGCACGCGCCGCTGCCGCGCGATGCGGCGCCGCTGCGCGAGGACCGTGCCTGCTACATCCTTTATACGTCGGGCACCACCGGCAAGCCCAAGGGCGTCGTCGTCGAGCATCGCAGCATCTGCAATTTCGTGCGCGTGGCCGCCGAACGCTACGGCTACCGGCCCGGCGACCGCGTCTACCAGGGCATGACCATCGCCTTCGACTTCTCGGTGGAGGAGATCTGGGTTCCTTTCGCGGGCGGCGCGACGCTGGTGCCGGCGCCGGGCGACCAGACGCTGATCGGCGCGGAGCTGGCCGACTTCCTGCGCGACAACGCCGTCACCTGCATGGCCTGCAGCCCGACGCTGCTGTCCTCGATCGAGAGCGAGGTGCCGGCATTGCGGCTGATCCTGGTTGGCGGCGAGGCATGCCCGCACAATCTGGTGGTCCGCTGGTCGCGGCCCGGCCTGACGCTGCTCAACACCTATGGCCCGACCGAGGCGACGGTGACGGCCACCATGGGCGTGCTGACGCCGGACCGGCCGGTGACGATCGGCCGACCGCTGCCGAGCTACGCGATCGCCATTCTCGATCCGGCGCAGCCGGCCCTGGCGCCGCCGGGAGAGCTGGGCGAGATCGGCATCGCCGGCGTCGGGCTCGCGGTCGGCTACCTGAACCGGTCCGATCTGACGGCGCAGAAGTTCATCCCCGACTTTCTCGACCTGCCGCACAATCCCAGCGGCCGCATCTACCGCACCGGCGACCTCGGCCGGCTGAACGAGGCCGGCGACATCGAATATCACGGCCGCGTCGACACCCAGGTGAAGATCCGCGGCAACCGCATCGAGCTCGGCGAGATCGAGGCGGTGCTGCTCGAGCACCCATCGATCGCCCAGGCGGTGGCGACCACCTGGCAGTCCGATCCCGAGCGGTTGGAACTGGTCGCCTACTACACGCTGAAGAGCGGCGCCGCGCCCCTCTCGCGCCGCGATATCTCCCGTGCGCTGAAGCGGCGGCTTCCCGACTTCATGGTGCCGAGCTTCCTCGAGGAGCTGGCGGCCATTCCGATGACGGTCTCGGACAAGGTCGACCTCCGGCAGCTGCCGCCGCCCGCCGCCGACAAGCACACCGGCGAAAGCCAGACGATCGCGCCGCGCAACGACCAGGAGCGGTTCGTCGTCGCCCAGTTGTGCGACGTGCTGAAGCGCGACCGAGTTTGCGTGGAGGCTCATTTCTTTGACGATCTCGGGGCCAATTCGCTGCTGATGGCGCGGCTGTGCTCCAGGCTTCGGACCAAGGAGGGGTGGGGCACCGCATCGATGCGGGACATCTACCTCAACCCGACCGCGGCGGCGCTCGCCGCCCATTTGCAGCGCCAGTCCGGTGCCGCCGCGGCCGAGGTGGTGCCGCAGGCGACCCATCGCGCGAGCGATCTTGCGTACCGGACCTGCGGCGTGGCGCAGTTCGCGTTCTATTTCGTCTACGGCTTCGTCCTGCAGTGGAGCTTCAACACCGGCTTGACCTGGGTCAACGAGAAGCTCGACGAGCCATTCGGCCTCTATCTCAGGAGCACCGTCCTGGCGGTGGTCTTCTTCTTCGGCTGGTCGGCGCTGTGCGTGATCGCGAAATGGCTGCTGGTCGGCCGCTGGCGGGTGGAATCGTTCCCGCTGTGGGGCGCGCGCTATTTCCGCTTCTGGGTGGTCATGACGCTGGTGCGCAGCGCGCCGGTGGTGCTGTTCAAGGGCAGCCCCCTCTACAGCCTCTATCTGCGGCTGCTCGGTGCTCGGCTCGGGCACAATTCGGTGGTGGAATGCCGGTCGATGCCGGTGTGCACCGATCTCATATCGATCGGCGACAACGCCATCCTGCGCAAGGAATCCACGGTGCTCGGCTATCGCGCCGAGGCGGGCTACATCCATACCGGTCCCGTGGTGATCGGCAATGACGCGTTCGTCGGCGAGGCGAGCCTGCTCGACATTCACACCTCCATGGGCGATCGCGCCCAGCTCGGCCATTCGTCCTCGCTCCAGAGCGGGCAGCAGATCCCGGCCGGCGAGCACTGGCACGGTTCCCCCGCGCTGCCGACCACGGCGAACTATTGCAAGGTCACCGACCTGCCGTGCTCGCTGATGCGCCGCATCGGCTACGAGATGTTCCAGATCGTCGGTCTGGTTACGGTCGTGGTGCCGCTGCCGCTGCAGTTCCTGAGCTACTGGCAGTGGACCAGCGACGACCTCGAGGAGACCGTCGGGCAATTGGCGGTCGGCGCGACGATCGTGATGTTCGGAGGCCTGCTGCTGGCGCTGCTCGCGGCGGTGCTGCTGCCGCGGCTGCTCAAGCCGTTCCTGCGCGAGGGGCAGACCTATTCGATCTACAGCCCCAACCACTGGCTGCAGACGGTGGTGTCGGGCAGCAGCAACAACCGGTTTTTGAACCTCGTGTTCGGCGACAGCTCGGCGATCGTCTATTACATGCGCGCGCTCGGCTGGAACCTCAACACGGTGCACCAGACCGGCTCGAACTTCGGCACCAACCAGAGGCACGACAACCCGCTGCTGTGCGAAATCGGCAGCGGGACCATGGTGTCGGACGGCCTGTCGATGATCAACATGCACAAGTCGGCCACCGCCTTCCGCCTGGAGCGCACCCGCGTGGGCGAGCGCAACTTCCTCGGCAACAACATCCACGTGCCGCCGGACGCGCGGGTCGGCGCCAACTGCCTGCTCGGCACCAAGGTGATGATCCCGATCGAAGGCGAGATCCGGGAGAATATCGGCCTCCTGGGGTCGCCCGCATTCGAGATCCCCCGCATGGTCGAGCGCGACAAGGAATTGCTCGGCACCGTCTCGGCGCGCGAGCAGCGCCGGCGCGTGGCGCGCAAGAACGTCCACAACGCGGTCACGGTCGCCCTGGTTCTCGCCAGCCACTGGATGGTCCTGTTCCTCACCATGGTGGTTTGGGACCGCGCCCTCAATTATTACAGCGAGTGGGGGGTGTGGGCGCTGCTGGTGGCGTTGTTCGCGACCGTCATAGGGTCGGTTCTATATTACAGCCTGATCGAGCGGGCGAGCATCGGCTTCCGGCGCCTGGAGCCGCGCATCATGACCATCTACGATCCCCATTTCTGGTCCCACGAGCGCCACTGGAAGCTGGCTGATTCCCCAACCATGACGCTGTTCGCCGGAACCCCGTTCCGGCCCATGATGCTGCGCCTGCTGAACGTGAAGGTCGGGCGCCGCGTGTTCGACGCCGGCAGCATCATCACCGAGCGCTCGCTGCTGGAGATCGGCGACGACGCGACCCTCAACGAAGGCTGCGTGCTGCAGCCGCACTCGCTGGAAGAGGGCGTCTTCAAGTCGGAGCTCATCAGGATCGGCGATGGCGCGACGCTCGGCCCGGCGGCGTTCATCCACTATGGCGTGGTGGTGGGTGAAGGCGCGACGGTGGACGCGGATTCGTTCGTGATGAAGGGCGAGATGATCGAGCCGCGGACCTCGTGGCGCGGCAACCCCGCCAAGCTGCATCATATTCTCGTGCCGACGGCCGGCGCCGCCGCCGCGGCGACCGCGGGGTGAGCATGCCAGGCACGGCACCGCGGGCGGACCCCGCCGCCGGGCGACCCGGCGAGCTGCGGCTCGAGCCCGTCGGTCCCGCCAACCGTGCGGCCGTGCTGGCGCTCGAACTCGCCGACGACCAGCGCGACCTCCTCGCCGACAATGCCAGTTCGCTCAAGGAGGCGCGGCGCGACAGGGCTGCCCGGCCGCGGGCGGTGGTGGCCGGCGACCGGGTGGTCGGGTTCGCCATGTACGATGCCGGCGACGCCGGCGAGGCGCTGATCTACCGGTTCATGATCGACCGCCGGGCCCAGGGTCGCGGCTATGGCCGCGCGGCGCTCGCCGCTCTGGTGCGGGAGATCGCCGCGATCGAGGGCGTGCGGGACATTCGGGTGTGCTACATGCCCGACAATGAGGGCGCGCGCCGGCTCTATCGGTCGGCGGGCTTCGTGGACGAGGGCGAGGACGAGGATGGCGAGATGATCGCCCGCTTGTCTGTGGTGCCCCGGCCGCGCGCCGGCCAGCCCTGAGCGCCGTGGCCCAAGGCCTCCCATCCGGCTGCACCGCGGCCCCGCTGCGCGCGGCCCTGCGCGAAATGGCACCCGCGGGGCTTCAGGTCGGCTGCCGCGCCATCCGCGACGGCGACGAGGGCCGCCTGCTGCCCGAGGAACGGCAGGTCATAACCACCCGTGATCGCTTCGCCCGGCGCGCCAGCGGCGCGGCGCGCCATCTCGCCCGCGCCCTGCTCGCCGATCTCGGACACGCGGGCGTCGCCATCGGCCGCCGGCCGTCCGGCTGCCCGGTCTGGCCCGAGGGCATCGTCGGCTCGCTCGCCCACGACGCTCACATGGCGGTCGCCGCGGTCGGACGCGGGGCGCATTTTCGCGGGATCGGCATCGACGTCGAGCCGGCCGAGCCGTTGCCGGAGGACGTGGCGGCGCTGGCGCGGTCCGTCGGCGACCGGCTGGCCGGCGCCTCGCCCGAGCTCGCGGGGCGGCTGCTCTTCGCGCTGAAGGAGGCTTGCTACAAGGCGGTCTATCCGCGCGACGGCGTCATGCTCGAGTTTCAGGATATCGCCGTGGACCTGCCGGCCGGGCGTGCCACGACCAGGACCGGGCACGCCGTCCGCCTGTATTGGCGCGAGACGCCGCGGGTGGTGGCCCTGGCCGTCGTCGTGTCCGCGTGAGCGCCTGCCCGCCGGCGGGGCCTCCCGCCGCGCCAAGACTTCATGAGGCCGTGTCTTGGCAGAAGACCGAACTTCGGCGCAGACCAGAACCTTGCGGCCCATGATCTCGAACGGCACCGGCGCCGCCGTGTGGGTCGGGCAGGGATAAGGCGGGCTCCAGTCCAGGCCGCTGATGAAGCGCGGCTTCGAGATGTGCTCGATGCCGAGGATGACGAAGCTGCCATGCCAGCAGGAGGTGTAGAGCCGGTCGCCGAGGCGCAGGGGATGGCCTGCGCCGGCCTTGCCGAGGCGCCCCAAATCTCGGTTGCGCAAAATAATATACCCCCCTACGCTATTTGCGATTGATCGGGGAGCCTCGCCGCGTGGCCCACACCATCCGCAACAAGGACAAGCTGATCGCCCGCGTGCGCCGGATCAAAGGGCAGATCGAGGGCATCGAGCGCGCTCTGGCGGCGGAAGTGGCGTGCGGCGAGGTGCTGCGCCAGGTCGCCTCCGTCCGCGGCGCGGTGAACGGGCTGACCACGGAGCTCGTGGACGACCACCTGCGCGAGCATGTGCTCGGCGCGAAGACCGAGGCGGACCGTCGGCAAGGCAGCGACGAGCTGATGTCGATCATCCGGACCTACCTGAAGTGACGGGGCGGCGGAGAATGGGCAGATGATCGAGAGCGACGTCGCGGCGCTGAGGCACGACCATGTGTTTCTCGGCGCCGACCACCGGCGCAACGAGCGCAAGGTCTGGTTCGTCATCGTTCTGACCACGGTGATGATGGTGGTGGAGATCGTCGCCGGCACGCTCTACGGCTCCATGGCGCTGGTGGCCGACGGCTGGCACATGTCGACCCACGCGGGCGCCATGCTGATCGCGGCGCTGGCCTATCTCTACGCCCGCCGCCTCGCGCGCGATCCGCGCTTCACCTTCGGCACCGGAAAGCTCGGAGACCTCGCGGGATTTGCGAGCGCGGTGGCTCTGGCGCTGGTGGCGCTGCTGATCGGCTGGGAGAGCTTCCTGCGCTTCGCCGATCCGGTGCCCATCAGCTTCACGCAGGCGATCGGCGTCGCCGTCGTCGGGCTCGCGGTCAATCTGGTGAGCGCGCTGCTCCTGCGCGACGCGCCCCATCATCACGGCCATTCCCACGACCACGACCACCACCGCCACGATGACCACCACCACCACGCCGACGCGCGCGCCGGGCACGGCCAGGCGCGGGACAACAATCTGCGCGCGGCCTATCTGCACGTGCTCGCCGACGCCCTCACCTCGGTGCTGGCCATCGTCGCCCTGCTGCTCGGCGGTGCCTATGGCTGGCTCTGGGCGGACCCGCTCATGGGGCTCGCGGGCGCGCTGGTGATCGCCCGCTGGTCGTGGGGGCTGGTCCATGACGCCGGGCGCGTGCTGCTCGACATGACGCCGGCCGATGCGGACTGGGAGGGCGAGATCCGTTCCGCGATCGAGGACGAGCGCACGCGGATTACCGATCTCCATGTCTGGCAGCTGGGCCCCGGCCACGCCGCGGCGATCGTTGCCCTGACCGGCGAGGATCTCTCGGACCCCGCTTACTACAAGGCGCGGATCCGCGGGATATGCGCGCTCGCTCACATCACCGTGGAAGTTCAGTCCAGGCCGGCCCAGTCCGCGTGATCCGGGCCCCGCAGGGGCATGCCCGGGGCTCTTGCTCGGACACCGGCCCCTCAGGCCCGCGCCACCCCGAGGCGCTGCGGCAGGGCGGGCGATCCGTCCGCAATGGCGGTGGGATGAAACGCCGAGATCTGCGCCAGCTCGCGCTCGACGAAGTCGCCGAGATGCTCGGCAGCGGCGCTCGGCGCCATCAGACGCCGGTGCAGCACCAGCTCGATCTCCGGAAGGTCGGGCAGACCCTCGGCCGGCCCCGGGCACCGCATGCCGGGCTGCACCGCACAGCGCGGGAACACCGAGACGGCGAGCCCCGCGAACACCGCCGCCTGTAGACCGGCCAGGCTCTCGCTGAAGGAGGTGATGGTCCAGCGTCGGCCGGCGCGGCCCAGTGCCTCCAGCGCCCGCTGGCGATAGACGCTGCCCGGCGGCAGGACCGCGAGCGGCACCACCTCCTCCGCCTCCGGCCGATCGTGCGGCCCCGCGACCCATGTCAGCGGCTCCCGGCGCACCACGGCGCCGCTCTTCTCGTCGGGCTGAAGCGTGGCGATGACGAGGTCCAGTTCGTCGCGCTGCATCGCCTCGTAAAGATGGACGCTGCGCATGCAGCGCATCTCGATTTCCACAAGCGGATGGGCGCGTGCGAAACGGCGCAGGAGCTGCGGCAGGAGATAGGCGGCGTAGAGATCCGGCACGCCGAGCGTGACCGTGCCGTGAATGTCCGGAGCGCCGAAGCGCGCGCGGGCCTCGTCATTGAGGCGCAGAATTGCCCGGGCGTACTCGAGGAACACTTCTCCGTCGGGCGTCAGCCGCAGATGCCGCCGATCCTGGTCGAACAGCGGCCGGCCCAGGGTCTCCTCGAGCCGCTTGATCTGCTGGGTGATGGCCGGCTGGGTCCGGCCGACCACCCGGCCGGCCGAAGTCAGGCCTCCCGTATCGACGATGGCGAGGAAGGTGCGGACCAGGGCAATGTCTAGGTCAGGGATCATGGTCATAAGGATCGCGAATGATCGCGATCAACACAATAAATTTCGGTGAATCGCAGGGTGGTTGTACCGTTTTAATGTCTACCCTGTTGTCGCGTCGGGCCTAGGGATCACGCCAAGCCCTCCGGCCCCTCTTCAGACCGACGATCCTGTTATCAGACCGTCGGTAGTTATCGGAACGAGCCGCGCAAAAGCATCCCGGGCAGCATCACGTTGGGTCAACCGACGGATGGTAAAGACCGGATAGGGAGGAATTTCACATGAATCTATCACGACGCCATTTTCTCTACGCTGGCGGCACCATTGCCGTGGCGGGATCTTCGCTGTGCCGAGCGGCGCTTGCCGCCGACGACAAGTTCCCGGCGCGGCCGATCGAGATGATCGTGCCCTGGGGGCCGGGCGGGGGCGCAGATCAGCTCGCCCGTCAGGTCGGCAAGCTCGCCGAGCCGATGTTCGGCCAGGGCATTCCGGTGGTGAACGTGCCCGGCGGCACCGGCGGCACCGGCATGGCCAAGCTTCTCGCCGCTCCGGCGGACGGCTATTCGGCCGCCATCTATATTGCCGACGCCCACGCTTTGCTCGCCGGCACCAACCCGCGCTGGAAGCTGTCCGACATCGCGCCCGCCGCGGTGATGATCCAGGCGCCGTCCTTCATCTTCGTCGCCCAGGACAGCCGCTTCAAGACCTGGGCCGATTTCGAGAAGGAAGCCAAGGCCAACCCCAACAAGCTCAAGGTGGCGACGCTCGGGTTCGGCAGCGTCGACGATTTCTCGCTCAATTACCTCGCGGGCAAGGGCGTGAGCGTCATCCAGGTCCCCTTTTCCAAGCCGAGCGAACGCTACATCTCGATCCTCGGCGGCCACGCGGATGC
This sequence comes from Xanthobacter luteus, assembly GCF_040049235.1. Lineage (NCBI taxonomy): Bacteria > Pseudomonadati > Pseudomonadota > Alphaproteobacteria > Hyphomicrobiales > Xanthobacteraceae > Xanthobacter > Xanthobacter luteus. The sequence continues at coordinate 253,268 of NZ_JBDZDO010000002.1, forward strand.
CCTCTACGAGCAGGCCGGCGACGTCCGCAGCTTCATCGACGGCAAGCAGATGCGGCCGATCATGGTGTTCGGCAAGGAGCGCTTCCCCGACTTCAAGGACGTCCCCTGCTCCTATGAGCTCGGATACCAGGTGGCGCTACCCCAGTTCCGCGCCGTGGTCCTGCGCGCGGGCACGCCGACGGCGGCCATGTCGCAGATCGATTCCGTCTTGGGCAAAGTGGCGGCAACCGAGGAATACAAGAAGTTCCTCGGTGACCAGATCGCCGATCCCAAGAGCTACCTGCCGGCGAGCCAGTCAATGGCGTTCCTGGAGCAGCAGCTGAAAGAGATGAAGGCGCTCGCGAAGCCCGCCTGATCGAGCCTGCGTCCCGGTCACGCCGGCCGGGACGCGCCGCCCTCGCAAGGGCTTCCACAGCACCGTCCATTTTCGCGTCGAGGAGGGTCGCATGACCACGCACGCGCTGACCAACCGCGTCTCAGCGGCACTGCCCTATGGCGTGCTGATCGTCGTTGCCGCCGCGCTTTGGCACTTCGCCAACCACATCGACGTCGCGTCCCGGCCGGGCGAGCTCGGCCCCGACTTCTGGCCCAAGGTGGCCATCGGGCTAATGGGCGTGGTCAGCCTGATCGAGCTGGTGCGGGCGATCATCTCGCCCAATCACAAGGAGGCGCACGGCCTTGCCGATCAGCTCGAAGCCGCCGAGCCCTCGGTCGAGGCGGAGGATCTGCAGGACCGCAGCCTGTCCCTGCTCCTCGGCGGTATGGCCATGTGCGGCCTCTATGGCCTGGCGCTCGGCATCGTCGGCTTTCCGCTCTCCACCTTCTTGTTCCTCGCCGGCTTCATGTATCTCGGCCGGTTCCGCAAGCACGGCACGATCTGGGCCGCGGCCTTCATCGGCACGGCGGTGCTCAGCATCCTGTTCCTGAAGGTGGTCTACGTCTCGCTGCCGCGCGGCATCCCGCCGTTCGACATCCTGACCGACCTCATCGTCAGCCTGCCCTGATCCCGCGAAACCGGACCCTGTAAAGGCGCCTCACATGCTGGATATTCTCACGCAGCTCGGTGCGGGCTTCATCGCCTGCTTCATACCGATCAACATGCTGATGTTGTTTGTCGGGCTCGTTGTCGGCCTCCTGGTGGGCATCCTGCCGGGCCTGACGCTGGTGATGGGAGTCGTTCTGTTCCTTCCCTTCACCTATCAGATGGACGTCACATCGGCGATCATCCTTCTGACCGCCATGTATGTCTCCGGCACCTATGGCGGCGCCTTCACCTCGATCCTGTTCCGCATTCCCGGCGAGCCCATCCATGTGCCGTTGCTGTGGGACGGCTATGCCATGGCCAAGAAGGGTCAGCCGGCGAAGGCGCTGGGCTGGACGCTGGTCGCGGCGCTCATCGGCGGTCTGATCTCCGCCGCGATCATGGTGGTGCTGACCAAGCCGGTGGCGCATTTCGCGCTGCAATTCTCCTCGCCTGAATACTTCGCGATCGTCCTGCTCGGCCTTGCCAGCGTGATCTCGCTCGGGAAGGGCTCGCTGTCCTCCGCGCTCATCAGCCTGTCGGTGGGACTGCTCGTCGCCTGCGTCGGCACCGATGCCATCTACGGCTCCTATCGGTTCACCTTCGGCCTGCCGATCCTGGCCGACGGCATCGAGTTCCTCGTGGTGATGGTGGGGGCCTACGGCGTGGCGGAGGTGCTCGCGCGGCTGGAAATCGGCTTCACCTCCGCCCCCCTCCAGGGCACCGGGGAGACCCGCACCCAATTGCCGAGCCTCAAGGAAATCTCGGGGCTGAAGGGCATGCTCCTGCGCTCGACGCTGCTCGGCCACGTGGTCGGCATCATCCCCGGCGCCGGCGCGACCATCGCCTCCTTCGTGGGCTACGGCGTCGAGAGCCAGTTCGGCCGCCAGCGCGCCCGCATGGGGACGGGCGTGCCGGAGGGCATCGTGGCCCCGCAGAGCGCGGCGACCGCCTCGGTGGGCGGAGCGCTGATTCCGCTCCTCGCGCTCGGCATTCCCGGCAGCGGCGCCACCGCGGCCATTCTCGGCGCCTTCATGCTGCACGGCGTGCAGCCCGGCCCGCAGGTGATGATTACTTCCCCGGCGATGATCTACACCATCTTCGCCTCGCTCTTCATCGGCATCGTCGGGATGTGCGTGCTGGGTTATTTCACCATCCGCCCCCTGGTGAAGATCATGGATTTCCCCGAGGCGGTGGTCTCCGCCTTCGTCATGGTCTTCTGCTTCATCGGCGCGCTGTCGATCCGCTCCAACGTCACCGACCTCTGGCTGATGCTCGGCTTCGGCGTGGTCGGCTATGTGTTCGAGCGCATGCGATTTCCCATCGCGCCGATGGTGCTGGGCGTGATCCTCGGGCCGCTCGCCGAGGAGGCTTTCATGAATTCCATGATCTCGTTCCAGAACGATTGGACCGTGTTCTTCATGCGCCCGATTTCCGGCACCGTCATCGCGCTCGTGATCCTGACGCTGCTGCTACCCGTGATCGGCAACTTGTTTCCCCGCCGACACCACGCGCCCGCCGAGTAGGGACGCCGGCCAGACATCGCGCGGTTCCCGGGCCGGGCATCGCGCAGGGCGTCCTCGGAGAGCGCCCTGCAACGAGGAACGACGTAAAGGAGAAAAGCCATGACACAGGCCGTCATCATGCCGCTCGAAGCGGCGGACGACGCGATCGCCGCGGTCGAGCGCACCATGCGCGCGGCGCGCCGGGCTCAGGAGAGCTTCGCCGAGGTCAGCCAGGAGCGCGCCGACGAGGCGGTCCGCGCCTTGGCCTGGGCGATCTACGAGCCCGGCCGCGCGCGCGAGCTGGCCGAGCTGGCGGTGGAGGACACCGGCCTCGGCAACGTGCCCGACAAGGTCGTCAAGAACCAGCGCAAGACCTTCGGCACCCTGCGCGATCTTCTGCGCGGCCGCTCGGTGGGCGTGATCGAGGAGGACCGGGCCAAGGGCATCGTCAAATACGCCAAGCCCATGGGGGTGATCGGCGCGGTGACGCCGTCCACCAATCCCGCGGCGACGCCGGCGAACAAGGCGATGATGGCGCTCAAGGGCCGCAACGCCATCGTCATCGCGCCGTCGCCGCTCGGCTACCGCACCACGGCGCGGGTGGTGGAGATGATGCGCGCCGAGCTGGCCCGCATCGGCCTGCCGGAGGATCTCGTGCAGGTGCTGCCCGAGCCGGTGACCAAGGAGAGCACCACCGCGCTGATGCGCATGGCGGACCTCGTGGTCGTCACCGGATCGCAGGACAATGTGCGGCGCGCCTATTCGTCCGGAACGCCGGCCATCGGCGTGGGCGCGGGCAACGTGCCCGTCATCATCGACGCCAGCGCCGATCTCGCCGACGCCGCGCGCAAGATCTGCGCGTCCAAGATCTTCGACAATTCCACCTCGTGCTCGTCCGAGAATTCCGTCGTCATTCTCGACGCCGTCTATGACGCGGCCATCGCGGCGCTGGAGGAGGCCGGCGGCTTCATGTGCACGCTGGACGAGAAGGAGCGCGTGCGCGCCAATCTGTGGGCCGGCGGCAAGCTCAACCGCAACCTCATCGCCCGCGGCGCGCCGATCCTCGCCGAGGCGTTCCGCCTGCCCGAGCCGGCGAAGGACGCGAAGTTCTTCATGGTGGAGGAGGCCGGCATCGGCCGCGACCATCCCTTCTCCGGCGAGAAGCTCTCGCTGGTGCTCACCGTCTACCGGGCGCGCGACTTCGCGGATGCCAAGCGCCTGGTGCGGGACATCCTCGACCATCAGGGGCGCGGCCACTCGCTCGGCATCCACACCAAGGACATGGACCACGCCCGCGAGCTTGCGGAGGACCTCGACGTGGTGCGGGTGCTGGTCAATTTCGCGCACACCTTCGGCAATGGCGGCGGGTTCGATTCCGGCCTCGGCTTCACCCTCTCCATGGGCTGCGGCTCCTGGCAGAAGAACTCGATCTCCGAGAATCTGAGCTTCCGCCATTTCCTCAACATCACCCATCTCGTGACGGTGATCCCGGAGGACAAGCCCTCCGAGGAGGAGCTGTTCGGACCCTTCTGGGCAAAGTACGGCAAGTGAGGGCTGCGCCATGAACCTCGTCGAACAGGCCGCCAAGGCCCTCGTCCTCGCGCCGGCGGGGATTGCGATCCCGCAGGGCCGCCTCTGCCACACGCCCGAGGAGGCGGCCGACGCCTGCGGGGTGATCGGCTCCTGTGTCGTCAAGGCACAGGTGCCCACGGGCAAGCGCGGCAAGGCCGGCGGCATCAAGCGCGCCGACACGCCGCAAGCCGCCCGCGCCGCGGCCGAGGCGATCCTCGCCATGTCGATCGACGGCCATCCGGTCGACGCCGTCCTGGTCGAGGCCTGCGCCGAGATCACGCGCGAATTCTACGCCGCCGTGCTCTCGGACTTCGCCAGCCGGCGTCCGCTGGTGCTGTTCTCGACCGAGGGCGGCATGGACATCGAGGAGGTCGCGGCCTCGCGGCCGGATGCGCTCCGGCGCACCCTCGTCGATCCCGACGCCGGCTTCAGCCGGTTCGATGCCGCCGCCCTGGTGCGCGGCCTCGACCTCGGCCCGGCGCATGATCAGGTGACGGACGTGCTCGCGCGGCTCTATGGCGCCTATGTCGCCAGCGATGCGGAGCTGCTCGAGATCAACCCGCTCGCCGTGCTTTCGGACGGGCGCGTGGTGGCGCTCGACTGCAAGTTCACGCTCGACGATTCCGCCGCCTTCCGCCAGCCCGAGCTCACCGCTGCGGCGGCGTCCGAACCGGCGACCGATCTGGAGCGGCGCGCGGCTGCGGCCGGGCTCAAATTCATCCAGCTCGACGGCGATGTGGGCGTGCTTGCCAACGGCGCGGGGCTCACCATGACGACCATGGACGTCATCGCCCATTTCGGCGGCCGGCCCGCCAATTTCCTCGAGATCGGCGGCGAAGCCTACACCAAGGCGGAGACGGCCCTGGACCTGGTGCTCTCCAATCCCGGCGTGAAGAGCCTGGTCGTGAACTTCTGCGGCGCCTTCGCGCGTACGGACGTGATGGCGGAAGGGGTGGTCAAGGCCTGGGAGGTCCTGCGGCCGACCTTGCCCGTTTATTTCTCGATCCACGGCACCGGCGAGGACGAGGCGGTGCGCCTGGTGCGCGAGCGCCTCGGCATCGAACCGTTCGATCTCATGGAGGATGCGGTCAAGGCCGCGGTGGAGGCAGCCCGATGATTATCTTTCGCAAGCATCACCGCGTGCTCGTCCAAGGCATGACAGGCAAGCAGGGCTCGTTCTGGGCGGAGAAGATGATGGGGGAGGGCACCCGCATCGTCGCCGGCGTCAATCCCAAGCGGGCCGGGCAGACCCATCTTGGCGTGCCGCTCTTCGCCACCGCCCGGGAAGCGGCGCGCGAGGCGCCGTTCGACGTGGCGGTGATGTTCATCCCGCCGGCCGCGGCCAAGGACGCGGCGCTCGACGCCATCGATGCCGGCGCGGGACTCCTTGTGGTGCTCACGGAGCACATTCCGGCCCACGACGTGATGGCCATGCACCGCGCGGCGGCCCGCAGCGGCACGCGGATCATCGGCCCCAACACGGCCGGCCTGGTGACCCCCGGCGAAGGCTTCGTCGGCATCATGCCGGGACACAATCCCAACATCTTCAAGCCCGGCCGCATCGGCGTGATCTCCCGCAGCGGCAGCCTCGGGACGCTGATCTGCCTCAACCTCACCCGTGCCGGCCTCGGCCAGTCCGCCTTTCTCGGCATCGGCGGCGATCCCATGATCGGCACCACCACCCGCGACGCGCTGCAGGCCCTCGACGAGGACCGCGGCACCGACGCGGTGGTGATGGTGGGCGAGATCGGCGGATCGATGGAGGAGAAGGCGGCGGAATATGCGGCCCACATGAAGAAGCCGGTCGTCGCCTTCATCGCGGGCCGCGCCTCGCCGCCCGGCAAGAAGATGGGGCACGCCGGCGCGATCGTGACCGGCAGCGCCGGCGGCTATCCCGCCAAGCGCGCGGCCCTCGAAGCGGCAGGCATCACCGTGGTCGACACGCCGGCGCAGATCACCGACGCGGTCTCAGAACGGCTCCCGGCGAGGCCGCAGGCCTTGGCTGCGACCTGACGCGGCAAGGTTCCGCGGCCGGCCGCTTCCCGCGGCCGGCCGCGCCCAACGCACAGCGCGGCAGGCGCTGGAATTGATCTGGCTGGCGGTGGCGATCCCCTTCGCCTTCATCTATCGGGCGGTCCACCGCCCGCAGGCGGCGCTGTTCGGAATTGTTCGACACGCGGGTGCGCCATAGCGGCATCTCGTTCGTCTATCAGTTCCCCGGGATGTTCGCGCGCGGCCTCGCCCCGATCATCGCCACCGAGCTGTTGCGGGTCGGCGACACCACGCCGTGGCTGGTCGCCTTGACCAAGGGGCTCGCCCGCGAGCTCGGGCCCCTCGGCATTGCCGTGAACGCCATCGCCCCTTCGGTGGCGGACCCGCCCATCGCCCCGGAGACGCTCCCAGGATCGGCACGGGCAATTAAGGCGCGCGGCGACGCGAAGGGCGCCTCAATGGCGCGGTCCGGGCGGCCCGCGCATGGATAGGGCGGCCAGCGCGCAGGAGACGACGCGGGCCTGCAGGGAATCGGAGCGGCTGGTGAGGATGATGGGAACCTTGGTGCCGAGCACCAGGCCCGCGCAGGCTGCGCCCCCCAGATAGACGAAGGACTTGTAGAGGCTGTTGCCTGAATTGAGATCCGGCACCACCAAGATGTCCGGCTCCCCGGCCACGTGGGAGACGATGCCCTTCGTGGTCGCGGCCGTCAGCGACACCGCATTGTCGAAGCCGAGCGGCCCGTCGATGATGGCGCCGGGGATCTGGCCCCGGTCGGCCATCTTGCACAAGGCCGCCGCGTCGATGGTGGCGGGCAGGTCGGGGTTGACGGTCTCCACGGGTGCGAGGATGGCCACCTTCGGATCGGGGATGTGGAGGCGATGGGCGAGCTCCACCGCATTGCGGATGATGTCCGCTTTCTCCGACAGGCCCGGTGTGATGTTGATGACCGCGTCGGTCAGCATCAGGGGCTTGTGGTAAGCGGGGCAGTCGAACCAGAAGACATGGCTCATGCGCCGCCCCGTGCGCAACGGGCTGTCGCGGCCCACCACCGCGCCCAGAAGCTCGTCGGTATGGAGCGAGCCCTTCATGATGGCCGCGATCTCGCCGGCGCCGGCCATGGCCACCGCCCGCCGTGCGGCGCTGACGGGATCAGGGGCCTCCACCATCTCGATCTGGGCGAGGTCTGCGCCCGTTTCCGCGGCGGCCTTCAGGATCAGCGCCCGCGGGCCGATGAGCACGGGCAGGATGAAGCCGCAGGCCGCGGCCTCAAGGGCCGCGGCAAGGGCTCCGGCCTCGCACGGATAGACCACGCCGACCCGCGCCGGCCCATTGCCGCGGGCTTGCTGCACAAGAATGCCGAGCCTCGGATGGGAAGCGCTCATCTCTAGCATCGACATTGGCGTGCTCTCCGGTCGAAAGTTCAGGTCATGTCAGCGTTGTCGCCAGGGCCTCCGCCGCCGATCGGAGCGCGGGAAGGCGCGCGTCGGCATTGGCGCGGGACAGGCGCACGATGGGGGCTTGGAGCGCCAAGGCCGCCACGCATTCGCCTCGGGCGAGATCGAAGATCGGCACGGCGATGCAGAAAAGGCCGGAGAGGAACTCCTCATCGTCCAGTGCGTAGCCTTGCCGTTTCACCTTGGCGAACTCTTCATCGAGCGCGGCCAGATCGGTGAGGGTGTTGGGGGTGTAGCGCTTAAGGCCGGTCGCGCGCAGCAGCCGCTCGCGTTTGGCCGGCGACATCATGGCCAGGAACAATTTGCCCGACGCCGAGCAGTGCGCCGGCACGTGCGAGCCCTTCTGGAACGCGACCCGCAAGGGCAGGGCGGCCTCGACACGGTCGAGATAGATCACCTCATAGCCCTGAAGCACGGTGAAATTGCAGGATTCCCCGAGGTCGGCGGCCACCTTCTGCAGGATCTGGTGGCGCCGCATCGAGCCCGGGCTGTTGGCGAGGATGGAGAAGGCGAGCGTGGTCGCCCGCGCCGCCAGCTCATAGCGCCGCCCATCGGGCAGGCGGTGGATCAGATCGGCGTTCTCCAGCATGGCCAGCCATCGGTGAAGGGTCGGCTTGGGAAGGTCCGCCACCTCTGTGAGCTCCGCCAGCGTGGGGGCATGGTCCATGGAGGCGATGACCTCCAGGAGGCCGAATGCCTTCATTGCGGGTGGGGCGTCAGGGATATCGTCCATCTCCACCATGCTCCTATTCCATTTTTTGTCGCATTTGAAGACAAAAATCGAAATTATCTCTTGCGGCCAGGATCGGCAGCGGTCAGATTTCCGGCGTGCGGCGTCGGTTCGATGGCCGCACGGTCCGCGGAAGCTAGCGGTGAACTCCATGGCCGAAGTCAAGGGCGGGCGCGCGGGCACCGGCCACGGCCGCCGCGTGATCCGAGGAGACATCGCAAGAGCTGAGGGACGTACCGATTTGGGACCGCGCACCGGGTATCGCCGCGCATGGGTGATGTCCGCGTCCGTGCACCCGGCCAAGGAGAAGCACCATGAAGATGACCACCGAAGAGGCGTTCATTAAAGTTCTGCAGATGCACGGCATCGAGCACGCCTTCGGCATCATCGGCTCGGCCATGATGCCCGTGTCCGATCTGTTCCCCGCGGCCGGTATTACCTTCTGGGACTGCGCCCATGAGACCAATGCGGGCCTCATCTGCGACGGCTACAGCCGCGTGACCGGCAAGATGGCCATGGCCATCGCCCAGAACGGCCCGGGCGTCACCGGCTTCGTGACCGCCATGAAGACCGCTTACTGGAACCACACGCCGATGCTGCTGGTGACCCCCCAGGCGGCCAACAAGACCATCGGCCAGGGCGGCTTCCAGGAAGTGGAGCAGATGGCCCTGTTCCGCGACATGGTCTGCTACCAGGAGGAGGTGCGCGATCCCTCCCGCGTGGCCGAGGTCCTGAACCGGGTGATCGAGAAGGCCTGGCGCGGCTGCGCTCCGGCCCAGATCAACGTGCCGCGGGACATGTGGACCCAGCAGATCGATATCGAGCTGCCGCAGATCGTGCGCCTTGAGCGCCCCTCGGGCGGCAAGGCCGCCATCGCGGAGGCGGCCAAGCTCCTGTCGGAAGCCAAGTTCCCGGTGATCCTCAATGGCGGCGGCGTGGTGATCGGCGACGCCATCGGCGAATCCGCGGCGTTGGCCGAGCGCCTCTCGGCGCCGGTGTGCTGCGGCTACCAGCACAATGATTCCTTCCCCGGCAGCCATCCGCTCGCCGTGGGGCCGCTCGGCTATAACGGCTCGAAGGCGGCAATGGAGCTGATCGCCAAGGCCGACGTGGTGCTGGCGCTGGGCACCCGCCTCAACCCCTTCTCCACCCTGCCCGGCTACGGCATCGACTACTGGCCCAGGGACGCCAAGATCATCCAGGTGGACATCAATGCCGACCGCATCGGCCTCACCAAGAAGATCACGGTGGGCATTTGCGGCGATGCCAAGCAGGTGGCCCAGCAGATCCTCGACCAGCTCTCCAACGCGGCGGGCGATACCGGCCGCGAGGAGCGCAAGGCGCTGATCCACCGCACCAAGTCTGCCTGGCTGCAGACGCTGTCCTCCATGGACCACGAGGAGGACGATCCGGGCACCTCCTGGAATGCCGATGCGCGCGCGCGCGAGAAGAACCGCATGTCGCCTCGCCAGGCCTGGCGGGCGATCCAGGCGGGCCTGCCGCGCGACGCCATCCTGTCCACGGACATCGGCAACAACTGCGCCATCGGCAACGCCTATCCCGCCTTCGAGGCGGGCCGGAAGTATCTGGCGCCGGGCATGTTCGGGCCCTGCGGCTATGCCTTCCCGGCCATCATCGGCGCGAAGATCGCCGCCCCCGACACGCCGGTGTTCGGTTTTGCGGGCGACGGCGCGTTCGGCATCTCCATCAATGAGATGACCTCCATCGGCCGCGACGAGTGGCCGGCCATCACCATGGTGGTGCTGCGCAACTATCAGTGGGGCGCGGAGAAGCGCAACACCACGCTCTGGTACGACAACAATTTCGTCGGCACCGAGCTCGATCTCAAACTGAGCTATGCCAAGATCGCCGAGGGCTGCGGCTTCAAGGGCGTGGCGGCGCGCACGCCGCAGGAGGTCACCGAGGCTCTGAAGAACGCGGCGGAGGACCAGAAGAAGGGGATCACCACCTTCATTGAGGTCATCTTGAACCAGGAGCTGGGCGAGCCCTTCCGCCGCGACGCGATGAAGAAGCCGGTGCGTGTCGCCGGCATCGACCGGGCCGACATGCGCCCGCAGCAGCCGATCCGGGCTGAAGCGGCCGAGTGAGGTTCACGAACCCCTGAGTCCCGGCCGGGTGAGCGCCTTGGCGCCCACCCGGCCGTTTGGCATTTCCCAGGAACGTGCCGTTTCCCGCAAGGCCCATCTGTCCCTCTCGGAGCGCCCGAGGGTTCGAGAGGGGCGGCGCCCGGCGATCCCGGCCATGCCGCCCGCCTTCGGCGCCCGAAAGAGCGTTGCTTGGGCGCCGCAAGCTGAGCCTGTCATGCTCGAAGCTCTTCCGTCAAAACGGCGGGCGCGAAGCCGCGCCGCGGGCCTTGGCGAAGAAGACACGCAGGTGATCAGTTCCGCGCCGACTGGCCCTGGCCGAGCACGGTGTGCCAGCGCACGATCTCGGCCGCGAGCTTCGCCTTCAGCGCCGCCGGCGTCACCGCGCCGGGTGGCACGACCAGGGCACCGAGCTCGTTGAAGCGTTGCTTGATCTGCGGATCCTCAAGGGCTGCGAGCAGCGCGCGCTGCAGCTTCTCCACCACTGCCGCAGGCGTCCCCTTGGGCGCATAGAGGCCATGCCAGATGGTGAGGCTGAGGTCGGGCACGCCGGATTCCGCCGCGCTCGGCACCTGCGGCAGCGTGGGCAGCCGCGCCGCCGTGGTGGTGGCGTAGACCTTCACCTTGTCGGCGCGGATGTAGCTGGTGGTATTGGTGGTCTGGTCGCACATGAAGTCCACCTGGCCGCCGATCAGGTCGATCATGGCCGGCCCCGTCCCCTTGTAGGGCACGGTGGTCAGGTCGAGGCCGGTGAGATTCATGAACAGCATGCCGCACAGATGCGAGGCGGTGCCGGGGCCGGCATTGGCGTAGGTGATCTTGTCCTTGTTCTTGCGCGCATAGTCGATCAGCTCGGCGAGCGTCTTCGGCGGCAGGTCGGGCCGCGAGACCATGGTCATGGGCACGTCGGCGATCAGGCCGATGGGCTCGAACGCGGTCTGGGAATCGTACGGCGCGTTCGGATAAAGGGTGGGCGCCGTGGCCTGGCCGATGTGATTGAGCAGCAGCGTGTAGCCGTTCGGGTCGGCCTTCGCCACGCGTCCGGCACCCAGCGTGCCGCCCGCGCCGGCGACGTTCTCCACGACGATCCGGCCGCCGAGATTGCGGCTCATGGCGTCGGCGACGAGACGCGCCACCGTGTCGGTGGGGCCGCCGGCGGCATAGGGCACCACCATGGTGATGGCCCGGTCGGGAAATGTCTGCGCGCTGGCGCCGGCGGCAAGCATGAGCATGGCGGCCGAGGCGGCGGCCGCCCCGAGCAGAAATTTCTTCATCTTTTCCTCCCCGGGCCGCGCCCGACGTGACCTGCCATCTGTGCTGCGGGGCCGGCCGGCAGAAACCGCCCCGTTGTCCGGTTCAGCGCGCGGGCGCCTGATCCTGCCCGTCGTTGGCGCGGCGGGCGGCTTCCGAGAACTGGGTCTGGCCGAAGAGCGCGTCCCAGGCCGCGCCCTCTGGCTTGGCCCGGTTGCGCGCGTGGCGCTCCTTCAGCACCGCGAGGCCGCGCTGCACCGCCGGGCGCGCGCGCACGGCGCCGTACCAGCGCAGGACGTTGGGAAAATCCTCAAGCCTCTGGCCCTGCCAATCGTGGGCCCGCAGCCAGGGATAGACCGCCATGTCGGCGAGGGAATAGCTGCCGGCGAGGTACTCCGCCTCGCCCAGCCTGCGGTCCAGCACGCGGTAGATGCGCGCCGCCTCGGAGGTGTAGCGCTCCACGGCATAGGGGATGGTCTCGGGCGCATAACGGCGGAAATGGTGCGCCTGCCCGAGCATCGGGCCGAGGCTCCCCATCTGGAACATCAGCCACTGGACGACGTCGTAGCGCGCGCGCATGTCCTGCGGCAGGAAGCGGAAGCCGCTCTTCTCCGCCAGATACATCATGATCGCGCCCGACTCGAACAGCGCGTAAGGCGACCCGCCCGGCCCGTCATGGTCGACGAGGGCCGGAATCTTGTTGTTCGGGCTGATCTTCAGGAACTCCGGCGCGAACTGCTCGCCCTTGCCGATATGGATCGGAACGACAGTGTAGTCCCACCCCAGCTCTTCGAGCAGGATCGTCACTTTGTAGCCGTTCGGTGTGGTCCAGAAATAAAGCTCGAGCACGGCATGCCTCCGGTCCACGAGACGCTAGAAAGGGGACTGCACTGCGTCCAAGACGTTCAGAGTTTGGTTCGATAGGTGCCGCGACTTGGAATGGCGCTCGCGGCCCCTCATGTCTTGGCGCGACTTGAAGCAGACCTCGCGCATATTGGACCTGCCCGGCCGCCGGCTTTCATAAGCAGGGGAACCGCTCGTCCCCGGGATGGCCCTCAAGGAGCCGAGGAATGGATCCGCGCCCCGCAATGCTCACCGGCTACACGGTGATCGACATCACGCAGTTCGTCGCCGGTCCGACCTGCACGCGGCTGCTGGCGGAGATGGGCGCAGACGTGGTGAAGGTGGAACTTGCCCCGTTCGGCGACCGGGCAAGGGTGCAGGGCCTCAAGGCGCAGAATGCGGCGAAGGACGCGGCGCCCCACTCCACCTATTTCTTCCAGCACAACCACTCCAAGCGCTGCGTCGCGCTCGACTTCAAGCATCCGCAGGGGCGCGCGCTTCTGCGCACGATGATCGCCAAGGCCGACGTGGTGGTGGAGAACTTCGCCCCGGGCGTGATGGCGCGCGCGGGGCTGTCCTATGAGGACCTGAAGGCGATCAATCCGCGCCTCGTCATGTGCTCGATTTCGCTTGCGGGCCAGAGCGGTCCCCTCGCCGACCGGCCGGGCTACGACTATATGGGCCAAGCCTATGCGGGCATCACCGGGCTGGTGGGCGAGCCGGACGGCAGCCCGGCCATGATCACGATGGCCATCGGCGACGTCTCGACCGGGGTCTCGGCGGCGCTCTCGGTGGTCGCGGCGCTGCTCCACCGCGAGCGCACCGGCGAGGGGCAGCATGTGGAGGCGACCCTGGTCGACACCTACTTCCACATGCACGAGGCGAGTGTGCCGCGCATCGCATTACGCGGTGGCGCCTACGAGCCGAAGCGGACCGGCTCGCAGCATCCGGACGGCGGCCCCACTGGCATCTTCCGCTGCGGTGACGGCCGGTTCATCACGCTGATGTCGCTGGCCCACCAGTGGCCGCAGCTGGTCGCGGCCATGGGCCGGCCGGAACTGCTGAAGGACCAGCGCTTCGCCACGCCCGGCGCGCGCAAGGCGAACAACGACGCGCTGAAGGACATCCTCGAAGACTGGCTCGCCCATGTCGGCACGCGCGAGGACTGCCTCGCCGCGCTGGAGCAGGAACGCGTGCCGGCCGCCCCGGTGCTGACCCTCAACGAGGTGGTGGCGCAGCCCCACCTCAAGGCGCGCGGCACCGTGCGGCGCGTCCATGATCCGGCGATCGGCAGCTTCGACGTGCCCGGCATGCCCGTACGCTTCTCGGCATGGGCGCCGGACGCGGGGCCGAAGGCGGGCCGTCTGGGGGAGCACAATGAGGAGGTCCTGAAGGGGTTCGGCCTGTCCTCCGGCGAGATCGCCCGGCTCTACGCCGAGCAGGTCCTGGTGCGCGATCCCGCCCTCGATGCGGCGGCGCGCGACGGGGCGCCGTCGCCCCGGCCCTTCGCGTCCTAGCCGGTCCGCTTCAGGCGCGCGGCGGCGTCGAAGATGGCGCGCACGAGCGCCGAGCGGTCGTCGTAGCGCCGCGCCAGGCACACGCCGGTCACCGCGCCTTCGTCCGCCAGCGGGCGGAATTTCACGCCGTCGAACTTCAGCCGCTCCAGCGATGCCGGCAGGATCGACACGCCGACGCCGGCGGCGACGAGACCCATCATCGTCGGCGTCGCGCTCGCCTCCTGCCGCACATGCGGGGCGAAGCCGCCATTGCGGCACAGATCGATCACCTGCTGATACAGGCCGGTGCCGATGCCGCGCGCGTAGAGCACGAACGGCTCGCCGGCCAGCGCCGAGATGGGCAGCGCGCCCCGCTTGCGGGCGAGCAGATGGTCCGAGTGCATCACCGCCATCAACGGCTCCCGGGACAGCGCGGTGAGCGCCAGCGCCTGCGGCGCCGGCTCCAGCGGCCGCACGAAGCCGACGTCGAGGCGGCCCTCCAGCAGTGCGTCCACCTGCTGGAAGGTCGGCAGCTCCTTGAGGTCCAGATGCACGTCCGCATGGGTATTGCGGAAGGTGTAGATGAGGCGCTGGAATTCGGTGACGAAGGGCGCGGAGCCGAAGAAGCCGACGCGGAGCTCTCCGGCCTCGCCCCGGTGCACCCGCTCGGCCATGGCGGCCGCCTGGTCCACGCGCGCCAGCACCTCCTTCGCCTCGGCGAGGAACAGCTTGCCCGCGTCGGTGAGCGCGACGCGCCGGTTGGTGCGCTCCAGAAGGCGCGCGCCGAGGATGCGCTCGAGGGCGAGGATCTGCTGGCTCAGGGGCGGCTGCGAGATGCCGAGGCGCTCGGCGGCGCGCCCGAAATGCAGATCCTCCGCGACGGCGACGAAATAGCGGAGATGGCGAAGCTCGATGCTCATGCCCGAGATATCTAGCAGGTCAGCGCCGGGGTTCGTAGCCGGCTGCGCCATCACGTGAGGTCGCCCGGCATATCAAACGGGACGCACCGGATATTGGACACCGGGGCCCGCAGACGAGAGGTTCGGGGCTCTCCCATCGAACGCGGCCGCAACCATGCTGAAGCCATCGCCGGACCCAGACGACATCGCCCCGCGGACGGCGCCGGACCGCATCCTGTCGGGGGTGCGGGTGCTCGATCTCTCGCGCTTCCTGTCGGGACCGCAGACGACGCTGTTCCTCGCCGCGCTCGGCGCCGAGGTGATCCGCATCGACGATCCCGCCAAGGGCGATCCCACCTTCGACGCCCCGCCTTTTCTCGGCGCCGCGGGCGTGTCCTTCACGCGCGCCGCGCCGGAGGATGTGGGCATCGCCTATCTCAAGCGCTCGCGCGGCAAGAAGTCGGTGAGCCTCGACCTGAAATCGCAGGAGGGGCGCGAGCTGTTCCTGCGGCTGGTGGAGAAGGCGGACGTGGTGGTGGAGAACTTCCGCGTCGGCGTCACCGAGCGGCTCGGCATCACCTACGACACGCTGAAGGCGCGCAATCCGCGCATCATCCACTGCGCCATCACCGGCTACGGCTCCACCGGGCCCGAGCGCCACCGCAAGGCGTTCGACCTGATGGTGCAGGCGGCGAGCGGGTTCATGAGCATCACCGGCGCGCCGGACGGCGCGCCGAGCAAGACCGGCTCGCCGCTCTCCGACGGCATCGCCGGCACCTTCGCCTTCGCCTCCGTGCTCGGCGCGCTCTATCAGCGCGAGCGCACGGGCGCCGGCCAGTTCATCGACGTGTCGATGACCGACTGCCTGATCTCGCTGGTGTTCGACGAGCCGTTCGACTGCTACGGCACGCTCGGCCTGCCGCTGCGCCAGGGCAACCGCATCACCCGGTTCTCGCCGTTCAACACCTATCCCACGCGCGACGGCATGGTGGCGATCGGCGCCGGCACCGAGGACGACTGGCGCGCTCTGCTCGGCGTGATGGGCCGGGACGACCTGCTGCACTGCCCGGACCACATGAGCCGCGGCTGGCGCATCGCCAACAACGACCGGGTGGACGCCGTGGTGGGCGCCTGGACCGCGACCCGCGACACCGCCGAGGTGGTGGCCGCGCTCGACGCGCGCGAGATTCCCTGCGGGCCGATCCGCCGCATCGAGGAGGTGGCGTCCTGGCCGCACATGATCGCCCGGCGGATGCTGGAGCCGCTCGTCAATCCGCTGGCGCCGCAGGCCGGTGGGGCGGTGGCGCCAGCCTTTCCGGTGAAGTTCTCGCACGCCGAAACCAGCTATGCCGAGCAGGCCCCGCTCCCGCGCGTCCACAACGGCGAGGTGTACACCGACATCCTCGGCCTTTCCCCCGAGGAACTGGCGCGGCTGTCGCAGGCGGGCGTGATCTAGCGCACCGCGCCAGCCGCCGCAGGATCCGCTGACAACAGGAGGACGCCATGAGCAAAGTAATTGATTTCTATTGGGATCTGGGCAGCACGAACAGCTATTTCGCGCTCCATCTCATCAAGCCGATCGCCGCCAGGCACGGCGCCCGGGTCGTGCCGCACCCCTTCAATCTCGGCTACGTGTTCCGCAAGGAGAATTACGTGCTGATGGAGGAGCCGAAGGCCAAGCTGCGCGCCCGCAAGGCCGACCTGATGCGCTGGGCGAGGAAGCACGACCTGCCGTTCTCCATGCCGACCAAGTTCCCGATGAAGACCAGCCCGGCCCTGCGCGGCGCCCTCGCCATGCGGCGCTTCGACAAGGAATGGGCGTTCATGGAGCAGATCTTCGCCGCCTATTGGGAGCGCAACGACGCCGCCGTGGGCGAGGTCGCCGGCCTCCTGCCCATCGCCGCCGGGCTCGGCGTCGACACGGCCCGGTTCGCGGCGCTGGTCGAAAGCGCGGAGATCCGGGCCGAACTGATCGCCGAGACCGACCGCGGCATCGCGCGCGGCGCGTTCGGCGTGCCCATGTTCTTCGTAGGCGATGAAATGTTCTGGGGCAAGGACCGCATGGAGTTCATCGACGACGAACTCACCTCTCCCAGCCCGCCGCGGCTGCGGCGCCCGCAGGCGGCCGCGCCAGTCTGAAGACAGGCTGCACACCTGCCTTTACCTGCGACTGAACGCAGGCAAGCGTGTTCAGGATGGCGGCCAGGCCGCGGGCCACGGCGGCAGGCTTGCCGTACCGTTTCCTCCACTCGTAGAGCGAGTACTTGCTGATCCCCAGCCGCGCCGCGGCCTCCGCAACCGGATAGCCCCGCCCGGTGATCTGAACGACCGCGTCGCGCTTGAAGTCCTCGGTGAAGTTCGCTTTGCCCGTCGGGGCCTTCTTGCCTCAAAATTTAGGGAAGAAGGCGTCCAGGAATCCAGGGGCGGTTCAGACGATTCCGCGCTGGTGAGCATCTATGAGGCGCAGCTGCGCAAGCTGCATGACGAGGAAAATCGCATGGCCGAGAAAGCGGCCAGCGGAGCCCATCCAAAACGCAGCTTCGAGGAAGCTTTTCGAACCTGCTTCAGTTTCCTCTCAACCCCACGGATTCTATGGGATTCCGGCAAGATTGAGAGTCGTCGGAAGATGCTCCGACTCCTGTTTGGGGCCGCATCCAATATGCGGTCTCCGAGGGACTTCGAACCCCGCAAACCACCTTGCTTTTCAAGGCTTTCCAGCAGTTTGCAAACGACAATTCGGGAATGGCGCGCCGGGGAAGATTCGAACTCCCGACCCCCAGATTCGTAGTCTGGTGCTCTATCCAGCTGAGCTACCGGCGCATTTTCCCGCGGCACCGGCCAGGGGCCGGACGGGGGAGGTGGTGCTCCCCGGGGATCGCAGCGGCCAGCGCCGCGAGGACCCGTCAGCTACCCCTTTTTCCCCTCCCTGGCAAGGCCAAAGACGGCAAAAGGGCGCGCCTCCGGCCGTCGCCCCTTGGGCTGTGGACAACCGGCCGGCCCCATGCGGCGGCACAGCATGGGCGCAGCCATGGGACGCCGCGCGCGCCGGGGGACGGCTTCGGGGCGCGGCCGCCGCCGGCGCGCGCAGGGGCCTCAGGCGCGCAGGCGCTCGCGCCGGTGCCGCGGGGTGCCGGGCTGGTCGGGGATGAGGATCTGGAACGCCGTGCCCGTCGCCTGCTCCACCAGGCGGATCTCGCCGCCATGGGCGCGCACCAGCTCGTCCGCGATGGGCAAGCCGAGCCCGGTGCCGCCGCGCCGCGCCGACGAGACGAAGGCCTCGAACAGATGCGCCCGCCGGGCCGCCGGAATTCCCGGGCCGGTGTCGGCGATCTCGATCTGCGTCCCGGTCGGCGTGCGCCGGGCGGACAGCACGATCTGGTCGCGCGCGGGATCGTTGGGCGCGCGCGCCTCCAGCGCCTGCAGGGCGTTGCGGGCGATGTTGAGGATCACCCGGAACAGCTGGTCGGGGTCCGCGTCGGCCGCCGCGTCCTCCTCGACGCTCACGTTCCAGGCGATGGCGGAGCCCGTGCCGAGGCCGAGGGTCTCGCGCACTTCCTCGAACAGCTGGGCGAGCGGCACCTCGCGCCGGTGGGGCAGGGGCTCCTGGGCGCGGCCGTAAGAGAGCGTCTGCTCGCAATAGGCCACCGCCCGGTCGAGGGCGGCGATGAGCTTGGGCGCGAAGCGCTGCACGGTCGGGTCCGGCAGGCCGGCGAGGCGGTCGGAGAGCAACTGCGCCGAGGCGAGCAGATTGCGCAGATCGTGGTTGATCTTGGAGACGGCGAGGCCGAGCGCCGCGAGGTGGCTCTTCTGGTGCAGCGTCTGGGACAGGCCGCGCTGGAGCTCTTCTAGCGCCTCCTCGGCGGTGCCGATCTCGTCCGTGCGCCCGCTGGGCACGATGATGCGCGAGGCGTCCTCGGGGTTCTCGCGGAACGCCGACATGCGCTCGGTCAGGCGCCGCATGGGCCGCACGAACAGCCAGTTGAGGGACAGATAGACCAGGATGCCGGCCGCCACCGCCACCAGCAGCGAGGTGAACAGCACGGTCGCCGCGAAGCCCAGCATGGCGCGCCGCAGCGGCGTCTCCGAAAGCACGATCTCGATGAAGTCGGCCCCGGACGGCGGATCGCCCACCAGGCGCAGGATGCGCCCGTTGGGGGCGAGCAGCGTGGCGGCGGCGTCGCGCACCATGCTCCAGAGGCTGCCGTCGCGCATGTCGATGTGCACGTCCGCCTCGGGCGGCATGTCCGACATGGCGAGCAGCCGCCGCGTGTCCTCCTTCTTCACGACGATCACCTTGGCGCCGACGCTCGCCAGCAAATCGTGGGTGAGGTCGGCGGGAATGCGGTCCTGGGGCGCGGCGTCGAGCACCAGGGCAGCGGTGCGGGCGGCGGCGAGGCGATCGGAGAGCCAGGCGATGCGGTAATTGGCGATGGTCGGCACCAGCACGGCCACTTCCGCGGCCGCCACGACGCCCACCGTCAGGGCGAGCAACTTGGCGGACAAGCCGAAGCGTCGCCGCCTGGACGGCGCTCCGATGCCCTCGGCCCTGTCGCTCGCGATCCTGAACATGCCTGCTTTACGGCGGACCAAACCCCTGCGGATCTTAAAGCCGACGCCCTGATAATCGATTAAGGTAAGAATAAGTATCGCGCGCGTCTGCCGCTAGGGCGCGATCGCGGCTGACGGCATTAATTTGTGCGGTCAATCGCGCTCTAACTTGAAGAAAGAGAACGCGTTTTCTGATCGGCTTGCGACGTGAGCCGCCCGACGGCCGGATCGGAAACGGGGCAGATCCCATCGCGCCCGCGGTGCGGACGCGCCGGCGAGGCCGGGGCGCCGGCGCGGCGCATGTGCGGCGGTTCGGATCGGCGCACCGCCAGAAAAGCGCTATTCTTCCTCGCCGAACCGGTCCGCCACCAGGGCGCACAGGGCCTCCAGAACGGCGCTCGCCTCGCGGCCGCGAGCGGTGACGGTGATCGAGGTTCCCGGGCCGGCGGCGAGCATCATCAGCCCCATGATGGAGGTGCCCCCGACCTCTTCGCCGCCGCGGCAGACGCCCACGCAGGCGTCGAATCGCTCCACGGTCTGGACGAACTTGGCCGAGGCGCGGGCATGCAGGCCGCGCTTGTTCACGATCGGCAGGCAACGGGAGAGCGTGCCGGGCCCGAGCGGACGGCCACAGGCGACGGCGGGGTCCTGCCCCTCTTGGGGCGCGCTTCCGACGAACTCACTTGCCGGCAAGGACGCGGCTCGCGACATTGATATACTTCCTGCCTGCTTCCTGGGCGCAGTTCACGGCTTCATCGAGGGGCAGTTCGCCGCGCACCTTGGCGAGCTTGACCAGCATCGGCAGATTGATGCCCGCCACCACCTCGACGTCCGGCGAACTCATGACGGAGATGGCGAGGTTGGACGGGGTGCCGCCGAACATGTCGGTCAGGATCACGACACCGTCGCCGCTCTGCACCTTGGCCACGGCATCGATGATGTCATGGCGCCGCCGCTCCATATCGTCGTCGGGACCGATGGTCACGGTTTCGATCTGGCTCTGCGGCCCCATCACGTGCTCCAACGCGGAACAGAATTCGATGGCGAGGCGGCCGTGGGTGACGAGGACGAGACCGATCATGTTCCCTCCGCCTTCACCCCCATGAAGGCCTCCCGCAGCGCGGGAGCGCCATATTCAGAGCGGCTCAAAAAATACGCAAGGGGTGCAGCGCACAAAAGCACATTTAGTTGTCGTAATCCGCGCTGCAAAGAAGGGCCGCAATGAGAAGCGCGGCCTCCTCCGGGCTCGCGGCGCCGATGCGCTGCAGCGGAAACCCCTGAAGCGTGCTTCTTAGTGCCTCCAAGTTAGGCATGCGCGCTGCGTGAGCGTCCGGCCCCAGCTCCACCAGATGGGCGAGCGCCACCCGTGGGCGATGGGGCAGGCGGCGGATGCCGAGGCCGCGCACCTCGATCAGTCCGGCGAGCAGCGGCGGCGGGCGGGCGACGAGGACGCCGCCTTCCGCCTCCAGCACCACGCGGTCGTCCGCCACCAGCTCGGCCGGCGGCAGGCAGCGCGGGCCGTCGAGGATCAGCTTCAAGGCGAGGCTCGACTTGCCGGCGCCGGAGGGGCCGATGATGAGCACTCCGCTCTCGCCGATGGCGACGCAGGTGCCGTGCTCGGTCCGCGCCCGCCCGCCGGAGGGCGCGGATGGGGGCGTGTCCGGCGCGTCCATGGCGGTCAGACCTTGGGCAGGCGCACCACGAAGCGCGCGCCCAGCACCTTCGGCGCGCCCGCCTCGTCCGCGCCCATGCGGTTCTCGGCCCAGATCTTGCCGCCGTGGGCCTCGACGATCTGCTTGGAGATGGACAGGCCGAGGCCGGAATTCTGGCCGAAGCCCTGGTGCGGCCGGTCGGTGTAGAAGCGCTCGAAGATGCGCGCGAGCGCGTCCGGGCGGATGCCCGGCCCGTCGTCGTCCACCACGATCTGGGCCCCGTCCTTGAGGCGCCGGCAGGTGACGCGCACCGAGCCGCCGGGCGGCGAGAAGGAGCGCGCGTTGGACACGAGATTGTCCACCACCTGGCCGAGGCGCGAGGCATGGCCCGCCACCTCGAAGCCGGCAGGCGCGCCCTGGACCCGCTCGAAGGCGAGGGTGACGCTGACGCCGTCATCCTTGCGCACGTCCTGGGCCATGCCCACCACCGTCTCGAGCAGTTGCTCGAGGTCCACCGCGGCCGCCTCCTGGCGCTGCAGCTCGGCGTCGAGGCGGCTCGCGTCGGAGATGTCGGAGATCAGCCGGTCGAGGCGCTTCACGTCGTGCTGGATCACCTCCAGCAGGCGGCCACGGGAGGTGTCGCTCTTCGCCAGCGGCAGGGTCTCCACCGCGCTGCGCAGGGAGGTGAGGGGGTTCTTCAGCTCGTGGGCGACGTCGGCGGCGAAGCTTTCGATCGCCTCGATGCGGTTGTAGAGCGCGCCGGTCATGTCGCGCAGCGCGCGCGACAGGTGGCCGATCTCGTCGGAGCGGGCGGTGAAGTCGGGGATCTCCACCCGCGTCTTGATGCGCCGGCGCACCAGTTCGGCGGCGCCGGCGAGCTTGCGCACCGGGTCGGCGATGGTGCCGGCGAGCAGCACCGAGAGCAGCACCATGACGGCGGCCGCGACCAGGAACACCCGCACGATCACGAACCGTTCGGCGCGCACCGCCTCGTCGATCTCGCCGCCCTGGGTCGAGAGCATGAGCACGCCGAGGATGGCGCGGAAGCGCTGGATCGGGATCGCCACGGAGATCACGACGCGGCCGCGGTCGTCCACCCGCACCTCGGCGTCCTTCACGCCGACGGCGGCGGCGGCGACCTCGGAATATTTCTTGCCGGCCTGGGGGCCATACTCCCGGTAGAGCGGCAGGTCACCGCGCCCGAACCAGAGCAAGACCGCGTGCCAGGCGCGCTCGAACGGGCCGGGCTCCGGGCCGTTGGGCGCCGGCAGGTCGAAGCGAAGGATCTCGCCGCGCGAATAGAGCGAGCGGGAATCGAGCAGCAGCTGGCCGTCGCGGTCATAGATGCGGGCGCGGGTGCCGGTCGGGCCCACGAGCCGGCGCAGCACCGGGGCGACGCGCTCGGGATTGATGGGGAACTCGAAGCTGGAGAACCCCTCCTCGGACGGCCCGTAGCTCTCGCCCGCCTGCAGTTCCAGCAGACGCTCGGGGTCGAGCGTGATGGCGTTGGTCTCCACCTGGGCGGAGGAGGCGATTGCGGCGGCGATGATCTCGCCCTGCACCATCAGGCTCTGCACGCGCGCATCGATGAGGCCGGCGCGGAACTCGGACAGATAGAGGATGCCGGACACCAGCGCGCACAGCCCGGCAAGATTGAGCAGGACGATGCGGCGGGTGAGCGAGGAGAAGCTCTTGAACGCGACGAAGCGTCGGGCGCGTCCGAACGCCCCCACGAGCCCGCCCCGCGACGTCTTCGCGGCGGGCGGGGCCTCGCTGTCCTGGACCTCGGCACCGACCATGCCGACGCTCTCGCTCTGGCGCGCGGCATCGGCCTGCGCCGCGGCGGCCGGGGCGCGCGCCGCGGCCCTCGTCTCGATCTCGGCATCGTCCGCGCCGGAGCGCGGCGCGACGCGCTGGGGGGCACTCATTCCTTGAAGCGGTAGCCCACGCCGTAGAGGGTCTCGATCATCTCGAAGCCGTCGTCCACGGACTTGAACTTCTTGCGCAGGCGCTTGATGTGGCTGTCGATGGTGCGGTCGTCCACATAGACCTGGTCGTCATAGGCCGCATCCATCAGGGCGTTGCGGCTCTTCACCACGCCCGGGCGCTGGGCGAGCGCCTGCAGGATCAGGAACTCGGTCACCGTGAGGGTGACCGGCTCGCCTTTCCAGGTGCAGGTGTGGCGCTCGGGATCCATGCGCAGGTTGCCGCGCTCCAGCACCTTGGCGCTGTCCGTCTCGCGCGGGACCGTGCCGTCCTTCGCGCCCACGCGGCGCAGCACCGCCTTCACGCGTTCCACCAGCAGGCGCTGGGAGAACGGCTTCTTGATGAAATCGTCGGCGCCCATCTTGAGGCCGAACAATTCGTCGATCTCCTCGTCCTTGGAGGTGAGGAAGATCACCGGCATGTCGGTCTTCTGGCGCAGGCGGCGCAGCAGCTCCATGCCGTCCATGCGCGGCATCTTGATGTCGAGGATGGCCAGGTCGGGCGGGTTGGTCTTGAACCCGTCGAGCGCCGAGGCGCCGTCCGTGTAGGTGTCGATGCGATAGCCCTCCGCCTCCAGCGCGATGGACACTGAGGTGAGGATATTGCGGTCGTCGTCGACGAGGGCGATGGTGGGCATGACACCTCTTTATTCAACCGTCCGAAGCTTCAGCCGCCCGACCCGTCCGCCCGAGGGGCGCGGCGTCGAGCGGTGAAGCCGGTTCGCGTGGCCGAAATGTGACACGCAAGCGGAGAGGTGGGATAAATAGCGGGATTCTCGGTGAACGCCAAATTATGGCGAAGGCGCCCTGGCGCGTGGCGGCGTCCGCCCCCGCCCTGATCCGCAGCGCCGGCGAGCATCGGGCGCACCGCAACGGCCGCATTGGACCTGGAACAACTCCAATCCATTGCGCGGCCGGCCGGCCGCGATCTCCCGCTGAGGCCTTGCGGGCAAAGAGCCGGCGCGGCGCCAGCGATGCGCCAGGGCCACGCTTGGGCCATTGGACGCAGGTGCGGCGCGCTTGCGTCCCTCGCCGGCCGATGGCCAAGTTTCGGCCGTCCAAAGGGAGGCCCACCATGAGCGACACCGCCGCCGCCGCCGTCCGCCGGCTCATCCGCGAAGCCCGCTTCGGCGCGCTCGGCACCCTCGAGGACGGCGGCGCGCCCTATGCCTCCCTGGTCGCGGTCGCCACGGACGAGGCGGGCCGGCCGACCTTCCTCATCTCGCGCCTCGCCAAGCACACCAAGAACATCGCCCGCGACCCGCGCATCTCTCTGCTGGTCGCCGCCGCCGGCGCCGCCGACCCCATGAATGCGCCGCGGGCGAGCCTCATCGGCCGCATCGCCGCTGCCGGCGCCGACGCGCGCCCGCGCTTCCTCGCCCGCCACGCGGACGCCGCCGGCTATGCCGACTTCGCCGATTTCGCGTTCTGGCGCATGGAGGTGGAGAGCGCGCACCTGGTCGAGGGCTTCGGCCGCATCGTCGACGTCCCCGGCGCCAAGCTCCTCACCGACTGGAGCGGCGCCGCCGACCTCGCGGCCGCGACCGAAGGCGTGGTGTCGCACATGAACAGCGACCACGCGGACGCGGTCGCCCTTTATGCCACCCGCCTGCTCGGCGCACCCGAGGGCGAATGGCGCCTGCTCGCCATCGACCCGGACGGGTGCGAGCTCGCGATGGGCGATCTCGTGCGCCGGCTCGACTTCGCCGAGCATTGCCCGAGCCCTGCTGCAGTGCGCAAGGAATTGGTGCGCCTCGTGGGCGAGGCGCGCCGCGACAACGGGCCCCGTTCCTAAACGTTTGAATTACATTTTCTTGATGGACGGACCGCTCTAGTCTTGAGTGCGCTCCATACTGGATGCAGAAGACGTCCGGACGGAGCTATGCCGGCATAATGCCGCTGGGAAACTGAGGAGGGCCGTTCGTGCTCGAGACTGGACAACGCAACAGGGCATGCGGAGCCGAGGCCTTCGGCCTGCGCAAGCTCGCCGGGGTTCACTGGAACCTCCAGGCGCCGGAGCTTTATGAGCACGCGCTCGCGAAGCAGGAAGGCAAGCTCTCCTCCGGCGGCGCGCTGATGGCCGAGACCGGTGTCCACACCGGCCGTAGCCCCAAGGACAAGTTCGTGGTGCGTGATGCCTCCACGGAAGGCGAAGTCTGGTGGGACAATAACGGCGCCATCACCCCGGCCCAGTTCGAGACCCTTTACGAGGACTTCCTGAAGGCGGCCGAGGGCAAGGAGCTGTTCGCCCAGGACCTCTATGGCGGCGCCGACCCCTCGTGCCGCATCAAGGCGCGCGTCTACACCGAATACGCATGGCACTCGCTGTTCATCCGCACCATGCTGCGCCGGCCGGAGCGGTCCGAGCTCGACAGCTACGTGCCGGACATGACCATCATCGACCTGCCGAGCTTCAAGGCCGATCCCGCCCGCCACGGCGTGCGCTCGGAAACCATCATCGCCGTCGACTTCACGCGCGGCATCGTGCTGATCGGCGCCTCGTCCTACGCGGGCGAGATGAAGAAATCGGTCTTCACCTTCCTCAACTACCTGCTGCCCAAGAAGGGCATCATGCCGATGCACTGCTCGGCGAACGTGGGCGACGGCGGTGACGTCTGCCTGTTCTTCGGCCTCTCCGGCACCGGCAAGACCACGCTCTCCGCCGACCCGAAGCGCACTTTGCTGGGCGACGACGAGCACGGCTGGAGCCCGCAGGGCGTGTTTAACTTCGAGGGCGGCTGCTACGCCAAGACCATCCGCCTCTCCAAGGAGGCCGAGCCGGAAATCTTCGCCGCCTCGAACCGCTTCGGCACGGTGCTGGAGAACGTCATCCTCGATCCCGTGACCCGGGTCCCGGACTTCGACGACGGGCGGCTCACCGAGAACACCCGCTCCTGCTACCCGCTGGACTTCATCCCGAACGCCAGCCCGACCGGCCAGGCGGGGATGCCCAAGAACCTGGTGATGCTCACCTGCGACGCCTTCGGCGTGCTGCCGCCCATCGCCAAGCTGACGCCGGCGCAGGCCATGTACCACTTCCTGTCCGGCTACACCGCCAAGGTCGCCGGCACCGAGAAGGGCGTTAAGGATCCCGAGGCCACCTTCTCCACCTGCTTCGGCGCCCCCTTCATGCCGCGCCATCCCTCGGTCTATGGCAACATGCTGCGCGACCTCATCGCCAAGCTCGGCGTCGACTGCTGGCTGGTGAACACGGGCTGGACCGGCGGCAAGTTCGGCGTCGGCCGACGCATGCCCATCCAGGTCACGCGCACGCTTCTCACCGGCGCCCTGGACGGCTCGCTGAAGACCGTGTCCTACCGCACCGATCCCTATTTCGGCTTTTCGGTGCCGACCTCCGTGCCGGGCATCGAGCCGCACATCCTGTATCCGTCCAAGACCTGGGCGGACAAAGCGGACTTCGACGCCACCGCGCGCAAGCTCGTGGCCATGTTCCAGGAGAACTTCGGCAAGTTCGAGAAGCATGTCGACGCAGCGGTGATCGAGGCCCAGCCGCAGGTGCGCCTCGCCGCCGAGTGAGCGCGCGCCCTCCTTGGTTCGGAACGGGGCGGCCACGGCCGCCCCGTTTGCGTTAGGCTACCCCCTCGGCCCCAGCAGGATGACCGCCGCCCCGATCAGGCACAGGGCGGCGCCGATGGCGTCGAAGCGGTCGGGGCGCACGCTTTCCACGCCCCACATCCAGCCGAGCGAGGCGAGGATGTAGATGCCGCCATAGGCGGCGAACACCCGTCCCGCCGCCGCCGCCTCGACCTGGGTCAAGGCGAGGGCAAACACCGCGAGGCTCGCCAGCCCCGGCAGCAGCCACCACACCGACCCGCCGAGCCGCACCACGTGCCAGAAGGCGAAGCAGCCGGCGATCTCGCACAAGGCGGCGAGCAGGAAGGCGGCCAGCGGCATCGGCATCACCTCAGGATCGTCGGCTTCACCCACCAGGACGGCTCGGCCGACGCGACGCGCCGGGCCAGCGCGGCGGCGGCGCGGCAGTCGCGGGTGAGGGCGAACACCGTGGCACCCGAGCCCGACATGCGCACCAGGCGCGCTTCCCGCCCGCCCGCCAGCAGCGCCTTGGCCGCGCCGATGGCGGGTGCGAGCACGAGCGCCGGCGGCTCGAGGTCGTTGGGCAGGCCGGCGATCGCCGCGAGGAGGCCTTCCCCGTCCGCCGGCAGCGGCTCCGGATGGTCCGGGCCGGGCAGCGCGGCGCCGGGCGCGAGGCCGAGGCCCTTGAAGACCGGGGCAGTGGGGACGGAAGCGCGGCAGTTCACCAGCACGCAGGCGAGCGGCGGGAAAAGCAGCGGCGCCGAGAGCAGCTCGCCCCGGCCGCGCATGATGCGGGCGCGCGGATCGAGGCAGGCCGGCACGTCGGATCCCACCTCGCGCGCGACGGCGAAGAGCCGCGGATCGTCAGCGGGCAGGCCGTTGAGCCGGGCGAGCAGGCGCAGCGCGGCCGCCGCGTCGGACGAGCCGCCGCCGAGCCCGGCCGCCACCGGCAAACGCTTCTCCAGCAGGAAAGCACCGAGGCGGGCGCCTGGCACCAGCGCCGCGAAGCCGGCGGCGGCGCGCAGCACCAGATTGTCCGCCGCTGGGCCGGCGGCGGTCGCGGTGGGGCCGGCGACGTCGAGGCCGAGGGGGACATCCGGCGCGAGATGCAGGAGGTCGCCCGCGCCCGCGAACGCCACCAGGCTGACGAGATCGTGAAAGCCGTCCGCGCGCCGGCCGAGCACGCGCAACGTCAGGTTGATTTTGGCAGGAGCGCGATCGGTCAGCCATTCCATGAAGGGCTTATGCCGTGCCGCGGCTATCGCGGCAAGGCGCGCGCCCTCGGACCGGGCGTGATGGCGGCGCGCGCAGGCCGCCGCGCGGCTTTGCCCGCGCTTGCGGCGGGCCGGGAATGCCGCCATCCTCCCGCCATCTGGCGCGGCTAATGGTTTGCAGCGCACGCCGCGCGTCGTCATTCGGGATATTGCTGGTGAAGCCCTTCCGCGCTCTCTCATCCGCCCTTCTACTGGCCGGAGGCGCCAGCCTTTTCGGCGTGCTGCTCCCGGCGCCGGGACTGGCCCAGCCCTCGGACAGCGAGATCAGCGTCGCCGGCACCTACCTCGCCGCGCGATTCGCCACCGTCCAGCGGGATTCGGAGGTGGCGGCCTACTATCTGCGGAACCTGCTCAAGCTCGACGGCCGCAACGAGGAGATCATCGAGCGCACCATGCTCGCCTCGCTGCTGGGCGGGCAGGTGGACGAGGCGATGAAGCTCGCCGACAAGATCGTCAAGGTGGACCGCACCCACCGCTTCGCGCGCTTCCTGCTCGCCGTGCGCGCCATCAAGCGCGGCCAGTACCAGACCGCCCGCACCAACCTGTCGCTGGCGGTGAGCGGCCCCATCGACGACGTGACCGCGACCCTGCTCGCGCCCTGGCTCGCCTCCGCCACCCAGCGCACCGGCGTCGACCTCGTGGACCGCATGAGCACCACGCTGCTCGCCGCGTGGGCCACCTACGGGTCGGGCAGCCCCAAGAGCGGGGTGGAGCTGATCGACCGCCTCCAGGGCCCGGTCTGGTACGGCCAGTTCAAGGACCTGCATGCCGGCCTCATCCTCGACGCCGCCGGGCTCAAGAAGGAGGCGGGGGTGCGGCTCGAAGCCGCCGTGAAGAGCGAGCCGCTGACGGTGCGCGCCGTCGACGCCCATGTGCGCTGGGGCTCGCGCAATCTCGGCAGCGCGGCGACGCTCGAGACCTATCGCGAGTTCGACCGCCGCTATTCCGGCGATCCGCTGGTCAAGCACATGATGAGCGAGCTGAAGAGCGGCAAGCCGATGCCGCCGCTCGTGCGCACGCCCCAGGAAGGCGCCGCCGAGGTGCTGTTCGGGCTCGGCGGCGTGCTGAGCCGCCAGGGCCTGGAGGATTATGCGCTCGCCTATCTCCAGCTCGCCATCTGGCTCGATCCCGACCATCCCATGGCGAGCATGTCGCTCGCCGGTCTCTACGAGCTGATGCACCAGCCCGCCAAGGCGATCGAGCTGTTCGCCTCGGTGCCGGCCAGTTCCCCGCTGAAGGGCGACGCCGAGGTTCGCCTCGCCGTCAATCTCGACGCCGCCGACAACGCCGCCGAGGCGCTCCGGCACCTGGAGAAGCACATCGCGGCCAACCCGCAGGACCTCGACGCCATCGTCGCCCTGGGGCGGATCCAGAACAACCGCAAGATGTTCGCCGAGTGCGCGGGGACCTACACCAAGGCCATCGGGCTGCTGCCGACGCCGGCCGCGGGCAGCTGGCCGCTGTTCTATTCGCGCGGCATCTGCAACGAGCGCTCGAAGAACTGGCCCATGGCCGAGGCCGACTTCCTCAAGGCGCTGGAGCTCAATCCCGAGCAGCCCCACGTGCTCAACTATCTCGGCTATTCCTGGGTGGACCAGGGGATCAACCTGGACAAGGGCCTCGGCATGATCCGCCGCGCGGCCGCGCTGCGCCCGGACGACGGGGCGATCATCGACAGCCTGGGCTGGGCCTATTACCGGCTCGGCCGCTATGACGACGCCGTGGCGGAGCTGGAGCGCGCGGTGCTGCGCATGCCGCAGGACCCGGTCATCAACGACCATCTGGGGGACGCCTATTGGAAGGTGGGCCGTCGCCTGGAGGCCGGCTTCCAGTGGGCCCATGCCCGGGACCTCAAGCCCGAGCCCGACCAGCTGGAGAAGATCGTCAAGAAGATCGACAACGGCCTCGACGCGGTCGAGCCGAACGCGCTGCCGCCGGTGCGCAAGGCCGAGGACCAGAACGCCCGCTGAAGCAGGCTCTCCCGCGGGCGGCGGGTCCGCTGCCGCGGGCGCGCCGGCGCGGACGGATGCCGTCCGCGCCGAAGCCTTTCTCCCAAGCAAGCGCAGTTGAACGCCCGCTCGCGCGCCTCAGCGCGGCAACGTGGTCGCGCCCATCAGCGCCTTGTCGATGGCGTGCGCCGCCTGGCGCCCTTCGCGGATCGCCCACACCACCAGCGACTGGCCGCGCCGCATGTCGCCGGCGGCATAGAGCTTCGGCACCGAGGTGAGATAGCTCTCGTCGTCCGCCTCGGGGATGCCGCGCCGGTCGAGCGCCGCGCCGGACTGCTCCAGCAGGCCCGCCGTCACCGGGCCGGCAAAGCCGATGGCGAGGAAGACGAGATCGGCGCGCAGCACGAATTCCGTGCCCGATATGGGCTGGCGCTTGGCGTCCACCCGGGCGCACTTCACGCCGGTGACCCGGCCGTTGCGGCCCTCGATGCCCAGCGTCGCACAGGCGAACTCGCGCTCGGCGCCCTCCGCCTGGGAGGACGAGGTGCGGAACTTGGTGGGCCAATAGGGCCACACCGCCAGCTTGTCCTCCTTGGCCGGCGGCACCGGACGGATGTCGAGCTGGGTCACCGAGAGCGCGCCCTGGCGGAACGCGGTGCCCACGCAGTCCGAGGCGGTGTCGCCGCCGCCCACCACGACCACGTGCTTGCCGGCAGCAAGGATCGGCAGCTCGTTCACCGGCTCGCCGCCCTCGCGCCGGTTGGACTGGACCAGATAAGGCATGGCGAAGTCGACGCCCTCGAGCTCCTGGCCGGGGAGCGCGGGATCGCGCGGGGCTTCCGCGCCGCCGGCGAGCAGCACCGCGTCGTGGGCGTCGAGCAGATCCTGGACGGCGGTGGTGACGCCCACGTTCACGCCGTAATGGAAGGTCACGCCCTCGCCTTCCATCTGCTTCACCCGGCGGTCGATGTGGTGCTTCTCCATCTTGAAGTCGGGGATGCCGTAGCGCAGCAGGCCGCCCGCCTTGGGCTCGCGCTCATAGACATGGACGTCGTGGCCGGCGCGCGCGAGCTGCTGGGCCGCGGCGAGGCCGGCCGGCCCGGAGCCGACCACGCCGACGCTCTTGCCGGTGCGGACAGTGGCGGGCTCGGGCTTGATCCAGCCCTTCTTCCACGCCTTGTCGGCGATCGCCTGCTCCACCGTCTTGATGGTGACCGGCATGTCCTCGAGGTTCAGCGTGCACGCCTCCTCGCAGGGGGCGGGGCAGACGCGGCCGGTGAACTCCGGGAAATTGTTGGTGGAATGGAGGTTGCGGGAGGCGGCCTCCCAGTCGTCATTGTAGACGAGGTCGTTCCAGTCCGGGATCTGGTTGTGGATCGGGCAGCCGTTCGGCCCGTGGCAGAAGGGGATGCCGCAATCCATGCAGCGCGCCGCCTGGTTCTGCACCTCGGCGTCCGGCAGCGGCAGCGTGAACTCGCGGAAATGGCGGATGCGATCGGAGGCGGGCTGATACTTCTGCTCGCGCCGATCGATCTCCATGAAACCCGTGACCTTACCCATGCGAACCTCGTCGAAGGAGCCGATCCGCGCCGCGCGCCTGATGCTCCATTACAAGAATTGTTCCAGCTTGAGGACTCGGAATTCGCGAGCCGCGCTGGTGCGCCTTTCGGCGCCATCCGCCCGCGCCTTTCGATCGATCGGCGCCCGAAGTCCGGGCGCCGCCCGAACCCCCTCCCCGATGGGGCGAGGGCAGGGGAGGGGGGAGCGGCACCCGTTCGGGAGAGCGCGCTCCGGGGCAGGCAGGCCCTGCCGCCCTTACTCCGCCGCCGCGAGGCCGCGCAGTTTCTCCATGTCGCGCAAGGCGCGCCGGTACTCCACCGGCATCACCTTGACGAATTTCGAGCGGTAGTCGGCCCAATTGTCGAGGATGGTCTGCGCCCGTCCCGAGCCGGTGAAGTGCAGGTGCTTGGCGATGAGCTGGTGCAGGCGCTCCTCGTCGTGGCGCGACATGTCGCCCTGCACGTCGATGCGGCCCTTGAACTCGAGGTCGCCGCCGTGGTGGTGCAGGCGCTCCAGGAGATCCTCCTCCTCCTCCACCGGCTCGAGGTCGACCATCGACAGGTTGCAGCGCTTCTTGAAGCTGTTGTCCTCGTCGAGCACGTAGGCGACGCCGCCCGACATGCCGGCCGCGAAGTTGCGCCCGGTCATGCCGATCACCACCACCACGCCGCCGGTCATGTACTCGCAGCCGTGGTCGCCGGTGCCCTCGACGACGGCGATTGCCCCCGAATTGCGCACCGCGAAGCGCTCGCCGGCGACGCCTCGGAAGTAGCACTCGCCGTCGATGGCGCCATACATCACCGTGTTGCCGACGATGATGGACTGCTCGGGCACGATCGCCGCATTCTCCGGCGGCCGCACGATGATGCGCCCGCCCGAGAGGCCCTTGCCCACATAATCGTTGCCTTCGCCGATCAGGTCGAAGGTGATGCCGGCGGCGAGGAAGGCGCCGAACGATTGGCCCGCCGTGCCCCTCAGGGTCACGTGGACGGTGTCGTCGGGCAGACCCTGGTGGCCGTAGCGCTTGGCCACGACGCCGGAAAGCATGGCGCCGGCCGAGCGGTCCACCGAGCGGATGGCGGTCTCGATCTCGACGCGCGCGCCGGTCTCCAGCGCCGGGGCCGCCTTGGCGATCAGGGTGCGGTCGAGCACCTTCTCGATCGGGTGGTGCTGGCGCTCGGTGTGGCGGATGCCCACGTCCGCCGGCATGTCGGGCCTGGCGAACAGCTTGGAGAAGTCGAGGCCCTTGGCCTTCCAGTGCTCGATCGCCGCGCGCTGGTCGAGAATGTCCGAGCGGCCGACCATCTCCTCGAGCTTGCGGAAGCCGAGGGAGGCCATGATCTCCCGCACCTCCTCGGCCACGAAGAAGAAGTAGTTGATGATGTGCTCGGGCGTGCCCTTGAAGCGCTTGCGCAGCACCGGATCCTGGGTGGCGACGCCCACCGGGCAGGTGTTGAGGTGGCACTTGCGCATCATGATGCAGCCGGCCGAGATCAACGGCGCGGTGGAGAAGCCGAACTCGTCCGCGCCGAGCAGCGCGCCGACGATGACGTCGCGCCCGGTGCGGAAGCCGCCGTCCACCTGCAGAGCGACGCGCGAGCGCAGCCGGTTCGCCACCAGCGTCTGCTGGGTTTCGGCAAGGCCCATCTCCCAGGGCGAGCCGGCATGCTTGATGGAGGTGAGCGGGGAGGCGCCCGTGCCGCCTTCGTAGCCGGAGATGGTGATGTGGTCGGCGCGCGCCTTGGCGACGCCGGCCGCCACCGTGCCCACGCCCACCTCGGACACCAGCTTCACCGACACGTCGGCGTCGGGATTGACGTTCTTCAGGTCGTAGATGAGCTGCGCCAGGTCCTCGATGGAATAGATGTCGTGGTGCGGCGGCGGCGAGATGAGGCCGACGCCGGGGGTGGAGTGGCGCACCTTGGCGATCACCGCGTCCACCTTGTGGCCGGGCAACTGGCCGCCCTCGCCGGGCTTGGCGCCCTGCGCCACCTTGATCTGCATCACGTCGGAATTGACGAGATATTCCGCGCTCACGCCGAAGCGGCCCGAGGCCACCTGCTTGATGGCCGAGCGCATGCTGTCGCCGTTGGGCAGCGGCACGAAGCGCTCCGCCTCCTCACCGCCTTCGCCGGTGTTCGACTTGCCGCCGATCCGGTTCATGGCGATGGCGAGCGTGGTGTGCGCCTCGCGCGAGATCGAGCCGAACGACATGGCGCCGGTGACGAAGCGCTTCACGATCTCGGAGGCCGGCTCCACCTCGGCGAGGCCGACGGGCGCGTTGCCGATCTCCTGCGCGTCGCGGATGCGGAACAAGGAGCGCACGGTCAGCAGCCGGCGGTCCTGCGCGTTCATCATCTCGGCGAAGGCGCGGTACTTGTCCTTGGCGTCGCCGCGCACCGCGTGCTGGAGCGAGGCCACCGCCTCCGGCGACCAGGCATGGTCCTCGCCGCGCATGCGGTAGGCATATTCGCCGCCCACATCGAGCGCGAGCCGGTAGACCGGCGCGTCGGAGAAGGCGAGCTGGTGCCGCCGCACGGTCTCCTCGGCGATCTCGGCAAGGCCGACGCCCTCGATGGTGGTGGCGGTGCCAAAGAAATACTTGCCCACCAGCTCCGAGGACAGGCCCACCGCGTCGAAGATCTGCGCGCCGCAATAGGACTGGTAGGTGGAGATGCCCATCTTGGACATCACCTTGAGCAGGCCCTTGTCCACCGACTTGATGAAGCGCTTGACGATCTCCTTGTCGTCCACCTCTTCGGGGATCTCGTCGCGCATGTCGACCAGGGTCTCGAAGGCGAGATAGGGATTGATCGCCTCGGCGCCGTAGCCCGCAAGGCACGCGAAATGATGGATCTCGCGCGCCTCGCCGGTCTCCACCACGAGGCCGACCGAGGTCCGGAGGCCCTTGCGGATCAGATGGTGGTGCACCGCCGCCGTGGCGAGCAGGGCCGGCATGGGGATGCGGTCCGGCCCGGTCATGCGGTCGGACAGGATGATGATGTTGTAGCCGCCGTGCACCGCCGCTTCCGCGCGCTCGCACAGATGCTCGAGCGCGCTCGCCATGCCGGCGGCACCCTTCTCGGCGCCGTAGGTGATGTCGAGGGTGCGGGTGTCGAACCGCTCCTCCATGAAGCCGATGGAGCGGATCTTCTCCAGGTCCTCGTTGGTGAGGATGGGCTGGCGCACTTCCAGGCGCTTGCGCTTGGCGGTGCCCTCCAGGTCGAAGATGTTCGGCCGCGGCCCGATGAACGAGACGAGGCTCATCACCAGCTCCTCGCGGATCGGGTCGATGGGCGGGTTCGTCACCTGGGCGAAGTTCTGCTTGAAATAGGTGTAGAGCAGCTTCGACTTGTCCGAGAGCACCGAGATCGGCGTGTCGGTGCCCATGGAGCCCACCGCCTCCTGGCCGGTGATGGCCATGGGCGCCATCAGCAGCTTGAGGTCTTCCTGGGTGTAGCCGAAGGCCTGCTGGCGATCGAGCAGCGACACGTCGGTGCGCACCTCGCGCGCTTCCACCGGGCGCAGGTCCTCCAGCACCAGCTGGGTGTGCTTCAGCCAGTCCTTGTAGGGATGGGCGCGGGCGAGCGTGGTCTTGATCTCCTCGTCGGGGACGAGGCGGCCCTCTTCCAGGTCGACCAGCAGCATCTTGCCCGGCTGGAGGCGCCACTTGGTGACGATCTTCTCCTCGGGCAGCGTCAGCACGCCCATCTCCGAGGCGAGCACGATGGTGTCGTCGCTCGTCACCATGTAGCGCGCGGGGCGCAGACCATTGCGGTCGAGCGTGGCGACGATCTGCCGGCCGTCGGTGGCGACGATGGCGGCGGGGCCGTCCCACGGCTCCATGAGCGAGGCGTGGTATTCGTAGAAGGCGCGCCGCTCCTCGTCCATGAGCGGGTTGCCGGCCCAGGCCTCGGGCACCAGCATCATGGCCGCGTGGGGCAGCGCGTAGCCGCCCTGCACCAGGAATTCGAGCGCATTGTCGAAGCAGGCGGTGTCCGACTGGCCCTCATAGGAGATCGGCCAGAGCTTGGAGATGTCGGAGCCGAACAGCTCCGAATCCACCGAGGCCTGGCGCGCCGCCATCCAGTTGACGTTGCCGCGCAGGGTGTTGATCTCGCCGTTGTGCGCCACCATGCGGTAGGGATGGGCCAGCGGCCAGGCCGGGAAGGTGTTGGTGGAAAAGCGCTGGTGCACGAGGGCAAGGGCGCTCTCGAAGTCCGGGTCCGAGAGGTCCGGATAATAGGCGCCCAGCTGGTCGGCGAGGAACATGCCCTTGTAGACCAGCGTGCGGCACGACAGCGACACCGGGTAGTAGCCCGCGGTGGCCGGATCGCCGGCGCCGTAGACCGCGTTGGAGATCACCTTGCGGGTGACGAACAGGCGACGCTCGAAGGCGTCCTCGTCGAGGGCGAGGTCGCCCTGGCCCACGAACACCTGCGCGTGCTCGGGCTCGGTGGGCAGCACGCTCACGCCGAGGGAGGAATTGTCGGTCGGCACGTCGCGCCAGCCGATCAAAGACAGGCCCTCTTCCGCCAGCACCCGCTCGAAGGTGGCGCGCACGATCTCGCGTCCGGCCGGATCGCGCGGCATGAAGATGTGGCCCACCGCATACTTGCCGGGCTCGGGCAGGGTGAAGCCGAGGCGCTCTGCCTCCTTCATGAAGAACTTGTGCGGGATCTGCACCAGCATGCCGGCGCCGTCGCCGGCGCGCGGGTCCGCGCCCACCGCGCCGCGATGCTCCAGGTTGAGCAGGATCTTGATGCCGTCCTCGACGATGCGGTGCGACTTGCGGCCCTTGATGTCGGCGATGAAGCCGACGCCGCAGGCGTCACGCTCCTGCGCCGGGTCGAACAGGCCGAAGGGGGCCGGTCGGCCGATCATCGCCGTGCCTTTGACGGCGGCGGTGCCCTGAGCCACGCTTCCGTTCCGGCCCAGATCGCGATGCATCGATGCCATCTTCCATCCCTCTCATCACCGGCGCAGGGCTCCCGCCCCGCGCGTCTCGCGCGGACGATGGTCGAGATGCCCCCTCCCACGCCGCATTGCAACTTCCACGCCACCCGCGCGGAAAAGCACCCGCCCGCTCGGGCGTGCGCTTTGTGGTCCGGCTGCGGCACGGGGGATAGGGCAGTACGACTTCCCTATCCAGTGGACCATGACAGAAAATCGGCGCGCTCACAAGCGCCGGACGGGCGCCCTGACGATCGAACTGATCATTTGTTGCGCGTAAGGCGCGCCGGACGAAACAACGGTACGGCACCAGCCGGGCCGCGCGCAATGCCGTTTCACCGCCGCGGGGGCGCCGATCGTAGCGCCGGCCACGGGCGGCGTTACAAGGTGGCGGCTTGCGGCCCGATTGCCGTCCTATCGATGCCGCATTGAGCCGCTGTAGTCCCGCCCCGGGCGCGGGAAAAGGTGGCGCGGCGCGCAATGCCTTTCGCGGTGCCTGCTATTGCCCGAATCCGCGGGGCCCGGATCCCGCATCGGTCCGAACCGGTCCCGCTCAGCGAAGGTCGCCCATGCCGAAGGCTCCGATCCGCCCCGCCGCCCTCGCATTCGCGCTCGCCGTGCCGCTGCTGGCCGCAGCGCCGGCGGGCGCGCAATATTACTATCCCGGCCCAGCGCCGGCGCCCTATGGCGTGCCGCCGCGGCCGGGCTACGTGATTCTGCCTCCCTGGGAGGTGCGCAACATCGTGCGCGGCATGGGCTATCGGCGCATCTCGCCGCCCCAGCTCTCCGGCCGCCTCTACACCGTCACGGCCGTGGACGAGGAAGGCCCCGTGGTGCTGCGCATCGACGGCTTCACCGGCCGCGTGGTGGCGGCGGGCAACCTCGTCGGCGGACCGCCGCCGGTGGTCGCCGTGCCGCCGCCCATGGTCGCGCCGCATGTCACTGCGCCGCCCGCCGCGCCGAAGCCGCCCCGGGTCGCCGCCCGGCCGCCGGCATCCGCGCCGCTTCCGCCGCCCAAGCCGCCCGAACTGATGGAAGCGTCCGCCGCCCCCGCCGCGCCCCCGCCTGCAGCCGCGCCGACAGCGCCGCCGGCGGCGGCCGCGTCCGCACCTGCACCGTCCGAAGCGGCGGTCGCCTCCGCGCCGGCCGCGCCCGGGCCCCGGGAGACCCCCGGTAGCGCGGGCGGAAAGCCCTCGCCCGCGGCGCCCGGCGCCGAGGCTGCGCCCGTCCCGTCTCCGCCCGCCCCGGCAGCGCCTGCCAAGGCTGCGCCGGCGCCCGCCCAGGCCGTGGCCAGCACATCAGCGGCGCCGGCCCAGAACGCCGCCGCCGGCCCCTCCGCGCCTCCCGCCGGCCCGCCGCCGCTGCCCGCCGCGGGGGTCGGCGCCGGCACGGCGACGCCCGGCGCCGCCGGAGCGGGGTCCGCTTCCGTGCTCTCGCGCCCCGCCGGCACGGGGCAATAGCGGCGCGCCGGCCGCGCCCAGCTCGGCCGGCGCTGGGATCAGGCGCTCAGACCAGGTAGACCGCGGCCGCGAGGCCCAGCACCACCACCGCCAGCAGGCCCAGGGTGACGAGGCCGAGCCGCTTCTCGATGAACTCCCGCGCGCGCGGCCCGAAATGGTGCAGCAGCGCCGCGAGGATGAAGAAGCGCGCGCCGCGGGTGATGAGCGAGAGCACGACGAACCAGAACAGGCTGTACTCGGCGAACCCCGAGGTGATGGTGACAAGCTTGTAGGGGATCGGCGTGAGGCCCTTCAGCAGGATCACCCAGTGGCCGTAATGGGCATAGGCCTCGCGGAACTGGTCGACCTTGGCGCCGTAGCCGTAGAGGTCGATGAGGAACTTGCCGACGCTTTCGTAGAGCAGCGCGCCGATGGCGTAGCCGACGAGGCCGCCGAGCACCGAGGAGATGGTGGCGATGGCGGCATAGCGCCACGCCATCTCCGGCCGGGCCAGCGTCATGGGCACCTGCAGCACGTCCGGCGGCACGGGGAAGACCGAGCTCTCCGCGAACGAGACCACGGCCAGCGCCCAGGGCGCCGAAGGCTTGGCCGAATAGGCGATCACCCAGTCGTAGAGCTTGCGGAGCATGCCGGCGCCTTGCTGTGCGTTGCAACAATCGGCCTTCCGCTTAGGCCCTCCCTTCTTGCGAGTAAAGGTGCCGCAGCAATCCTTGCAAGATGTGTCCGGCCGGTCACAGACAAGCGGCGGGGCGCGCGGTAAGAGAGCGCCCAACGTGGCTGCTGCGGTCTCCGATTCGCGTGCGTTTGGAAACGCGCGCGCGATGCGGGTGGGGCTTGGTGGCCGGCGTGGCGGATGCGCGGGGATGAACGGGAGCCGACACGCCCGTTCAGCGTCCGTGGGGCTTAACGGGATTAGAACCTGGGCTTGGGCAGCATGCTGCGCTCGCCAAGCGGGGTCGGTCCGGAGCGGTCCGAGGGACGAGGCCAGGGGTCTGAGATGATCAAGCGAATTGTTGTGTTTGCAGTGCTCGTGATGGGCTACGTGCTCACCGGGATGGCGCTCAATGCCGGCCAGGCGGGCCGCGTTCCGATGACCGCCGAGGCGGTCGCCGACTGATCCGATCCGCGGCGGCCGGCGCCGACCGCGATCTTGGCGGCCGCCGGGGGGCGGCCGCAATGCTCCCTTAATCATTCCCGGAAATTTCCCTCTCCTTCACGCCGCCCGGCGCCGCGAAGCGCGCACGCGCGCGCGCGCCCCGGGGCGGCGCAAAGGGATCGGCGCGGCCGCCGCGACCCCGCCGAGGGGCCACGGCGGGAGGCCGGTCAGTGCGGCTTGCCGGCGGCCAGATCGGCGGCGGTCAGCGGCGGGCGCGCCAGATGCGCGCCGAGCCCGGACACCGCCGCGCGCTGACGCACCAGCGCCAGCACCACGTCCAGGGTGGGGGTGGGCATGTCGAGCATGCGCCCCATCTCCTGCACCACGCTCACCAGCGGATCGATCTCCATGGGCCGGTCGCGCTCCAGGTCCTGGAGCATGGAGGTCTTGTGGGCGCCCACCGCGCCGGCGCCGTTGAGGCGCCGCTCCACGTCGACGCGGAAGGTGACGCCGATCCGCTCGGCGATGGCCTGGGCCTCCAGCATCATGGTCTTCGCCACGGCGCGGGTGCCGGGATCGGCGGCGATCACGTCGAGGGTGGCGTGGGTGAGCGCGCTGATGGGGTTGAAGCACAGATTGCCCCACAGCTTCAGCCACAGCTCGTCGCGGATGTTGGGCATCACCGGCGCGCGCAGGCCGGCGCTCTCCATCAGCGCGGCGAGCGCCTTCACCCGCGGGGTGATCTCGCCGGACGGCTCGCCGAGCGGAAACTTGTCGCCGTAAATGTGCTGGATCACGCCCGGCGCCACCACCTCGGTGGCGGGATAGACGATGCAGCCCAGCGCCCGCTCGGGCCGCAGCACCTCCCACTGGCGGCCGCTCGGATCGATGGTCTCCAGGGTGCGGTTCTCGAGCGCGCCGCCATGCTTGTAGAAATACCAGTAGGGCACGCCGTTCACCGCGGTGACGACCGAGGTATCGTTGCCGAGCAGCGGGCGCATCTTCTCCACCACGCCGGGCACGGAATGGGCCTTGAGCGCGATGATGACATAGTCCTGCGGGCCGAGTTCGCCCGGATCGTCGGTGGCGCGCACCCGGGCGACGCGCTCCTCGCCGTTGATCAGCAGCTTCACGCCGTTGGTCTGCATGGCCTCGAGGTGGCCGCCGCGGGCGACCAGGCTCACCTCCGCGCCGGCCCGGGCGAGCTCCACGCCGAGATAGCCGCCAATGGCGCCGGCGCCGTAGATGCACACCTTCATCGCCCGTTCCTCCTCTGGTTTCCCGCATGGGGTATTTTGTATGCCAGAATTGGGCGCAGACCCGTGCCCAGACGGCTTCGCCCGCACCATAACAATGGAAATTAATCCCGTAACGTGGAAATTTGTCACAGGCTGCGCATCCGGGCCTTTGGCCCTAACGTAGAGGGAGCGTCACGGCGGGCGCCGCGGGCAATCCCGCCGGTGCCGGCGCCAACAAGGCGCCGCCCTATGCCATTTTCGGGCGTGCGGCAGGCGCCGAGCGAGGGAGGTCGAATGCCCGACAGTGACGTTGCGCCCCGGCGCCGCGGGCGGCCCGCTTCGGCCGGCGGGGAGGGCGGGACCGAAGTCCAGTCGCTGGACCGCGCCATCACGCTCTTGCGCGTCATCGCCGACCAGGACGGCATGACGCTGGCCGACATCGCGCGCGCCGCCGACCTGCCGATCTCCACCGTCCACCGTCTGCTGGCGACCCTGGAGCGGCGCCAGTTGGTGAGCCACGATCTGTCGACCGGGCTGTGGACCGTGGGGCTCGGCCTGTTCCGGGTCGGGGCGGCCTATCTGCGCATCCGCAAGCTGCCGGACATCGGCCGGCCGGTGATCCGCAAGCTGCTGCACGAGCTCGAGGAGACGGTGAACCTTTCCATGTTCGACGGCCTGGAGCTGGTGGTGGTGGCCCAGGCGGAGGCCCATGCGCCGGTGCGCGCCTTCTTCCGCCTCGGCGTGCGCCTGCCGCTGCACGCCACGGCGGCCGGCAAATGCGTGCTGGCGGCGGCGAGCCCCGGCTTTCGCGGCGCCTGCCTGGCGCAGATGCGCTACGAGCCCTTCACCGTGCGCACCCACCGCTCCGAGCGCGACCTGATGGACGACATCGCCCGCATCGCCGAGCGCGGCTACGCCGTGGACGACGAGGAGCACGCGCTCGGCATGAAGGCGGTGGCGGCGCCGATTCTCAACGAATGGCGCGAGCCCTTCGGCGCCCTCTCGGTGGCGGCGCCGGCGGTGCGCATGAGCGAGGACCGCATCGCCCGCATCGGCCGCCGGGTGATCGCCGCCGCCGACCAGATGACCCGCCTTTATTCGGGCGCGGACGAGGCGGTGCCGCCGGAATTCGCCGCCTACCGCTGACCCGAAGGCGCCGAAACCACCGGCGGGACAGGGGCGCCATGTTGGTATACATTATTTTATATTTTAAAGACTGTATTAGGACGACCAAATCCGGAATTGCAAATTCCAATTGACAGCAGTGACATACAATATACTCTTTCCAGGCTGGACCTTAAGGTCTGCCAAAAAATGTAACGATCATAATAAGTTACGTTTTTGATCTGCGAGCTTTGACATCGCGGACGATCCGGGAGGAAAGACGAAAATGAATTTGTCACTCGCCTCGACCATCAGGAAAAGCGCGGCGGCAGCGGTCGTCGCGGCCGTGATGGCGCCGCTCGGCGCCCTGGCCTGGGAACCCACCAAGACCGTCGAGTTCATCGTGCCCGCGGGCACGGGCGGCGGCGCCGACCAGATGGCCCGCATGATCCAGGGCATCGTTCAGAAGCACAATCTGATGGGCCAGTCCCTGGTGGTCATCAACAAGTCCGGCGGTGCCGGCGCCGAGGGCTTCCTCGACGTGAAGGGGTCCGCCAACAACCCGCACAAGATCATCATCTCGCTGTCGAACCTGTTCACCACGCCGCTCGCCACCGGCGTGCCGTTCAAGTGGGACGACATGACCCCCGTCGCCATGCTGGCGCTCGACGAGTTCGTCCTGTGGGTGAACGCCAAGGCGCCCTATGACGACGCGAAGGGCTTCCTCGCCGCCATGGCGGCCGCGCCGTCCGACGGTCCGTTCAAGATGGGCGGCACCGGCTCCAAGCAGGAAGACCAGATCATCACCGCCGCCATCGAGCAGAAGACCGGCAAGAAGTTCATCTACGTGCCGTACAAGGGCGGC
The DNA here is from genome assembly GCF_040049235.1 of Xanthobacter luteus. Taxonomy (NCBI): domain Bacteria; kingdom Pseudomonadati; phylum Pseudomonadota; class Alphaproteobacteria; order Hyphomicrobiales; family Xanthobacteraceae; genus Xanthobacter; species Xanthobacter luteus. The sequence goes on from NZ_JBDZDO010000002.1 coordinate 295,378, forward strand.
GGCGACGTGGCGGCCCAGCTGGTGGGCGGCCATATCACCTCCTCGGTCAACAACCCCATCGAGGCGGTGTCGCAGTGGCGCGCCGGCGAGCTGAAGCCGCTGTGCGTGTTCGACGAGAAGCGGCTCAACTACAAGGAGCCGATCGCCAACGGCAAGTCCTGGGCCGACATCCCGACCTGCAAGGAATCCGGCCTCGACATCGAATACCTGATGCTGCGCGGCATCTTCATGCCGCCCAAGGCGACCAAGGAGCAGGTCGACTATTTCGTCACCCTGTTCAAGAAGGTGCGCGAGACTCCCGAGTGGCAGGAGTTCATGCAGAAGGGCGCGTTCAACACCACCGCCCTCACGGGTCCGGAGTACGCGGCCTGGCTCGGCAAGGCCGCGGCCACCCACAAGACCCTGATGGAGAACGCCGGCTTCGTGGCCAAGTGACGGTTCCGGCTCCGCGGCCCGCGCCGCGGAGCCCCCGTCGCAGCCACGCGGCAGGCCCTTCGGAAATGCCCGGCCGCGCGCCGGGCGCGCAAGGGAAGGACGCGCCCCCATGACCGATCATGCCCACGGCGATCACGCCGCAGATGCCAACGAGAAGACCGTCACCAACCGCACCATGGACGTGGTGGTGGCCCTGATGTTCATGGGCGTCGCGGCGCTCGTGATGTCCGACAGCTGGCGCATCGGCGCCCGCTGGGCGGGCGACGGCCCGGAGGCCGGCTATTTTCCCTTCTATGTGGGGCTGATGATGTTCATCGCCAGCGCCGGCACGCTTGCCCGCGCGGTGTTCACCAAGCACCCCGACCTGGCCAACTTCGTCGACCGCAGCCAATTGAAGTCGGTGATGCAGGTTCTGGTGCCCACCTCGATCTACGTGGCGCTCATCTTCGTCCTGGGCATCTACCTCGCCTCGATGCTGTTCATCGCCTTCTTCATGTGGTGGCTCGGCAAGTATCCGATCGCGAAGATCGTGCCGGTGGCCATCGGCGTGCCGCTCGCGCTGTTCGTGATGTTCGAGATCTGGTTCCTCGTGCCGCTCCCCAAGGGGCCCATCGAGGCCGCGCTCGGCTACTGATCCGACGCCGTCGCCCGGCCTGCGCCGGGCGCGCCGCGGGCCTCCGCGGAGGCCCCAAGACTTCAATCCACCCGCGCCGACCGGGCTCAGCCCGGCGCCGACGAGGTGGCATCAAAACCTGGACAGATCACGCGCACGCCGAAGGCGCAGGAAAGCGCCGAAGCGTTTGGGAGGAAGCCCGTGGAAGCGCTCTCGTCACTCATCGGGGGATTCAGCGTTCTCGCTGACCCCATGAACATCGTCTACATGTTCGTCGGCATCACGCTCGGTGTGCTCATCGGCGTGCTGCCCGGCCTCGGCGGCGCCAACGGGGTCGCCATCCTCCTGCCGCTGACCTTCTCGATGACGCCGGTGTCGGCCATCATCATGCTCTCCTCGATCTATTGGGGAGCCCTGTTCGGCGGCGCCATCACCTCGATCCTGTTCAACATTCCAGGCGAGCCATGGAGCGTGGCCACCACCTTCGACGGCCATCCCATGGCCCAGAAGGGGAGAGCGGGCGAGGCGCTCACCGGCGCCTTCACCGGCTCCTTCATCGGCGCCTTCTTCGCGGTGCTGCTGATCACCTTCCTCGCCCCGGTGATCGCCAAGTTCGCGCTGCAGTTCGGCCCGGCCGAATTCTTCGCGGTCTATCTGCTCACCTTCTGTTCCTTCGTGGGCATGGGCAAGGAACCACCCTTCAAGGTGATCGCCGCCATGATGCTCGGCTTCGCCCTCGCGGCGGTGGGCATCGACACGGTGACCGGCCAGCTGCGCATGACCTTCGGCTCGGTGGAGCTCTTGCGCGGCTTCGACTTCCTGGTGGCGGTCATCGGCCTGTTCGGGGTGGGTGAAATCCTGCTGACCATGGAAGAGGGCCTCGCCTTCAAGGGCAAGAGCGCCGCCATCAATGCCCGGGTGGTGTTCCAGACCTGGGCCAAGCTGCCCAAATACTGGGTCGGCTGCCTGCGCTCGGCGATCGTCGGCTGCTGGATGGGCGTGACCCCCGGCGGCGCGACGCCCGCCTCCTTCATGAGCTACGGACTGGCCAAGAAGTTCTCCAAGAACGGGCGCAACTTCGGCAAGGGCGAGCTGGAAGGCGTGGTGATGCCGGAAGTGGCGGCGCACGCCGCCGGCACCTCGGCGCTGCTGCCCATGCTCACCCTCGGCATTCCCGGCTCGCCCACCGCGGCGGTGCTGCTGGGCGGCCTGCTGATCTGGGGCCTCCAGCCCGGCCCGCTGCTGTTCGTGGAGCAGAAGGACTTCGTGTGGGGCCTCATCGCCTCGATCTATCTCGGCAACATCGCTGGGCTGATCGTGGTGCTGACGACGGTGCCGATCTTCGCCGCCATCCTGCGCATCCCGTTCTCGGTCATCGCGCCCATCATCCTGGTGATCTGCGCGGTGGGTGCCTACACGGTGCACAATGCCGGGCTCGACATCGCCGTGATGCTGATCTTCGGCGTGATCGGCTACCTGTTCAAAAAGCTGAACTATCCGCTGGCGCCCCTGGTGCTGGCGCTGGTTCTGGGCGACATGGCGGAGAGCTCGTTCCGCCAGGCCATGCTGGTGTCCCAGGGCAACCTGTCGATCTTCTGGTCGAACCCGCTGGTGGGCTCCATCGTCACCCTGGCCCTGGTGATGCTGCTGTGGCCACTCATCGGCATCGTGCTCCAGCGCCTGCGTCCGGGCGGCGAGAAGCCGGCCGCCGCCGAGTGAGGCGACGGGCCCGGCGGGCCGCCGCCGGCCGGGTCCCGCGGCGGCTCGCCGCTCCCCGCCCGGCGCCTGCCGGCGGAGAGCAGGCGGCGGAACGCCGGGGGCAGCGGGTTGCTGCGGTGCGGCACCTTTTCCCGGCTGGCCGCCATTGCGTCCGCAATTTGAATACAGTACACAGTATTTCACCGACGGCGCCCGCCCGGAAGAGGCGGCGCCCAGGAGGAGGAACCGAAGGCCGTGCATCAGGTCGCTGAGCCACCGAAGCTGAACGTGGAGCCCCTCGAGGCGGCCACGAGTCTGCGGATGCTCGCCTACGAGGCGCTCAAGCGCGCCATCACGGAGATGGACATCTACGGCACCACCAAGGAGTTCCGGCTCGACGAGCGCCAGCTCTCCGAGGACCTCGGGGTGAGCCGCACGCCGATCCGCGAGGCGATGACGGTGCTGGAGCAGGAGGGTTTCGTGCGCTCGGTGCCGCGGCGCGGCATCTTCGTGGTGCGCAAGACCAAGCGCGAAATCTTCGACCTGATCGTGGTGTGGGCGGCGCTCGAGAGCATGGCGGCGCGGCTTGCCGCGGTCTCGGCCTCCGCCGACGACATCAAGGGGCTGCGCCGCCTCTTCAACGCGTTCCGCGAGGAGACCGCGGCCGAGCAGATGAACGAATACTCCCAGGCCAACATCGCCTTCCACCAGGCGATCCTGCGCATGGGCGGCTGCCGGCTGATCGTCGCCATGACCGGCAACCTGTTCCTGCACATGCGGGCGATCCGCGCGGTCTCGATCCGCCAGGAGAACCGGCTCGAGATCTCCCAGCGCGAGCACACGGCGATCATCGACGCCCTCGAGGCGCGCGACGCGGAGCGCGCCGAGCGGCTGGTGCGCGAGCACGCCATGGGCCTCGCCGCCCATGTGGACAAGCACGGGATGTTTCCGGACTGACGCCGGCGCCCGGGCGAACGAAGGGATGTGAAGGAGACGCCAGACGACACTGGCGCGCATTGGGAACACGACGCCCGCAAGGGCAGACGCACGCGCCGGGACCCCGGCCAACCGAACCCTGAAGCCGAACCGCACCGACAAGAATTTCCGGGAGACAGCGGAATGTCCGCCATCGCAAAGACCATCGAAGCCGAAGCCCCCGAGCAGGAGCTCACCGACGGCTTTCATCTCGTCATCGACGCGCTGAAGCTCAACGGCATCGAGACCATCTACGGCGTGCCGGGCATCCCGATCACCGATCTCGGGCGCTTCGCCCAGAGCGAGGGCATCCGCGTCGTCTCCTTCCGGCACGAGCAGAATGCCGGCAATGCGGCGGCCATCGCCGGCTTCCTCACCAAGAAGCCGGGCGTGTGCCTCACCGTGTCGGCGCCTGGCTTCCTCAACGGCCTGACCGCGCTCGCCAACGCCACCACCAACTGCTTTCCCATGATCCTCATCTCCGGCTCGTCCGAGCGCGAGATCGTCGACCTGCAGCAGGGCGACTATGAGGAGATGGACCAGCTCGCCATCGCCAAGCCGCTCTGCAAGGCCGCCTTCCGCGTGCTGCACGCGGCCGACATCGGCATCGGCGTCGCCCGCGCCATCCGCGCCGCGGTGTCCGGGCGCCCCGGCGGCGTCTATCTCGATCTGCCGGCCAAGCTGTTCGGCCAGGTGATGGACGCGGCCGAGGGGGCGCGCTCGCTCGTCAAGGTGATCGATGCCGCCCCGGCGCAGATCCCCGCCCCCGAGGCGGTGGAGCGTGCGGTGGAGCTGCTGAAGGGCGCCAAGAAGCCGCTCGTCATCCTCGGCAAGGGCGCCGCTTATGCCCAGGCGGACGCGGCCATCCGCGCCTTCGTCGAGACCACCGGCATCCCCTTCCTGCCCATGAGCATGGCCAAGGGCATCCTGCCCGACACCCATGCCCAGTCCGCCGGCGCCGCGCGCTCGCTGGTGCTGAAGGAGGCGGACGTGGTGATGCTGGTGGGCGCGCGGCTCAACTGGCTGCTGTCCCACGGCAAGGGCAAGACCTGGGGCGCCCCCGGCACCCAGAAGTTCATCCAGATCGACATCGAGCCCAGGGAAATGGACTCGAACATCGAGATCGCCGCGCCGATCGTCGCCGACATCGGCTCCGCCATGGCGGCGCTCAACGCCAAGGTGGGCGGCTGGGCCGGCGCGCCGCGCGAGTGGATGGCGACGGTCGCCGAGAAGAAGGACGCCAACATCGCCAAGATGGCGCCGCGCCTCATGAAGAACTCGGCGCCCATGGACTTCCACTCGGCGCTCGGCGCGCTGCGCACCATCATCAAGGAGCGGCCCGACGCCATCTTGGTGAACGAGGGCGCCAACACGCTCGACCTCGCCCGCGGCATCATCGACATGTACCAGCCGCGCAAGCGCCTCGACGTCGGCACCTGGGGCGTCATGGGCATCGGCATGGGCTTTGCCATCGGCGCGGCGGTGGAGACCGGCAAGCCGGTGCTGGCGATCGAGGGCGACAGCGCCTTCGGCTTCTCCGGCATGGAGGTGGAGACCATCTGCCGCTATGGCCTGCCGGTCTGCATCGTGATCTTCAACAATAACGGCATCTATCGCGGCACCGACACCGACCCGAACGGGCGCGATCCCGGCACCACGGTGTTCGTGAAAGACGCCCGCTACGACAAGATGATGGAGGCGTTCGGCGGGGTCGGCGTGCACGTCACGACCCCGGACGAGCTCTCCCGCGCCGTGAACGCGGCGATGGACAGCGGCAAGCCCACCCTCATCAACGCCGTGATCGACCCTGCCGCCGGCAGCGAGAGCGGCAATATCGGCAGCCTCAACCCGCAGAGCGTGGTGAAGCGCAAGAAGTGAGCCCGGCCGGCGCGCCGCGCGCGCCGCCGGGAACGGTCCGCGCGGGCGCCGCAGGGTGCGGCGCCGCGATCGACGAGCAAGGCGCCGGGCGGGCCATCCCGCCCGGCGCCCGGCACAAGCCCAAGGCCGACATCCTCAGGAGCGGGTGAGCGAACCAGCCAGACGTGAAGTGAGACAACGCGATGGGTAAGGCATTGGAGGGGGTCCGCATCCTGGACTTCACCCACGTTCAGTCGGGACCGAGCTGCACCCAGCTGCTCGCCTGGTTCGGCGCGGACGTCATCAAGGTCGAGCGCCCCGGCGAAGGCGACGTCACGCGCGGCCAGCTGCGCGACGTGGCCGGCGCGGACAGCCTGTATTTCACCATGCTCAACGCCAACAAGCGCTCCATCACGCTCGACACCAAGAATCCGCAGGGCAAGGCGGTGCTCGAGGAGCTGGTGAAGAAATGCGACGTGCTGGTGGAGAATTTCGCCCCCGGCGCGCTGGAGCGCATGGGCCTCGGCTGGAAGCGGCTCAGCGAGATCAATCCGCGGCTCATCCTCGCCTCGGTGAAGGGCTTCGGCCCCGGCCCGTTCGAGGACTGCAAGGTCTATGAGAACGTCGCCCAGTGCGCGGGCGGGGCAGCCTCCACCACCGGCTTCCGCGACGGCCTGCCCATGGTCAGCGCGGCGCAGATCGGCGATTCGGGCACCGGCCTGCATTTGGCGCTCGGCATCGTCACCGCGCTCTACCAGCGCGAGCACACCGGGCGCGGCCAGAAGGTCATGTGCGCCATGCAGGATGCGGTGCTCAACCTGTGCCGGGTGAAGCTGCGCGACCAGCAGCGCCTCGCCAACGGCCCGCTGCGCGAATACAGCCAGTTCGGCGAGGGCGTTCCGTTCGGCGACAGCGTGCCGCGCGCGGGCAACGATTCCGGCGGCGGCCAGCCGGGCCGCATCCTGCGCTGCAAGGGCTGGGAGAACGACCCCAACGCCTACATCTATTTCATCACGCAAGCCCCGGTCTGGGAGAAGATCTGCGACGTCATCCACGAGCCCGAGTGGAAGACCGACCCCGGCTATGCGACGCCCGCCGCGCGGCTGCCGCACCTCAACGAGATCTTCACCCGCATCGAGGCGTGGACCATGGCCCACACCAAGTTCGAGGCCATGGAGATCCTCAACAAATACGACATCCCCTGCGGCCCGATCCTCTCCATGAAGGAGATCGCCGAGGACCGCTCGCTCTACGCCACCGGCACGCTGGTGGAGGTGGAGCATCCCGGCCGCGGCAGCTACGTGACCGTGGGCAACCCGATCAAGCTCTCCGACAACGACGTGCCCGTGGAACGGGCGCCGCTGCTCGGCGAGCACACTTATGAGGTGCTCAGCGACGTGCTGGGCCTCGACGATGAAGCCATCGCGGTGATCAAGCAGACGGGCGCGCTCGGCGCGCTGCTGCGCGAGGCCGCGGAGTAAAGCGCCACGCCTCGGCGAATGGCGCCTGAGGCGCCTTCGCCGCCCGCTCGGCGCCGCGGCGCCGGGCGGGAGACGGCCAAGAACGGGAAGACGTGAAACCATGACCTCGGCTCTGGACCATGCTCAGCTGCTGGACGCCTTGGGCGACGCCATCGTCGTCTGCGATGGGGCCGGCGCGATCACGTTCTGGAACGGCGCCGCCGAGCGCATGTTCGGCTTCGCCAAACAGGAGGCGCTCGGCGCCTCGCTCGACATCATCATTCCCGAGCGCCAGCGCAAGCGGCACTGGGACGGCTACAACGAGACCATGCGCACCGGCGTGACGCGCTACGGCAGCGCGCTCCTGCGCGTCCCGGCCCTGCACAAGGACGGGCATGCCCTTTCCATCGCCTTCACGGTCGCTTTGCTGCTCGACGCCGACGGCAAGCCGGCCGCCATCGCCTCGATGATCCGGGACGAGACGGAGCGGTGGAAAGAGGAGCGCGCGCTCCTACGCCGGGTCGCGGAACTGGAGGCGAAGGTCGGCCAGACGACGCAGTCACAATAGCCGGGAGCACCGGCAGGTCGCGGCCGGCGGCGCGTTCCGACGGTCATCAGGTTTTGCGCGGGACAGGAGAAAGCCGCCATCCGCGCAGGGTTCAAGCAACGCTCGAAAGGGAACCGAACATGTCGAAGCCATTGGAAGGCATCAAGATCATCGACTTCACCCACGTCCAGGCGGGACCCGCCTGCACCCAGCTTTTGGCCTGGTTCGGCGCCGACGTGATCAAGGTGGAGCGTCCCGGCTCCGGCGACGTGACGCGCAACCAGCTGCGCGACATCTCGAACGCCGACGCGCTGTATTTCACCATGCTGAACTCCAACAAGCGCTCCCTCACCCTCGACACCAAGACCCCCGAGGGCAAGGAAGTGCTCACCAAGCTGATCAAGGAGAGCGACGTCCTGGTGGAGAATTTCGGCCCCGGCGCGCTCGACCGCATGGGCTTCTCCTGGGAGCACATCAAGGAGCTCAATCCGGGCATGATCGTCGCCTCGGTGAAGGGCTTCTCCGACGGGCACCATTATGAGGACCTGAAGGTGTACGAGAACGTCGCCCAGTGCGCGGGCGGCGCGGCCTCCACCACCGGCTTCTGGGACGGCCCGCCCACCGTGTCGGCCGCCGCCCTCGGCGATTCCAACACCGGCATGCACCTCGCCATCGGCATCCTCACCGCGCTGCACGCCCGCAACAAGACCGGCAAGGGCCAGAAGGTGGCCGTGTCCATGCAGGATGCGGTCATCAACCTGTGCCGCGTGAAGCTGCGCGACCAGCAGCGCCTCGACCGCGTGGGCTATCTGGAGGAATATCCCCAGTACCCGCATGGCACGTTCTCCGACGTGGTGCCGCGCGGCGGCAATGCGGGCGGCGGCGGCCAGCCCGGCTGGGTGCTGAAGTGCAAGGGGTGGGAGACCGATCCCAACGCCTACATCTACTTCACCGTGCAGGAGCAGGCCTGGGCCAAGGTGGCGGAAGCCATCGGCAAGCCGGAATGGAAGGACGATCCGGCCTACAGCACCGCCCGCGCGCGCCAGGACAAGATCTTCGACATCTTCGCGGTGATCGAGGCGTGGCTCGCCGACAAGACCAAGTTCGAGGCGGTGGACATCCTGCGCAAGTTCGACATCCCCTGCGCCCCGGTGCTCACCATGAAGGAGATCGCCGAGGACGAGTCGTTGCGCAAGAGCGGCACCATCGTCGAGGTGGATCACAAGGAGCGCGGCAAGTATCTGACCGTGGGCAGCCCGATCAAGTTCTCGGACATGAGCGTCGAGGTCACCGGCTCGCCGCTGCTCGGCGAGCACACCGACGAGGTGCTGGCCGAGCTCGGCTATTCGGCCGAGCAGATCAAGGCCATGCACGAGGGCCGCGTGGTCTGATCGACCCATCGCCTGGGCGACGAACCGCCCTCTCCCGCACGCGGGGGAGGGGATTTCCCCCGTGCCGTGTCCCGGACAAGCGAAAGCGCAGCTTGAGCGCCGATCCGGGATCCAGCGCAAGACTCCTGCGCAGCAGGCTTTCTTTCGTGCGTCGCGCGTGAGCGGACGCCTATGCGGTGAAGCAATGCCGCCTTCGGCCCAGCCTTGCGCTGGACCCCGGCTCGCCCTGCGCTGACGCTTCGGTCGGTCGGGTGCCCGGCCACGGGCTTTCCTGCCGCCCCTGAGGGGCCGGCCCGTTCCATCCCATCCGCCGAGAGCGTCATGCCTCCGGCTCATCCGGCGCCAGGTCGCAATGGTGCGCGCCCGAGATTGCGTGCATCCTACGACTTTCGTCGCAGACTGCGCCCAGCCAAGGCGCGCTGGAGCCGTGCGCGCGCGGCCCTCGACGCGGGAGGACCCCCATGAACATCCACGAATACCAGGCGAAAGCCATCCTCAGGGAGTTCGGCGCCCCGGTGGCGCGCGGCATCGCCGCCTTCACCCCCGAAGAGGCCGAGGCCGCCGCCGGAAAGCTCGGCGGCATCGCCTTCGTGGCGAAGGCGCAGATTCATGCCGGCGGGCGCGGCAAGGGCACCTTCAAGGAGCTGCCCGCCGGCGCCAAGGGCGGCGTGCGGGTGGCGAAGACCCCCGCCGAGGTGAAGGCGAGCGCCGCCGAGATGCTCGGCCACACGCTCGTCACCGTCCAGACCGGGCCGGCCGGCAAGCAGGTGAACCGCCTCTATGTGGAGGAGGGCGCCGCCATCGAGAAAGAATTCTACCTCTCCATGCTGGTGGACCGCGCCACCGTGCGCGTCGCCTTCGTGGTCTCCACCGAAGGCGGCATGGACATCGAGGCGGTGGCCCATTCGGCGCCGGAGAAGATCCACACCTTCTCGGTCGACCCGGCGGTCGGCATCGAGCCGTTTCACGGCCGCAAGGTGGCGCAGGCTTTGGGCCTTTCGGGCGCGTGCGCAAAGCAGGCGGTGGCGCTGGTCGAGAGCCTTTATGCCGCCTTCACCAAGACCGACATGAGCCTTTTGGAGATCAACCCGCTGGTGGCGACGAAGGACGGCCGCCTCATCTGCCTCGACGCCAAGGTCTCCTTCGATTCCAACGCTCTGTTCCGCCATCCGGAGGTGGCGCAGCTGCGCGACGAGAGCGAGGAGGACGAAAAAGAGATCGAGGCCTCGCGCCATGATCTCTCTTACATCGCGCTCGACGGCACCATCGGCTGCATGGTGAACGGGGCGGGGCTCGCCATGGCCACCATGGACATCATCAAGCTCTACGGCCGCGCGCCCGCCAATTTCCTCGACGTGGGCGGCGGCGCCACCAAGGAGAAGGTGACGGCGGCGTTCAAGATCATCACCGCCGATCCCAATGTCGAGGGCATCCTGGTGAACATCTTCGGCGGCATCATGCGCTGCGACGTGATCGCCGAAGGGGTCATCGCCGCCGTGCGGCAGGTGGGACTGAGCGTTCCGCTCGTCGTCCGGCTCGCCGGCACCAACGTGGAAGAAGGCAAGAAGATCATCCGCGAGAGCGGTCTCAACGTGATCCCGGCCGACGATCTGGACGATGCGGCACAGAAGATCGTGGCCGCGGTGAAGAAGGAAGCTGCGTGATGTCCGTGCTCATCAACAAGGACACCAAGGTCATCACCCAGGGCTTCACCGGCAAGAACGGCACGTTCCACGCCGAGCAGGCCATCATCTACGGCACCAAGATGGTCGGCGGCACCTCGCCCGGCAAGGGCGGCTCCACCCATCTGGGCCTGCCGGTGTTCGACACCGTGATCGAGGCCAAGGAGAAGACCGGCGCCGACGCCTCGGTGATCTATGTTCCCCCGCCCGGCGCCGCCGACGCCATCCTGGAGGCCATCGACGCCGAGATCCCGCTCATCGTCTGCATCACCGAGGGCATCCCGGTGATGGACATGGTGAAGGTCAAGCGCGCGCTCTCCGGCTCGAAATCCCGCCTGATCGGCCCCAACTGCCCCGGCATCGTCACCGCCGGGGAATCGAAGATCGGCATCATGCCGGCCAACATCTTCAAGAAGGGCGCGGTGGGCATCGTCTCGCGCTCGGGCACGCTGACCTATGAGGCGGTGTTCCAGACCTCCCAGGAGGGCCTCGGCCAGACCTCGGCGGTGGGCATCGGCGGCGACCCGGTGAAGGGCACCGAGTTCATCGACGTGCTGGAGATGTTCCTGGCCGATCCCGAGACCAAGGCGATCGTGATGATCGGCGAGATCGGCGGCTCGGCGGAGGAGGAGGCGGCGCAGTTCCTCGCCGACGAAGCTCGACAAGGCCGCAAGAAGCCGATGGTGGGCTTCATCGCCGGCCGCACGGCCCCGCCCGGCCGGCGCATGGGCCATGCGGGCGCCATCATCTCCGGCGGCAAAGGCGGCGCCGAGGACAAGATCGCCGCCATGGAGGCGGCGGGCATCCGCGTGTCGCCCTCCCCGGCCCGCCTCGGCAAGACCCTGGTCGAGGTGCTGAAGGGGTGATCCCCGCAGTGCCCCGGACCAGCGACGGCGAGAGCCGGAGCGCCGATCCGGGGCCCAGGGGACAAGTCGGCGAAGCCGGCAGAATCCTTCAACGGCGCGAAATAAAGCCGCCTTCGGCGACGTCTTGCGCTGGGCCACGGCTCTCCTTCCACTGCGTTCCAGTCGGCCGAGGCACGAGGGCGGTCGATCCCCGCCGCAAGCGCGAACGACCCCAACGATCACCAAGAGGAAACACCCATGACCACCTGGCTGCGCTTTGCCGCCGACGGAAAGACCGGCTTCGGCACGCTCGACGGCGAGACCATCGCCGTCCACGAGGGCTCGATGTTCAACGGCGCGACGCCCACCGGCTTCACCCTCAAGCTCGCCGACGTGACGCTGGATGCGCCCTGCGCCCCCACCAAGATCATCGCGCTCTGGAACAACTTCCACGAACTGGCGGCGAAGCTGAACGTGGCCGAGCCGGCCGAGCCGCTCTATCTGCTGAAGGCGACCACGTCGGTGGCGGCGCCCGGCGCCATCGTGCGCAAGCCGGCGAGCTATCAGGGCAAGACGGTCTATGAGGGCGAGCTCGGCATCGTCGTCGGCCGCACGCTCGCCCATGCTTCGGAGGATGCGGCGGCAGCCGGCATCTTCGGCTACACGGTGGTCAACGACATCACCGCCGCCGACATCCTCAACCGCGACCCCACCTTTCCCCAGTGGGCGCGGGCCAAGGGCGTCGACGGCTACGGCCCGTTCGGCCCGTGGATCGTCACCGGCTTCGATCCGGCGGCGGCGCGGGTTCGCACCATCCTCAACGGGCAGGAGCGGCAGAACTACCCGCTCGCCGACATGATCTTCCCGCCGGCCCGCCTGGTGGCGCTGCTGTCGCAGGAAATGACGCTCAACCCCGGCGACCTCATCGCCTGCGGCACCTCGGTGGGGGTGGGCGCCATGAAGGAGCCCACCAACACCATCGCGGTCGAGATCGACGGCATCGGCCGCCTCACCAACACGTTCGTGCAGTGAGGGGGACGGCGAGGGGAAAGACGGTCAGGACCTGACCGCCCGCGCGCCCCAGATCAGGATGCAGGCGCCGACGAAGCCCGCCACCAGATAGCCGAGCCAGCCGCCGAAGCCCACGCCCACAAGGCTGAACAGGAAGCTCGCCACCGCGGCGCCGATGATGCCCAGCAGGATGTTCATGAACAGGCCGGTGTCGCTCTTCATGATCATCGAGGCGAACCACCCGGCAAAGCCGCCGATGATGATGGCGGCGATCCAGCCGATTTCCGAATTTTCCATTTTCCTGCCTCACCCTTTCTCCAGCCCCTGCGGAGGGACCAAGGAAGAACGGCCGGGCGGCAGTCTGGTTCCGCCTCAGCTTGGCGTGGGGCGATGCGGCGGCGGGACGGGTCGGAAAAAAAAGGCCATCGGGGCGCGCCCCGATGGCCTTGCTCGCAGTGCGGCGCGCGGCGGCCCGAAGGCCGCCGGACCTCAGTTCTTCAGCGCCGCCTGCGCCGCCGCGAGGCGGGCGATCGGCACGCGGAAGGGCGAGCAGGAGACATAATCGAGCCCCACCTCGTGGCAGAAGGCGACCGAGGCCGGGTCGCCGCCATGCTCGCCGCAGATGCCGAGCTTGATGTCGGGGCGCGACTTGCGGCCGCGCTCGACGCCGATCTTCACCAATTCGCCCACGCCGTCCACGTCGATGGAGACGAACGGGTCCACCTCCAGGATGCCCTTCTGGACATAGGGGCCGAGGAAGGTGCCGGCATCGTCGCGCGAGACGCCGAAGCAGGTCTGGGTGAGGTCGTTGGTGCCGAAGGAGAAGAATTCGGCGCCCCGGGCGATCTCCTCGGCCCGCAGCGCGGCGCGGGGCAGCTCGATCATGGTGCCCACCTGGAAGGTCAAGGTGGCGCCGGTCTCCTTTTCCACCGCCTTGGCGGTGTCGCGGATCACCTTGTCGACGATGTCGAACTCGGCCTTGGTGGCGATCAGCGGCACCATCACCTCGGGCACCACCATCTCGCCGGTCTTCTTGGCGGCGATCACCGCCGCCTCGAAGATGGCGCGGGCCTGCATCTCGGCGATCTCCGGGAAGGCGATGGCGATGCGGCAGCCGCGGAAGCCGAGCATCGGGTTCACCTCGTGCAGCTCCTTGTTGCGCCGCTCGATGCGCTCCACGTCGACGCCGAGGCTTTTGGCCACCTCCGCGGTCTCCTCCGGCGTGTGCGGCAGGAATTCGTGCAGCGGCGGGTCGAGCAGGCGGATGGTGACCGGCAGGCCCTTCATGATCTCGAACAGCTCGACGAAGTCGTCGCGCTGCATGGGCAGGAGCTTGGCCAGCGCCGCGCGGCGGCCCGCCTCGTCGTCGGCAAGGATCATCTCGCGCACCGCGAGGATGCGCCCCGCATCGAAGAACATGTGCTCGGTGCGCGACAGGCCGATGCCCTCGGCGCCGAACGAGCGCGCCATGCGCGCGTCCGCCGGGGTCTCGGCATTGGCGCGGACCTTGAGCTTGCGCACCTGGTCGGCCCAGCCCATCAGGGTCGCGAACTCGCCGGACAGCTCCGGCTGGAGCATCGCCACCTCGCCCTTGAGCACCTGGCCGGTGCCGCCGTCGATGGTGATGTGATCGCCCTTGCGGAACACCTCGCCGTTCACCGTCAGCGTCTGCGCCTTGTAGTCGATGCGCAGCGAGCCGGCGCCGGAGACGCAGGGCTTGCCCATGCCGCGCGCCACCACCGCGGCGTGGGAGGTCATGCCGCCGCGCGAGGTGAGGATGCCCTGGGCGGCGTGCATGCCGTGGATGTCCTCGGGGCTCGTCTCGACGCGCACCAGGATCACCTTGAGGCCCTTCTCCTTCATGGCCTCGGCCTCGTCTGCCGAGAACACGATCGCGCCCGCCGCCGCGCCGGGCGAGGCGGGCAGGCCGGTGGCGATCACCTTGCGCTCGGCCTTGGGGTCGATGGCGGGGTGCAGCAGCTGGTCGAGGGCCGAGGGATCGACCCGGCCGATCGCCTCCCGCTCGGTGATCAGGCCCTCGGCGGCGAGCTCCACGGCGATGCGCAGCGCCGCCTTGGCGGTGCGCTTGCCCGAGCGCGTCTGCAGCATCCAGAGCTTGCCCTTCTCGACCGTGAACTCGAGGTCCTGCATGTCGCGGTAGTGGGTCTCGAGCGCGTGCGAGATGCGCTCGAACTCCTTGAACGCCTCCGGCAGCGCCAGCTCCATGGAGGGCTTGTCCGAGCCGGCGTGCTTGCGCGCCTTCTCGGTGAGGTCCTGCGGCGTGCGGATGCCCGCCACCACGTCCTCGCCCTGGGCGTTCACCAGGAACTCGCCATAGAGCGCCTTCTCGCCGGTGGAGGGGTTGCGGGTGAAGGCGACACCGGTGGCCGAGGTCTCGCCCATGTTGCCGAACACCATGGACTGCACGTTCACCGCCGTGCCCCAGCTTTCGGGGATGGCGTGCAGCCGGCGATAGGTGATGGCCCGGTTATTCATCCAGGAGCCGAACACGGCGCCGATGGCGCCCCAGAGCTGCTCGTGGGGCTCCTGCGGGAACGGCTTGCCCAGCTCGGCCTGCACCTTCTTCTTGTATTCCACCACCAGGGCCGCCCAGTCGTCGGCAGAAAGGTCGGTGTCGAGGATATGGCCGTGCTGGAGCTTGTAGTGCTCCAGGATCTCCTCGAAATGGTGATGCTCCACGCCCAGCACCACGTCCGAATACATGGTGATGAAGCGCCGGTAGCTGTCATAGGCGAAACGCCGGTCGGCGAGCTTGGCCACCGCCTCCACGGTCTCGTCGTTGAGGCCGAGATTGAGCACGGTGTCCATCATGCCGGGCATGGAGGCGCGGGCGCCGGAACGCACCGAGACCAGAAGCGGGTTCGCCGCGTCGCCGAACGACTTGCCGGTGAGCTGGCCGACCTGGGCGAGGGCCTTCTCCACGTCGCCCTTCAGCTCCGCCGGATAGGTTTCCCCATGGGCATAATAATAGGTGCACACCTCTGTGGTGATGGTGAAGCCGGGGGGCACGGGCAAACCGAGATTGGACATCTCGGCGAGGTTCGCGCCCTTGCCGCCGAGGAGGTTCTTCATGTCGGCTTTGCCCTCGGCCTTGCCATCGCCGAAGGTGTAGACCCATTTTGTCATGTGCTGGTCCCTTTGAAGGGTGGGGCAGGTCGCGATGGGCCGATGGTTTACCCCGCACCGCACAAGTCATCAACTGGACGAAGACATCTCTTTCGCGCCAGACGCGCGCCATTGCGGCGCGCCGGGCCTTGCGCGGCCGATTTCAGCACCGGACGTTGGGGAATGTCCCGTCCGCCGGCCGCCGCGGTCTGCCCCGCAGCCGGCAAACGGTTCGCTCAGTGGATGAGGCCCGAGAGCCCCACCACGATCAGGTAGACCGCGACGATGATGTTGAGCAGGCGCGGAAAGAGCAGGATCAGGATTCCCGCCCCCAGCGCCACCCAAGGCTGAACCAACACCAGATTGATGGACATGACGTGCTCTTTCCGTGGTTCGGGGACGGCTTTCGCCCGCCTCCCGGAGCGGCTGGTGGCCCGCCGGCGCGCCGCACCCGCCCAGCAAGTCACAGCCGCGCCGCGCCCGCAACATGGCAGCCGCCGGCCGGGGCGGCCGTCCCCAGCCATCGGCGCGCCCGCCGCCGGGCCGGTTGCTTCACGCTGGTGTGACGGCGCCGGCGTTGCGCGGCTGGCAAGAGCGCCACAGTCTTGCACCTTCCGCCCTTGCCGCCGCACAGGACGCCCGCCGCCCATGCGCCCCATCAGCCCCCCCAGCCGGCCGCTGGCCGCCCCGCTTCTCGCGCTCGGCCTCGCCGCGGCCGCGCTCGCCTTCGGGTCGACCGGGGCCGGGGCGCAGCCGGAGAAGTGCCCGCGCATGGTGGCGGGCACGACGCCGCTGCGCTTTGCCGCCCTCGCGCCGGAGCGGGGCGCAAGGCCGCCTGTGCTGCGGGCCGCGGCGGCCTCGGGGAGCGTGCGGCTGTCCTTCGTCGGCCACGCCACCTTCCTGATCGAGAGCCCGGCGGGCGTGACCATCGCCACCGACTACAACGACTATGTGCGCCCGGCGGTCGTGCCCATGGTCGCCACCATGAACCGGGCGCACGACACCCACTACACCGACCACCCCGATCCCGGCATCGCCCATGTGCTGCGCGGCTGGAACCCGGAGGGCGGGGCGGCCCATCACGAGCTGACGCTCGAGGACGTGTGGATCCGCAACGTGCCGACCAACATCCGGCGCGGCTCCGGCACGCTCTATGACGGCAATTCCATGTTCGTGTTCGAGGTGGCGGGCGTGTGCATCGCCCATCTCGGCCACCTGCACCATCTGCTGACCCCCGAGCACATCGAGGCGCTCGGGCGCATCGACGTGGTGCTGGCGCCGGTGGACGGCTCCTACACGCTCGATCTGGAGGGCATGGTGGAGGTGCTGAAGGAGATCGGCGCGCCGCTCGTCATCCCCATGCACTATTTCAGCAGCTGGGGGCTGGAGCGCTTCCTCACGCGGCTCGGCCAGGGCTACCGGATCGAGCGCTCGGCCGAGCCCACGGTGCTGGTGTCCCGCGAGAGCCTGCCCAAGGCGCCGACCGTGCTGGTGCTGCCCGGGCGGTGAGGGCGCCCGCTCTCAGTGCTTGCTGCCCGAGAGCTTGTCGGACCAGGCGAGCACCAGGCTCGATCCCACGAACACCGCGTGGATGATGACGAGCCACATGAGCGTGTTTTCGCTCATGTGGCCCTTGTCGAGGTTCATGAAGGCCTTCAGCAGCTGGATCGCCGAGATCGCCACGATGGAGGCGAGCAGCTTCTGCTTGAGGCCGGTGAAGTCGACCCGCGTCATCCATTCCGGCCAGTCGGGATGGCCGGCCGGGTCGATCTTGGAGACGAAATTCTCGTAGCCCGAGAAGATGACGATCAGCACCAGGTTTCCGGTCAGCGTCAGGTCGACGAGCGCGAGGATGCCGAGGATGATGTCGCTCTCGGTGGCGGCGACCGCGTGCGTCACGAAATGCAGCAGCTCGTGGCCGAACTTGAACAGCAGCACCAGGAGCGCGATCACGAGGCCCAGATAGAACGGCGCCATGATCCAGCGGCTGCGGAACAGCACCGATTCGATCGTGCGCTCGACCATCTTCCCGACCCCGTGCCGTCACCGCGGCGCATGACGCGCCGCGCCCGTCAGCCGAAGGGGTGCCATGGCGCGCGCCGGACGGCAAGCGGCAAGAGTGCGGCAAACGGGCGTCCAAGGGGCGTCCAGGGCGCTGAAGGGGCGCTGAAGGGGCGGGAGGCTCCATCGGCCCGCACGCCCCGGCGCGGGGCTCTAGCAGCCGTCGCCGGGCCGGGGAGCGTTCGCCCTACTCCTTCACCGCGCCGGTCATGGAGGACACGTAATAGTCCACGAAGAAGGAATACAGGATCACCACCGGCAGCGAGCCGATGAGCGCGCCGGCCATGAGCGAGCCCCATTCATAGACGTCCGAGCGCACCAGCTCGGTGAGCACGCCCACCGGCACGGTCTTGTTCTCGGACGACTGGATGAAGGTGAGGGCGTAGATGAACTCGTTCCACGACAGGGTGAAGGAGAAGATGCCGGCCGAGATCAGCCCCGGCACCGACAAGGGCAGCAGCACCTTGATCAGGATCTGCCAGCGCGAGGCGCCATCCACCAGCGCGCATTCCTCGAGCTCGAACGGGATCGAGCGGAAATAGCCCATCAGCAGCCAGGTGGAGAACGGCACCAGGAAGGTGGGATAGGTGAGGATCAGCGCCAGCTTGGTGTCGTAGATGCCGATCCCGAACACCATGATGGCGAGCGGGATGAACAGGATCGACGGCGGCACGAGATAAGCGAGGAAGATGCCGAGCCCGACCCAGCGCGAGCCGTGGAAGCGCAGCCGCTCGATGGCATAGGCGGCGAACACCGAGGTGACGAGCGAGATGAAGGTCGCCGCGACCGAGATGAAGATCGTGTTCCACAGCCAGGCGGGATAGGAGGTCTCGAACAGCAGATACTTGATGTGGTCGAGCGTCGGCTCCACCACCCAGAGCGGGGAGTAGTTGTTGTAGTCGGTGAGCTGGAAGTTCGGCTTTATGGCCGTGATCGCCATCCAGTAGAACGGGAACAGCAGCACGAACACGAAGATCAGCAGCGGCAGGAACACCGTGACCACCCGCCGGGGCAAGCTGTCCAGATAGCTCATGCCGGTGGAATTGTCGGTGAGGTGGTCGGTGGTCGACTGGCTCATCGGGGGATCCTCGGCAGAAAAGCAGAGCCTCGGCGCGGGGCGCCGGCGATGAAGGGGGCATGTCGCGCCCGGCCCTGAACGTCGGGAAGAACAGGCTTTGGCTGGCCCATCAGTCGGCCCCGCCCTGCTGCCACTTGCGGCGCTGCAGGCCGAAATAGCTGAACAGGATCGCCGACAGCAGGAACGGGATCATCGCCACCGCGATCGCCGCGCCCTCGCCCAGCGATCCGCCGGGGATGGCGCGCTGGAACGAGAGGGTCGCCATCAGATGGGTGGAGTTGAGCGGCCCGCCGCGGGTGAGCACGTAGATCAATTGGAAGTCGGTGAAGGTGAACAGCACCGAGAAGGTCATCACCACGGCGATGATCGGCGAGAGCATGGGCAGGGTGATGAAGCGGAATCGCTGCCAGTTCGAGGCGCCGTCGAGCGTCGCCGCCTCGTGTAGCGAGGGCGGGATGGTCTGCAGCCCGGCCAGCAGCGAGATGGCGACGAAGGGGATGCCGCGCCAGACATTGGCCGCCATCACCGAGGCGCGCGCGTTCCACACGTCGCCGAGGAAGTTGATCGGCGCATCGATCAGCCCCATGCGGATCAGCGCCCAGGAGATGATGGAATACTGGCTGTCGAAGATCCACCAGAAGGCGATGGCCGAGAGCACGGTGGGCACCACCCAGGGCAGCAGCACCACGGCGCGGAAGAAGGCCTTGAAGGGCAGATGCTGGTTCAGCAGCAGCGCCAGCCACAAACCGAGGCCGAACTTCAGGATCGAGGCGCCGATGGTGTAGAGCAGCGTGTTGAACACCACCAGCCAGAACAGGCTGTCTTCCCAGAGCGACTGGTAGTTCTCGAGGCCGATGAACACGCCCGAGCGGCCGATGCGGGTGTCGGTGAAGCCGAGCCACACCCCGAGGCCGAGCGGATAGGTGAGGAAGAACAGAAGGAACGCCGCCGCCGGCAGCATGAACATGAGGCCGAGCACGTGCCGGCCCTGGCCGATGCCGCTCCAGAAGGCGCGGGCGCGGGACGGGGCGCGGGTCTCTGCGGCGGTGACGGTGGCCATGCGCTTCCTCTCTTGAAACGGTCGGGCGGATTGGCTCCGCCTCTTGAACGCCCGCTGGGGGCGGCTGTGTCCTTTGCGCCCGGTGCCGGGTGGGCCGGGCAGGGGACCTGCCGGCGAATCCCCCTCACCCGAACCCTCTCCCCGCCGGGGAGAGGGACCGCGTCGCTCGCGGGAGAGCGGCGCGGGGGTCCGCCGCTGGCCGTTCGGTGCCACCTCTGCCCGCCGGGGAGAGGGGTGCCATCACGCAAGCGGGGAGGGGCCTTCAGCGCCCCGCGCCGCCCGTTGGGCCTCAGCGGTAGATGCGCTCGGCGCGGGCCTGGGCGCGCTTGGCGGCTTCTTCCGGGGTGCGCTGGCCGGTGGCGGCTTCCGCCACCATGTCCACCACGATCCAGTCCGCCATGGCGGCGGCCGACTGGGGCCCGAGCGGGCCGGCATAGCCGTTCGGCTGCAGGGTCTCGGACGCCTTGGCGTAGGCGGCATGGATCGGCTTGGAGGTCCATACCGGATTGTTGGCGAACGCCTTCAGCGTCTGGCAGCAATAGGCGCTCGCGCCCTGCAGCCAGGCATTGTACTGCGGCGCGTCGAACATGAAGGCGAGATAGGCCTGCGCCGCCTTCGGATACTTGGTGTACTTGAAGATGCCGGCGGTGGTGGTCTGGTGGAGCTCCACCGACTTGCCCACCGGGCCGATCGGGAAGTTGGTGGACCGCATGTCCGCCGCCATGTCGGCGAGCTTGGGGTCGTTCGCCGCGGCGTAGTAGACCGACACGCCGTTGGCCGTGACCGAGAGGTCGCCGGCGATGAAGGCGCGGTTGTTGTTCACGTCGAGCCAGCTCTCGGTGCCCGGGATGAAGGTCTTGTAGAGCTCGGCCACGTAGCGCAGCGCCGCCACGGTCTCGGGCGAGTTGATGACGACCTTGCCCTCCTCGCTCACCATCTTGCCGCCGTGGCTCCACAGCACCCAATGGGTGAAGTTGTTGCCGTCGCCGACGCCGTGGCCGAGGGTGAAGCCCATGGGATGGCCCTTGGCCTTCAGCGCCTTGCCCAGCTCCAGCAGGCCCTTGGTGTCCTTCGGGAACTCGGAGAAGCCGGCGTCCTTCACCCAGCTGTCGCGATAGACCACGGCGTTGCCGATGGTGGCGAGCGGCACACCGACGAAGCGGTCCTTCACCTTGGCGTAGACCTCGTTGCCGGGATAGAAGCCGCCATAGGTCTTGGCGAGGCCTGTGGCGAGGTCGGTCACGTCGAGCAGCTTGTCGGGATATTGCTGGGCGTCGTCGAACCACACCCAGACCATGTCCGGGCCGGAGCCGACATTGGCGGCCACCGCCGCCTTCGGGCGGATGTCCTCCCAGCTCTCCTTGTCGATGCGCACCTCGATGCCGGTGGCCTCGGTGAACTTCTTGGTGTTGGCGATCCAGGCGTCTTCCTCGCCCTTCACGAACGGCGCCCAGCGCAAAAGGCGCAGGGAGGCGCCGGGCTCGGGCTGGAACTTCGGCACCTGCGCGAACGCCGGCACCGAGCCCAGGAAGGGCGAGGCGAGCGAGCCGGCGGCCAGGCCGGCGCCGCCCAGAAGGACATCGCGTCTCGAAATGGTCATCTCGTTTCCTCCCGTGATCGTTCGATGGTCCGGTGGGCCCCCGTTTGGCGCGGGTGGTCTTTTCACCGGGGTACGCTTAAAGCCGTCGGCCGGTGGCCTCGTCGAAGAGGTGCGTCAGGCCGTCCTGGGGCGCGATGCGGATGGTCTCGCCCGGGGTGAAGGCGAGGCGCTCGCGGAACAGGCAGTTGATCTCCTGGGCGCCGATCTCCGGCACCGGGCCGTCGCCGCCGCCGAGGCGCGCCACCACCAGGATCTCCGAGCCGGTGGGCTCGGTCACCACCACCCGCGCCGGCACCCCGGCGGGATCGAGCCGGATGTGCTCGGGCCGCAGCCCGTAGATCACGCCCTGGCCGTCGGTGAGGCCGGCGGCGTCCGGCAGCGGCACCTCGACGCCGCTGTCGGTCACCAGGCGGGGGTCGGCGCCGAGGCGCACCTTGCCCTTGACGAAGTTCATGGCGGGCGAGCCGATGAAGCCGGCCACGAACTGGTTCTCCGGCCGGTCGTAGAGGTCGAGCGGGGCGCCCATCTGCTCGACGATGCCGTCGTGCATGACGACGATCTTGTCGGCCATGGTCATGGCCTCGATCTGATCGTGGGTGACATAGACCGTGGTGGTGCCGAGCCGCTGGTGCAGCTCCTTGATCTCGGTGCGCATCTGCACCCTGAGCTTGGCGTCGAGATTGGACAGCGGCTCGTCGAACAGGAACACCTGCGGGTCGCGCACGATGGCGCGGCCCATGGCGACGCGCTGGCGCTGGCCGCCGGACAGCTGGCGCGGATAGCGGTCGAGCAGCTTGGACAGGCCGAGGATCTGCGCTGCCCGGTCCACCCGCGCCGTGATCTCCGCCTTGGGCGCCTTCCGCAGCTTCAGCGAGAAGCCCATGTTGTCGGCCACGGTCATGTGCGGGTAGAGCGCATAGTTCTGGAACACCATGGCGATGTCCCGCTCCTTCGGCGGCACGTCATTGATGACGCGGTTGCCGATCAGGATCTCGCCCGCCGTGATGTTCTCGAGGCCCGCGATCATGCGCAGCAAGGTGGACTTGCCGCAGCCCGAGGGGCCGACCAGCACCACGAACTCGCCGTCGCGGATGTCGACATCGACGCCGTGGATCACCTGCGTCGAGCCATAGGCCTTCTTGACACCGCGAATGTCGACGGTCGCCATCGTGCGTCCTCTCCCTTCTGAACGCGACGCGCTCGCCCTGCGGCGGCGCGCGATCCTGGTTGGCCCCGCCTGTTCCACCGCATCGGGATGAACGGCGTGTGACCTCGCGCCTCTTTCGGGCGCGGCGCGATCATGGTGCGAGGAGAAGTCCGGATCAAGAGCAAATTAAAACGTTTGAACCCGGTTGAATCGGGGCCGTGGGGCGCTTAAGCCTCACCGGTGCTCCGTTCGGCGGACGTTGCAATCCGCCCCGCCACCGGGTCTCTTCCCCTAAAGTCTAGTCCCATTCGGCCACCCCCTTTCCTGCGAGATTTCCCATGAGCGACGCCGCGCGCCCCGCGCTTCTTCTCACCGGTCCCGTCATGGAGAATGTGGTCGAGCGCCAGCTCGCCGCGCGCTTCGACCTCGTCCCCCTGGAGCAGCTCGATGGCGCGCGCGCCGCGGCGATCCGCGGCATCGCCACCAAGGGCAAGGTGAAGGTGGACGAGGCGCTGCTCGCGCGCCTGCCGAAGGTGGAGATCGTCGCCAATTTCGGCGTCGGCTACGACACCGTGGACGCGGCCGCTGCCGCGGCGCGCGGGGTCGTCGTCACCAACACGCCCGACGTGCTCAACGAGGAGGTGGCCGACCTCACCCTCGGCCTGCTGCTCGCCACCGTGCGCGAGATCCCGCAGGCCGACCGCTTCGTGCGCGCCGGCGGCTGGAAGAGCGGCGTGTTCCCGCTCGGCCCCACTTTGCGCGAGCGCACCGTGGGGCTGATCGGCATGGGCCGCATCGGCCAGGCCATCGCCAAGCGGCTCGACGCCTTCGCGGTGCCGGTGGTCTACCACGCCCGGCGGGCGCAGCCGAGCGTGCCCTACACGCACTATGGCGACCTGATCGCCATGGCGCGGGACGTGGACGTGATCATCGTCATCGTGCCGGGCGGGCCGGCGACCCGTCACATGGTGAACGCCGCGGTGCTGGAGGCGCTGGGGCCGGACGGCATTCTCATCAACGTGGCGCGCGGCTCGGTGGTGGACGAGGAGGCGCTGCTCGCGGCGCTCCAGAACCGCACCATCCTGTCCGCCGGGCTCGACGTGTTCCAGAACGAGCCGCACGTGCCGGAGGGCTTCTTCGCCCTCGACAATGTGGTGCTGCTGCCGCACGTGGGCTCGGCCACCCACCACACCCGCGGCGCCATGGGCCAGCTGGTGGTGGACAATCTCGTCTCCTGGTTCGACGGCAAGGGACCCGTCACCCCGGTGGCGGAGACCCCCTGGCCGCGCGGCTAGCGCGCGCCGGGGCAAGAGGGCGCGAGCCGCCGGGCGGACCGTCCGGCATCGCCACCGGGGCGGGGGCGCCTGCGGGCCGCAGGTGAGCCCGGCGGCGCGGCTGTGCTAGCCTCTGCCTTTGATCCGCACCGAGGGTCCGCCATGCGCCGTCTCCCGTCACCGCCCGTTCGCCTCGGCGCCCGGCTGGCCGCCGCCGGGCTCGCCTGTGTCCTGCCGCTCGCGCCCGCGCTCGGCGCGCCCGAGGCGCCAGGACCTGTGGCGCAGAAGCAACAGCCGGCGGCGCGCCTCGACCCCGCTTTGCGCGATGCGGCGGAGCAGAAGGCGGGCGCCTATGTGCTCTCCAGCGCCGACGGCGATCGCAAATGCCCGATCACGCTGAAGGCGGAGGCGGCCGGCGCCGGCCTCGCGGTGCAGTTCGACAAGGCCGCCTGCGCGGCCACGATCGGCTTCTCGGTCCAGATCTCCGGCTGGCTGCCGGACGCCTCCGGCGCCCTGCGCCTTCTCACCGCCCAAGGGCGCACGGTGGCCGAGTTCACCGAGGCGACGGGCGGCAGCTACGAGGCGCTCCGGGAGGGCGACGGGGTCTATTTCCTGATCAATCCCAGCATCGTCGACGTCCCGGAGGTCACCCAGGCCGAGGTCGTGGGCGACTGGGACCTCGCCACCAGCCCCGGGACGCCCCTGTGCCGCTGGAGCCTCACGCAGACCCCGGCGCCCAAAGGCGGTTTCGCCCTCCAGGTGGCGCCCGGCTGCGCCCCCGCGGTGGCGCGCCTCGGCGCCGCCGTCTGGCGGCTCGACGGCGGCAACATCCTGGTCTCGGGCGCGTCGGGCGGCCCCGCGATTCGGTTCGCGCGGCAGGAGGACGGCAGCTGGGCGCGGGTTCCCGAGCGCGGCCGGCCGCTGCTTCTGAGTCGCCCCTAGGGGCCGAGCCGGCCCAAATCGCGGCCCCTCGAGGGCCTTCATGCGGGCGGTGAATCCCCTTGTGCTCAGCAAGTTAGCCGGAGATTCGCCGGCTCCGCGGAACCGCGCGGCGGATCCGCGGCGGCGTAGCCCGCTCCGGCCGAGTCCATTGCCGGCGCGCCATCCCCATCGCAGGGGTTGTGCCGGGCGTTCACGCGTTTTGGGGCGCGCGTTGCGAAAACGCAACACAGGAATCAAGCGTTCATGCGGGTTTGCCTAGAAAGGCGGCAAATGCTGCCTTATTTTTCGCGTTGGACTCGACAGGGGGAACTGGTTTGTATCGTTCCAGATCTCTGCGGGGGTATTGTTATGAAAAAGCTTGCTGTCATCGCCTCTTCCATGCTCTTCGCCGGCGCGGCCGCTGCGGCCGACTTGTCCGTGCCCGTGAAGGCCGTGGCCCCGCCCCCGCCGCCCGCCTGGGACGTTGCGTTCGGTGTCACCCTGACCTCGGACTACGTGTTCCGCGGCATCAGCCAGACCAACAACAACGCGGCCCTCCAGGGCTACGCCGAGCTGCAGCTCTTCAACTGGTTCTATTTCAACGTCTGGGCGTCCAACCAGAACTGGGCGGACAACTTCCTCGGCGCCGGCGGCAGCAGCTCGCTCGAAGTCGACTTCTCCGGCGGCCTGCGCCACACCTGGGGCGCCTTCACCCTCGACGCCGGCGCCATCTACTACGCCTTCCCCGGCAATGCCGACATCTTCGGCCTCAGCCCCGACGACTTCAACTACTGGGAAATCTACGCCAAGCCCAGCTATGCTCTGACCGACTGGCTGTCCGTCGGCCTCGCCTTGAACTGGACGAGCGACATGTACGCCTCCAGCACCGACGGCACGGCGCTCGCGGCCAACTTCAAGGCGACCGCCGCGTCGCTGGGCGGCAGCGATTTCGGCGCCTACGTGTCGGGTGAGTTCGGCCATCAGTGGCTCGACGACACCTTCTTCACCTACACCCCGCCGTTCGGCGTGTTCGCGGTCGGCATCTCCGGCTACAACTGGTGGAACATCGGCGTCGGCGTGACCTACAAGGCCGCGACCCTCGACCTGCGCTACTCCGGCTCGGACCTGAACGAGTTCGAGTGCGCGACGCTGATCGGCAAGAACAATGCCTGCGGCGACAAGTTCCTGGCGAGCCTCTCCTTCGCCACCTCGTTCAACGCCCTCAAGTGATCCCGATCACCTGACGCGTCCGTCTTGAGACAAAGGGCGTCGCACTTCGGTGCGGCGCCCTTCTTCTTTGCGGCGCCTCGTCATTTGAAGCGCGCCTTTGCGACGCCGCGGCAGCGGCTTCGCCGGCCCCTGGCGGCGCCGGCCTGTGCCCGCCGCGGCTCCCGGCGCTGCGCCGTCGGGCGCGGCCCGCTCAGCCGGCCTCGGCCTTGCCCTTCGGCCGCCGCCTGGGCCGCGCGGCGGCCGCCGCGGGCGGCGCCTCCGCGGCGCCGAGGATGTCGCCCCATTTGGCGTGCGCGAACACGCGCTCGGCGCTGATGGCGAGCTTGCGCGTGAAGGCCTCCACCACCTCGAGCTCGGCTGCGGATATCTCCTCGAACAGCATGTCGTTGACCCGCCGCACCACCGGCGCGACCCGCACCACCGCCGCCTCGCCCTCGGGCGAGAGCGAGACGCGGACGCTGCGGCGGTCGCTCTCGTCCTGGCGCTTGGCGAGCAGCCCCCGCTCGATCATGCGCCCCACCTCGGTGGTCACGTGGGGTGCGGCGAGGCGGATGTGGTCGGCGAGATCGCGGATGGCGACGCCCTCGGTTCCCTGCCGGTAGGCGGTGCCCATGAGGACCGCGAACTGGCTCGGGGTCAGGCCCAGCACCTTGCCGAACAGGGCGCGGCACTTCAGAAGGCCCTCCAGCGCCAGCACCATGGCGTAGATGGATTCGCGGAAGGCGCGGTCGCTCTCGCCGTGCAGGAATTCCGTCCGCGACACCGTGAGCGGAGGCCGGAACGCGGCGCGGGATTTCGCGCGTGCTTGAGGCGACATAACCAAACGTCTCTCCGCTCTGCTCCGCTGCTCCGGCGGCCTTTCCTCCTTTAGAAACCATGCGGCCCGCCGTCCATAGCCGAATGAGGACGGCCTGCGCGATCGCGTTGACAGGTACAAAATTATATCTAATTTGTACTTATTGTCCGACATCCGGACACGTCCCAAACCCGCGCTTGAGACCGCCGCCGCGGTGAAGGGCGCGGCCCCCGGTGCCCGGCCGCGCCGCCGCGGCATGTGATCAAGGTTCGCCGTTCCTGGGTTCGCCGGCGCCCTCACGCGGCCGGTCCCCAGGCCCCCGACTCCCGACCCCCGACCCCCGAAACCCGGACCACCGGGCGGGCGCATTCCAGAGGACCCGAGAATGACCGCCACTCCGCAGACCGCCGCCGCCTCCGCCGCAGCCCCGGCCCCGGGCCTGCGCACCGGCGCCGACTTCCTGGCCCAGCTTCGCGCCTCGCGCCGCGCCGTCTTCCTCGACGGCGAGAAGGTGGGTGATCCCACCGTCCATCCGGCGTTCCGGGAAGGCGCGCGGCAGGTGGCGAACCTGTTCGATCTCGCCGCCGCGCCGCAGAACCGCGAGCTCATGACCTATGAGGTGCGCGAGACCGGGGCGCGGGCGCTGCGCTGCTACCAGATCCCGAAGACGGTGGACGATCTGCGCCTGAAGCGCCTCGCCTCCGAGGCCTGGGCCGAGCAGACCTTCGGCCTCATGGGCCGCTCGCCCGACCATGTGGCGAACTTCTTCGCGGGCTATGCGGCCAAGCCCTCGGTGTTCGCGCGGCACGGCCAAAGGTGGGCCGACAACGTGGTCAGATTCTACGAATATGCCCGCGACAACCATCTCTACATCGCCTACGCGATCGTGCCGCCGCAGATCGACCGCTCCAAGCCCGCCCACAAGCAGGCGGATCCCCACCTTTATGCCGGCGTGGTGCGCGAGGTGGAGGGCGGCATCATCGTCTCCGGCGGCCAGCAGCTCGCCACCGGCGGCGTCTATGCGGACTATCTGCACCTCGCTTGCATCCACCCGCTGCAGCCGGGGGACGAGGCCCACGCCATCAACGTCGCCATCCCCATGGACGCCGAGGGCCTCAAGCTCTATTCGCGCCGCCCGTTCGCCAAGGCGGCGGACAATTCCTTCGACTATCCGCTCTCCACCCGCTTCGACGAGGCGGACTGCTTCGTGGTGCTGGACGAGGTGTTCGTGCCCTGGGAGCACGTCTTCATCTATCGCAATGTGGAGCTGAGCCGCGACCAGTGGTGGCTGACGCCGTCCCACACCTATGGCAACCACCAGGCGCAGACGCGCTACGCCACCAAGCTGCGCTTCCTCATGGGCCTCGCCAAGCGCATGAACGAGGCCACCGGCAACGAGGCGGTGCCGGCGGTGCAGGTGGCCATGGGCGAGCTCGCCGCGCTCGCCTCCATCGTCGAGGGCATGCTGCTGGCGCAGGAGGCCATGGCGACCATCGACGAGGAAGGCGTGGTGTGGCCCGCCAAGGCCATGCTCTATGCGGTGATGGCGCTGCAGTCCGAGATCAATCCGCGCATGATCGACATCGTGCGCGAGATCACCGGGGCGGCCATGATCACGCTGCCCTCCTCGGTGAAGGACTTCGCGAGCCCGCTGACCGCGCCGGACGTGGAGCGCTTCTACCGCTCCGCGAACCTCGACGCGCGCCAGCGCGTGGCGCTGATGCGGCTCGCCTGGGACTTCATCGGCACCGAGTTCGGCAACCGCCACCAGCAGTATGAGAAGTTCTACGGCGGCGCGTCCTTCATCGTGAAGACCAACATGTTCCGCACCTACGACTTCAACCGTGCCGGCGCCCTGGTGGACCGGGCGCTCTCATTGCCGCCGGTCGGCCTCGACTGAGCGGCGCGGGAAGGGGGCCGGTCGGGGCCGTGGTGCCCCGGCCCCGCACGCCCGCGCGATGGTGCTCCACTGGGAAGGGGGAGCGCCTCTCTCCCAGGAACCGTCATCCGGTGAGCGGGAGCCCCCTCCCCCTTGTGGGGAGGGGAAGGGGAGGGGATGTCGGACCGCCTCGGCGCGGGGGCGGCGCATGCCCGAGGGCGCTCCACCCCCACCCCCTCGCCCCTCCCCGCAAGGGGGAGGGGCGCCGTTCCCGGCAGGGCGCGCGGGCCCATCCTCCGCCGCCCGCCCCGCTCACTCCTGCAGCGCCTCCTCCCGCGTGCTGCGGATGGCGGGCACGACCAGCACCGCCAGCAGCGCCACCGAGGCGATCAGGAAGCCGAGGCTGATGGGCTGGGTCACGAAGGTCTCCGCATGGCCGCGCGAGATGAGAAGCGCCCGGCGCAGATTCTCCTCCATCATCGGCCCGAGGATGAAGCCGAGGATCAGCGGCGCCGGCTCGCAGTCGAGCTTCACGAACACGTAGCCGAGCACGGCCAGCGCGCCCATCAGGTAGATGTCGAACACCGAGTTGCTGCTGGAATAGGCGCCGATCACGCAGAACAGCAGGATCGCCGGGAACAGCAGCCGGTAGGGCACCTTCAGCAGGCGGATCCACAGCCCCACCAGCGGCAGGTTGAGCACCAGCAGCATCAGATTGCCCACCCACATGGAGGCGATCAGCCCCCAGAACAGGCCCGGCCGCTCGCTCATCACCGTCGGTCCCGGGGCGATGCCCTGGATCATCATGGCGCCGATCATCAGCGCCATGGTGGGGTTGGAGGGAATGCCGAGCGTGATCATGGGGATGAAGGAGGTCTGGGCGCCGGCATTGTTGGCCGATTCCGGCCCCGCCACGCCGCGGATGTCGCCATGGCCGAAAGTGCGCGGCGGCCGCGCCACCTTCTTCTCCAGCATGTAGGAGGCGAACGAGGCGAGCAGCGCCCCGCCGCCCGGCAGCACGCCGAGGACGGCGCCGAGCGTGGTGCCGCGCAGGATCGAGGGGGCGGAGATCCTCAGATCGTTGAGGCTGGGCAGCACCCGGCCGATGCGCTGGGCGGTGACGTTGCGGTCCTGCCCGGCCTCCAGGTTGCAGGCCACCTCGGCGATGCCGAACAGCGCCATGCTGAGCGCGATGAAGCCGATGCCGTCGCGCAGCTCGGGAAAGCCCAAAGCGTAGCGCGCGGTGCCGGAATTCACGTCGGTGCCCACCAGCCCCAGCAGCAGGCCCAGCACCACCATGCCGATCGCCTTGAGGAGCGAGCCGCGCGCCAGCACCACCGCGGCGATGAGGCCGAACACCATGAGCGAAAAGTATTCCGCCGGCCCGAACTCCAGCGCCAGGTCGGAGAGCACCGGGGCGAAACAGGCGATGGCGATGGTGGAGATCGTGCCGGCGAAGAACGAGCCGATGGCGGCGATGCCCAGCGCCGGGCCGGCGCGGCCGGCGCGCGCCATGCGATAGCCGTCGATGGCGGTGACGACGGAGGAGGATTCGCCGGGGATGTTGACCAGGATCGCCGTGGTGGAGCCGCCATACTGGGCGCCGTAATAGATGCCGGCGAGCATGATCAGCGCCGAGTCCGGCGGCAAAGTGAAGGTGATGGGCAAAAGCATCGCCACGCTCGCCACCGGGCCGAGGCCGGGCAGCACGCCCACCAGCGTGCCGAGCAGCACGCCGATGAAGCAATAGGCGATGTTGGCGAGGGTGAGCGCGACCGAGAAGCCGAGTTCCAGATTGGCGAGGGTTTCCACGTCAGTCTCCCGCGCCCGCTAGAAGGACGGCCAGACGGGCAGCGGCAGCCCGAGAAGCATGACGAACAGCAGCACCGCGCCCACCGATAGCGCCGCCGCGAGCAGCAGGGCGTCCCGGAGCCGGAATTCGGGGCTCGACAGGCTGCCCGCCAGCACCAGGACCGCGGCCGAGACCAGCAGGCCGAGCGGCCGCAGCAGGACCGCGAACAGCACCATGGCCGCGAGCAGCGACAAGAGCGGGCGCAGGCGCACGCGCGGCAGCCCGTCGCCGGCGACGATGAGGCCGCGCGCCATCACCGCAAGCCCGACCCCGGTCAGGAGCAGGCCCAGCACCAAAGGGAAGAAGCCGGCCCCCATGCGCGCCGGCGTGCCCTGGGCGTAGCTCGTGGCGGCCACCGCCGCGAAGGTGACGCCGAAGGCGGCGAACAGGATTCCGGCGAGGAAGTCCTTCGTGGATGCGATGCGCATGGTTCCCCTCATCTCTCCGCGCCGACGGGCCCGGGTGCCGTGGCCGCCTCTGGCGGGGCGATCGGACGGCGCGGCGGCCCCCGGACGGGAGCGGTCCTGCGGGGTCGCCGCGCCGGTCGCGCGGCGATCCCCTTCAGCATGTTTCTGGATCGGAAGGCCGGGGCGCGGCCGGCTCTTCGGCCGGTCCGCACAAGTGTCCGCCCGCCGCAGGACGGCGGGCGGGGTGTCGTCAGGCGATCTCGTAGCCGAGGATCGCCTTGATCTCGAGGAAGTCCTCGAGGCCGTAGATGCCGGCCTCGCGGCCGTTGCCGGACTGCTTGTAGCCGCCGAACGGGGCCTCCACGTCCTGCAGCTTCCCGTGCGGGGCGCCGTTGAGATAGATGCGGCCGGCGCGCAGCTCCATGCCGATCTCGCGCGCCTCCTCCAGCGAGCCCGCCCACACATAGCCGGCGAGGCCGTAGATGGTGCCGTTGGCGATCTCCACCGCGTCGGCCTTGTCCTTGTACGGCAGGATCGACAGCACCGGGCCGAAGATCTCCTGCTGGGCGATGGTCATGGCCGGGGTCACGTCGGAGAACACGGTGGGCTTCACGTAATAGCCGCGGTTGAGCCCGGCGGGACGGCCGAGGCCGCCGGCGGCGAGCGTCGCGCCTTCCTCGATGCCGATGCGGATCAGGTTCTGCACCCGGTCGAACTGGGCTTCGCTCACCAGCGGGCCGAGGCGCGTGCCCGCGGCGAGCGGGTCGCCCACCACCACGGCTTCCGCGGTGCGCCGCGCGATGGCGGTCGCCTCGGCGAGCTGGTCCTGGTGGATCAGCATGCGGGTCGGCGCCTGGCACGACTGGCCGGTATTGGTGAAGGCGCGCAGCGTGCCGGCGCTGACCGCGGTCTCGAGGTCGGCGCCCGGCAGGATGATGTTGGCGGACTTGCCGCCCAATTCCTGGTGCACGCGCTTCACCGTGTCGGCCGCCGCCTTCGCCACCAGGATGCCGGCGCGGGTCGAGCCGGTGAACGACACCATGTCGATGTCGGGATGGCGCGAGATCGCCTCGCCCACGGTGGGCCCGTCGCCGTTGACGAGGTTGAACACGCCCTTCGGCACGCCGGCCTCGTGGAGGATCTCGGTGAGGATGATGGTGCTCAGCGGCGCCATCTCCGAGGGCTTGACCACGCAGGTGCAGCCGGCGGCGAGCGCGGGCGCGAACTTGGAGGCCACCTGGTTGATGGGCCAGTTCCAGGGCGTGATGAAGCCGCACACGCCGATCGGCTCGCGCACGATCCGCGTGGTGCCGCCCAGCATGTGGCCGAAATCGTAGTCCTTCAGAACCTTGGCGGCCTCCTTGAAGTGCTCCAGCGTGGTGTTGGTCTGCACCTGCATGGCGAACCGGAGCGGCGAGCCCATCTCGGCGGTGATGGCGCAAGCGAGGTCGTCCATGCGGCTCTCGAACACCGCGATGATGCGGTGGAGAAGGGCGAGGCGCTCCGCCTTGGTGGTCCTCGAGAAGGGCGCGAACGCCGCGCGCGCGGCCTTCACCGCCCGGTCGACGTCTTCGGCCCCGCCCATGCTGATCTGGCCGGCGGGCTCCTCGGTGGCCGGGTTGATGACGTCGAACCGCCGGGGCGCGACCGGGTCGACCCATTCGCCGTCGATGTAGAACTTGGTGCTGTGGCTCATCGCAGTCCTGCTCCTCGGGGGAGGCCCCCGGCACCAGCCGGGGGAAGGGGAGGGATCGTCAGGCGCCGCGCGAGAGCGGCGGGTTGGCATAGCCCGGCGTGACATGGACATCGAGCAGGTAGGGCTTGCCGGCGCGCACGGCGGCGAGACCGCGCTTCAGCGCCGCCTCGAGCGCGGCGAGGGTCTTGATCGGCCCTTCCGCCTCCACGCCCTGGCAGCGCGCCATGCCGGCGAGGTCCACCACCGGCTCGTCCATGCGCTGGCCGATCCAGCGGTTCTCCACCGGGCGGGCGCGCGCCTTGGCGACCGCCTCCTGGTGGATCTCGTCGTTGAAGTTGGAGCGGTTGTTGGAGACGATGAACAGCGCCGGGATGCCGTAATGGGCGGCGGTCCACAGCGCGGTGACGCCCTGGAGGAAGTCGCCGTCGCCCAGCACCGAGATCACCGGGCGGCCGGCATCCTTCAGCGCCAGCGCGACGCCCACCGTGAGGCCGGGGCCGGCGGCAAGGCCCGCGCCGCCGTCATGGCCCATGAAGTCGGCGGGGTCACGGAAGTGGTAGGCATCGCCGGCCCAGCCGATGGTGACGTGGGCGAGGGTGAAGCGCTCCGCCCCGTCCGCCTCGGTCTCGCGCAGCTTGGCGAGGGCGACCTCGATGTCGCGCGGGGCGAGCTCGGCCTGCGCGTTGGCGCTGAAGGCGGGCGCCGGATAGGTGTTGCGGCTCGTCCCGTCCCACTTGGCCTTGCCGGCGAGCTTCTGCTCCAGCAGCGCCAGCACGTCCTCGACCACCGTGTCGGGTCCGGCGGCGATCGGCACGTCCACCGGCGGCAGCGCGAAATAGTCCATGCTCCAGCCCCGGTGCAGCGCCGCGTCGAGCGTCACGTGGGCGATCTTCGCCGGATAGCTCTCGGTCGCGCGGGTCATCTGCAGCAGGAAGCCGTTGAGGTCCACCCAGTCGAACGAGACGATCACGTCCGCCTGGCGCACGATCTCCTTGGCGGTGGGGCTCAGCCAGTAGAAGGGCGGCACCACGTGGAGGCCGTGGTCGGTGGGGAACACGGCGCGCTCGCGGATCGAGGTCATCACCGAGGCGCCGGACAGTTCGGCAAGGCGCACCCGGCGATCCCAGGCGGCCTGGTCGCGGCCGGCGCGGCCGAACAGGATCAGCGGGTTCTTGGCGGCGGCGAGCATCTGCGCCACCGTCTCGATGTCCGCCGGATTGGCGCGCGGGGCCGCCGCCGGCTGGTAGCGCGCGGTCGAGGGCACGCTCATGGGCGCCTCGAGCTTCTGCTCCTGGAGCCCGGCGTCGAGGCAGATATAGACCGGCGCGGTGGGCTGGGAGTTGGTCAACTGGTTGCCGCGCAGGAACGCCTCGACGATGCCCTCGGGCGAGCGCGGCTCGTCATCCCACTTGATGTAGTCGCGCAGCAGCGCGCCCTGGTCCTTGGCGGTGTGGATCCAGTCGATCCAGGGCCGGCGCTTCTCCGGGGCGACCGGGCCGGTGGCGCCCACCACGATCATGGGCGCGCGGTCGCACCAGGCGTTGAAGATGCCCATGGCGCCGTGCAGCAGGCCGACGTTCGAGTGCAGCACGCAGGCCATCGCCTTGCCGGTCACCTTGGCGTAGCCGTGGGCGATGGAGACCACATGGTCCTCGTTGAGGCACAGCAGCATCTGTGGCGCCTCGTTGCCGAGATGGTTGACGAGGCTGTCGTGGAAGCCGCGATAGCTCGCGCCCGGATTGAGCGAGATATAGGGGATGTCCAGCTCGCGCAGCATGCGGGCGGCGACGTCGCTGCCCCATTCCGCGGCATTGGCGGGCGTGACCTTCGGGCGTTCGATATCCTTCATGCGGGCGTCTTTCTCGATTCTTCCGGGGTGCAAGGGGTGGGCCAGGCCGGCGCGGGGGCCAGGCGCAGGGTGGACAGAGCGGTCGGCGGGCCGACGGGGGTCACCTGGCGCAGCAGATGCGGCCCGAGCTGGCCGAGGCCGGTGCAGCCGAGCAGCGCGAGCGCGGTGCGCAGCTCCTCGCCGAGGATCTCGATCAGGCGCACCACGCCGGCCTCGCCGCCGGCCGCCAGCGCCGCGCCCTGGGCCTTGCCGAGGCCGACGAGGTCGGCGCCCAGCGCCCGCGCCTTGGCGATGTCGGTGCCGCGCAGGACGCCGCCATCGACGAACAGGCGGGCGCGGCCCGCGATTGCGGCGGCGATCTCGCCGAGCTGGTCGAGCGCGGCCACCGCGTGGTCGAGCTGCCGCCCGCCATGGTTGGAGGCATAGACCACGTCGACGCCGTGCTCGACGCACAGCCGCGCATCCTCGGCGCTGAGCACGCCCTTGACGATCAGCGGCAGGCGCGTGCGCGCCTTCAACCAGGCGATCGTGTCCCAGGAGAGCTGCGCCTGCTCGGCGGCGATCTGCTCGTCCTTGCGGTCGCCGAGATTGGCGCGGTCGACCGCCGCGGCCGAGGAATAGCGGTTGATGAGGTCGCGCTCGCGCCGGCCATAGACCGCGGCGTCCACGGTGAGGCAGAGCGCGGCGCAGCGCGCCGCCTCGGCGCGGGCGACGGTCGCCGCGAGCCAGTCGCGCCCGCCGCGCATGTAGAGCTGGAGCACGAGGATCGCGTCCGGCGCGCCGGCGCGCACCTCCTCCAGCGTCGGCTGGGCCATGATGCTCATGACCATCGGCACGCGGGCCGCCGCCGCGGCGCGGGCGCAGGCGGTGGCGGCGGCGGGATCGAACAGGCGCAGCGAGCCCACCGGCGCGAGGAAGGCCGGCAGCGCGATGGGCGCGCCGAGGAAATCGGCGCCGGCATCGATCCGCGAAACGTCGCGCAGCACGCGCGGCACGAAGGCATGGCCGTCGAGCGCCAGGCGGTTGCGGCACAGGCTGGTCTCGGATTCCGCGCCGCCGGTCAGATAGTCCCACACCGGCGCGTCGAGCGCGGCCTGGGCGCGCTGGAACAGCTCGGCGACGGTGCGGGGGCGGTCCGGCGATGCCATGGGGAACCCTTGTGGGAGAAGCGCGGCGAAAACCGGGAGCGGAAGCCCCGAAAGAGGCTACAGGTTGAATGTATTGACGTTAAGATTGTCAGACAAAACTGTCAACGGCGCGACGGCCCGTTTTTTGGGCGCGGCGCATCGCGCGCCAGTGCGAGGGGGGCCGGCGCGCGAGGGCCGGCGGGCGCCGGGTCCAGCGGGCGGCGGGGCAAGCCCGCGGCGCCCGGCCTTTTTTCACCCTTGACTCCCGCGGACTCTGGACAAAGGCCCCCCGATTCGATTCCAATGGGTCCGATTCGGAGAGATGCGGCACGTCCCTCCAGATCGAGGACGCAGGGGGCGCTGGGGCTTTAGGCCGCCCCGCAACCCCAATGGAATCCGGAGGAGAACCGGCGATGGCACGCGCCAACGCTGCGAGCGTAGGCGCGCGCGACCATGCCATCCGAGGCCTGGCACGGTCGATCGCGCGCCCAGCCTACCAGCGCCTGCTCGATGCCGAGCCGGTCCTGCGCCGGATCGTGCCTGCCCTCATCATCACCTTTCTCATGGTCATCGGCATCGGCGCCGTGGTCCAGGTGCACAGCCATCGCCTGGCGGTGATCGACGGCGCCAAGGACGACCTCGCTTTGCTCGCCCTCGCCACCGCCGACGGCGTCGCCGCCCGCGCCGGCAACGCCCCCGCCCGGGTGCCCGCCGCGCTGGCCGAGAGCCTGCCGCCGCGCGCCACCGACGCCGGACGGCGCGTCATCGTCACCGATCCGCAGGGGCGCATCCTCGCCGCTGCGCCGCGCATCGAGGCGCCGCCGGCCGACCTTGCCCAATTGCTCGATCCCGCCCAGCCGCTGGTGGTGTTCGCCGAGCGCGCCGGCGTGCTGGAGGTGCCGTTCCAGGGCGGCACCGCGCTCGCCACCGTGCGCAACCTGCCGGCCCCGCTGGGGCAGGTGATCTATGTGCAGCCGCTCGACGCGGCGCTCGCCGTCTGGTCGGATTCGACCACGCTCACCGTGACGCTGTTCGCCACCACGGGAATGGTGCTGCTCATCCTCGGCTTCTCGTTCCACTGGCAGGCGACGCGGGCGCGCGAGGCGGACCTGATCTACGACACCGTGCGCCGGCGCATCGACACCGCGCTGAACCGCGGGCGCTGCGGCATGTGGGACTGGGACATGGCGCGCGGGCGCATGTACTGGTCCGACACCATGTTCGAGATCCTCGGCCTGGAGCGCAAGGACGAGCTGATCTCGTTCGGCGAGATCGCCCGCCTGGTGCATCCCGAGGACGGCGACCTCTACGAGCTGGCCCAGGAGCTGGCCGACCGGCCCGGCGCCTCGGTGGACCGTGTGTTCCGCATGCGCACCGCCAAGGGCGACTTCGTGTGGCTCCGGATGCGCGCCGAGGTGGTGCAGCAGCCCGGCGAGGACGGCCCCCACCTCATCGGCATCGCCATGGACGTGACCGAGGCCCAGCGCATGGCCGAGCGCACGGTGACCGCCGACATGCGCCTGCGCGACGCCATCGAGAGCATCTCGGAGGCGTTCGTGCTGTGGGACAGCCAGAACCGGCTGGTGCTGTGCAATTCCAAGTTCCAGACCCTGCACGAGCTGCCGGACGACACCATCGTCTCGGGCACCCCGTTCGACGTGATCGCCTCGGTGGGGCGCCACCCGGTCACCCGCACCCCGCTGAAGCCCGAGGACAAGCCCGAGGAAGGCTCGCGCGCCTTCGAGGCGCAGCTCTCCAACGGCCGCTGGCTGAAGATCGCCGAGCGCCGCACCAAGGATGGCGGCTACGTCTCGGTGGGCACCGACATCACCACCATGAAGCGCCACGAGGAGCGCCTCATGGACAACGAGAAGCGCCTGATGGCGCTGGTGGCGGACCTGAGGAAGTCGCAGCAGACGCTGGAGCACCAGGCCCAGCAGCTCGCGGAACTCGCCGAGAAATATTCCGAGGAGCGCAACAAGGCGGAGGACGCGAACCGCGCCAAGAGCGAGTTCCTCGCCAACATGTCGCACGAATTGCGCACCCCGCTCAACGCCATCATCGGCTTCTCCGAGATCATGGAGAGCGGCATGTTCGGGCCGCTGGGCTCGGAGAAGTACGCCGAATACTGCTCCGACATCAAAGGCTCCGGCACCTATCTGCTGGACGTCATCAACGACATCCTCGACATGTCGAAGATCGAGGCCGGCCGCATGCAGCTCGAGGCCGAGGAGGTGCGGCTCGACGAGATCATCGCCGACGCCATGCGCGTCACGGCGGTGAACGGCGACGAGAAGGGCATCGCCATGACGGTGGAGGCGAGCGAGGGCCTCGCCATCCTCGGCGACCGGCGGGCGCTGAAGCAGGTGCTGCTGAACCTGCTCTCCAACGCGGTGAAGTTCACCCCCGAGGGCGGGCGCGTGGCGGTGAAGGCGCGCATCAACGGCAATGCCGCGGTGATCGCCATCGAGGACACCGGCATCGGCATCGCCCGCGACGCCATCGCCCGCATCGGCCGCCCGTTCGAGCAGGTGGAAAGCCAGTTCACCAAGACCCACAAGGGATCGGGCCTTGGCCTCGCGATCGCGAAATCCCTGGTGGAGCTGCATGGCGGCGCCATGCGCATCCGCTCGACCGAAGGGGTCGGCACCTCGGTGATCGTGCGCCTGCCGGTGGACGGGCGGGCGGCGAATTCCAACGAGAGCCCGCGCCTCGCCGCCGTGGTGTGAGGGGCCGGCAGCGACATCGGACATCAATCCTCGGCGGAAGCGCTCCCCGCGCGCAAGGCGCGAATGTCGTCGATCACGTCCTGCGGCAGCCGGTTTTCCGCCCCGGTTGCGGGGTCGCGCAGGAAAAAGCCCTCGCCCGTCCTGTAGTCGATGATCGCCCCTTCGAGCTTGTGGTGATAGTCGGGCGAGATGAGATAGATCAGATCCACGCCCTGAACGCGCCTGAGGTAGGGACGAACCTCGTCGGCCTGGGCCTGCTGATAGAAAGTGACCATCACATTTTCGAAGACGATGCCGTTATCCATGGTGTAGATGCCCCAGCCGATCGAAGGAAATTCGGGCGGGTTGTCCGGGAACGACTCGGCAAATAGAGCGCGATACTCCTCAAATCCCCGCAGGGCGTTCGCGGTGAGCGTGAAGTTGATGGAGGGGATGGGCAGGTCGGTCAGGTCGGTCGGATCGGGCATCGCCACTCACCTTCTGCGGTTGTCGTTGAGCTTCTGGCCGTGAACCACGGCTGCAGAGGGCGCGATTGCCGGGCACCCGCCGAGGATCGGTCCCTGTACCACCACGTCGCCGTGACCAAACCTATATACGCACCGGATATCGCGACCCCAGCCCAGCTGCGTGACCAAGGACCCCATCTCGACCTGCGTGACCCGAATGCGCATACCTTCGGGTACCCGCCTTGCGCCGGGCTTCGAAGCTCCGCCTCGCACCCCGGCCCACCGGCCGCCGCCTGAAGTTCCTGCGGGCAGGCGGGGCTGATCCGGATTATACTTGATTGCCCGCCTGAGCTTCAGGATGCTGACGTCCAGCGCCAGCGCTGCATGGTCCGCCCTCAGCCGGATGAGATCCCGTTCGTACGACACCTGATGCGCTCCGCCTGGATTGACGATCGGCGACGAATATATAGGAAATCTATCCTACAATCAATGGGAGCAGAATTAAAGGTGCGATCTCGATCGTCGACAGGCTGCCGCGGGGCATCTGGCGCTTGCGAGGAAGCGTCCCGGCCGCCGCAAGCTGCGCTCGGGCGGCAAATTTGATGGCAATTAATTTTCTCTGAGGGAATACTGGGGTCGATCCTCATTCTGGAGTCCGGCGCAATCTTAGCCGGGCCGAAGGGGGAGCGGAGGCGTGGGAGGCGGCGTGGCTCATGCGGGCACGGCAGGCGAGGAGGTGATGCTGGTGGGCTTCGACTTCGGCTCCACCACCTCCTCCGCCATGGCCGCGCGTGCCCGCATCGCGCTCAACTGCGCAACCGGGCGGCAGGAATTCGCCCGCCCGCGCGTGGTCTACCGCTCGGCGCCGGTGTTCACCCCGTTCCGCGCCGGCGGCGACATCGACATCGGCGCCCTGGAACTGCACATGGAGCGCTGGCTGGCGGAAGGCGGCATCGACCCGGAGGCGATCTTCTCCGGCGGCGCCATCGTCACCGGCCTCGCCAGCGAGGGCGCGAACGCGCAGGCGCTGGCGAGCCTCGTGGAGGCGCGGCTCGGCGCGGCGATCATCGCCACCGCGCGCGACCCGGCGCTCGAATCCTGGCTCGCCTTCATGGGCGCGTGCGGCGGCCTCTCGCGCGCCTGTCCCGAGCGGGCGATCCTCAATCTCGACATCGGCGGCGGCACCACCAATGCCGCGCTCGGCCAGGCCGGCGAGGTGATCGCCGCCGGCTGCCACTTCATCGGCGCGCGGCACCTGCGCTTCGAGCCGGGCGGCTACCGGCTCGCCTTCGCCGCGCGGCGCGGCCAGGCGGTGCTCGACCATCTCGGCATCACCGCCGGGGTGGGGGACGCGCTCGCGCCCGCCGAGGTCGCGGCGGTCACCGGCTTCCTGGTGCGCGCTTTGGAGGCGCTGGCGGACGGGGAGGCGGCCTTCTTCCGCGCGGAGCCGGCGGCGCTGCTGGTGGACGTGCCGCTGGCGCTGCCGCCCGGCCGGGACGCCGCCGTCACCTTCTCCGGCGGGGTGGGCGAGCTGATCTATGCCGCGGCCGCGGGCGCCGGCCTGCCGCCCACCACCGCCTTCGGCGACCTCGGCATCGACCTTGCCCGCGCGATCCTCGCCAGCGCGCGGCTCACCCGCGACCTTAGCCTCGTGCCCGAGCATGGCGGGCGCGCCACCGTGTGCGGGCTGACGCTGCATTCCACCGAGGTGTCGGGCGCCACGCTGCACCTCTGCGATGCCGTGCCGCTGCCGCTGCGCGATCTGCCCATCGTCGCCAGCCTGCCGGCCGACGCGGACCTCGCGCGGCTCAGCGCGGCGCTGGCGCTGGTGGCGCGCACCCGCGCCGGCGGCTGCATAAGGGTGAGCGGGGCGGGGGGCCTTGCCCGCTCCGCCGCCGTGAAGGCGCTCGGCGGGCGCGTGGCCGAGGCGCTCGCCGCAGCACCGCTCGATGTGGCGCGCCCGCTGGTGCTGCTGCTCGCCGACAACGCCGCCAAGGCGGTCGGCGGCTACGCCACCGATTTCGGCCGCGCCCCGGCCCCGCTCTTGGTGATCGACGAGATCCCCGAGCGCCCGGCCCAGTTCGCCCGCATCGGCAAAGCGCGCGGCGGCATGGTGCCGATCTCCTTCTACGGCCTCAACTGACGCCGGCCGAATACGCCCCGGGAGCCTGATCATGCGCCCTCTCACGCCGCTGTCCGAGATCGAGGTTCCCGCCCCGCGCCCGGACGAGACCTACGCCGTCACGCTGCTCGACCGGCGGTTCTCCTTCACCGGCCTGAAGGCGCTGCTCGGCGCCGCCGACCATCCCAAGGCCGGCGACCGCCTCGCCGGGCTCGCCGCGCGCGACGAGGTGGAGCGCGAGGCGGCGCGCACGCTCTTGGCCTCGCTGACGCTCCAGCACCTGTTCGACCGCCCGCTGACCGACGCCGACGGGCGCGTCGACGCGGTGATGCGGGTCAACTACCAGATCGACGCCGCCGCCTTCGCCGAGATCGCGCCGCTCACCCTCGGCGCGCTCAAGGACCTGCTGCTGAAGGCGCGGCCCGCGCAGGTGCGCCGCCTGGGGCTCGGCCTCACCGGCGTCATGGCGGCGGCGCTCGCCAAGCTCATGGACGTGCACGAACTGGTGCTGGTGGCGAAGAAGGCCAAGCGCGCCGCCGCCGCCCGCACGCGGGTGGGCGCGCCCGGAACGCTCTCCTCGCGCCTCCAGCCGAACCACCCCACGGACGATCTGTCCTGCGTCACCGCGCTGGTCTATGCCGGCCTGTCCATGGGCGCCGGCGACGCGCTGATCGGCCTCAACCCGGCGGTGGACACGCTCGACAACGTCACAGCCATCCTCACCCATCTCGACCGGCTGCGCCGCGAAACCGGCGCGCCGACCCAGATCTGCGTGCTCTCCCACATCAAGACCCAGCTCGCGGCGCTCGAGGCCGGCGCGCCGGTGGAGATCATGTTCCAGTCGCTCGCCGGCACCGAGCGCACGCTCACGCAGGAATTCGACGTCACCGTCGCGCTCTTGGACGCGGCCTGCGCGGCCATGGCCGCCAAGGGGCCGCTCGGGCCCGGCTGCCAGTTCATGTATTTCGAGACCGGCCAGGGCTCCGAGCTCACCTACGGCAAGCACGAGGGCATCGACATGGCCACCTGCGAGGCTCTCTGCTACGGCCTCGCGCGGCGCTACGACCCATTCATGGTGAACAACGTCACCGGCTTCATCGGCCCGGAGACCCACCGCGACAATTTCGAGATGATCGTCTCCAACCTGCAGGACCACTTCATGGGCAAGCTCATGGGCCTGCCCATGGGCATGGCGCCCTGCTACACGCTGCACTCCGAGATCACCATGGAGGGCCAGCAGGTGGCGACCGGCCTGCTCGCCGCGGCGGGCGCCAACTTCTTCATGGACGTGTATCTGTCCACCGACCGGATGCTGGCTTATTTCGACACATCGGGCCACGACGACCAGACCTTGCGCGAGATCCACGGCCTCACGCCGGCGCCGGAATTCCTCGCCTGGGCGCTGGCGCGCGGCATCTTCGCCGAGGAGGAGGGGGAGGTGGTGCGCGGCCCGAACTGGGGCGACCCGCGCCTGTTCTGCGCCTCGCAGATGGAGTTCGAGCGCCTGGCGCGCACCGTGCCCGGCGCCCACGGCTTCGAGAGCGCCGGCCCGCGCCCGGCGGACAAGGTCTCGCGGGCGGTGAAGGCGAACCTCGCCATCGCCCGGGAGGCGATCCACGCCGACCTCGACCCGGCCCGGCTCGGCGGCATGGCGTTCCGCCGCATCGCCTCGCGGGCGCACGACCGGGCGGCGCACCTCAGCCACCCCGACATCGGCGCCGACCTCGACGCCGCCGACCTCGCCCACCTCTCGCCCGAGGACCGCGACGTCCAGATCGTCGTCTCGGACGGCCTCTCGGCGGAAGCGGTGCACCACAATGTGCCGGACCTCGTGCCGGTGCTCATGGACGGGCTGGAGCGTTCCGGCGTCAGTCTCGGCGTGCCGGCACTGGTGCCGTTCGGCCGCGTGAAGGTCGCCGAGCCCATCGGCGACGCGCTCCGGGCCAAGCTTGTGGTGACGCTGATCGGCGAGCGGCCGGGCGGCGACGCGCGCGCCTCGCGCTCCATGTCCGCCTATCTCGCCTTCCGCATCGCCGACGAGGAGACCCGGGCGCGGGCCGCGGCATTCTCCGGCAACCCGGCCGTCCGCTATGAGTATTCGGTGATCTCCAACATCTATGACGGCGGCCTGCCGCCGGTGGAGGCGGCGAGCGTGATCGTCGAGAAGGCGCTGCAGATCCTCGCCCACAAGGCCGCCGGCAATCGGCTGGAGCGCCTTCTGGCGGCGCGCGCCGCCTGAGGGGGGCAGAGCCGGGGCCGACGAGGGCGCAACGCGGCGCCCCTCCCCGCAAGGGGGAGGGGAGGTTCGGACAAGCGGCCAGCGCTGGAACCCGCCCCGTCCCCGCATTGGCCCTTCGTCCACCGAGGCGCTAGCATCCGGCCCGACGAGTCGCGAAGGGAAGGGCCGGGGCCGGCCCGACGAAGACAGCGTCCATGAAAGCCCAGATGAGAACGCGCGGATGAGAAAGCGCCGATGACCACCCGCCTCATCTCCGGCGAGAAGCGCGGCGACGACGCCGACGCGACGCTGCGCCCGCAATATCTCGCCGACTTCACCGGCCAGGCGCAGGCGCGCGCCAATCTGGAAGTGTTCATCAAGGCGGCGCGGGCGCGCGGCGAGGCGCTCGACCACGTGCTGTTCGTCGGCCCGCCCGGCCTCGGCAAGACCACGCTCGCCCAGATCATGGCGCGCGAGATGGGGGTGGGCTTCCGCTCCACCTCCGGCCCGGTGATCGCCAAGGCCGGGGATCTGGCCGCCATCCTCACCAATCTGGAAGAGCGCGACGTGCTCTTCATCGACGAGATCCACCGTCTCTCCCCCGCGGTGGAGGAAATCCTCTATCCGGCCATGGAGGATTACGAGCTCGACCTCGTCATCGGCGAGGGGCCGGCGGCGCGCTCGGTGAAGATCGCGCTGCCCAAGTTCACCCTGGTGGGCGCCACCACGCGCTCGGGCCTGCTCACGACGCCGCTGCGCGACCGCTTCGGCATTCCCGTGCGGCTCGGCTTCTACACCGTGGAGGAGCTGGAATTCATCGTCACCCGCGGCGCGCGGGTCCTGGGCATTCCCATCGTGCCGGAGGGCGCCACCGAGATCGCCCGCCGCGCCCGCGGCACGCCGCGCATCGCCGGGCGGCTGCTGCGCCGGGTGCGCGATTTCGCGCTGGTGGCGGAGGCCGAGGCCATCGACCGCGCCGTCGCCGACCGGGCGCTGCTGGCGCTGGAGGTGGACGCGGCCGGGCTCGACGCCATGGACCGGCGCTATCTGACGGTGATCGCCGAATTCTATGCCGGCGGCCCGGTGGGCGTGGACACGCTCGCGGCGGCGCTGTCGGAGCCGCGCGACGCCATCGAGGAGATCGTCGAGCCGTTTCTGGTGCAGAAGGGGTTCATCCAGCGCACCCCGCGCGGGCGGATGCTCACCGCGCTCGCCTTCCGCCATCTCGGTTTGCCGGAACCGGAGGCGCCGGCGCGCGATGGCGCGGCGCTGCCGCTGTTCGACCAGGGCGACGACGCCTGAGCCGGTGCCGGCCGGTGGGAATCGGCGGACGGGATCGGCGCGCCGGGATCAGCAGGCTTGCTTGAGGGCGGCCGCGCGCGGATGGGCGGCGATCAGGCGCTCGATCTCGTCGAGCAGATCGGTGTCGCAGGGGCCGGCCACGTCCGCGCCGCCGTCACCGTCCGCGGCGCAGTCGTCCTCGGCGATCAGCGCATCGTGCAATGCGGTCAGCTGATCGAGCCGCTCGCGTTCGCGCATTTCCAGCAGCGTGAGGGCGGCGCCGATCACGCTCTCCTGCGCCTCGTAGCGTCCCGATGCGATCAGGCGATCGACCAAGGCCAATTGTTCTTGGGACAGTGCGAATCGAATCACCATGACCTCCCCCGCATCCGCCGGTAGCATAGACACGACCGGATTCCACGGTCGAGCGGGAAGTCGCGGGTGACTGCCCCGAAAGCACTCGAAGATCGAATCCTTTCTGTTAATGAGA
The DNA here is from genome assembly GCF_040049235.1 of Xanthobacter luteus. Classification (NCBI taxonomy): domain Bacteria; kingdom Pseudomonadati; phylum Pseudomonadota; class Alphaproteobacteria; order Hyphomicrobiales; family Xanthobacteraceae; genus Xanthobacter; species Xanthobacter luteus. The sequence goes on from NZ_JBDZDO010000002.1 coordinate 340,281, forward strand.
GGTTAATTTCCTGTGGACGTCTTCCGGCAGGGTCATTCGCCCAGGTAGCGGCGCAGGTGACGCGCGCCGAGCGCGGTCAGCACCTCGTAGCCGATGGTCCCGGCCTTGGCGGCGAGCTCGTCGATGCCGATGCCTTCGCCGAGGAAGGTGGCCATGGCGCCGCGCTCGACCGCGCCGGCGGGCAGATCGGTGACGTCCAGCGTGGCGAGGTCCATGGAGACGCGGCCCACCAGCGGGCAGCGGGTGCCGGCGACGATGGCCTGCGCGCCCTTGCGGGCGTCGGTGGAGCCGGCGGCGCGGAACAGGCCGTCCGCATAGCCGAGGGCGACGGTGGCGATGCGGCTGCGGCGCTTCACGCGCTCGGCCGCGCCGTAGCCGACAGTGGCGCCGCGCTCCACGTCGCGCACCTGGAGCACGCGGGCATCGAGCCGCACCACGCTCTTCAAGGGCGGTACGCCGGAGACCGCGACGCCGCCATAAAGGAAGATGCCCGGCCGCACGAGGTCGAAGCGGAAGTCGCGGCCGCAGAGCGTGCCGGCGGAATTGGCGAGCGAGGCCTTGATGCCCGGGAAGCGGCGCGCCACGTCGGTGAAGATCTTCAACTGCCGGCCGGTGAGCGGGTGGCCCGGCGTGTCGGCGCAGGCGAGATGGCTCATCAGAAGGCTCGGTTCGAAGCCCAGCAGGCGCCGGTTGTCCGACAGCCGCACCGCGTCCTCCAGCGCGAGGCCGAGCCGCTCCATGCCGGTGTCCACGTGGATCGCCGCCGGATGGCGCTTGCCCTCGGCGCGGCAGAAGTCGCTCCAGTCGGAGATTTCCGGCACCGAGCCGAGCACCGGGCGCAGCCGGTCGGCCGCGAGCGCTTGCGCGGTGCCGGGCATCAGGCCGTTGAGCACGTAGATGACGGCGTCCGGCAGCAGCGCGCGCAGGCGCGTGCCCTCGTTGAGATGGGCGACGAAGAAGGTGAGCGCGCCGGCGCGCCACAGCGCCGGGGCGACGCGCTCGACGCCGAGGCCATAGGCGTCGGCCTTCACCACCGCGGCGCATTCCGCCGGGGCGGCGAGGGCGGACAGCGTGCGCCAATTCTCGACGATGGCGGCAAGGTCGATCGTCAGCACCGCGCTGGCGCGGCGCAGCGCGTCCGCGCGCGCGGCCGCCTCCTCCGGGGTGGGGGCGGGCCCGCTCACCGGTGCTCCGGCAGGCGGTCCTCCCGCGCCAGGTTCGAGAAGCGGGTGAACTGGGGCTCGAAATGCACCTTCACGGTCCCGGTCGGGCCGTGGCGCTGCTTGCCGATGATGACCTCGGCCATGTTTTCGGCCGCCTTCATCTCGATCTCCCACTTGAACCACTCCTCGGAGCCCTGCTTCGGTTCCTTGTTCTTAAGGTAATACTCCTCGCGGAACACGAACATGACCACGTCCGCATCCTGCTCGATCGAGCCGGATTCACGAAGGTCGGAGAGCTGCGGCCTCTTGTCGTCCCGGCTCTCCACCTGGCGCGAGAGCTGGGACAGCGCCATGATCGGCACGTTCAGCTCCTTGGCCAGCGCCTTGAGGCCGGTGGTGATCTCGGTGATCTCCTGCACCCGGCCCTGGGACGAGCTCTTGGAGGAGCCGGAGAGCAGCTGGAGATAGTCCACCACCATGAAGTCGAGCCCGCGCTGGCGCTTCAGCCGCCGCGCCCGGGCCACCAATTGGGCGATGGAGATGCCGCCGGTGTCGTCGATATAGAGCGGGATCACCTGCATGGTCTGGGCGGCGGCGGCGAGCTTGGAGAACTCGGCCTCCGAGATGTCGCCGCGGCGGATCTTGTAGGACGGGATCTCGGCCTGCTCGGCGAGGATGCGGGTGGCGAGCTGCTCGGCGCTCATTTCCAGCGAGAAGAAGCCGACGATGCCGCCCGACAGCGTCTCGGTGGCGCCGTCCGGCCGGGTCTCGCCGCGATAGGCGGCGGCGATGTTGAAGGCGATGTTGGTGGCGAGCGCGGTCTTGCCCATGCCGGGGCGGCCGGCGAGGATCACGAGGTCGGAGGGCTGGAGCCCGCCCATCTGGTGGTCGAGGTCGTCGAGCCCCATGGCGATGCCGGACAGGTGCCCGTCGCGCTGGAACGCCTTGGAGGCCATGTCCACCGCCTCGCGCAGCGCCTCGCCGAAGCGCTGGAAGCCGCCGTCGTAGCGCCCGGTCTCGGCGATCTCGTAAAGCCGCTTCTCGGCCTCCTCGATCTGGTGCTGGGGGGTGGCGTCGACCGGGGCGTCATAGGCCTCGTTGACGATCTCCTCGCCGATGCGGATCAGATCGCGCCGCACCGAGAGGTCGTAGATGGTGCGCCCGTAATCCTCGGCATTGATGATGGTGGTCGCCTCCGCCGCGAGGCGGGCGAGGTATTGCGGTCCGGTGAGGCCGGCGACGTCGAGGTCGGCGGGCAGGAAGGTCTTCAGCGTCACCGGGGTGGCGAGCTTGCCGGCGCGGATCAGCGCCCCCGAGAGCTCGAACACCTTGGCGTGGATCGGCTCGTAGAAGTGGCGCGGCTCGAGGAAATCGGAGACCCGGTAGAAGGCCTCGTTGTTCACCAGGACGGCGCCCAGCAGCGCCTGTTCCGCCTCCACGTTGTGGGGCGCCTGGCGGTAGGTCTGTGCGATGTCGCCTTGGCGGGCGGGAAGGTCGAGCATGGGGCCCTCCGCTGTTGAGCCCATGATGTAGCAGATGGTGGGACGCGATCTCCAGAGCGAAGCGGTGTTCACCGGCGCGCCGGGTGGCTTTCCCCAGGTCCTGTTTCTGATTGGGTGGGAACAGCGGGGATAACGGGCAGGGCCGACGATTGGCCCCCCCCGGATGGTGGCGGAGCGCGTCTCCCCTTCGTCCGGAGCAGGGGTGAGTCGGAGCCGACGCCCGGTAGCCGCGCGCCCCCCCGCCCCCCGCCCCTCTCCGCAAGGGGGAGGGGCGCCGCCTCGCGTCATAGGTCGCGTCCGTCGCCCGCCGCCGCCGGCTGGCTCTGAACTGCCGCCGCCCGATTTGCCACCCCTCCCTTTTGTGGGGAGGGGCAGGGGTGGGGGTGTCGGACCGCCCGCGAAAGGCCTCGCCCCCGGCGGGCGACAGGATTTGGGCGACGCGGTGTGCTTCCTCGCCAGCGCGCGCCTCCTACATCACCGGCTCGATGATCCGGGTGGACGGCGGGCAGAATCCGAGCCTGTGACGCTTTGGATACCGTCGCGGAATAGTTCAGGGCGCACATTTGTCCTTGCGGCATGCCGCATAGTCAGTCAGATGGAAAGGATCAGGCGGCACTGGCGATGGGAGGCCATCGGAAATGTTCTCCGCCCGGCGTGGCATCACACCGGACAGCGTGCTGTTCGTCACCCTAGATTCCTGCCGCTACGACACCTATGCCGCCGCCCGCACGCCGGCCATCGACGCCGTCTCCGCGCTGTTCAAGGCGCAGGCGCCCTCGCATTTCACCTATGCCTCCCATGCCGCCATGTTCACCGGCTTCACGCCCGGCATCGCCGAACTGGCGGTGCCGTTCCTGAACCCCAAGTTCGCACGCCTGTTCAGGCTCGGCCGGGCCGGCCATGCCGGGCGCGCCACGCCGGGCTTCCTGGTGGAGGGCGACGACATCATCGCCGGCTTTCGCAAAGCGGGCTACCACACGGTGGGGACCGGGGCGGCGGGATGGTTCGATTCCTCAAGCCTCGTCTCAGCCCGACTGACGCGCAATTTCAAGCATTTCCGCTTCACCGGCGAGAAGGGGGTGCGCCACCAGCTCGAATTCGTCGAGACCTCCCTCGCCCGGCGGCGGCGCGACGACGCGTTCGTGTTCATCAATGTGGGCGAGACCCATGTGCCCTACCATTTCGAGGGCGCGCCGTGGCCGGCCGCGGACAATCCCTGCGTGCCGTTCCAGAGCGTGGACCGTGCCGCCGAGTGCCGCGCGCGCCAGCGCCAGTGCCTCGAATATGTGGACGACGTGCTGGCGCCGCTGCTCGCGCGCTTCGCCGACGCAACGGTGCTGGTGTGCGCCGACCACGGCGACTGCTGGGGCGAGGACGGGCTGTGGGAGCACGGCGTCAGCCATCCCATGACGCTCACCGTGCCGCTGCTGCTGCGCTATCGCGGCAAGCCGGTGGAGGAGGTGGTCGAACTGCCCGAGGCGTACCGCGTGCGGCGCGCCGGCGGAATGGCGGCTGCGAGCTAGCGCCGCCCCCCGGCGACGGCGACGCCGCGGCGCGCGCGGCCGCGCCCGCCATGGGCGGAGCCGGATCGTCACGGCCGCGGACATCCTGCCGCGTCATCGATCGCGACGGCAAGGACGACCGCCGGGAGCAGCAGGCGCTTCCCTCCGGTCGCATCGCGCTCTAAATGGGGCCGCTCACGGGGAGGGGACCATGCGTTCGATCATTCTGGCGGCCGCGCTCATCATGCCGGCCGCGGCGCTGGCGCAGGATGCGCTCATGCCGCCGCCGGACCTCGGCGCGCAAGGCGTGCCGGTGCCGCCGGACGGCACGGCGATCTATGGCGGCGCGCCGCCCTCCGGCTACATGGCGATCCCGGTGCCGCCCGCCACCTGCGGCCCGCTCGCCGCCATGGTGCAGCGCAACGGCTTCGTGCTGATCCCCACCGGCGGCGGCAACGCCCAGCGCTATGTGCGCGACCAGTCGCTGTGCCAGGAGGACCAGGTGGGCTCCCCCGCCTGGGTGCCCACCGACGACAATCCGCGCTGCTTCATCGGCTACACCTGCGACGAGGCGGACAACGACGGCGGCAACTGAGCCGCCCCCGCGCCCGGCAGCGGGGCTTGGGCCGGCTCAGCGGGTGACCAGGCGGCCGACGGCGCCGGCGGCGCCGCCGCGCAGAAGGTCGTCGAGCGCGGCGGTGACGGCGCCGGAAAAGCGCGGATCGGCGGGCAGGTCCGCCCCGAACACCTCGCGCACCGCGAGCAGAGCGGGGGCGAGCCGGTCGGCGGCGAGCCCGGCCTCGTCGGCGCGCGCGCGCAGCTTGGCCGCGAGCGGGTCGCGCACGTCGATGGCGCCGCCCTGCTCGTCGCGGCCGGCGACATAGCGCATCCAGCCGGCGATGGCCAAAGCGAGGAAGTCGATGGACGCGTCCGCCGCCAGCCGGTCGCGCGCGGTGGCGATGAGGCGCTGGGGCAGCTTCTGCGAGCCGTCCATGGCGATCTGCCAGGTGCGGTGCCGGAGCGCCGGATTGCGGAAGCGTTCCCGCAGCGCGCGCTTGTAGCCCTCGATGTCGGCGCCCGGCGGCACTGTCAGGGTGGGGGTGATCTCCTCGTCCTGCAGGCGCTCGACGAGGCGGGCGAACGGCGGGTCCGCCATCGCGTCGGCGATATGTTCGTGCCCGGCGAGAAAACCGAGATAGGCCAGGGTGGAATGGGCGCCGTTGAGCAGCCGCAGCTTCATGTGCTCGTAGGGGGCGACGTCCGCCACCATCTGCGCGCCCACCTCCTCCAGCGGCGGGCGGCCCGCGGGGAAGCGGTCCTCGATCACCCACTGGCTGAACGGCTCGGCCATCACCGGCCAGGCGTCGGCGACGCCGAGCGCGCCGGCCACCAAGGCGCGGTCGGCGTCGGTGGTGGCGGGCACGATGCGGTCCACCATGGTGGAGGGGAAGGCCACCTCGCCGGCTACGAACCGTCCGAGGTCCGGGTCGCGCAGCGCCGCGAGGCGGGCGGTGACGCGCGCCACGGTTTCGCCGTTCGCCGGCAGGTTGTCGCAGCACAGGACGGTGAAGGGGCGGGTGCCGGCGGCGCGGCGGCGGGCGAGCGCCTCCACCAGGAAGCCAGGCGCGCTCCTCGGGCGAAGGGGGCTCGCAAGGTCCGCGCGGATGTCGGGATGCGCCGCGTCGAGGGTGCCGCTCGCCGGGTCGTGGCAATAGCCCTTCTCGGTCACGGTGAGGGTGACGATGCGCACCTTGGGGTCGCACATCGTCGTCAGCAGCGCCTCGGGGTCGCGCGGGGCGACCAGGAGCCGGCGCAGCGATCCCACCACACGCAGCGCGTCGCCCGCGCCCGAGCGCACGGCGAGGGTGTAGAGGCCGTCCTGCGGGGCGAGCGCGTCGAACGTGTCGGGCGCCCTGAGGCTCGCGCCGGCGATGGCCCAGCCTTTGGCGCCCCGCGCCATCACCTCGTCGAGATAGACCGCCTGGTGCGCCCGGTGGAAGGCGCCGACGCCCAGATGCACCACGCCCACCTCGGCCGCCGCCACGTCATAGCCCGGCCGCGCCACGGCGGCGGGCCGGCTGCCGAGCGTCTCCAGCGACAGGCGCGCCGGCCTTTCCCTTTGCCCCGACGCGAACCCCTCCCCCGGGTGGGGCGGGGCAGGGGTGGGGGTGTCGCCACCGTGTGGACCGCCGCCGCTCACAGCTTGTAGGCCCGCTTCGCGAGCCCGTAGGCCAGCTCCCGCGCCACCTCCACTGCCTCGTCCTCGTCGAGCCGGTGCTCGCAGACGAGCTTCGCGAGGAAGCCGCAATCGATGCGCCGGGCCACGTCGTGCCGGGCCGGGATGGAGGGGAAGGCGCGGGTGTCGTCGTTGAAGCCGACGGTGTTGTAGAAGCCGGCGGTCTCCGTGGTCATCTCGCGGAACCGCCGCATGCCCTCCGGGCTGTCGTGGAACCACCAGGCCGGCCCGAGTCGGAGCGCCGGATAGTGCCCGGCGAGGGGCGCGAGCTCGCGGGCATAGGCGGTCTCGTCCAGCGTGAACAGGATGACGGTGAGGTCCTTGTCGTTGCCGAAGCGCTCCAGCAGCGGGCGCAGCGCGCGCACGTAATCGGTGGCGGTCGGCACGTCCGCCCCCATGTCGCGGCCGTGGCGGGCGAAGATGGCGCCGTTGTGGTTGCGCAGCGCGCCCGGATGGATCTGCAGCACCAGGCCGTCGTCGCGGCTCATGGCCGCCATCTCGGTGAGCATCTGGCCGCGGAACAGCTCGGCGTCCTGCGCCGACACCAAGCCGTTGCCGGTGACGCGCCGGAACAGCGCCTCCGCCTCGCTGGGGGGAAGGTCGAAGGTGGCGGCGGTGGGGTGGCCGTGGTCGGTGGAGGTGGCGCCGAAGCTCTTGAAGAAGGCCCGGCGCTTGCGGTGGGCGTCGAGGTAGCCCCGATAGGAGAAGGTGTCCTCGCCGGTCAGCGCGCCGAGCCGGGCGAGGTTGTCGCGGAAGCCCTCGAACTGCGGGTCGACCACCGGGTCCGGCCGGTAGGCGGTGACGACGCGCCCGCCCCATCCCGATTGGCGGATCATGGCGTGCCATTTGAGGTCGTCGAGCGGGCTCTCGGTGGTGGCGATCACCTCGATGTTGAATCGCTCGAACAGAGCGCGCGGGCGGAAATCGTCGCGGGCGAGGTGCGCGGCGATGGTATCGTAATAGGTGTCCGCATTGGCGGGGCCGAGCCGCTGCGTGAGCCCGAACAGGGTTGCGAAGGCATGGTCGAGCCACAGGCGCGTCGGGGTGCCGCGAAACAGGTGATAATGGGCCGCGAACAGACGGAAGATGGCGCGCCCGTCCTGCTCGCTCGCGCCGCCGTCCCGGCGCGGCACGCCGAGCGCCTCGAGCGGCACGCCCTGGCTAAAGAGCATGCGGAAGACATAGTGGTCGGGCACCACGAACAGCCGGGCGGGATCGGGAAAAGGGGCATTTTCCGCATACCATCTCGGGTCGGTGTGACCATGCGGCGAGACGATGGGAAGCCCCTCGACCTCGCCCAGCAGGCGCCGCGCCACGGCACGGACATTGGGATCGGCCGGCAGCAGGCGGTCGGGATGATTGAGCATTCTCAAAGGGTCCTGATGCGGGGGGCGGGCGGATCGCCCGCCGCGTCGGCGAGAATTTCGGTCTCGGCGAAATAGTCCGGATAGGTCTCGACCAGCCCGGCGACGCTCGGGATCACCCGGCCGAGATGGGCCGCGACCGCCGCCTCGGCGGCGTCGGCCTCGCCGGCGGCGATCGCCTCGAGGATGGCGGCGTGCTCGGCGATCACGCTGGCGCGCCGATCGACCGCAGGCAGAGTGAGCAGCCGGCAGCGGTCCACATGCGCCTTCTCCTGCCGGATCACGCGCCAGATGTTGGGGTGCCCCGCCAGCTCGGCGATGGCCTGGTGGAAGGCCTCGTCGGCGGCGTGGAAGGCGGCGAGGTCGCCGGCCCGGTGGGCGCTGCGCTGGCGCGCCACCAGCTCGCGCAGATCGGCGAGCAGCGCCTTGCGCGCCTTCTCGGGCGTGCCCGCGACCTTGAGCGCCGCCTCGCGCACGGCGGTGCGCTCCAGCGATTGGCGGATCACCATGGCGTCGCGCACCGAGGGCACCGAGATGCGCGAGACGAAGGTGCCGTACTGGGGGAAGATGTCCACCAGCCGCTCGTCGGCGAGCTTCAGGATCGCCTCGCGCACCGGCGTGCGGGAGACCCCGTAGGCGAGGGCGATCTGCTTTTCCTGGAGCGCGGCGCCGGGGGTGAGCGCCATGGCGATGATCTGCTCGCGCAGCGCCTCGTGGATGCGCGCCGAGGCGGGGATGGCGCGGACGTTCTCGGCCCGTCCGGAAGCGCCCTTCGCAGAAACCTTGCGCGTCACGTCCACGGCGCCTCGCCCCTCCTGTGCACCGCCTGTCGCGGCGTCCTCGCGCCGCGCCCGCGGGCCGGACCGGGCCGAAGCGCGGCGGGCGGCTCTTGCGGATGCTTCGATACTAATATATTAGCATATCAACAACGTCAACGCGGGGCGCCCGCGACGCCAGGGAGGATGCGTGGCTCAGGTGGCGGAGGCGGGCCTATCCCCGCGAACCCTGCGTCTGTCCGAGAAGGACAACCTCGCGGTGGCGCTCGACCAGGTCCCGGAGGGGGCGTTGGTCGAGGGGGTGCGGGCGCTGGCGCGCATCCCGAAGGGCCACAAGCTCGCGCTCGCGCCCATCGCCGCCGGCGCGCCGGTGGTGAAGCTCGGGCAGATCATCGGCTTCGCCAGCGCGCCCATCGCGCCCGGCGCCCACATCCACACCCACAACGTCGCTCTGCACGATTTCGCCCGCGACTATGCGTTCGCCGCCGACGCCCGCGCGGACGCGCTGCTGCCGGAGGCCGAGCAAGCGAGCTTCCAGGGCTTCCGCCGCTCCAACGGACGCACCGGCACGCGCAATTATCTCGGCATCCTCACCAGCGTGAACTGCTCGGCCTCGGTGGCGCGGTTCGCGGCGCAGGCGCTGGAGCGCTCGGGCGCGCTCGACGATTTCCCCGGCATCGACGGCATCGTGCCGATCATCCACGGCACCGGCTGCGGCATGGCCTCGAAGGGCGAGGGCTTCGACGTGCTCTCGCGCACCCTATGGGGCTACGCCACCCACCCCAACTTCGCCGCCGTGGTGATGGTGGGGCTCGGCTGCGAGATGTTCCAGATCGCCCGCTTCAAGTCGGACTACGGCATCGACGAGAGCGACGGCTTCCGCACCCTGACCATCCAGGAGGAGGGCGGCACGCGGCGCACGGTGGAGCACATCGTCGGCGCGCTCACCGAGATGCTGCCGAAGGCCGCCGCCGCGCGGCGCACGGCGCGGCCGGCGTCCGAGATCGTGCTGGCGCTCCAGTGCGGCGGCTCGGACGGCTATTCGGCGCTCACCGCCAATCCGGCGCTGGGCGTCGCCTCCGATCTTCTGGTGGCGAACGGCGGCACCTCGATCCTGTCCGAGACGCCGGAGATCTACGGCGCCGAGCATTTGCTCACGCGGCGCGCAGCCACCCGGGAGGTGGGCGAGAAGCTGGTCGCCCGCATCAAATGGTGGGAGGACTACACTGCCCGAAACGGCGGGGAGATGAACAACAATCCCTCGCCCGGCAACAAGGCCGGCGGGCTCACGACGATCCTGGAGAAGTCGCTGGGCGCGGCCGCCAAGGGCGGTGCCGCGACCCTCAACGCGGTCTATGAATATGCCGAGCCGGTGACCGCGCGCGGCTTCGTGTTCATGGACACGCCCGGCTACGATCCGGTGGCGGCCACCGGGCAGGTGGCGGGCGGGGCGAACCTGATCTGCTTCACCACCGGGCGCGGCTCCGCCTTCGGCTGCAAGCCGGTGCCCTCGCTCAAGCTCGCCACCAACTCCGACATCTTTCGCAAGATGGAGGAGGACATGGACATCAATTGCGGCGACGTGCTCGATGGCGTGAGCCTTGAGGACAAGGGCCGGGAGATCTTTTCCGCCGTGCTGGCGGTCGCCTCCGGCGCGCGCACCAAGTCCGAGGCCCTGGGCTATGGCGACGCCGAGTTCGTGCCCTGGCAGATCGGCGCGGTGATGTGATGGCCCGCGCGGCGCTACTCGAACAGCTCGGGATGCTCGGCCTCGACCTTCGGCAGCGCGCGCAGGATTTCCGTGAGGTGGAAGCGCATCGCCGCCGCCGCGCCGTCCGGGTCGCGGGCGTCGATGGCGGCCATCACCGCCTGATGCTGCGCCACCAGCGGCAGCATCGCCTCGGCTCCGGGAAGGGTGAGGTGGCAGGCGCGGTCCATGTGGGCCTTGATGTCGCCCACCGCCTCCCAGGCCAGCGGGCAGGCGGCGCCCTCCGCGAGCGCGGCGTGGAACATCTCGTCATAGCGCTGGAAGGCCACATGGTCGCCCCGGCGCGCGGTCTTCTCCTGCAGGTCCAGAAGGTCCTCGATGCGCTGGCGCGCCATGGGATCGAACGCCTCCGCGGCCCGGCGCGCTACGGCGCACTCCACCGCCTCGCGCACGAAGCGGGCCTCCATCATCTTCTTGACCGAGATCTTCACCACCACCGTGCCGCGCTGGGGCTGGATCTCCACGAGACGGGTGCGGGCGAGGCCGATGAGGGCCTCGCGCACCGGCTGGCGCGAGACGCCGTGGCGCAGCGCGATCTCCTGCTCGGAAAGCCGCGTTCCGGGCTTCAGCTCCAGCGCGACGATGGCGCGCCGGAGTTCCGCTTCCAGGCGGTGCGCCGCCGACCCATGGGCGGCCGCATTGAGAGCGTCCATCGTCGGCCTCCTTTGTTGCATACCAGTGAACACTACCATACAATCGGCGCTCAAGAAGGAAAATCACCCCCTTGGGCGGCATCCGGGCCCCGGCGGCGCAAGGCGCGGGGCTCCAACCGCCCTCGGTGAGGCCAAGCCATCCCGTGGTCAAGACCAAACAAGACCGACAGTCGAGAAGGGAGAACGCCATGCTGAACCGACGCCATGCTTTCGCACTGGCCGCGCTGCTGTGCGCCGCGCCGGCCGTGCCCGCCTTTGCCCAGACCACGTTGAAGTCCGCCGACATCCATCCCGACGGCTACCCCACCGTCGAGGCAGTGAAGTATTTCGGCGAGCTGGTCGAGAAGAAGACCAACGGCAAGTACAAGGTGCAGCTGTTCTTCGCCGGCCAGCTCGGCGGCGAGAAGGACACCATCGAGCAGACGCGCTTCGGCGTCATCGACATGAACCGCATCAACACGGCGCCGTTCAACAACCTGATCCCCGAGACGGCGGTGCTCGGCATGCCGTTCCTGTTCCGCTCCGTGGACCACATGTACAAGGTGGTGGACGGACCGATCGGCGAGGAGATCGCCAAGGCGTTCGAGCCGCAGGGCCTCGTGGTGCTGGGCTTCTTCGACAGCGGGGCCCGCTCGGTCTACAATTCCAAGCGGCCCATCAAGACGCTCGCCGACATGAAGGGGATGAAGATCCGGGTCCAGCAGTCGGACCTGTTCATCTCCATGATCAACGCGCTCGGCGCCAACGCGACGCCGATCCCGTTCGGCGAGGTCTATTCGGCGCTGCAGACCGGCCTCGTGGACGGCGCGGAGAACAATTACCCCTCCTATGACTCGGTGAAGCACTTCGAGGTGGCGAAGTATTATTCGCTCACCGAGCACTCGCTCGCGCCGGAAGTCTTCGTGATGTCGAAGAAGTCCTGGGACAAGCTGACCCCGGACGAGCAGAAGGCGTTCAAGGAGGCCGGCAGGGAGGCCACCAAGAAGATGCGCGAGCTCTGGGCCAAGCGCGATGCCGAGGCCAAGGAGCGGGTGGTCAAGGGCGGCGCCATGATCAACGAGGTGGACAAGAAGCCGTTCATCGACGCCATGGCGCCGGTCTACGACAAGTTCGTCACGTCCGAGAAGATGAAGGACCTCGTGAACCGCATCAAGGCGGTGCAGTGAGGCGTTCCCCCCGGCACGCGCCGGGGGGGACGTCGTGCGGCGGCGCGCTCCAGGCGCCGCCGGCGGACCCGGGACGACTGCCATGAACGCCGAAACGCTGCCCGCCGAAGCCATGAAGAGATCCGACCCCATGGGACGTTCGTCCGGACCCTTCCCCGCGCTCCGGCCGCTGCGCCGGCTGGTGCGCCAGCTCTCGCGGATCGCGCTGTGGATCTCCGGCGGCGGCCTCGTGGTCATGACCGGGGTGGTGTTCTGGCAGGTGATCGGCCGCTACGTGCTCAATTCCTCGCCCAGCTGGACCGAGCCGTTCTCGCTGCTGCTCATGAGCTGGTTCATCCTGCTCGGGGCGGCGGTCGGCGTGCGCGAGCGCGACCATCTGGGCTTCGAGATCGGCCTCCATTTCGCCCCGCCGGCCGTGCGCCGGGGCATGGAGACCGTCACCAACCTGCTGGTCATGGGGTTCGGCTGCGCCATGGCGTTCTACGGCTGGGACCTCGCCATGGGCACCTGGAGCGCCAAGATGGCGGGCATCGACCTGCCCCAGGGGGTGGACTACCTGCCGCTGGTGGGCGGCGGCGCCCTCATCGCCCTGTTCTCGCTTGAAAAGCTCATCGAGGACCTCGCCGGGGTGGAGGAGGCGAACGTGCCGCTCCACGCCGAGCACCCCATCGACTGAGGCGGGAGCAACCGATGGCCATCGCCGTTCTGTTCTGCACATTCGCCGTGTTGCTGCTCATCGGCATGCCGGTGGCGTTCTGCCTCGGCCTCGCCTCGGTGGCGACCGTGGTCTATCTCGGCCTGCCGCCCATCGTCGTGTTTCAGCAATTGAACTCGGGGATGAACGCATTCTCCATGCTGGCGATCCCGTTCTTCATCTTCGCCGGCGACCTGATGATGCGCGGCGGCATCGCCGACCGGCTCATCGGCATGGCCGCCGCGATGGTGGGGCACCTCAGGGGCGGGCTCGGCCAGGTGAACGTGGTGGCCTCCACCTTGTTCGGCGGCATCTCCGGCTCGGCGGTGGCGGACGCCTCGGCGATCGGCGGCATCATGATCCCGCAGATGGCGCGCCACGGCTATGCCCGCGACTATGCGGTCAACGTCACGGTGAACGCGGCGATCATCGCGCTGATGATTCCGCCGTCCCACAACATGATCATCTATTCGCTGGCGGCGGGCGGCACGGTGTCCATCGCCGATCTGTTCACCGCCGGCATCGTGCCGGGCATCCTGCTCGCGGCCGCGCTGATGGTTGCCGCCTATGTGGTGGCGCGCCGCCGCGGCTATCCCGCCGGCACCTTCCCCGGCTGGCCCGGCGTCGCCCGCGCGGTGGTCGCGGCGGTGCCGGGCATCCTGCTCATCGGCATCATCTTCGGCGGCGTGCGCTCGGGCGTCTTCACCGCCACCGAGAGCTCGTGCATCGCGGTGATCTACGCGCTGCTGGTGACCACGCTCGTCTATCGCGAGATGGACTGGCACGCCTTCGTGGAGGCGACGCTGGGGGCGGTGCGCACCACCGCCATGGTGCTGCTCGTGATCGGCACGGCGGCCTCCTTCGGCTGGCTCATGGCCTTCCTCCAGGTGCCGAAGGCGACCATCGAGCTGATGCAGCAGCTCTCGTCCAATCCTTATGTGATCCTGCTGCTGATCAACATCATCCTGCTCGTCCTCGGCACCTTCATGGACATGGCGCCGATGATCATCATCTGCACCCCCATCTTCCTGCCGCTGGTGAAGGCCTTCGGCATCGATCCGGTGCATTTCGGCGTGATCTTGATCCTCAATGCGGGCATCGGCCTCAACACGCCGCCGGTGGGCTCGGTGCTGTTCGTGGGCTGCGCGGTGGGCAAGATCACCATCGGCGAGGCCATGAAGACCATCTGGCCGTTCTTCGGCGCCTCGGTGGCGGTGCTGCTGCTGGTCACCTACATCCCCGGCCTTTCGCTCTGGCTCCCGGCGCTGTTCCGCTGAGCCTTCACTCCGGCTTTCCGACGAGGTTTCCGCCATGAAGATCGACGTGCGCCAGGTGCATCATCCCGAGGCCGTGCGCGCCTTCGACACCGAGGCGCTGCGCCGCAGCTTCCTGGTGGAGGACCTGTTCGAGGCGGCACGCATCCGCCTCACCTACAGCCATGTGGAGCGCTTCATCGTCGGCGGCGCGGTGCCGCTGATGGCGCCCCTGCAGCTGGGCTCGGACAAAGCCACCATCGGCTCGCCCCATTTCCTCGACCGGCGCGAACTCGGTGTCTTCAACATCGGCGGGCCCGGCGCGGTCACGGCGGACGGGCAGGTGCTGCGCCTCGGTCGCCGCGACGCCGCCTATGTGGCCATGGGCACCAAGGAGGTCGCCTTCTCCTCCGACGACGCCGCCCACCCGGCGCGCTTCTATCTGCTCTCCACCCCGGCGCACGCCCGCTACGAGACCAAGGTGGTGAAGGTGGCGGACGCCAGGACGATGCCGCTCGGCGACCAGGCCACGGCCAACAGGCGCACCATCTTCCAAATGATCCATCCGGACGTGGTCAAGTCCTGCCAGCTGGTGATGGGCCTGACGCAGCTCGCCGAGGGCAACATCTGGAACACCATGCCCTGCCACGTCCACGACCGGCGCTCGGAGGTCTATCTCTATTTCGACCTCGCCGAGGACGCCCGCGTGATCCACCTCATGGGCGCGCCGGACGAGACCCGCCACATCGTGGTGGCGGACGGGCAGGCGGTGATCTCGCCGCCCTGGTCGATCCATTCCGGCTGCGGCACCCGCGCCTACAGCTTCATCTGGGGCATGGGCGGCGACAATATCGACTACACCGACATGGACATGGTGCCCATGGCGGAGCTCAGGTGAGCGCCGTGGCGTCCCCGTTCGACCTCTCCGGCCGCCGGGCGATCGTCACCGGCGCCAATACCGGGCTCGGTCAGGCGATCGCCGTGGCGCTGGCAGAGGCCGGCGCCGGCATCGTCGCGGTGGGCCGCGCGGCCATGGACGAGACCGGCGACCGGGTGCGCCGCGCCGGCGCCGCCTTCACCGCGGTGCGGGCCGACCTTTCGAGCCTGGAGCCGGTGGCGCGCATCGTCGAGAGCGCGGCGGCGGGCGGGCGCATCGACATCCTGGTCAACAATGCCGGCATCATCCGCCGCGCCGACGCCATCGACTTCACGGAGGCCGACTGGGACGAGGTGATGAACGTCAACCTCAAGTCCGCCTTCTTCCTGACCCAGTCGGTGGCGCGCGGCATGCTGGCGGACGGGGCCGGCGGCAAGGTGATCAACATCGCCTCGCTGCTGTCCTTCCAGGGCGGCATCCGCATTCCCTCCTACACCGCGAGCAAGAGCGGCCTTGCCGGCCTGACGCGCCTGCTCGCCTGCGAATGGGCGGGCCGCGGCATCAACGTGAACGCCATCGCCCCCGGCTATTTCGTCACCAACAACACCGAGGCCCTGCGCGCGGACCCCGAGCGGTCCGCCGCCATTCTCGCCCGCATCCCGGCGGGCCAATGGGGCGCGCCCGCCGACCTCGGCGGGGCGGCGGTGTTCCTGGCCTCCCGCGCGTCGGACTACGTGCACGGCATCGTGCTGCCGGTGGACGGCGGCTGGCTCGCGCGCTGAAAGAGAAAGGCATGACCATGAAGGGCGACGTCTTCGCCTTCGCGCACGAGGCGCCGGTGGAGGTCTTGGACGCGGTCGTGAGCCGTCAGATCCTCACCTTCAACGACGAGATCATGCTGGTGCGCGTCATCGCCCGCGCCCCGGGCGCCATGGGCGCCCCCCATTCCCATCCCCACGTGCAGATCACCAGCGTCGAGAGCGGCGTGTTCGACCTCACCATCGGCGGCCGGACCGAGCGGCTGAAGGCGGGCGACAGCTTCTACGTGCCGTCGGGGGTGCATCACGGCGCCGTCTGCATCGAGCCGGGGGTGCTGGTGGACGTGTTCACCCCCATGCGGGCGGATTTCCTGAAGGGGTAGGGGGCTGTGCGCCGCGATCCGAACGCTCCTCCCCTCTCCCCTTGCGGGAGCGGGGGCGCGATCGGGGATGTTGTTCCAGGCCATTCGGCGAGACCGACTCTTGGAGCAGCAAGAGCCTTTTGCGTCCTACGCCCCCGCCTTCGCGGCGAGCGCCGCGCCGAGCGCGTCGGGATCGCCGTCGATGCGCAGCACCTTCACCCGTGCCGTGGCGCCCGAGGCGAGGGCGACGCGGGAGGGGGAGACCCCGGCCGCCGCCGCCACAAGCTTGATCACCGCCTTCGTGGCCGCGCCGTCCTCCGGCGCCGCCCGCACCCGCACCTTCAACACCTCGCGCCCGTCCGACAAGGCGGTGACGCCGTCCACCGCGTCGCGCCCGCCCTTCGGGGTGACGCGCACGGTCACCTCGACGCCGTCCGCCGTGGTGCGCCAGCACGCCACCGGGCGCGGCGCCGTCAGAACACGTTCGGGTAGATGTAGTAGGCGATCACGCGCTGGATGAAGAAGATGAGGAGGATCAGCACCATCGGCGACAGATCGATGCCGCCGAAGCTCGGCAGCACGTTGCGGATGGGCGCCAGGACCGGCTCCGTGACGCGGTAGAGGAACTCGCCCACGCTGCGCACGAAGCCGTTGTGGGAGTTCACCACGTTGAAGGCGACGAGCCAGGACAGCACGGCCGCGGCGATCAGCACCCAGACGTAGATCTGGAGAATGATGAGGATGATGTCGAGCAGCGCGCGCATGGCTGGATGGGTCCCCGGGAAGGTTCGCGAGAAGCAATAGCCTCCCCGAGGGGCATCGAACAAGGGCGCTGCGGCACCAAAGCGCGCGGGCTAGCCGCTGGTGGCGTTGCCGTCCTGCGGACGGGCGGGATCGCCAAGGGTGCCGGCGCCAGGCGTCTTGGCCGGGTCGGTCAGGTGGCCCTGCGCATGGGGGCCGGCCGCCGGCATCACGTCGGGGGCGGCGATGGGCCGCCGCTTGCCGCCGGCCGGGCGCGGGCGGCCCGTGGCCTTGGGCCGCGCCCGGTCCTTAGCCGGGGCGGCGGGGCGTTTGCTCTGTGCCATGTGTCATCTCCCAAGGGGTTGACGGCCATGGGAGACAACGACGCCGGCGCACCTCCCGTTCCCGCCGCGCCGTCACGCGCTCAAGACTCGCCCGCAGAGCCGCGCCCTGGACCCGCGCCCTTGACTCGCGCCCTTGACTTGGGCGGCGCGCACAGGCAGCTTCCGGCCGCCTTGTGGGGGCGCGGGCTCAACGCCCGTCTAATCTCGCGGATGACGATGCGCAGCTATCTGGACTTCGAGAAGCCGGTCGCCGAACTCGAGGCCAAGGTGGAGGAGCTGCGCGCCCTCGCCGCCGCCGGGGACGGCGTCGCCATCGGCGACGAGGTGCAGCGCCTGGAGACCAAGGCCGGCGAGGCGCTGGTGGCGCTCTATGCCAACCTCACCCCCTGGCAGAAGACCCTGGTGGCGCGCCATCCCGCGCGCCCGCACTTCGCCGATTTCGCCAAGGCCCTGTTCGAGGACTTCACCCCGCTCGCGGGCGACCGCAAATATGGCGAGGACGAAGCCATCATCGGCGGCTTCGCCCGCTTCCGCGGCGAGGCGGTGTGCGTGTTGGGCCACGAGAAGGGCTCCACCACCGAGACCCGCATCCGCCACAATTTCGGCATGGCGCGCCCCGAGGGCTACCGCAAGGCGGCGCGCATCATGGAGCTCGCCGACCGCTTCGGCACGCCGCTGATCTCGCTGGTGGACACCGCCGGCGCCTATCCCGGCATCGGCGCCGAGGAGCGCGGCCAGGCCGAAGCCATCGCCCGCTCCACCGATGCCTGCCTCCTGCTGCGGGCGCCCAACGTCGCGGTGATCATCGGCGAGGGCGGCTCCGGCGGGGCGATCGCACTCGCCACCGCCAACAAGGTGCTGATGCTGGAGCACGCCATCTACAGCGTGATCTCGCCCGAGGGCGCCGCCTCCATCCTGTGGCGCGACACCGCCAAGGCACAGGACGCGGCCACCAGCATGAAGATCACGGCGCAGGACCTGCTGCGCTTCGGCATCATCGACGGCATCGTCAAGGAGCCCGCCGGCGGCGCCCACCGCGATCCGGAGGCCGCCATCGCCGCGACCGGGGAGGCCATCGCCGACGCGCTCTCGTCCCTCGCCGGCCTCGACGGCGACGCGGTGCGCAAGGCGCGGCGCGAGAAGTTCCTGGCCATCGGCCGCAACCTCTGACGCCGGCCCCGGCGCGGCCCCGCGCCGCCATCTCATCTTGGCCGCATTTTCCCGCTTGCCTGCGGATCGCGATGTCGTGAACGGCCGATGGTCGCACGGGCACGCCTGGGAGCGGAATTATCGTTCTTACGCAGTAGGTTCCCGCGCTGCACGGGGGTCCTCGGGACCGCTTGCGGTAACCACTCGTCAAGGCTACAGGGTCTAACCGATGGACTTGGCGTCCGCTCTTGGCCTTCAGTGGGTTCGGGTACGGACGTTGGGAGTTCCGCGTTGAGCCGTCCGATGACGAGATTTGGAGCGCGCGTGCGAACGGTGGCCGTCGCCGCCACGGTGGCGCTTGCGCTCGCAGCCTGCAGTCAGACCGACGAGGCCTCGCGCCGGGCCAACAAGCCGCTGACGCCGCAGATGCTCTCGCTGCTCTCGCAGAAGCAGATGGCGCCCTCGAGCCCGATCCTGGTGCGCATCTTCAAGAAGGAATCCGAGCTCGAGGTCTGGAAAGAGACCGCGGATGGCCAGTACGCGCTCTTGAAGACCTACCCCATCTGCCGCTGGTCGGGCGAACTCGGCCCCAAGGTGAAGGTGGGCGACCGCCAGGCGCCCGAGGGCTTCTACACCATCGCTCCCGGCCAGATGAACCCGAACTCGGGCTACTATCTCTCATTCAATCTCGGATTTCCCAACGCGTTCGACAAAGCCTACGGGCGCACCGGCGAATTCCTGATGGTGCACGGCGACTGCTCGTCGTCGGGCTGCTACGCCATGACCGACGAGCAGATCTCCGAGATCTTCTCGCTCGCCCGGGAGAGCTTCGCCGGCGGCCAGCGCGCCTTCCAGGTGCAGGCCTATCCCTTCCGGATGACGCCGAAGAACCTGGCCGAGAACCGCAAGAACCCGAACCTGGCCTTCTGGAAGAACCTGAAGGAGGGCTACGACCATTTCGAGGTGACCCGGCAGGAGCCGCGGGTCAACGTGTGCGAGCGCCGCTACGTGTTCGACGCCGAGCCGGACCTCGGCAAGACCTTCAACGCCCAGCAGGCGTGCCCGCCCTACCGGGTGGACGAGCAGGTGGCCCAGGCGGTGGCCGCCAAGAGCCGCGCCGACGAGGCGCAGGTGGCCGCGCTGTCGCAGAGCGCGCCCGTGGCGCCGGTGCGCACCGGCCGCGACGGCGGCATGCACCCGGTCTTCCTCGCCGAGTTCAAGCGCAAGCAGGCGGGCGGCAGCGGCGAATACGCCTTCGCGCCCCAGGCGCCCGGCACGGTTCCCGAAACCACCCGTCCGCCGCGCGGCGAGGACGACACCGGCACCGCCGAGGCGGGCGCGGCCGTCGCCAGCGCGCCGTCGCCCGCCCCTGCGGAAACCGGCACGCTGTCCGCCCGTCCCGTCCCGGCCCCCGCCGCCGGCCCGCGCGTGGCCTCGGTCGCGCCGGCCCCCGTTCCTGCGCCCCCCGCCGCCAGGCCGGCATCGGGCGCGCCCTCGGCCGCCGAGACCGCCGCCTTGCGCACCAACGCCGCCCCGCCGGCGCCGAAGCCTCCCGCAAAGCCCACCACCCCCGGCGCCGCATCCGGCGCCAGCCAGTCGACCGCCCTGCTGCCGCCGGCCGGGCTCACGGGCGCGATGCCGATCGTCTCCACCGGCAGCTTCTCCCAATAGCCCAGCAGTCCGGGGGGCTTGGCGCCGGCCGCCCGCGCGAGCCGGGCTCACCGCCCGTGAGGGGTCACGCGGCGGTTCCCTCTGGGCGGATCGCGTCTTAAGCTCCAGCGGGGCCATGGAACGGCCGGTCGGGTCCGGCCGCGTCCGGCGGGGGACGGGTGGTCATGGAACGTTGGGGCAGGAGGGCCGCGCTCGCCGTGGCGCTAATCGGGTTCGCGGCGCTCGCGCTGCAGTACGGCATCATCGTCGTGAAGGAGGCGGCGGCCGGGCTCGCGCCGGGGCCGGCGCTGGCCTCCGGCCTGTGGCGCTTCGTCGGCTATTTCACCATTCTCGGCAACATCTTCGCCGCCGTGGTGGCGCTCGCCATGGCGCTGGCGCCGCAGAGCGCCGCCGCCGGGCCGCGGGCGCGGCTCTCGGCGGCGGTCGCGATCCTTTTGATCGGCATCGTCTATTCGCTGCTGCTGCGGCACGTGTGGAACCCCACCGGCTGGCAGGCGGTGGCGGACCACGCGCTGCACGACGTGCTGCCGCCGCTGTTCCTTATCGCCTGGGCGCTGTTCCCCCATGGCGGGCTCGCCTTCAGCGACGCCTTGTGGGCCATGGTGCTGCCGCTGCTCTACCTCGCTTACGCGCTGGCGCGCGGCGCCTATGACGGGTGGTATGCCTACTGGTTCCTGGATCCGACCAAGCTCGGCGCGGCGCACCTGGCGCTGAGCGCGGTGCTGCTGGCGGCCGGCTTCCTCATTGTCGGCCTGGCGCTGGTGGCGCTCGATCGCTTCCTGGCGCGCCGGGGCCCGGCGGGCGGGAGCTGAGCGGGCCGAGCGGGCGGGGCCTGAGCAATCGGGGGTCGGGGGTTCCCCCGCCGCGACGGACGCGCGCGCCCTCCCGCCGGCTCAGGCGAAGCGGCCGTGGCAGTGCTTGTATTTCTTGCCCGAGCCGCAGGGGCAGGCCTCGTTGCGCCCCACCTTGCCCCAGCTCGAGGGATCGTCCGGATTGCGCTCGGCCACGGCGAGGTCGCCCGAGAGCAGCGGCTGGGGACGGCTGCCGAGGGCGGCGCCGGCGCCGGCCATCTCGTCCTCGCCGGTCAGCGGGTCCTCGTGGTGCGCCTCCATGGGCGGCAGCTCGCCCATCGGCGGCGGCTGGGTGACGATCTCCACCCGCATGAGCTGGGCGGTGACGATCTCGCGCAGGCGGTTCAGCAGCGCCGAGAACAGGTTGAACGCCTCGGACTTGTACTCGTTCAGCGGATCGCGCTGGGCATAGCCGCGCAGGCCCACCACCTGGCGCAGATGGTCCAGCATGGCGATGTGCTCGCGCCACAGATGGTCGAGGGTCTGGAGAAGGATGGACTTCTCCACGTAGCGCATGATGTCCGGCCCGTACTGGCCGGTCTTGGCGGCCATCCATTCGTCGGCGCGGCGGATGATGCGCTCGGTGACCTCGGGGCCGGCGATGCCCTCTTCCCTGGCCCAGTCCTTGACCGGAAGCTCGATGCCCAGCAGCTCCTTGACCGCGGCGTCGAGGCCGTCCACGTCCCACTGCTCGGGATAGGCGTTCTCGGGGATGAACTTCGCCACCGTCTCGGTGATGAGGGCATGGCGCATGTCCTCCACCGTCTCGGCCACGTCGTCGTCGTTCATCAATTCGACGCGCTGCTCGAACACCACCTTGCGCTGGTCGTTGAGCACGTCGTCATACTTCAGAAGGTTCTTGCGGATGTCGTAGTTGCGCGCCTCGACCTTCTGCTGCGCCTTCTCCAGCGCCTTGTTGATCCAGGGATGGACGATCGCCTCGTCCTCCTTGAGGCCGAGCCGCTGCAGCATGCCGTCGAGCCGGTCCGACCCGAAGATGCGCATCAGGTCGTCTTCCAGCGAGAGGAAGAACTTGGAATGGCCGGGATCGCCCTGGCGGCCGGAACGGCCGCGCAGCTGGTTGTCGATGCGCCGGCTCTCGTGGCGCTCGGTGCCGAGCACGAACAGGCCACCGGCGGCGAGCGCCTTCTGCTTCAGCGCCTCCACCTCGCGGGCGATCTTGGCCTCGGCGCTCGCGCGCTCCTCGCCCTCGGGCATGTCCTTCAATTCGTGGAGGACGCGCATCTCCACATTGCCGCCGAGCTTGATGTCGGTGCCGCGGCCGGCCATGTTGGTGGCGATGGTGACGGCGCCGGGCACGCCCGCCTGGGCCACGATGTAGGCTTCCTGCTCGTGGTAGCGCGCGTTCAGCACCGAGAAGGTGCGGGCATTGTCCCGGCCGGCGGCGACGGCGGCGGGATCGGAATAGTCCACCTGGCGGAAGCCCGCCTGCTTCAAGAGCTCGGCGAGCAGCTCCGACTTCTCGATCGAGGTGGTGCCGACCAGCACCGGCTGGCCCTTCTCGTGGCACTGGCCGATCAAGGTGATGATGGCCTTGTACTTCTCGCTCGCGGTCCGGTAGACCTCGTCGTCGTCGTCGACGCGCGAGACCGGCATGTTGGTGGGGATCTCCACCACTTCGAGCTTGTAGATGTCGGCGAACTCGGACGCCTCGGTCGCCGCCGTGCCGGTCATGCCGGCGAGCTTCTGGTAGAGGCGGAAATAGTTCTGGAAGGTGATGGAGGCCAGCGTCTGGTTCTCCGGCTGCACCTGGACCCGCTCCTTGGCTTCCAGCGCCTGGTGCAGGCCCTCCGAATAGCGCCGGCCCGGCATCATGCGGCCGGTGAATTCGTCGATGATGACCACCTCGCCGTTGCGCACGATGTAGTCCTTGTCGCGCTGGAACAGCTTGTGGGCCCGCAGCCCCTGGTTCACGTGGTGCACCACCGAGACGTTCTCGATGTCGTAGAGGCTCTCGGACTTCAGCAGGCCGGCCTCGGTGAGCATCTGCTCCATCTTCTCCATGCCCGCTTCCGTCATGGTGACGGTGCGCTGCTTCTCGTCCACCTCGTAATCCTCCTTGGCGAGCCGGGGGATGTAGGTGTCGATGGTGTTGTAGAAGTCCGAGCGGTCGTCGAGCGGGCCGGAGATGATGAGCGGCGTGCGCGCCTCGTCCACCAGGATCGAATCCACCTCGTCGACGATGGCGTAGAAATGCGGGCGCTGCACCATCTGGCCGCGCTCATACTTCATGTTGTCGCGCAGATAGTCGAAGCCGAGTTCGTTGTTGGTGGCGTAGGTGACGTCGCAATTGTAGGCGGCGCGGCGCTCGTCGTCGTCGAGGCCGTGGACGATGACGCCGGTCGAAAGACCCAGGAAGCGGTAGAGCCGGCCCATCCATTCGGCGTCGCGCCTGGCGAGGTAGTCGTTCACGGTCACCACGTGCACGCCCTTGCCGGCGAGCGCGTTGAGATAGACCGGCAGGGTGGCGACCAGGGTCTTGCCCTCGCCGGTCTTCATCTCGGCGATGCCGCCCTCGTGCAGCACCATGCCGCCGATCAGCTGGACGTCGAACGGGCGCATGCCGAGCGCGCGCTTGGAGCCCTCGCGCACGGTGGCGAAGGCCGGCACCAGGAGGTCGTCGAGGGAGGCGCCGTCGGCGATCTTGCGGCGGAAGTCCTCGGTCCGGGCGCGCAGCGCCGCGTCGGAAAGGCCTTCCAGCTCCTTCTCCATGGCATTGATGGCCTCGACGCGCGGGCGGTAGCCCTTCACGCGGCGGTCGTTCGCGGAGCCGAAGAGCTTGCGGGCAAATCCACCTAGCATGGGTAGTCTCTGTTCCGATCCGTCGGGTCCGAAGGAGGCGGGAACGGGCCGCCGGACCTTCCGGGAAATGGGGCGTTCTTGAATACCCCCAATGCGGCGGCAGCAAGTCGGGGAAACGGGCGCTTCGCACCTGCCGCAAGGGCGCGCGGAGCAACGAATGACCCTCCTGCCGCCGCAGGGGGCGCAGATCCTGGCGGACACTTATGAACGGGTGGGGGCAATGTCAATGCGAGCGGCGGGCGGCGCGCGGCCGCTCCTCGCGTGGGGCGCACCGCCCCCGTGCCCCGGCCTTGCGCCCCGCCTGCGCCGTCGCGGGTCCGGGCGCGGCGCCGGCGGCGCCGTCGCCGCCTCGCGTCCCGGGCCGAGGGCGTCGCCGCGGCGAGGAAGCCATCGGCAAGAACCGATTGTGGCCAATTCCCCTCATGGACACGTCATGGACCCATGCTTAGTATCCGCCGCAACTGCACAATCGGGGGATGGGGAATGGTGGGGCGAATCCGGGTGTCCGGCCTGCGCCGTGGCGGCATTGCGGTCTTGGCCGCGCTTCTGCTCGCCGCCTGCGAGGAGAAGAACACCTACGTGCCGCCGCCGCCCCCCAAGGTGACGGTCGCCGCCGTGATCCAGGAGCCGGTGACGCGCTATCTGGAGCTCACCGGCAACACCGCCTCCATCAATTCGGTCGATCTCAACGCCCGCGTCCAGGGCTTCCTGACCGCCATCAACTACCAGGACGGCCAGCTCGCCAAGAAGGGCTCGGTGCTGTTCGTGATCGAGCAGGACCAGTACAAAGCGAGCCTCGACCAGGCCAAGGCGACGCTGGCGGCGAATCAGGCGCTCCAGGTGCAGGCCGAAGCCGAATTCAACCGCCAGGCGCAGCTCGCCAAGCAGGACTTCGCCTCCCAGGCCACCCTCGACCAGGCGCGCGCCAAGCGCGACCAGGCGGTGGCCAACGTGGCCAATGCCGAGGCCGCGGTGCAGACGGCGCAGATCAATCTCGGCTATACCCAGGTGATCGCCCCGTTCGACGGCCTCGTCACGGCCCATCTGCAGGACGTCGGCGCCCTGGTGGGCTATAGCGGCCCCACCAAGCTCGCCACCATCGTCCAGGTGGACCCGATCTATGTCTGGTTCTCCCTGAGCGAGCAGCAGGTGCTCAACATCAAGGAGCAGCTGGCCAAGACCGGGCGCACGCTGATGAGCGTCGAGCGCCGCATCGGCAACATCCCGGTGGAGATCGGCCTGCAGACCGAGGAGGGCTTCCCGCACACCGGCAAGCTCGATTATATCGCGCCCCAGGTGGACCCGAACCTCGGCACGCTCACCGTGCGCGGCATCTTCGACAACAAGGACTTCGGGCTGCTGCCGGGCCTGTTCGCGCGGGTGCGCCTGCCGCTCGGCGACGCCTCGCCCACCATCCTCGTGCCCGACGCCGCCATCAGCCACAACCAGCTCGGCGCCTATGTGCTCACCGTGAGCGCCGACAACGTGGTGTCGCAGACCACGGTGACCACCGGCCAGCTCCAGGCCAACGGGCTGCGCTCCATCACCGCCGGGCTGAAACTCGGCGACCGCATCATCATCAACGGCCTCCAGCGCGCCGTGCCGGGCTCGAAGATCGATCCGGAGGACGGCAAGATCGCCGGTGTCGCACCGGTCGTGGCGCCGGGGGCGCCGCGCACCAAGCCCGCGGGGGTTCCCGACGCCATCGGCGGCGGCGCCGCGCCTGCCCCGGCCACGCCCGCCACGCCCGCGCCCGCCACGCCCGCCGCACCCAAGAACTGACCCGTCCCTCGAACCTAAGGGAGCGCCCATGATCTCGCGCTTTTTCATCGAGCGGCCGGTGCTCTCGAACGTGCTCGCCCTCGTCTTCGTGCTGATCGGGCTGGTCTCCCTCGTCCGCCTGCCGGTCTCGCAATATCCCAACATCGTGCCGCCCACGGTGTCGGTGTCCACCTCCTATCCCGGCGCCTCCGCCAAGACCCTCATCGACACCGTCGCCCTGCCCATCGAGCAGCAGGTGAACGGCGTCGAGGGCATGATCTACATGCAGTCCTGGTCGGCCTCGGACGGCACCTACACGCTGATCGTCAGCTTCGCCATCGGCACCGACCCCAACATGGCGCAGGTGCTGGTGCAGAACCGCGTCAACATCGCCCTCGCCTCGCTGCCCCAGCAGGTGCAGGCCCAGGGCGTCACCATCCTGCAGAAGGGCACCTCGATCCTCGAATTCGTGACCCTGATCTCGCCGGACGGGCGCTATGACGGCCTGTTCCTGAACAACTACGCCATCATCAACATCCAGAACGAGCTGGAGCGCGTGCCAGGCGTCGCCAATGTCGCCGTGTTCGGCGCCGGCACCTATGCCATGCGCATCTGGATGGATCCGGACAAGATGCAGGCGGTGGGCCTCACCCCCACCGACGTGTCGAACGCGATCCAGAAGCAGAGCCAGGAGGTCACGCCCGGCCAGCTCGGCATCCCGCCGGCCCCCTCCAACGCCTCGTTCCAATACACGGTGAACGTGCGCGGCCGTCTCGACAACGTGGCCGACTACGAGAACATCATCGTCAAGGTCGACAACGAGAATGGCGGGCGCATCGTGCGGATCCGCGACATCGGCCGGGTGGAGCTGGGCGCGCAGAGCTATTCCAAGGATTTCATGCAGGACAACAAGCCTGCGGCCGGCATCGGCGTCTTCCAGCTGCCCTCGGCCAACGCGCTCGAGGTCTCGACCCTGGTCGGCCAGAAGATGGAGCAGCTGAAGAAGGACTTCCCGGAGGGGCTCGACTATTCGAATCCGTTCAACACCACGTGGTTCGTCTCCGCCTCCATCGACGAGGTCTGGAAGACCCTGTTCGAGGCGGCGATCCTGGTGCTGGTGGTGATCCTCATGTTCCTCCAGGACTGGCGCGCGACGCTGGTCCCGGCGACCACGGTGCCGGTGACCATCATCGGCGCGTTCGCCGCCATGGACGCCATGGGCTTCACCATCAATCTGTCGACGCTGTTCGCCATCATCCTCGCCATCGGCATCGTGGTGGACGACGCCATCGTCATCGTCGAGGGCGTGGCGCGGCACATCGAGGAGGGCATGGCCGGCCAGCCGGCCGCCGAGAAGGCCATGGACGAACTGTTCGGGCCGGTGGTGGGCATCACGCTGGTGCTGATGAGCGTGTTCCTGCCGGCCTCCTTCATCCCCGGATTGTCGGGGCAGATGTTCAAGCAGTTCGCGCTCGTCATCGCCGCCACCGCCTTCATCTCGGCCATCAACGCGGCGACGCTGAAGCCCACCCAGTGCGCGCTCTGGCTGCGCAAGCCGGTGCCGCCGGAAAAGCGCAACTTCATCTACCGCGGCTTCAATGCCATCTACGGCAAGGCCGAGCACGGCTACACCGGCCTCATCTCGCGCATGGTGCACCACTCCAAGCTGATGGCGATCATCGCCCTTGCCCTCATGGCGCTGGCCGGATGGGGCCTGACGCGGGTGCCCACCTCGTTCCTGCCGATCGAGGACCAGGGCTACTTCCTGGTCGCGGTGCAGCTGCCGGATGGCGCCAACCTCAACCGCACCAAGCAGGTGATGGCGGACGTCTCGGAGCGGGTGCGCAAGGTGCCCGGCGTGCAGACCGCGCTCGCCATCTCGGGCATCTCGGTGCTGGACAATTCCTCCACCCTCGCCAATGCGGGCGTCATCTACATCACCCTGACCCCCTGGGACGTGCGCTACGCCACCAAGGGCCAGGACCTGCTATCCATGTACGAGAACCTGAACAAGGCGGTGGCGGATGTGGAGCAGGCGAACTGCGCCATCATCGTGCCGCCGGCCATCCAGGGCATCGGCAACGCCGCCGGCTTCACCATGCAGCCGCAGCTGAGGAACGGCAATTTCGACTACACGCTGCTGGAGCAGATCACCACCTCGATGATCGACAAGGCCAACGCCCAGTCGGCGCTCTCGCACGTCTCGAGCTCGTTCCGCGCCGGCGCGCCCCAGCTCGAGGTGGAGATCAACCGCGTGAAGGCGGAGACGCTGGGCGTCACCGTGGGCCAGGTGTTCTCCACCATCTCGTCCTATCTGGGCTCGACCTACGTCAACCAGATCAACAAGTTCGGCAACGTGTTCCAGGTCTATATCCAGGCCGACGCCGGCTTCCGCGTCACCCCGGCGGACCTCGAGGCGCTCAAGGTCCGCTCGCCCCAGGGCACCATGGTCCCGCTCGGCACGCTGCTCACCGTGAAGGTGGTGCAGGGCCCGCCGCTGATCTCGCTCTACAACCTGTATCCGAGCTCCACCATCGTCGGCACCAACGCCGCCGGCTTCTCCTCCGGCCAGGCCCTGGACCTCATGGAGCAGATCGCCGCCTCCACTCTGCCGCCGGGCACCGGCTTCGAATGGACCGCCATGTCGTTCCAGGAGAAGGCGGTGGGCACGCAGATCTACTTCGTGTTCGCGCTCGCCATCCTGCTGGTCTATTTCGTGCTCGCGGGACAGTATGAGAGCTGGATCCAGCCCATGTCGGTGATCCTCGCGGTGCCGCTGGCGCTGCTCGGCACCGTGGGCGCGCTCGTCGGCCTCGGGGTGTCGAACAACCTCTACACCCAGATCGGCCTGGTGCTGCTGATCGCGCTCGCCTCGAAGAACGCCATCCTGATCGTCGAGTACGCCCGCGAGAAGCGCATGGAGGGGATGGAGATCACCGATGCGGCGGTGGAGGCGGCGCGCCTCAGGTTCCGCCCCATCCTCATGACCTCGTTCGCCTTCATCCTCGGCGTGCTGCCGCTGGTGTTCGCCACCGGCGCCGGGGCGAACTCGCGCAAGTCCATCGGCATCGCGGTGGTCTCCGGCATGCTCGCCTCCACCTGCCTCGCGGTGCTGTTCGTGCCGTCCTTCTACACCGTGCTGCAGCGCTTCGAGGAGCGCGGCAAGAAGAAGAAGCAGGGGCCGCACGGGGCCGGCGCGCCCGAGCCGCCCGAAGGCCCGAAGGGACCGGCCGGCGAAAGCGGGCCCGCGCCCGCCACGGCCTGAGGCCGGCCCGTGATCCCGGCGCCGCCGGGCCCGTCGGCGCGCGGGCGCCGGCGCCGCCGCGCCGCGGCGTTTTCGGCCGGCACGGGCGCGTCGCGCGCCGAGCTATGCGAAAGTTGCATTTCTCTTGTGTGAAGCCTCCCCTTGCGTGCATGCCTGCCGATGCAGCATGTGTCGCCGCAAAGTCGCGCTTCCGCTCGCTCGGAGGCTTGTCTACCTTCGGAGTGCTCTAACCAGGGCCAGGTCGTGGCCCGCAGGATCAGGTGTTTCCGATGTCCATCCTCGCGAGCCTGCACCACGTCACGAGCTATAGCTACGACCGCCCGGTCACGCTCGGACCGCAGACCATCCGCCTGCGTCCGGCGCCGCACAGCCGCACCGTCATTCCCTCATATTCCCTCAAGATCAGGCCTGCCCAACATTTCATCAACTGGCAGCAGGACCCCTTCGGCAACTGGCTCGCCCGCGTCGTCTTCCCCGAGAAGACCACCGAGTTCAAGGTCGAGGTCGACCTGCTGGCCAAGCTCGACGTGATCAATCCGTTCGACTTCTTCGTCGAGGACTATGCCGCCGAATTCCCCTTCGCCTACGCCCCCGGTCTGAAGGCCGAGCTCGCGCCCTATCTGGAGCTGGAGACCGAGGGCGCGCGGTTCGACGCCTTCGTCGCCTCGGTGCCGCGCGAGAAGAAGCGCATCGTCGACTTCCTGGTGGAGATCAACCAGCGGCTCCAGAAGGAGATCGGCTACGTCATCCGCATGGAGCCGGGCGTGCAGACGCCCGACGAGACCTTGGAGAAGAAGCTCGGCTCCTGCCGCGACACCGGCTGGCTGCTGGTGCAGGTGCTGCGCCATCTCGGCCTCGCCGCGCGCTTCGTCTCCGGCTACCTGATCCAGCTCAAGCCCGACGTCGCCGCATTGGACGGCCCTTCCGGCACGGCGGTGGACTTCACCGATCTGCACGCCTGGTGCGAGGTCTATGTGCCGGGCGCCGGCTGGATCGGCCTCGACCCCACCTCGGGCCTTCTGTGCGGCGAGGGGCACATCCCGCTCGCCGCCACCCCGCATTACGGTTCGGCCGCGCCCATCACCGGCCTGGTCGGCAAGGCCGAGGTGGAATTCGGCTTCGAGATGGAGGTCACCCGCGTCGCCGAGGCGCCGCGCGTGACGCTGCCGTTCTCGGACGAGACCTGGACCGCCCTCGATGCCCTCGGCGCCAAGGTGGACGCGGACCTCGCGGCCGGCGACGTGCGCCTGACCATGGGCGGCGAGC
The DNA here is from genome assembly GCF_040049235.1 of Xanthobacter luteus. Taxonomy (NCBI): domain Bacteria; kingdom Pseudomonadati; phylum Pseudomonadota; class Alphaproteobacteria; order Hyphomicrobiales; family Xanthobacteraceae; genus Xanthobacter; species Xanthobacter luteus. The sequence continues at coordinate 370,226 of NZ_JBDZDO010000002.1, forward strand.
CCACCTTCGTGTCCATCGACGACTACGAATCCCCCGAATGGAACACCGAGGCGCTCGGCCCGCAGAAGCGGGTGCGCGCCGACGATCTCATCCGCCGCCTGCGCAAGCGCTTCGCCGGCGACGGCGTGCTGCATTTCGGCCAGGGCAAGTGGTATCCCGGGGAGACGCTGCCGCGCTGGTCCTTCGACCTGTTCTGGCGCAAGGACGGCCAGCCCATGTGGACCCGCGAGGACCTGATCGCGGGCGAGACCGACGACCATGGCGTCGGCCCGGCCGAGGCCGAGCGCTTCGGCAAGGCGATCGCCGAAAAGCTCGGGCTCAGCGCCGATTTCGTCCTGCCGGCGTTCGAGGACAACATCTATTTCATGTGGAAGGAGCAGTGCCTTCCCGAGAACATCCCGCCCGGCGATCCGCGCATCGCCGACGAGGTGCAGCGCCGCATGCTGGCGCGGGCCTTCAACCAAGGCCTCGCCAACCCCTCGGGCGTGGTGCTGCCCCTGCGCCGCGCGACCTTGGCCGGCGGCGCCCCGGTCTGGGTCTCCGAGGCCTGGACCTTCCGCCGCGAGTTCCTGTTCCTGATCCCCGGCGAGAGCCCGATCGGCTACCGGCTGCCGCTGGAATCGATGCCCTATCTCGCGCCCACCCGCTATCCGTTCACGGTGCAGGAGGACACGTTCGAGCCGCGCGGCCCGCTGCCCGACGCCGCCGAGCTCTCCGCCCGCTACCGCGACGGCGCGCCGGCGGGCGACGCGCGGGCGCGCTACCAGGTGGCGCCGCGCACCGAGGCCTACGGCGTCGGCGAGCGGGCGCAGGAACTGGTGCGCCAGTACATCGCCGCCAATGACAGCCAGATCGTCACCGCCGACACCCGCACCGCGCTGTGCGTGGAGCCGCGCGGCGGGCGCCTGTGCGTGTTCCTGCCGCCGGTGGAGCGGCTCGAGGACTATGTGGACCTCATCGCCGCGGTGGAGCAGGTGGCGATCGCGCAGAACATGCCGATCCACCTCGAAGGCTATCCGCCGCCGTTCGACCCGCGCCTCAACCTCATCCGCCTCGCCCCCGATCCGGGCGTGCTGGAGGTGAACGTCCACCCGTCCGAGAGCTGGAAAGGCTGCGTGGAGATCACCCACGCGCTCTATGAAGAGGCGCGCCTCGCCCGCCTCGGCACCGAGAAGTTCATGGTGGACGGGCGCCACACCGGCACCGGCGGCGGCAACCATGTGGTGGTGGGCGGCGCGACGCCGGCGGACAGCCCGTTCCTGCGCCGGCCGGACCTGCTGAAGAGCCTGCTGCTGTTCTGGCAGCGCCATCCGAGCCTGTCCTACATGTTCTCGGGCCTGTTCATCGGCCCCACCTCGCAGCATCCGCGCGTCGACGAGGCGCGCCACGACAGCCTGTACGAGCTCGAGATCGCGCTCTCGAAGATTCCGCTGCCCGGCGGCGAGCTGCCGCCCGCCCCCTGGCTGGTGGACCGGCTGCTGCGCAACATCCTTGTGGACGTCACCGGCAACACCCACCGCACGGAAATCTCCATCGACAAGCTCTATTCGCCGGACGGCCCCACCGGGCGGCTCGGCCTGGTGGAGTTCCGCTGCTTCGAGATGCCGCCGGACTGGCGCATGAGCCTTGCCCAGCAGCTGCTGCTGCGCGCCCTGGTGGCGCGCCTGTGGAAGGCGCCGGTGCACGGCAACTGCACCCGCTGGGGCACCATCCTCACCGACCGCTTCATGCTGCCTCATTATGTCTGGTCGGACTTCCTCGACGTGCTCGAGGACCTCGCCGACGCCGGCTATGCGTTCGATCCCGAATGGTTCCGGGCGCAGTTCGAGTTCCGCTTCCCGCTCTACGGCCAGGTGCAGCGCGGCGGCGTGGACGTGGAGGTGCGCCAGGCGCTCGAATGCTGGAACGTGCTGGGCGAGGAGGGCGTGACCGGCGGCACCGCCCGCTACGTGGACTCGTCGGTCGAGCGCCTGCAGGTCAAGGTGGAGGGCTTCAACCCCGCGCGCCACGTGCTCACCTGCAACGGCCGGCGCGTGCCGGTGGCGCCGACGGGCCGCAACGGCACCTTCGTCGGCGGCGTGCGCTACAAGGCGTGGCAGCCCTGGTCGGCGCTGCATCCCACCATTCCGGTGCATGCGCCGCTGGTGTTCGACGTGGTGGACACCTGGAGCCAGCGCTCGCGCGGCGGCTGCGTCTATTATGTGTCGCATCCGGGCGGCCTGTCCTACGAGACCTTCCCGGTGAATTCCTACGAGGCCGAGGCGCGCCGGCTCGCCCGGTTCCAGGATTACGGCCACACGCCGGGCATGGCCCACGTGCCGGCGGAGACCGCGCCCGACGAGTTCCCCACCACGCTCGACCTGCGCCGTCCGATCGGCATGTGAGGGCAATAGGGCCGCTTCGGCGGCAAGCGGTCCTGCCGGACCGCCGGTCATCCCCCGGCGCGGCCGGGGGATCGGGGCCGCGGCCGGACCGGCCCCTCAGCCCATGCCGACATTGCCCTTTTCGCGCGGGGTGAGATCGGCCGACAGGCGCTCGATGCGCTCGGCCACCTGCTCGATGGTCCGCGCCACCTCCTCCTCGCTCGCCTCGATGCGGGCGAGGGCGGAGGCGCGGGCGTCGCGCTGGCCCTCAATGTCGCTCTCCAGCGCGCGGATGCGGTTGCGCGCCTCGGCCAATTCGTCGGCGATGGTGATCGCCGCCATCACCACCAGGCGCTGATCGCCGATCTCGCCGAAGGCGCCGCGCAGGTCGAGGATGCGGGTGTCGATGTCGCGCGCGAGCCGCATCAGGTGCTCCTCCTGCCCCTCGTCGCAGGCCATCCGGTAGTGGCGTCCGGCGATGGTGACGGAGACGTGGGGCATCCCCTTATCCGCCGTGGGTCGCGAGCACGTCGCGGATGGTGCCCATGGCAACATCGAGCCGGCGCATCACCTCGCGGCTCACCTGCGCCACCTCCTCCACCTCGCTCTGCGACAGGTCCAGCTCGGCGGCGAGCCGGGCGCGGTCATTGCCGAGCGCGTGCAGCTGGGCGAGCAGCGCCTCCTGGTGCCGGTCCATGTCGCGCCGGCGCTCCAGCGCGTCGGCGAGCGCGTCGAGGGCCGCGTGGAGGCGCTTGGTGGCGGCCTCGATGGGCGTATCCTGGAGCGGCGGACGGTGCTTCAGCGCATACATGACATCAAGTCTAGCCGAGTCGCGGGGCGTCGAGCCACCGGCCACGCGATTGTCAACGAAAAAACTTGCGCCGCGCCAAGGTCTGCCGGTCCTTGGCGGTATCCCGAGGTGGTTCGTGCGCGCTGCGGGGAGGCTGGTGAGACCCCCGGCGGGCCGGCGATCACCGGTCCCCGGGCGTGCGCGGCCGGCGCCGAGCGGCGCCGCGACGATGCGGCGCGGGCGCGCGCGGCGGCGCTGGCCTTGACGGCGCGGCATCTGGCGGGTTTGACACCCGGCGGGGCGCTGATATCTAGACCGCCATCGAGGTCTGGGGGCGGCCGGTCCGTCCCGGCGCTCCCGTCACCAAGCGCGCCCGCCCGGGCGCGGGAGACAAGAAAAACATGTCGAGCCGCCAAAGCCATGACCGCATGGCCAATGCCATCCGGTTCCTTGCCATGGATGCGGTGGAGGCTGCCAATAGCGGCCATCCCGGCCTTCCCATGGGGGCGGCGGACATCGCCACGGTGCTGTTCACCAAGGTCCTGAAGCTCGACCCCGCCGCGCCCCGCTGGCCGGACCGCGACCGCTTCGTGCTCTCCGCCGGCCACGGCTCGATGCTGCTTTACTCCGTCATGCACCTGCTGGGCTTTGCCAAGGTGACCATGGACGAGATCAGGCGCTTCCGGCAGCTGCGTTCGCTCACGCCCGGCCATCCTGAGAATTTCGTCACCGAGGGCATCGAGACCACCACCGGCCCGCTCGGCCAGGGCATCGCCACCGCGGTCGGCATGGCCATGGCGGAGCGCGCGCTGTCGGCGCGATTTGGCGCCGCGGTGGTGGACCATTTCACCTACGTGCTGTGCTCGGACGGCGACCTCATGGAGGGCGTCAGCCAGGAGGCTGCGGACCTCGCCGGGCACCTCAAGCTCGCCAAGATGATCGTCCTGTGGGACGACAACCACATCTCCATCGACGGGCCGACCTCGCTGTCCGGCTCCACCGACCAGCTCGCCCGCTTCGCCGCCTCCGGCTGGGCCACCACCCGGGTCGACGGCCACGATCCGGACGCCATCCTCGCCGCCATCGCGGCCGCCAAGACCTCGGGCCGGCCGAGCCTGATCGCCTGCCGCACCACCATCGGCTACGGCGCGCCCAAGAAGGCGGGCTCGGAGAAGGCCCATGGGGCGCCACTCGGCCCCGAGGAGATCGCCGCCACCCGCGCCGCGCTCGGCTGGGAGGCCGCCCCGTTCGAGATCCCCGCCGACGTGCTCGCGGCCTGGCGCTCCGCCGGCGCCGCCGGCAGGGCGCACCGCGAAGCCTGGGAGCAGCGGCTCGCCGCGCTGCCGGCGGACCGGCGCGCCGAGTTCGAGCGCACCCTTGCCGGCCGTCTGCCGGAGGGGCTTGGCGCCGCCATCGGCCAGTTCAAGGACAAGGCGGCGGCGGAAAAGGCCGCGGTCGCCACCCGCAAGTCGTCGGAGATGGTGCTCGACGCCATCACGCCGGTGGTGCCGGAGATGCTCGGCGGCTCGGCCGATCTCACCGGCTCCAACAACACCCGCGCCAAGGGCGCCAAGGCGATCACGCCGGACGACTTCTCCGGCTCGTTCGTGCACTGGGGCGTGCGCGAGCACGGCATGGCGGCGGCCATGAACGGCATCGCGCTGCATGGCGGGCTGATCCCGTTCTCCGGCGGCTTCCTGGTATTCTCCGATTATTGCCGCCCGGCGATCCGCCTCGCTTCGCTCATGGGCGAGCGGGTGATCCACGTGCTCACCCACGATTCCATCGGCCTTGGCGAGGACGGGCCGACTCACCAGCCGGTGGAGCACCTCGCCGCGCTCCGCGCCATACCGGGCCTGCTTGTGCTGCGCCCCGCCGACACGGTGGAGACGGCGGAGTGCTGGCAGATCGCGCTCGAATCCGCCGACCGTCCGTCCGCGCTCATCCTGTCGCGCCAGAACCTGCCGGTTCTCGCGCCCGGCGGGGCGGAGAACCTCTCCAAGGGCGGCGCCTACGAGATCCTGCCGGCAAACGGCAAGGCGCAGGTCTCCCTGTTCGCCACCGGCTCCGAGGTCTCCCTCGCCGCCGAGGCCAAGAAGATGCTGGAGGCGCAGGGGGTGCCCACCCGCGTCGTCTCCGTTCCCTCTTTCGAGCTGTTCCTCGAACGCCCCGCCGCCGAGCGCGCCGCGGTGATCGGGGATGCCCCGGCGAAGGTGGCCGTAGAAGCCGCCGTCCGCATGGGGTGGGCCGAACTTCTCGGCTCGGATTTCGCCTTCGTGGGAATGACCTCGTTCGGCGCCAGCGCGCCGGGAAAGGACCTTTTCAAGCATTTCGGCATTACGCCGGAGGCGGTCGTGGCAAAGGCGCTCGACCGTTTGAAGCAGGACTGAACTTCGGCGCGCGGCGGAGCGCGACGGGCGCGCGGGGGCGGAACGCCGCCTGCCGCGCAGGGCACATGGAAAGGCCGGGCTTCAAGCCGGCCGTGGAGGAATGGACATGAGCGTCAAGGTGGCCATCAACGGTTTCGGTCGCATCGGTCGCAACGTGCTGCGCGCGATCGTGGAATCCGGCCGCACCGACATCGAGGTGGTGGCGATCAACGACCTCGCCCCCGTGGAGACCAACGCCCACCTGCTGCGCTTCGACAGCGTGCACGGCCGCTTTCCGGCCGAGGTGAAGGTGGACGGCGACACCATCGACGTGGGCCGGGGCAAGATCAAGGTGACGGCGGTGCGCGATCCCGCGACGCTGCCGCACAAGGAGCTGGGCGTCGACATCGCGCTCGAATGCACCGGCATCTTCACCGCCCGCGACAAGGCGGCGGCCCACCTTGCCGCCGGCGCCCGCCGCGTCCTGGTCTCGGCCCCGGCGGACGGCGCCGACCTCACGGTGGTCTACGGCGTCAACCACGATAAGCTCACCTCAGAGCATTTCGTGGTCTCGAACGCCTCCTGCACCACCAACTGCCTCGCCCCGGTGGCCAAGGTGCTCAACGATGCCATCGGCATCGACAAGGGCTTCATGACCACGGTGCACTCCTACACCAACGACCAGCCCTCGCTGGACCAGGTGCACAAGGACCTCTACCGCGCCCGCGCGGCGGCGCTCTCCATGATCCCGACCTCCACCGGCGCCGCCAAGGCGGTGGGCCTGGTGCTGCCCGAGCTGAAGGGCCGGCTCGACGGCGTCTCCATCCGCGTGCCGACCCCCAATGTCTCGGTGATCGACCTCAAGTTCGTCGCCAAGCGGGCGACCACGGTGGAAGAGGTGAACGCGGCCATCAAGGCGGCGGCGGATGCCGGCCCGCTCAAGGGCATCCTCGGCTACACGCTGGCGCCGAACGTCTCCATCGACTTCAACCACGATCCCCACTCCTCCACCTTCCACATGGACCAGACCAAGGTCATGGACGGCACGCTGGTGCGGGTGATGAGCTGGTATGACAACGAGTGGGGCTTTTCGAACCGCATGGCCGACACGGCCGTGGCGCTCGGCAAGCTCGGCTGAACCCAAGGGGAGGAGGCTTCATCATGATCGCCTACCGCACCCTCGACGACGCCGACCTCGCCAAGAAGCGGGTGCTCGTCCGCGTCGACCTCAACGTCCCCATGGAGAGCGGGCGCGTCACTGACGGCACCCGCATCCGCGCCATCCTGCCGACCATCCGCGCCATCACGGAGAAGGGCGGCAAGGCGGTGCTGATCTCCCATTTCGGCCGGCCCAAGGGCCGGGACGACAGCCAGTCGCTGGCGCCGCTCGCCAAGGCGCTTTCGGCCGAGCTCGGCCGCGCCGTCGCCTTCGCTCCGGACTGCATCGGGGCCGAGGCGATGGACGCGGTGGAGCGCCTCGCCGCCGGCGAGGTGATCGTGCTGGAGAACACGCGCTTCCATGCCGGCGAGGAGAAGAACGCGCCGGATTTCGTCGAGGCCCTCGCGCGCCTCGGCGACGTCTATGTGAACGACAGCTTCTCCACCGCCCACCGCTCCCACGCTTCCACCGAGGGCCTCGCCCACAGGCTGCCGGCCTATGCCGGCCGCTCGATGCAAGGCGAGCTCGACGCTTTGACCAAGGCGCTGGAGGCGCCGCAGCGGCCGGTGCTCGCCGTGGTGGGCGGCGCCAAGGTCTCCACCAAGCTGGAGCTGCTCGGCAACCTGGTGGCGAAGGTGGACATCCTCGTCATCGGCGGCGGCATGGCCAACACCTTCCTCGCCGCGCAGGGCAAGAAGGTGGGCAAGTCGCTGTGCGAGCACGACCTCCTCGGCACCGCCCGCGACATCCTGGAGAAGGCCGCGGCGGCGCACTGCGAGATCGTGCTGCCGGTGGACGCGGTGGTGGCGAAGGAGTTCAAGGCCAACGCCCCGCACCGCACCGTCGGCGTGGACGCGGTGGCCGACGACGAGATGATCCTCGACGCCGGCCCCAGGACCGCGGCGCTCGTGGGCGAGAAGCTCAAGGGCGCGAAGACGGTGGTCTGGAACGGGCCGTTCGGCGCGTTCGAGCTCACCCCCTTCGATGCCACGACGGTTCAGGTGGCGCAGGAGGTGGCGCGGCTCACCAAGGAGGGCCTTCTGCTCTCCGTCGCCGGCGGCGGCGACACGGTGGCGGCGCTCAACCACGCCAAGGCGGCGCAGGACTTCTCCTATGTCTCCACCGCCGGCGGCGCGTTCCTCGAATGGCTCGAGGGCAAGGCGCTGCCAGGCGTCGAGGCGCTCCGGGCGCGATGCGGGCAATCCGCGTGAATTTGCGCGGCGGCCGGCGCCCGGACTTGAAGACGGGTCCGCGTTTTCCGCTCGGTCGGCGATGCAGGCGGAGCGGGGCGGGCTCCAGGCGCTGAAATCTGCGCTGCGGCGTTGACGCCGCAGCGCAACATCACTTTCTTAAGGGCATTCCCGCCGCGAGGGGCGGCAAGGCAGGACGAGGGATCCATGACCGCTGAGCTCGATACGATCGCACAGAAGATGGTGGCCGACGGCAAGGGCATCCTGGCGGCAGACGAAAGCTCCAGCACCATCAAGAAGCGATTCGACGCCATCGGCGTCGAATCGACCGAGGAGAACCGCCGCGACTACCGCGAGCTGCTGTTCCGCTCCTCCGAGGCGATGAAGAAGTACATTTCCGGCGTCATCCTGTTCGACGAGACCATCCGGCAGAAGGCCAAGGACGGCACGCCGCTGGTGACGCTGATCGCCGAGGCCGGGTCCATCCCCGGCATCAAGGTGGATGCGGGCGCCAAGCCCTTGCCGTTCTGCCCCGGCGAGACCATCACCGAGGGCCTCGACGGCCTCGCCGGCCGGCTCGCGGCCTATTACGAGCTCGGCGCGCGCTTCGCCAAGTGGCGCGCGGTGATCGACATCGGCGCCGGCATCCCCTCCTACACCGCGATCCGCACCAACGCCCACGCGCTGGCGCGCTATGCGGCGCTGTGCCAGGAAGCCAAGATCGTGCCGATCGTCGAGCCGGAAGTGCTGATGGACGGCGACCACGACATCGACCGCTGCTACGAGGTCACCGAGTTCGTGCTCAAGGAGACCTTCCAGGAGCTGTACTACCAGCGCATCCGCCTGGAAGGCATGGTGCTGAAGCCGAACATGGTGGTGCCCGGCAAGAAGAGCGCCAAGAAGGCGTCGGTGGCGGAGGTGGCGGAGAAGACCGTGCGCCTGCTCAAGAGCTGCGTGCCCGCCGTGGTGCCGGGCATCGCCTTCCTGTCCGGCGGCCAGTCGGACGAGGAGGCCACCGCCCATCTCGACGCCATGGTGAAGTGCGGCGGCCTGCCCTGGAAGCTCACTTATTCCTACGGCCGCGCGCTCCAGGCGGCGCCGCAGAAGGCGTGGTCGGGCAAGGCCGAGAACGTCGCCGCCGCCCAGTCCGCCTTCACCCACCGCGCCCGCATGAACTCGCTCGCCGCGCTCGGCCTGTGGTCGTCGGCGGAGGAGAAGCAGGCCGCCTGAGGCGGGAGCCCCTGGCCAGCTTTCGACCCTCTGAGGCATGAGAGGCGCCGGCGGGTGATCCCCTCTCCCGCAAGAGGGAGAGGGCGCCCGTCCCCTCGGTCGAAGCGCCGTTCCCTCAGGGATAGAGCCGGGTCTTCCCCCAGTCGGCGCCTTCGCCCGCGCGGTTGAACAGCACGCGGTCGTGGAGCCGGAACGGGCGGTCGTGCCAGAACTCGATCGCCACCGGCACGATGCGGAAGCCGGTCCAGTGCGGCGGGCGCGGCACCGTGCCGAGGCCGTAGCGCGCGGTGGTCGCCGCCACCGCCGCCTCGAGCGCGAAGCGCCCCTCGAGCGGGCGCGACTGCTGGCTCGCCCAGGCGCCGATCTGCGACAGACGCGGGCGGGTGGCGAAATAGGCGTCCGCCTCCTCCGCGCTCACCTGCTCCACCGCGCCGCGCACCCGCACCTGCCGGCGCAGCGACTTCCAGTGGAACACCGCCGCCGCCTTCGGCACCGCCGCGAGCTCGCGCCCCTTGGCGCTCTCGGTGTTGGTGAAGAACACGAAGCCGCGCGCATCGAGCCCCTTCAGCAGCACCATGCGCGCGTCCGGCAGGCCGCTCTCGTCCACGGTGGCGAGGGTCATGGCGTTGGGGTCGTTGGGCTCCGACTTGGCGGCCTCCTCCAGCCACGCGGCGAACAGCCGGAACGGCTCCGACGCTTCGGTAAAATCACCGGATGTTAAGGGGTTGTGGGCTTCCATGGTCTCGCTCGTGGTCATGTGGGAGCCCCTCGTGTCGTCCTTCGCCCCGTCCGGCCTTCGCAAGAGCCGGCAGGCCGCCCATCATAGGAGCGCGCGTGGCCCGCGCGAAGCCCTCCCGCGCCGCGGGCGCGCGATCCCCGGCGCCGCGCTCGTGTGCCTCCTGCTCGCATCGGCCGGCTGCGCGACGGCGCCGGCGCCGGACGACGACCTCATCACCGGCTCGGTGCGCCCGCGCGTGACCCAGGCCTCCGCGCCGCTGCCCGAGGGATCGCCGCCGAAAGGCATCGCCGAGGCCGACTGGACGGAGGCCAAGGCCGCGCTCGATCTGGCGCTGCGCTCGCCCGACAAGGACCCGTCCATCCCCTGGGAAAACAAGGTGAGCGGGGCGAGCGGCACCGCCACCCCGATCGGCGCCCCGCGGGCCGGCTGCCGCGACTTCATGATCTCGGTGGTGGACGCCAAGGCCGGCGACCGCTGGCTCCAGGGCGAGGCCTGCCGCGCCCGCGCGGGCTACGTGCTCAACCAGGTGCGAATTCTCGGCCGGGCCTGACCTTCGCCGTTGCAATTTAGGGCCCGCCTCCCACATCTTCGGTGGCCGGTCGCCCTGGGATGCGATCCGGTCACGGTGCGCCTCGGGGTCTCCGTGACCGGATCGCAGCCCAAATCCATGATAGAGACGGATCTGCGGCTGACACGCCCGCGCGCCAGCGGTGGCGGTCGGCGGGTCCCGATCTAGCGCCGGCCGGTGAGGTGAGACTTCATGCGTGATCCCTACGACGTCCTCGGCGTGTCGAAGAGCGCCGACGAGGCCGAGATCAAGCGTGCCTACAGGCGGCTCGCGAAGAAGCTGCATCCCGACGCCAACAAGGACGACCCGAAGGCCCAGGACAGGTTCTCCGAGCTGAACACGGCGCACGAGATCCTGGCCGACAAGGACAAGCGCGGCCAGTATGACCGCGGCGAGATCGACGCCGAGGGCAAGCCCCGCGCGCCCGAATTCGCCGGCTTCGGCGGCGGCGGCGCGCGCGGCGGTCCGGGCGGCTTCTCCGGCTTCGACGGCGACACCATCTTCGAGAGCTTCTCCTTCGGCCCCGAGGGCATGCGCCGCACCGGGCGGCGCGGCGCCGGCCGGGCCGAGGCGGGCGGCTTCGAGGATGTCGGCGACATTTTCGGCTTCGGCCGGCAGCGCCGCTCGGCGGGCGGGGGCTTTGCGCCGCCGCCGGGGGCGGACATGGAGATTTCGCTGCCCGTCAGCTTCGAGGAGGCGAGCGAGGGCGCCTCCAAGCGCGTGGGCCTGCCCAACGGCAAGCAGATCGACATCAAGATCGCCGCCGGCACCCGCGAGGGCCATCGCATGCGCCTGAAGGGCCAGGGCGAGCCGAGCCCGATGGGCGGCGCGCCGGGCGATGCCTACGTGACCATCGCCTACGCGCCGCACCCGATCTTCGAGCGCGACGGCGACGATCTGCGCCAGCTGGTGGACGTGCCGCTCGCCGACGCGGTGCTCGGCGCCAAGGTGCGCGTGCCGACGCTCACGGGCGCGGTTGACCTGTCGATCCCCGCCTGGACCTCCGGCGGGCGCCTGTTCCGCCTGCGCGGCAAGGGCCTGCCCACCGTCGCCGGCGGCCATGGCGACATCCTGGTGCGCGTCAACATCCTCCTGCCCAAGGAGAAGGACGCCGAGCTGGAGGCCCTCATGCGCAAGCTGAAGGAGGGGTGAGGGATGCGGGGCGGGCCGTCGAGTGAGGAGGTCTGCCGCGACATTTACCAGGAAACGCGGGCTCTCTATGCGCGGCATTCCAGTGCGCTTGGAGAGCACGACTTTGGCTTCCGCATTCTCTACGGCCCGCCTTTGGTCCATGCGCCGATCCTGTTCCTTGGCTTACAGCCGGGGGGAGGCAGGGAAAGCGCGTCGGCCGGGCGGCTTAACGGAGAGCATGAAGGGTGGCCCCTCCAATGCGATTATGCGACGGCAGACTGGGACTTGGCTGAGCGCTTGCGCGGCGTATGGACCAAGACTTGCCTGCATGACTGCACTGGTTTGAACGTGAACTTTTTTCGCGCGCCGAGCGCGAGAGATTGGCGTCGGGTGCCGCGCGAGACGCGAACCAGCCTTGAAAAGTTCTGCCTGGAACGAGCGGAGACGATTGTTCGAGCATTGGCGCCCCAGCGCATGGTCGTCCTCGGCCTTGGCACCTTGCCGCGGCTGACCGACGCGGAGAACGTGGCTCTAGGTGAAGGTGGTCGGATTCTGGCGAGAAAGACCCATCTTTGGGGCGCACCAACCTTTAGCGTCCTCCATCCAACAGGTGCCTGGCTGCGCCGGGGCGATCGTCGCCGCCTGAATGACCACCTGCAAACCGAGATTCCCCGTTGGCTTTAGCCCCCTCGCTTCCCTCCCGTGCCCGCCCGCACTAATCTGCGCGCCGTTGTCCGCAGGAGCCCGCGCGCCATGTTTCTCGAGCTGCAGAACCTCCATTTCGAGGACCTCACGGTCGGGCGCACCGAGCGCATCTCCAAGACCGTCTCGTCCTCGGACATCGTCGGCTTCGCCGAGCTGACCGGCGACCGCAACCCGATCCATCTGTCCCAGCACTTCGCCGCCAAGACCCCGTTCGGCGGGCGCATCGCCCACGGGCTCTATACCGCGAGCCTGATCTCCGCCGTGCTCGGCACCCGCCTGCCGGGTCCCGGCGCGATCTACATCGCCCAGACCCTCAACTTCCGCGCGCCGGTGCGCATCGACGACACGGTGGACGTGGAGGTGAAGGTGATCGAGCTGATCCCGGAGAAGTTCCGCGCCCGCCTGTCCTGCGTCTGCAAGGTGGGGGACGAGGTGGTGCTCGACGGCGAGGCGCTGGTGAAGGTGCCGTCCTCCGGCGTCGAGAAGGTGGCCTCGGCCTGAGCGGCTCCGATGGCGGGAAAGGGCGAGCGATGTTCGAGTCCGTGAAGTTCGAGCACAAGCTCGATAAGGCCGCCTTCAAGACCCTGGAGCCGGCGCTCCGGGAAGACCTGCTCAACGCCCAGTTCCAGCTCATCGACAAGAAGCGCCGGTCGCTGCTGGTGCTGATCCACGGGCCGGACGGCGCCGGCAAGGGGGCGGTGCTGAACCGCCTCTACGGCTGGCTCGATGCCAGAAAGCTCCAGACCCTGACGTTCGAGACGCCCGACGGCGCCGAGCGCGCCCATCCGCCGGCCTGGAAATACTGGCGCGATCTGCCGGGCTACGGCGAGATCGGCATCATGCTCGGCTCCTGGTACCAGACCGCCCTCGTGGACCGGGCGCTCGGCCGGCTCGGCCGGTCCGTCTTCACCGCCACGCTTGAGGATATCCGCCGCTACGAGGCCATGCTCGACGCGGAAGGCGTGAGCATCCTCAAGCTGTGGCTCTATCTCGGCGCCGACGAGGCGCTGACGCGGCTCAAGGCGCTCGACAAGGGCCATTATTCGCGCCCCGTGGTGCGCCAGTGGACGCAGGTCGACACCCCCAAGGAGCGCCAGCGCCTGTGGACGGCGGCGGAGGAGGTGGTGCGCCTCACCTCCACCCCGTTCGCGCCCTGGCATGTGGTGCCGGCGGTGGATGGGGAATACCGGGATGCCATGACGGGCACCGTTCTGCTGGAGATGCTGCGCGCCATCGACGGCGAAGCCGAGCGGCCGGTGCGCGCGCAGCCGCTCAACCCGGCGGAGACCCCGGCCGGGCTGCCGCCCTTCTCCATCCTCTCCACGCTCGATCTTTCGAAGAAGCTGGACGAGAAGACCTATCGCGAGGAACTCAACGCCGCGCAGCACCGCATCACCCGCCTCACCACGGCGGCCGGGTTCGAGAAGCGCGGGCTCGTGGTGGTGTTCGAGGGGAGCGACGCGGCCGGCAAGAGCTCGGCCATCATGCGGCTGCGCCGCGCGCTGGACCCGCGGCGCTTCCGCGTCCACCCGGTCGCCGCCCCCACCGACGAGGAGCGCGCCCGGCCCTATCTGTGGCGCTTCTGGCGCCGCGTGCCGGCGCTCGGCCATACCGCCATCTTCGACCGCTCCTGGTACGGCCGCGTGCTGGTGGAGCGCGTGGAAGGCTTCTGCAGCCCGCAGGACTGGGGTCGCGCCTATGGCGAGATCAACGATTTCGAGGACGAGTTGAGCGACGCCGGCTACATCGTGGTGAAGTTCTGGCTCGCCATCAGCCAGGAGGAGCAGGCGCGCCGCTTCGCGGCGCGCGAGACCATCGCCTACAAGCGCTTCAAGCTGACCCCGGAGGACTGGCGCAACCGCGAGAAGTGGCCGCTCTACGAGGCGGCGGTCACCGAGATGGTGGACCGCACCTCCACCACCACCGCGCCCTGGACCATGGTGGAGGCCGAGGACAAGCTCTATGCCCGCGTGAAGGTGGCCAGGACCGTGGCCGATCGCCTGGAGGCGGAGCTCGGCCGCTGAGGCCGGGCCCCGCCCCGGGGCTGGCTCAGAGGCCCTGACCGCCGGACACCTCGATGCGCTGGGCGTTCACCCAGCGGTTCTCCGGGCCGAGCAGCGCCGCGATCATCGGCCCGATATCGTCCGGCACGCCGACGCGGCCGAGCGCGGTGATGCCGGCCAGATGGGCGGCGATCGCGGCGTCGTCGCGCACCGCGCCGCCGCCGAAATCGGTGGCGATGGCGCCCGGCGCCACGGTGTTCACGGCGATGCCGCGCGACCCCAGCTCCTTGGCGAGATAGCGGGTGAGCACCTCCACCGCGCCCTTCATGGCCGCATAGGCGCTGTAGCCGGGATAGCAGAACTGCGTGAGCCCGGACGAGATGTTGACGATGCGCCCGCCGTCCGCGAGCAGCGGCAGCAGTGCCTGGATGAGGAAGAAGACGCCCTTCAGGTGCACGTCCACCAGCCGGTCGAACGTCGCCTCCGTCGTCTCGCCGAGCGGGGTGAAGTCGCCATGGCCGGCATTGTTGACCAGGTGGTCGAACGTCTCGCGGCCGAAGGTCTCGCCGAGCGCTGCCTTCAGGGCCGCCGCGAAGCCGGCGAAGCCGGCGACGGCGCCGGTGTCGAGCTTCAGCGCCGCCGCCTTGCGGCCCATGGCGGTGATCTCGGCCACCACCTCCTGCGCCGCATCGGCCCGGCTGTGATAGGTGATGACGACGTCGCCCCCGCGGCGGGCGACGGCGAGGGCGGTGTTGCGGCCGAGGCCGCGGCTGCCGCCGGTGATGAGGGTGATCCTGGGGGAAGTCGCCGAGGTCATTGCGGTCTCCGTCGGGGGGTGTTTCGGTGCGGTGGTTATGCCTCCCGCGGCGCCCGTCCTGTTGTCGGAACCTCGCGATTTCTTGCCTGATCCTCTGGCGGATGCGGGCGGCAGGTGCGGGCCGCAGGTGCGCGGCAGGTGCGCGGCCGGCGCCCTTGCGTTAGTCTTGGCGTCATGACCAGCCTGCTCGAAGCCGTCCGCGCCCACGCCCTCGCTCATGCCGGCGCCTCCGGCATCGCCACCACCCCGATCGCCGGGCTGATAACCGTCACCGCGCTCGCGCCGACCGACATCGCCCACGACATCCTGCGCCCGCTGGTGTGCCTGGTGGTCCAGGGCGGCAAGCACGTCACCCAGGGCAACCGCGGATTCGGCTTCGCCGCCGGGGACAGCCTCATCATCACCGCCGACGTCCCGGTGGCGAGCCGCATCACCGAGGCGAGCCCGGCGCGGCCTTATTACTCGCTCGTGCTGGAGCTGGACCTCGGCCTCATCACCGAGCTCAGCGCGGAGATGGCGGCGGTCCATCGGGCCGACACCGCGCCGGTGCGCACCGAGCCCACCGAGGCCGAGGTGAGCGAGGCGGCGCTGCGCCTGCTGCGCTTGCTCGATCGTCCGCAGGCTTTGCCGGTGCTGCGGGACCAGCTGCTGCGCGAGATGCATTATTGGCTGCTGGCGGGGCGGCATGGACCGGCGATCCGCCGGCTCGGCTGGCCGGACGGCCACGCCCAGCGCGTGGCGCGGGCGGTGGCGATCCTGCGTGCGGAATTCGCCCGCCCGGTGCCGGTGGCGCGCCTCGCCGCCGCCGCCGGCATGAGCCTGTCCACCTTCCACCAGCATTTCCGGGCCGTGACCACGCTCTCGCCGCTCCAGTTCCAGAAGCAGCTCCGCCTCATCGAGGCGCGCCGGCTGATGCTGCAGGACGGCGCCGGCGCCGCCAGCGCGGCGTTCGCGGTGGGCTATGAGAGCGTGCCCCAGTTCACGCGCGAATACGGCCGCATGTTCGGCCTGCCGCCGGCGCGGGATGTGAAGGCGGCGCGGGACAGAGGCGGGGCGGACGCGCCCGGCGCGGTGGCCTGAGGCCCCCGCCCGGGGCTATTCCGCCGCCTCGGCGCGGCCGGCTTCGGGGTGGGGCAGGGGGCACGACGGCGCGCTGAGATGGCCGCGCCCGAACGCCGCCAGCGCCAGCACCGCCGGCTTCAGGCTCTCGCCCTTGGCGGTCAGGCGGTAGCCCACTTGCGGCGGCACGGCGGGATAGACCGTGCGCGCGATCACCCCGTCCGCCTCCAGCTCCTTCAGCGCCTTGGAGAGGATGCGCTGGGTGACGTTGGGCATGCGCCGGCGCAGCTCGGAAAAGCGCAGCTCGCCGTCGATCAGGTGATATATCGTGGCGCCCTTCCACTTGGCGCCGATGATCTCAAGGGCCGCCTCCACCGGGCATCCCGTGCCCTGATAGTTGAAATGGCGCCTAGCCATGGACGAAATCCGCCTTCCCGCAGGTATCAGCAATGATACCACGCGACCAGATTGTGCCGTCTTGCGCAAACCCCGGCGCCGACGACATGAGATTGCGACGCGGAAGCCTGAAGGCAAGCGCCGCGAACCCACGGAGACCATCATGCAGGCCATCGGCTATGTCGAGTCCCTCCCCATCACCGATCCGCGCGCGCTGTTCGCCTTCGAGGCCGCCGATCCGGTGCCGGGCGATCGCGACCTCCTGGTGGAGGTGAAGGCGATCTCGGTGAACCCGGTGGACACCAAGGTGCGCATGCGCCGCCAGGGCACGCCCGAGGCGCCGGTGATCCTCGGCTGGGACGCCGCCGGCGTGGTCAAGGCGGTGGGGGCAAAGGCGAGCCTCTTCAAGCCCGGCGACGCGGTCTATTATGCCGGCAGCATCACCCGCCCCGGCACCAATGCGCAGCTCCATCTGGTGGACGAGCGCATCGTCGCCCTGAAGCCGCGCACGCTCGACTTCGCCCAGGCGGCGGCGCTGCCGCTCACCGCCATCACCGCCTTCGAGGGCCTGTTCGACCGTCTGAAGCTCGCCGTCGGCAAGACCGGCGACCACGGCGTGCTGCTGATCGTCGGCGCCGCCGGCGGGGTCGGCTCCATGGCGGTCCAGCTCGCCCGGCGCCTCACCGCGCTGACCGTGGTGGGCACCGCCTCGCGCCCGGAGAGCGCGCAATGGGTGCGCGAGCTCGGCGCCCACCAGGTGATCGACCATTCCAAGCCCCTGAGCGCGGAGATGGCGCGCATCGGCCATCCTGAGGCCGACGCCATCTTCTCGCTCACCGCCACGGACAAGCACTGGCGCGAGATCGCCGCGGTGCTGAAGCCGCAGGCAACGGTGTGCGTGATCGACGATCCGGCGAGCCTCGATGCCGGGCTGCTCAAGCAGAAGAGCGCCGCGCTCGCCTGGGAGTTCATGTTCACCCGCTCCATGTTCGAGACCCCCGACATGATCGCCCAGCACCGCCTCCTGAGCGAGGTCGCCGGCCTGGTGGACGAGGGGCTGGTGCGCACCACGCTCGGCGCCCATTTCGGCGCCATCGGCGCCGAGAACCTCAAGCGCGCCCATGCCGCTCTGGAGAGCGGGCGCACCGTCGGCAAGATCGTGCTCGAAGGCTGGTGAGGCCGCGCCCCGACGCCCCCGCGCTTGCGCGGCAGGGGGCGTCCCCTGCGTCATCCACTTTCGATCAACTCATATGTGAAGTCGGGCCGGCGCATTGGATTTCCGCAGTGCAGCGTTGAGGGACGACGAGGCGCGGCCGCACGGGCGGCGCGCCTCCATCCTCCTGCGCGCGGCAACGGCGCGACCGCCGGCGTCTATGCCGCCTGCGTCAAGCTCCGGGAGGCGGTGGCGCAGAAGCTCGGCTTCAACTCCGCCGAGGCGGTGTTCGCGGACGGGGCGATGCGGGTCGGCAACCGTGCCGTGCCGCTGGCGCAGGCGGCGGGGCTGGCCGGCCTCACCGGCGAGGACACGCTGGACTCTGGCGACCTCAGCAAGACGACCCAGCAATCCACCTTCGGCGGGCATTTCGTCGAAGTGGGGGTCGATACCGCGACCGGCGAAATCCGCGTGCGGCGCACGCTGGCGGTGTGCGCGGCCGGGCGGATCCTGAACCCGGAGACGGCGCGCAGCCAGGTGATCGGCGCCATGGCCATGGGGTGGGCGCGGCCTTGATGGAGGACCTGAAGGTGGACAAGCGCTTCGGCTTCTTCGTCAATCAAGACCTCGCCGGCTACGAGGTGCCGGTGCATGCGGACATTCCGCACCAGGAGGTGATCTTCCTCGACGAGACCGACCCCATGTCCTCGCCCATGAAAGCGAAGGGGGTCGGCGAGCTCGGCAATTGCGGCCGTCGGCGCAGCGGTGGCCAACGCGGTCTACAACGCCACCGGCGTGCGCGTGCGCGACTATCCGGTCACGCTCGAAAAGCACCTCGATGCGCTGCCGGCTCTTGGCTGAGCGCCCGCCTCGGGGCGCCGCGGCGCGCCCCCGCCGGCCGTGCGGCTCTTGAGCGGGGCGCGGGAGGCGGCATCGCAAAGGTCATGGCGCCGCGCCCGAAAGGGCCGCGAAGGTACTGGCCACATGCCGGCCTGGCGCGGTATGCGGTTTTCATGACCAAGCCGACCGACGAGCAACTGGCCACCCTTGGCGCCGCGTTCGACACCTTCGCGCGCCGCTACAAGCTGGCGGACGCGCTGAGGCTCGACAAGCCGCTGAACGAGCTCGACAAGCAGACCTTGCTCTATGTGGGCGATCATCCCGCCTGCGGTCCCAGCGACGTGGCGCGCTTTCTCGGGGTGGCGAACACGACGATCTCGTCCGCGACCGACCGTCTGGTGAAGCGGGGACTGCTGCAGCGCGAGCGCGCCGAGGACGACCGCCGCGCCGTCGCCCTGCGCCTCTCGGCCGAGGGGGAGGCCTATGTGGGCGCGCAGGCGCAGGCGCATCAGGCCATGTATCGCCTGATGCTGGAGCGGCTTTCGCCGGCCGAGCGGGATCACTTCATCGCGATGATCACGAAAATCGTATATTTCGATCATTGAATTATACGAGTTACGGTCTATCTGCCCTGTGAGCGCCAATCTCCGCGCTCGCCGCCGACGGATGGAGCGCCCATGGCGATACGAATCAACGGCACCGACGTCCCCCCGCCCGCGGACGCGCGGGTTTCGCTGCTCGATCTGCTGCGCGACGACCTGCATCTGACCGGCACCAAGGTCGGCTGCAACCAGGGCGCCTGCGGCGCCTGCACCGTGCTGGTCGACGGCGAGCGGGTGCTGTCCTGCCTGACGCTCGCCGCGCAGGCGGACGGCCGGTCGGTGACCACCATCGAAGGGCTGCGCGGGGAGGGCGCCCCCCATCCGCTGCAATCGGCCTTCATCGCCTGCGATGGCTTCCAGTGCGGCTATTGCACGCCCGGGCAGATCTGCGCGGCCGAGGCGATGCTGCGCGAGGTCGAAAGCGGCATGCCGAGCTATGTCACGGCCGATCTCGCCGCCGGGTCCGTGGTGCTGTCGCGCGAGGAGATCCGCGAGCGCATGAGCGGCAATCTGTGTCGCTGCGGCGCGCACAACGGCATCGTCGACGCCATTCTTAACGTGGCCGGGGAGCGCGCAGCATGATGCCGCTCAGCTATGCCCGCGCGTCCTGCGCCGACGAGGCGGCGCGCCTGACCGGCGCCGACGGCCACCGCCTGCTGGGCGGCGGCACCAATCTGGTCGATCTGATGCGCAAGGGGGTCGAGCGTCCCTCCCGCCTCGTGGACGTGACGCGGCTGCCGGACGGGATCGAGCCGGCGCCGGACGGCGGCCTGTGGATCGGCGCGGCGGCGCGCAACAGCGCGGTCGCGGCGCACCCGCTGGTGCGCACGCGCTATCCGATGCTCTCCCGCGCCATCCTGTCCGGCGCCTCGGCCCAGGTGCGCAACATGGCGACGGTCGCCGGCAATCTCATGCAGCGCACCCGGTGCGTGTATTTCAACGATGTCGCCGGCTCGCGCTGCAACAAAAGGGCGCCGGGCAGCGGCTGCGACGCGATCGGCGGCTTCAACCGCTACCACGCGGTCCTCGGCGCGTCCGACGCCTGCGTCGCGACCCACCCCTCCGACATGTGCGTCGCCCTCGCGGCGCTCGACGCCCAGATCCATATCGCCGGCGCGGGCGGCGCGCGGGTGGTGCCGATCGCCGACTTCCACCGGCTGCCCGGCGATCGGCCGGAAATCGAGACCGTGCTCGATCCGGGCGAGGTGATCACCGCGATCACGCTGCCGCCCGCGCCGTTCGGCGCGCGCGGGGCCTATCGCAAGGTGCGCGACCGGGCGAGCTTCGCCTTCGCGCTCGTCTCGTTCGCCGCCGGCGTGTCCCTGCGCGAGGGCCGGATCGCCGCGGTGCGCCTCGCGTTCGGCGGCATCGCCCCCAAGCCCTGGCGGGCCGTGCGCGCCGAGGACCGGCTGCGCGGCGCGCAGCCTGCCCCCGCGGCCTTCGCGGCGGCGCTGGCCGCGGAGTTCGCCGACGCCGTGCCGCTGCCGGGGAACGGCTTCAAGATCGAGCTGGCGCAGCGCACCGCGCGCGAGGTCCTGTCCACTCTCTGCGGGAGCGAGCGATGAGCAATGTCCAGAACGTGATCATCGGCTCCGTCCGGACCGTGATCGGATGGGTGCCGGCGCAGTGGCTGCCGGGCGGCACGCCGGACCCGCTGATCGAGCGCCGGGCGGCGATCGGCCGGCAGGCGTCCCGGCTCGACGGGCCGCTGAAGGTGGACGGGGCGGCGCGCTTCGCCGCCGAAGTCGCCATGGCGCATCTGTCCTACGCCGCGCTGGTGCACAGCCCGATCACCCGCGGGCGCATCACGCGGCTCGACACCGCGGCGGCGGAGCAGGCGCCGGGCGTGATCCTGGTGATGACCCACAAGAACATGCCGCGCCTCGGCACCGTCCCTTTGATCGGGGTCACCGATCTCACCGCCGTGGGCAACAGCGCCCTGCCGATCCTCCAGGACGGCGAAATCCGCTATAACGGCCAGGTGGTCGCGCTGGTGCTCGCCGAGACCCAGCAGCAGGCGGACCATGCCGCCGCGCTGATCGATCTGGACTATGCGGCGGCGCCGGCCAAGACGCGCTTCGAGGACGGCAAGGCCGATGCGCGCACCCCGGCCTCGATCCTCATCGACAAGAACCATCTGTCGGTGGGCAATGCCGCGCGGGAACTGGCCGAGGCGCCGCACAGCGTCGATCAGGTCTACCGGACGCCGGGCCAAAACCACAACGCCATCGAGCTGCACGCGGTCACCGTCGCCTGGCAGGGCGACGCGCTGCTCGTGCACGACACGACCCAGATGGTCGCGCCGAGCGCGAACGCCCTCGCCAAATTGTTCGGGCTGAAGAAGGAGCAGGTGCGCGTCGTCTCGCCGTTCGTGGGCGGCGGGTTCGGCGGCAAGGGGCTGTGGGACCACCAGATCGTCGCCATCGCGGCGGCGAAGCTCGCCGGACGCCCGGTCCGGCTGATGCTGAGCCGCGAAGGCGTCTACCGCATCATCGGCGGGCGCACCCCCACCGAGCAGCGCGTCGCGCTCGGCGCGGACGCCGACGGCGCCTTCACCGCTCTGATCCATACCGGCCATTCGGTGATGCCGCCCTACGGCGCCTGTCCCGAGCAATATACCAGCGCCAGCCGCGGCCTCTATGGCGCGAAGAGCTTCGAGATCGTCCAGCGGCACATCGACCTCGACATCGTGCCCAACACCTTCATGCGGGCGCCGGGCGAGGCGATCGGCACCTTCGCGCTGGAAAGCGCGGTGGACGAGCTCGCCCACGCCATGGGCATGGACCCGATCGCGCTGCGCCTGCGCAACCTGCCGGACAAGCACCCGGTCACCGGAACCGCGTTCTCGCAGCATGCCCTGGAGCAGGCTTTCGCCGACGGGGCGCGGCGCTTCGGCTGGGAGCAGAGGCGCGCCGAGCCGGGCGCGGTGCGCGAGGGCGAATGGCAGATCGGGCTGGGCTGCGCCACCGGCAGCTTCCCCTATGCGCGGATGCCCGGCGCGGCGGCGCGGATCACGCTCCATCAAAACGGGACGGCGCATATTGCCTGTTCCGCCCAGGAGATGGGCATGGGGACGGCGACCGTGCAGGCGCAGCACGCCGCCGACCGCCTCGGCCTGCCGCTCGAGGCGATCGCCTTCGAGTTGGGCGATTCCGCGCTGCCCGCGGCGCCGATGGCGGGCGGGTCCTCCCAGACCGTATCGGTGGCCGGCGCGATCATGGCCGCCGCGGAAAAGCTCACCGGCGAGCTGCTGCGCCTCGCCGGCAATGACAGCCCGGTGGCGGGGCTGCGCGCGGGGGAGGTGATGCTCGACCGCGCGGGCATCGCCAGCATCGCCGATCCGGCCCGGCATGAGAGCTATGCGTCGATCCTGGCGCGGGCGGCGCGCGCGCAGGTGAGCGTCACGGCGTCCGGGACCGCGCCGCTCGAAATGCTGAAGTTCGCCATGCACAGCACGTCGGCGATCTTCTGCGCGCTGCGCGTCAGCGCGGTGACGGGCGAAATCCGCGTCGACCGGCTCCTGGGGTCGTTCGATTGCGGAACCATCCTCAATCCGCAGACCGCCGCCAGCCAGTTTCGCGGCGGCATGATCATGGGCCTCGGGCTTGCGCTCACCGAGGAGACGCTGTTCGACGCGCGCAGCGGGCGCATCATGAACCCCTCGCTTGCCGACTATCACATCCCGACCCACCTCGACGTGCCGGAGATCGAGGTGATGTGGACCGGCATCCCCGATCCGCGCTCCCCGCTCGGGGCCCGCGGGATCGGCGAGATCGGCATCACCGGCGTCGCGGCGGCGGTCGCCAACGCGGTCTTCAACGCCACGGGACGGCGCATCCGCGATCTGCCGATCACGCTGGACAAGCTGCTGTAGCAAGAACCGCGCACGGCCTGGATTCTGCAGGCCGCGCGCGCCGAGAGGGGGCTCTGGGGGGCTCCGGCAGTGGCTGGGGCGCCTGGATTCGAACCAGGGAATGGGGGAATCAAAATCCCCTGCCTTACCACTTGGCTACGCCCCAACGCGGCGGCGGAACATATCTTCGGTCGGGCGGCATGTCCAACGCCCAGGCGCGGCGGCCGGGGGCCTGTGAACGGCGCTGCGCGGCGGCCCCCGCGCGCCATTCCGCCATCGATTTTACATCCTGATCTGCGTTAGGTTGCAGCGCTGCGCAGATCGCGCGGCTGATTTGGGGAGAGAGCGCAATGACGTTGCGCATCGCATTGTTCGGCGCCGCCGCGTTCGGCGCCGCCCTCGCCGTGAGCCTGCCCGCCGCCGCCCAGACCCCGTCCCGCCAGCAGCAATGCGCGACGGAATGGAAGCAGGCCAAGGATGCCGGCAAGGTTCCCGACGGCATGACCTGGCCGAAATTCTACAGCGAGTGCAGCGCGCGCCTCGGCGCGGCTGCCGCCCCGGCCCCCGCCGCGACCCCCGCCGCCGCGGCGCCTGCCGCCGCGGCTCCGGCCTCTGCGCCGGCCCCCGCGAGCGCGGCCAAGACCGCCGCCCCCGCCGCCGCGGCCCCGGCCGCGACGGCGGCCAAGCCGGCCAACGGCCATTCGACGCAGACCCTGTGCGCCGAGGAATGGAAGCAGGCCAAGGCCGGTGGCAAGCTGCCCGCCAGCGCCACCTGGCCGAAATTCTACAGCGAGTGCGCGGCGCGCCATGCCGGAGCGGCAGCCCCGGCAGCGCCGGCGCCCGCGGCGACCCCGGCCGCCGCCGCCAAGCCGGCGACGGCTGTGGCTCCGGCCGCGCCCGCCGCCCCGTCGGGCGAAAGCCGCCAGGCGATGTGCGCCGAGGAATGGAAGCAGGCCAAGGCCGGCGGCAAGCTGCCCGCCGGCGCCACCTGGCCGAAATTCTACAGCGAGTGCAATGCGCGGCTCGGCAGCGCCGCGCCTGCTGCCGCGCCCGCCGCCGCGCCTGCCGCGGCCAAGCCCGGCACCCCGGCGATCGCCAAGCCGGCCTCCGCCAGCCCCGCCTCGGCCCCCGCTCCGGCCGCCGCCAAGCCCGGTGCCAAGCCGCCGGTGGACGACGACGAGGACACCGGCGAGGGCGTGCGCGAGCCGACGCCGGGCCAGCTCGCCGCGCGCGAGCGCATGAAGGACTGCGGCGCGCAGTGGCGCGCCCAGAAGGAGGCCGGCAAGATCCCCGAGGGGCAGACCTGGCCGCAATATTGGAGCGCCTGCAACAAGCGCATGAAGGCGGCGGCCAGCCGCTGAGCGCGCTCCGGCCGGCGCCGCGCGGCGCCGGCCGGTTCCCCACCGCGGGGGCGGCGTTTCTTGCTGGCAGTCAGCTCCCGGAGAAGCGCGGCGCGCGCTTCTCGGCGAAGGCGAGGCGGCCTTCGCGGTAGTCCGCGCTGGCATTGGCGAGGGCGGCGACGCGGCGCGCCTCCGCCAGAACCTGCTGGGGGGCGCCTTCGCTGGCGCGGATCGCGAGCTTGGCCGCGCGCAGGGTCAAGGGCGCGTTGTCCGCCATGCGCTGGGCCAGCCGGTCGGTGGCGGTCTCCGCCTCGGCGCCCGGCACGCACAAATCGACCGCGCCGGTCTCGCCGGCGCGCGCCGCGCTCATGCGCTCGGCGGTGAAGAACAGGCGGCGCACGCTCTGGCCGCCGAACATGCGGGTCAGCCGCACGACCCCCCGCGGATCGTAGCCGAGCCCGAGCCGCGCCGCGGGAAGGGCGAAGAAGGCGTCGTCGGCCGCGATCCTGAGGTCGCAGCTCGCCGCCAGCGCGGCGCCCGCGCCGACGCAGGCGCCGCGCACCAGGGCGATGGTGGGGAAGGGCAGGCTCTCGACCGCCGAGCACGCGGCCTCCACCAGATCGTCGTAGCTCTGCACGCCGGACGTGTCGGAGCGGGCGGTGTCGAAATCCGAGATGTCGGCGCCGCCGGAGAAGGCGAGATCGCCCTCGCCGCGCAGCACCGCGACGCGGATGTCGCCGTGGCGGCCGGCATCTGCGGCGAACGCGCTGAGCGCGCGCCACATGCCGCTGGAAATGGCGTTGCGCCGCTCCGGATTGCAGAGCGCGAGCCGGGCGATGCCGCCCTCGACCGATATACGGATGGTCCCCGCCACCTGCTCCTCCCTCGCTCCCCGGCGCCGTCGCGCCGCGTGCGCCACCAGGCGGACATATGCCCCAAGGGGGACCTATGGCGCAAACCGGGTCCCAAGGCCATGGCGCCGCCCCGGTCCGGCGACGTCGGGCCTCCGGCCGGGCGCGGCGCGATCCCGCGGGCGCGCCTCAGGGAGCAATCTTATCGCAGCGATCTTGCGGGGGAAAACCTGCAGGAGGGAGCCGGGACGGCACCGCGAAGCACCGTCCCGTCCCAACGGGCGCCGGTCAGGGCTTGGCACCCGAAGGAGATCGGCCGCAGATAGGCCCTCGGTCCTTCTGTGACGATTCCATGGAGCAACTTCAAGCGAAAAATGTCGATCAGCATCGACAAATTCAACCGCTGGTAACTGAATGGTCCGGGCCGGTCAGCAATGCGCCGATGGCAAGCGCCGGCAGGCGGCGGCGATCGTCGTAGAGCGGGCCGAAGCTCACTCTTTTCGGAACAGAAGGTTGGCGAAGAAACCGACGACGAGACTGCCCAGGGCCACGGAAATACCGTAGAGAATCCCGTTGGTGTGGGCAAAAGCCGCGATACTCTGCTCGAATCCTGTGCGTGCGACATCGAAGTGTGTGCGCGCCTCGCCCACCACCTGGCCGGCCCGGAGCACGCGCAGATGCACCTCGTAGCGGCCGATGGGCGCGTGCCCCGGCAGGCTGAGCCGGGCCTGGAACACGTTGGGTGCGATGAAGGTCACCCCGGCCGGGTCCTCCTGATAGAGCTGGTGGGAGGCCTGGATGCGCAGGAAGGCGGCGCGGAAGGGATCGGGCGGCGCCGCGTCGGCGGGATCCGGACCGGCGCGCCGGAGCAGCGGGAACCGGTCGAGGCCGATCTGCTCGGCGCGCAGCACCTCGGGCGCGGCCAAAAGCGCGGCGGGCCGGCTGGACAGGACTCTGAGAAAGCCGGGAACGTCGCGGAAGGCGCGGCTGTCGGTGTTCATCCACAGCCCCACCACCTGCGACTTGCGCCAGGTGAGGAAGGTTTGCTCCGGGCCGCGCACGGTGACGACCACGTCGGGCTGCGGCCCGTCCTGCGCCATCGGCTCGGCCACGCCGAAGATGGTGATCTCGGCGCCGCTGAAGCTGGTGGTGATCAGCACCTCGCGCTCGGAGAGCGACAGGACCACCGGCTCGCCGCGATGTCCGGCCCGCTCCGCCGCCCCGCCCTGCGCGCGGTCCTCGGCGCGGTCTTGGGCACCGTCTTGGGCGCGCGCGGTGCCGGCCAAGGCGAGGACGGCGAGCAGCGCCCATAGCGACCGGCGCGCGGCCCGGCCCGGCTTGGCCCGCCCGACGAGAGGGGGGCTACTCGCGCGAGGTGGGCTCATGGCGGACCCTCCACGGGCGCGACGATGAAGGCGTCCGTCGGCGCGCGCACCAGGTCCGCCGCCACCCGGATCCCCACCGAGAGCACCAGCAGGCCCAGCAGCAGGCGCAGATATTCCGGGCGCATGGTCTGGCCGGCGCGGGCGCCGAACTGGGCGCCGACGGTGCCGCCGATCATCAGCACCAGAGCGAGCACCGCGTCCACGGTTCCGTTGGCCTCGGCGTGGAGCACCGTCGCCGCGGTCATGGTGACGAGGGTGAGCACGAGCGAGGTGCCAACCGAGGTCTGGGTCGGCACGCGCAGCATGTAGATCAGCGCCGGCACCAGGATGAAGCCGCCGCCCACGCCGAGCACCGCGCCGAGCAGGCCGATGACGAAGCCGAGCGCCACCACCGGGATGGCCGAGACATAGATGCGCGAGCGGCGGAAGCGCATCTTCAGCGGCAGGCGCATGAACCAGGAATGGGTGCCGGGCCGGTGCACCAGGGCGGCGGTGCCGCGCCGCGCCCGCACGATCGCGCGCACGCTCTCGGTGAGCATCAGCGTGCCGATGGCGCCGAGCAGCGCGGTGTAGGAGAGGGCGATGGCAAGGTCGACCTGCCCCATGCGGCGCAGGAACGCGAACAGCGCGACGCCCGCCGCCGTGCCGACCAGGCCGCCCGCCAGCAGCACGCCCGAGAGCGTGAGGTCCACCATGCCCTTGCGCAGATAGGAGAGCGCGCCCGAGAAGGAGGAGGCCGCCATGTAAGGCGAGACGCTCGCCACCGCCACGCTCGGCGGCACGCCGGTGAAGATCAGCAGCGGCGTCATCAGGAAGCCGCCGCCCACCCCGAACATGCCGGAGATGAATCCCACCGCGAGGCCCATGGCGAAGATCGTGAAGACGGCGACCGGCAGCTCGGCGATGGGCAGATAGATGGTCACGGAACAGGTCCTGATGACGCGGCGGAGCGGGCGGCGACGCGGGGGGTGGGGGCGCTTTACGGCATTGATGCCGCCATTTGAAGGGCCCGCCCGCGCCCTTTTGGAAATAATTTATCAAATAAAATCAATGGGTTTAATGGAGCCGAGCGCGGCCGGCGCCGCCCCGGGCGCGGCGCGGCGCCGGGGACGGGACGAGGCGGGGGGCCGGCGCCTTGCTCAAACCCGGCCGCCGGGAGCCCGAAGGTGGCCCAAGTCTCGCCTTGTTGTAGGCCCCGGCGCGCGCAATTATGGCGTCCAGCGGGATGAGGGAAAGTCGTGCGGAATCGAGAGACCTACGCGTTTTTCGGCGAGATCCTCGACACCCTCGACGTGGCGCTGTGCCTGTTCGACCCGCAGGACCGGACGGTGCTCTGGAACGACGCCTTCCTGCGCTTCTTCCCCGAGCATGCGGGCCATGTCCATGCGGGCGAGCCTTATCGCGAGAATCTCCTGCGCTTTTATCGCGGCCGGCTCTCGCAGGCCGAGCAGGCCAACATCGAGCGTTATGTCGAAGAGGGCATCGAGCGCCACCGCACCCAGACGCGGCCGTTCGTGTTCAGCCATCTCGGCCGGCGCCTGCGCGTCGCCTCCCAGCCGTCGCCGGGCGGCTACCGGGTGCGCATCTGGCAGGACATCGCGCCCGAGCAGGCCGTGCCGCTGCGCGACCAGCAGTGGGCGATCTTCCCCATCGATCTGCTCGGCTACATCGCCGACGGCGCCATGGTGCTCGACGAGGAGGACCGCATCATCGCCACCAACGAAGAGTTCCGGGTGCTCTACGACGTGCCGGACGAGCGTTCCGTGATCGGCCAGACCTTCGCCGAGGTGGTGCGCGAGGCGTGCCTGAAGGCCGGCCAGGAGGACCGCGCGGCGGAGGCGGCGGCGCTCGACAACCTGCGCTTCGCCGGGGCGCCGTTCGAGGTCTGCCTGCCGGGCGGGCGCTGGCGGCGGGTGATCGCGCGGCGCGCGGCCAACGGCGTCGGCTTCTTCACCCACTCCGACATCACCATCTTGAAGCGCCAGCAGACGGACTTGAAGCGGGCCATGGACGAGCTCGCCACCATCGCCGCCACCGACGTGCTCACCGGCCTCGCCAACCGGCGGCGGTTCGACCAGGCGCTGGCGGAGCAATGGGCGAAGGCGGATGCCCGCGGCGGCCCGATCGCGGTGATGTTGATCGACCTCGACCACTTCAAGGCGGTGAACGACACCTTCGGCCACGCGGCCGGGGACGAATGCCTGCGCCGGGTGGCCCTGGCGGTGCAGGAGGCGGTGACGCAGTCCGCCGACGTGGCCGCGCGCTATGGCGGCGAGGAGTTCGCGGTGCTGCTGCCGAACGCCACCGGCGAGGAGGCGATGGCGATCGCCCGCAGCATGCGCCGCTCGCTGCGCATGGAGGACTGGGCCCGCATCGATCCCGGTCTCGCGCGCCTCACGGTGAGCATCGGCATCTGCGCCGTGCGCAACCCGGCCGCGGTGGCCGCCGGAGATGCGCTGCGACGGGCCGACGAGATGCTCTACCGCGCCAAGAACAGCGGGCGCGACCGGATCGACCTGGTGGAGGCGTGAGCGCCGCGCGCGGGCCGGTGCGGGATGAGCGCCGGTGCGCCGCCACAGGTGCGGTGCCGCGCCCCCCGGCCTAGGGACGGGAACCGGCGACCGCCTGGGCGGCGAGGGCGACCAGCAGGTCGCCGAGCGCGCGGCCCATGCGCGCGCCGTCGGTGCCGCGCGGGCGGCCCGTGCGGCCGGGCAGGTGGACGAACACCGCCGGGGCGCCGCCCGCCAGGCCGAGAACGCGGTAGTAGGCGGCGTTGCAGAGATAGCGCCCGGCGTCGCGCGACAGGCGCGCCGGCACGCCGTGGCGCCGCAGCGCCGCCAGCAAGGGCGCGAGGCGGGCGCTGGCGCGGCGTGCCGCCGCCTTGTCCGGCGCCAGCCGGCGCCCGGGCGGATGCGCCTTCGCGGCGTCGGGCGCGGCGCGGGCGGCGTTCACGGCGCGGGTCTCGACGCAGACCTGCCGCCGCCGCGCGGCGACCCCCAGCATCAGCACCGCCGCCGGCCGCGCGCGCGCCATCAGCGCGCCGAGCCCATCAAGGGCGTCCCAGCGGGTCGGCAGCACCACCACCTTCACCTCGAAGCGCGCGAGCGCCGGGCGCTTGAGGCGCGCCAGCTGCTTTGCCAGCACGGCCGAGGGGTTCGCCGGCACGCCGGGGAACGGGCCGAAGGCGGTGACCAGCAGGACCGGCCGCGTCATCGCCGCCTCACAGGCCGATGAGGGCGGCGATCTCGGCGGCCGCCAGCGCCGGGGCGAGGGTGCCGTCCGCCACCTCCTTCTCGAGCTGCGGCAGGCGCGCCTTCACGGCCGGATCGTGGGTGACGCGCTCGGCGAGGCGCTCGTTCAGCAGCGTCCACATCCAGCGCACCTGCTGGGCGCGGCGGGTGGCGGCGAAGGTGCCGGCGGCCTCGCATTTGCGCCGGTGCAGCTCCACCTGCTCCCAGATCTCCGGGATGCCGGCGCCGGTGAGCGCGGAATAGGTGAGCACGGGCGGCGACCAATGGGCGGAGCGCGGGCCGAGCAGGTGCAGCGCCGCGCGGTATTCGCCGGCGGCGGCCTTGGCGCGGGCGAGGTTGTCGCCGTCCGCCTTGTTCACGGCGACGATGTCGGCGAGCTCCAGCACGCCCTTCTTGATGCCCTGCAATTCGTCGCCGGCGCCCGGCAGCATCAGCACCAGGAAGGTGTCGGTGAGGTCGGCGACCGCGGTTTCCGACTGGCCGACGCCGACCGTCTCCACCAGCACCACGTCGAAGCCCGCCGCCTCGCACAGAAGCATGGTCTCGCGGGTCTTGGCGGCGATCCCGCCCAAGGTGCCGCTCGACGGGGACGGGCGGATGAAGGCGTTGTCGTCCATGGACAGGCGCGCCATGCGGGTCTTGTCGCCGAGGATCGAGCCGCCGGTCCGGGTCGAGGAGGGGTCCACCGCCAGCACCGCCACCTTGTGGCCCTTGCCGGTCAGATACGAGCCGAGCGCGTCGATGGTGGTGGACTTGCCCACCCCGGGCACCCCGGTGATGCCCACGCGCACCGCCCCGCCGGTGCGTGCCAGCAGCCCCTGCAGCAAGGCCTGGGCGCGCTGGCGGTGGTCCGGCCGGCGCGATTCCACCAGCGTGATGGCGCGCGCCAGCGCCGCCCGCTCGCCCCGCGCCACGCGCTCGCCGAGCGCCGCATCGTCCTCGTGTCGCACCACGCGCCTTCCCTTCTCGCGCCCGCGCCGGTCAGCTTGCCCCCACGCTGACCGGATAACGCGTTCTCTTCCATCAATTTAGAGGGCGCCGAGCAAATTGATCCAATTTGATCGGATGGCCCTCCATCGCCGCTTCCGGGGCGCGCCGCCGGGAACCCCCGGAGCTGCCCAGCGTTGTTCCGGCATATTTCCAACCACGAGAGGACGAGCCATGAACTGGGACCGCATCGAGGGCAACTGGAAGCAGGTGACGGGCAACGTCAAGGCCCAGTGGGGCAAGCTCACCGACGACGACCTGACGCAGATCAACGGCAACCGGGAGATCCTGGAAGGCAAGCTCCAGGAGCGCTACGGCTACGCCAAGGACGAGGTGAAGCGCCAGGTGGACACCTGGTCCACCAACTTCCGCGCCATGTGAAACCTTCCGCCCCGCCGCGCGTAAGCCGGCTGGCGCGAGAACACCGGCGCCCCGCCCATTGCCTGGGACGGGGCGCCTTTTTGCGTTTCCGCGCGGCGGCGGCCCTTCACGGCGGCACCTTGCGGATGCCGGCGACGTCGAGGCCGGCGAGCGCCGCGCGCGCCGTGGTGCCGAAGGCCTCGAAGTCTGGGGCGATCTCGCTCAGCGGCACCAGCACGAAGGCGCGCTCCATCAGGCGCGGATGGGGAATCTCCAGGTCCTCCTCGGCGATCGTCTCGCCTTCGAACCACAGGATGTCGATGTCGATGCGCCGCGGGCCGTAGCGCACCTCGCGCGCCCGCTCGCGCCCGAGCCGGCGCTCGATGCCGAGGACCAGGTCCAGCAGCGCGCGCGGCCCGTCCGGCGCGGCCACCTCCACCACCTGGTTGAGATAGGGCCCCTGCGGCACCGGTCCCCAGGGCGGCGTCTCGTAGATCGAGGAGGCGGCGCTGAGCCGCACGCCCGCCGCTTCGAGCTGGGCGCGGGCCTGGGCGAGCGCCTCGGCGCGGTCACCGAGGTTGGAGCCGAGGCACAGAAAAGCCCGCCGGCCGGCGGGCGGCTCAGGGGGCATCGCGGATCGCCTCGGCCACGCGCAAGGCCTGGACGTGGGCGGCGACGTCGTGCACCCGCACGATCTCCACCCGCGCCATGACGGCGATCACGTTGGCGGCGATGGTGCCCGGCAGCCGCTCGGCGGGCTCGGTGGCGATCACCTTGCCGATCAGCGACTTGCGCGAGGCGCCGAGCAGCAGCGGCAGGCCGAGCGCGCGCAGCTCCGGCAGCCGGCGGATGGCGGCGAGGTTCTGCGGGAAGCTCTTGCCGAAGCCGATGCCGGGATCGAGCACGACCTTCTCCCGCTTCACGCCGGCCTTGTCCGCCCGCTCCAGCGCGCGCGAAAAGAAGGCGAGCATGTCGGCGACGATGTCGAGGCCCTCGTCCACCTGATCGCGGTTGTGCATGACGATGGCGGCGGCGTCGTGGTCCGCCACCACCCGCGCCATGTCCGGGTCGCGCATGAAGCCCCAGACATCGTTGACGATGACGGCACCCGCCTCCAGCGCCCGGCGGGCGACGGAGGCCTTGTAGGTATCCACGGAGACCGGCAGGGCGCTTTCCACCGCCAGCCGCTCCAGCACCGGCGCGAGGCGCGCCCATTCCTCCTCCGCCGCCACCGGGGTGTGGCCGGGGCGGGTGGATTCCGCGCCCACGTCGAGGATGTCCGCGCCCTCCTGGGCCAGGCGGCGGGCATGGGCGAGCGCGTCGTCCGGCGCCGCGCTGCGCCCGCCGTCGGAGAACGAATCCGGCGTCACGTTGAGAATGCCCATGACGAGGGTGCGCGGCCCGAAGGCAAGCGTGCGCCCGCGGGCGAGAAGGGTGCGTGGGGTGATCGGGTCCATGGCGCGCCGCATGAGGGGGTGGGGGCCAATGAAGCCGCTGCGGGGCGCGCTGGCAAGGGCGGGGCGAGCTTCCTGCGGGAACGCCGGCTCCGCTTCGGGATCACCCCTCCCCCTTGTGGGGAGGGGCAGGGGAGGGGGTGTCAGGCCATGGTGGTCGCGGCGGCGACGCCTACCTGGCCGCCGACATCACGCGGCGCGACCCCCACCCCCTCGCCCCTCCCCACAAGGGGGAGGGGAGGCCGCTCCCATCTGCCGCTGCCCTCCGCCGGGCCGGTCTGCCAGCACGCTCAAGCCGCGCCCCGCCTTGTGGCCGCCTCGGGCCGATGCTATGCGGCGCGGATGACCGCCAGCGCCCAGAAGAACATCCGCAACTTCTCCATCGTCGCCCATATCGACCATGGCAAGTCCACGCTCGCCGACCGGCTGATCCAGATCACCGGCGGGCTCACCGAGCGTGAGATGACCGACCAGGTGCTCGACAGCATGGACATCGAGCGCGAACGCGGCATCACCATCAAGGCGCAGACCGTGCGCCTGTCCTACAAGGCCAAGGACGGGGAAACCTACATCCTCAACCTCATCGACACCCCCGGCCATGTGGACTTCGCCTATGAGGTGAACCGCTCGCTCGCCGCCGTGGAGGGCTCGCTCCTGGTGGTGGACGCCTCCCAGGGGGTGGAGGCGCAGACGCTCGCCAACGTCTACCAGGCGATCGACAACAATCACGAGATCGTGCCGGTCCTCAACAAGATCGATCTGCCCGCCGCCGAGCCGGAGAAGGTGAAGGCGCAGATCGAGGACGTGATCGGCCTCGACGCGTCCGACGCCATCGGCATCTCGGCCAAGACCGGTCTCAACGTGGACCAGGTGCTGGAGGCCATCGTCACCCGCCTGCCGCCGCCCATGGGCGACCGCGCGGCGCCACTGAAGGCGCTGCTGGTGGATTCCTGGTACGACACCTATCTCGGCGTGGTGGTGCTGGTGCGCATCGTCGACGGCGTGCTCAAGAAGGGCCAGCGCATCAAGATGATGGCCGCCGACGCCGCCTATGACGTGGACCGCGTCGGCGTCTTCACCCCCAAGATGGTGGCCATGGCCGAATTGGGCCCGGGCGAGATCGGCTTCCTCAACGGCTCCATCAAGGAGGTGGCGGACACAAGGGTCGGCGACACCATCACCGAGGAAAAGCGCCCCTGCGCGGAGATGCTGCCGGGCTTCAAGCCGGCGCAGCCGGTGGTGTTCTGCGGCCTGTTCCCGGTGGATGCGGCCCAGTTCGAGGACCTGCGGGCCGCCATGGGCAAATTGCGCCTCAACGATGCCAGCTTCTCCTTCGAGATGGAAACCTCCGCCGCGCTGGGCTTCGGCTTCCGCTGCGGCTTCCTCGGGCTGCTGCATCTGGAGATCATCCAGGAGCGCCTGGAGCGCGAGTTCAACCTCGACCTCATCGCCACCGCCCCCTCGGTCATCTACGAGATCCAGATGACCGACGGCTCGGTGATCGACCTGCACAACCCGGCCGACATGCCGGACGTGGTGAAGATCGAGGAGATCCGCGAGCCGTGGATCCGCGCCACCATCCTCACCCCGGACGATTATCTCGGCAGCGTGCTGAAGCTCTGCCAGGACCGGCGCGGCACCCAGATCGAGCTGACCTATGTGGGCGCGCGCGCCATGGTCACCTATGACCTGCCGCTGAACGAGGTGGTGTTCGATTTCTACGACCGGCTGAAATCCATCTCCAAGGGCTATGCCTCGTTCGACTACCAGATCACCGAATACCGTCCCGGCGACCTCGTGAAGATGTCGATCCTGGTCAATGCCGAGCCGGTGGATGCGCTCTCCATGCTGGTGCACCGCGCCCGCGCCGACGCGCGCGGCCGGGTGATGTGCGAGAAGCTGAAGGACCTGATCCCCCAGCATCTGTTCAACATCCCGATCCAGGCCGCCATCGGCGCCAAGATCATCGCCCGCGAGACCATCAAGGCGCTGCGCAAGGACGTGACGGCCAAGTGCTATGGCGGCGACATCTCCCGCAAGCGCAAGCTTCTGGACAAGCAGAAGGAAGGCAAGAAGAAGATGCGCCAGTTCGGCAAGGTGGAGATCCCCCAGGAGGCCTTCATCGCCGCGCTGAAGATGGACGAATAGGGCCGGCGCGTCACTCCGCCGGGACCGCCTTCGGCCTGGCCGCCTTCATTGCCCGTGCCCTGCGGCCCTTGCGCTTGATCCACCAGATCACCACGCCGGTGACCGAGAGCATGGCCACCACCACGCCCATCACGGCGATGAGGATGCGCCCGAACAGGCCGAGCACGCGGCCCGAATGGATGGGAAGCTGGAGCGCGAGAAACACGTCGCCCGCCGAGCCGGCGCCGGGGATGGCGGCGCCGCGGAGCTCGCCCGTGTCGCCGCTGAAATAGAGCCAGCGCTGGTCGAACGGGTCGTCATGGTCGCCGAACGAGACGCCGAAGACGCCGTAATGGGGCGAATAGAAGATCTCGCTCGCCGGTTCGCTCCAGCCGCGCGCGCGGGCCTCCCGCACGCCGGCCGCGAGCACCCCGTCGAAGGAGAGCGTGCGCGGGCGCAGCCGCTCGAACGGGGCGCCGGAGAGCGGGGTGGGCGTGAGCGTCGAGAACAGGCGCACGATCGGCTCCGCCACCTCGCGCCGCAGGTTCATGGCGATGGAGGAGAAGGCGATGGCGATGAGGATCACGAACAGCCACAGCGCCACCGCCCGGTGCAGATCGAGATGGAGCCGGAACCGGCTGCCGCCCTTGATGGCGAAGGCCGGCGTCCATTTGGCGAGGAAGGGCCGTCCGCGCGGCAAGGTGAGGGCGAGGCCGACAAAGCCGTCCACGAACCACAGCACAGCCACCACGCCCATCAGCAGGATGCCCATTGTGCCCGGCAGGCTCAGATTGTGGTGGAACTCGTAGATGAAGGGCACGAAAGCGAGCCGCGAGAAGCAGCATGCGCCCCACAGCCGCGCGGCGAGGATCTCTCCCGACACTGGGTCGACGTTGAAGTAATCCTTGGCGATGTCCACCGGCTGGCCGCTCGCGGGGTCGATCCGGCCCATGGCGAACACGGCCGCGGCGTGGCCCGGCGCGTGCTCGAGGGCCATGTACCAGACCGCGCGATCGGGATCGCCCGCCTCGATCTTCGCCGCCAGCGCCTCGGGCGCCAGCGGCGCGCCCCGCGCCGTGGCGGTATAGGCCTGCGGGTTCAGCCGGACGTCGATCTCGTCGTGGAAGGCGAGGAGGCTGCCGGTGATGCCGGCCACAAACAGGAACAGCGCCGTCGCGAGCCCGAGGATGCGGTGCGCCCAGACCAGCCCGGAACGCAGCGCGAGGCCGCCGTGGCGGGGATGCGCGCCGGTTGCCGGCGCGGTCTGCGTCATCGCGTCACCACTTGTACCTGGCCGAGGCGATGACCGAGCTGCCCTGCTGCCAGTACCAATAGCCTTCGTTGAGCAACGCCTGCTGCTGGCCGAAGATGTTCTTGCCGTTGACGGCGAACTTCCAATTGTCTTTCTCGTAGTAAATCGCCGCGTCGATGGGGAATTGCGCCGGGTTCATGTAGGTGTTGGTGTTGTCGGACCAATATTCGCCGATATAGCGAATGCCGGCGCCGACGCCGAAGCCCTTCCAGGGGCCGTCGGGAACCATGTATTTCGCCCAGAGCGAGGCGACGTGCGCCGGCATGTTGACCGGCGTGTTGCCGATGGTGTTGAGCTCCAGGCTGTCGAGAATGGTGCCGTTGGTGTAAGTATAGGCGGCGGTCAGATCGAGGCCCTGCGCCAGCTGCATCAGCGCCTCGAACTCGA
Source organism: Xanthobacter luteus (assembly GCF_040049235.1). Classification (NCBI taxonomy): domain Bacteria; kingdom Pseudomonadati; phylum Pseudomonadota; class Alphaproteobacteria; order Hyphomicrobiales; family Xanthobacteraceae; genus Xanthobacter; species Xanthobacter luteus. Next base: position 406,647 of record NZ_JBDZDO010000002.1, read on the forward strand.
AGCCGCGCACGCGGACATCGCCCACCGGGCTGTAGACGAACGTATTGGGATCCGGCACCGCGTAATTGTTCTGCGTGATCTGGTACACCGCCAGGGTGACGTAGCTGCGCCCGCCCTTGGGCTGGAACTTGATGCCGGCTTCGTACTGCTCGCCCGAGGACGGCTCCAGCAGCGCGCCGTTCGCGTCGACGTTGATCGAGGGCTGGAACGAGGTGGCGTAGCTCACATAAGGCGAGATGCCGGCGGAAAACTCATAGAGCAGGCCGGCCTGCCAGGTGAAGGCGTGATCGTCGCGGGTCGCCGTGACCACATGGGAACTGGTCTGGTCCTGGGAGGCGAAGTCCTGGCGCCCGCCAATGCTGAAATGCCAGCCCTCGCCGAACGTCATCTGATCCTGCAGATACAGGCCGAGCTGGCTCAGGGAGGCGCCGCTATAGGCGAGCAGCGTCGGCATCACCACTTTGTTCGGCGCATTGGGATCGAACATGTTGATCGGGCCGGCGGGCCCCTCGCCATAGCCGTAATTGCTGTTCAGCCAGAGATAGTCGACGCCGGCGAGCAGCTTGTGCTGCACCGGGCCGGTCGCGAGCTTGATCTGAAGCTGGTTGTCGGCCTGGAAGCTGTCGAGGGTCTCGACATAGTTCGCCGCGGCCATCTCGATGAAGGGGCCGTTCACCACGCCGGTGGCGTCGGTCCAGAAGCTGTGGTTGTCGATATGGCCGTAGCGGACGTTCTGCCGCGCGGTGATCGTGTCGTTGAAATCGTGCTCCAGCCGGTAGCCGATCTGCTCCTGGGTCTGCTGGATCGCGTTGTAGGTGGTCCCCATGGGGATATTGGTGAGGACGTTCGGCGTCTGCCAGTAGGCGGTGTTGGAGGGAACCCGGCTGTCGAGGATGTTGGCGAGGATGGTGAAGCGCGTGGTGTCGTTCTGGAACGTCACTGTCGGCGCGAGGTAGAGGGCATTGTTGGTGGTGTAGTTCACCGTGCCTTCGGCGGCGCGGGCGACGCCGGTGACGCGGTAGAGGACGCTGCCGTCCTCCTTGCCCTTGCCGCCGACGTCGAACGAGGTCTGGAACCAGCCGGGGGCGCCGACCTCGCCCTCGACCACGGCGAACGGGGTGTCGACCGGCATCTTCGAAATGCGGTTGATGAGGCCGCCGGGCACCGTCTGGCCGTAGAGCACGCTCGCCGGGCCCTTGATCACGTCGATCCGCTCGAGGCCCTCGGTCTCCGTGCGCCAATAGGCGAAATTGCCGGACTGCTGGGACAGGCCATCGCGGAAATCGCCGCCCGAGGTCACCGCGAAGCCGCGCAGGTAGATGTCGTCGAAGCGCGGGTCGTAGCCGTAGGCGCCGGTGACGACGCCGGCGGTGTAGGAGACCGCGTCCACCACGGACTGGACGGCGCGGTCGTCCATCTCCTGGCGCGTGACCACGGAGATGGAGCGCGGCGTCACCAGGAGCGGCGTGTCGGTCTTGGTGCCGACGGCGCTGTTCTCGGCGATGTAGCCTTGCACCGGGCCCCAGGCGCTCTGGTCGCCGCTCTCGACGGTGAGGGTGGGAAGCTGGGTGTCCTCGGCGCAAGCGGGGGCGACGGCGAGCGCGGAAAGCGCCGTGGCGGCCAGCAGCGCGCGCCCGCGCGGGCGACATGGATCGGGGCGATCAAGGGCAGTCATGGCAATCCCGCAAGAGCGAACAGCATGGAATCTGTTCTACGGGTACGGGATGCGGCACCGCCGTATCAACTCAATTAGAAAGACGATCCCTAGATTGAAATTGTTATAATACTGAACTTGTCGCGTTTTATCGGGTTCAGGACAGGGAAATCAAAGGTTTAATAAATTACAATTCCAATAATTAAAAGATCTGCCGGCATTCATTCCGTTGCGTCATGTCGACGCCGTCCTCTGCCCACCCATCGGCGCCGGCTTCACGGCCGCAGAATCCGGGCCGCCGGCCTGCCTCGAGGAACAGGCGCCCGCTGCGCGACAAACGAAAACGGCCGCCCGCAGGCGGCCGTTCATGGCGCGGGAAGGGGCAGGGTCAGGAGCAGCGCACGAACACCGAGGTGCCGTAGCGCTTGGACACTTCGGGATCGACGAACTTCAGCACCAGCACCTGGCCGTCGAAGCGCAGCACCTGGCGGTCGCGCTCGCCGCCCGCCGGATCCTCGGGCGGGCCGATATAGACCGGGCCGCCGGCCACCTGCTTGGAGACCAGCTCGGTGAGCTTGTTGTCGTCGGCGAGATACATCATCACCCCGCCATTGGTGCCGGCGGTAATGACATAGGGGTTGGAGCATTGGGCCTTGGCCTGCGCCTCGGTGCGCGCCGCGTCGTCCGGCCGGTGGTAGGCGGCAAGGCCCCAGCGGCCCACCAGGCGGTCCGGCGGGATCGGGCTGGTATATTGCGGCCGCGCGGGCGGCGGCGGCGCGCTGGGCGTGGTCTCGCAGGCGGCGAGCCCGAGCGCCAAGGCGAGGGCGACGGCGGCGCCCCACGGGTGGCGCCCGGAGCTCCGGCGCGCGGGCCGGGCCGGGGACGTCTCGTGTACCACCGTCTGTCTCAGCATCAGGCCACTCCGCAACCTTCGCGCTTCCTGCGCCCTGGAATTCTGCCTCCCCGTCCGGCCGGGCGGACGTGCCGGACCATAGAGCGTTCGCGGCGCGGCGTCGACCTTGGGACCGCGCTGGGGAGCCGGCTTCGTCCTGACCGTGGGGCAGATGCCGCGGCATCTGCGCTTGGGCGGGGTCGAGGGAAATCCTAGAAGGCCTTGGTTACCGATTGGTGTGCGCGGGCGCGGGCCAAAAGCCGCGCGCCGGCCGCCCCTCGCCTTGACGCGGACGGGTGGGCTCATTATCTCCGGCCCGAGCTTGGCACTCTCATATCCTGAGTGCCAGAACTGGCGGGACCGCCCGCCTCCCAGCGCCGAGAGGAAAACACCCATGGCCTTCCGTCCCCTGCACGACCGCGTGGTCGTCAAGCGCATCGAAGCCGAGCAGAAGACCGCCGGCGGCATCATCATCCCCGACACCGTCAAGGAGAAGCCCCAGGAGGGCGAGGTGGTTGCGGTCGGTCCCGGCGCCCGCGACGAGGCCGGCAAGCTGGTCCCGATCGACGTCAAGGCCGGCGACCGGGTGCTGTTCGGCAAGTGGTCCGGCACCGAGGTGAAGATCGACGGTGATGACCTCCTCATCATGAAGGAAAGCGACATCCTCGGCGTCATCACCAAGTGATGGGGCGCCGCCGCGGCGTGTGATCCGGGCCCGCCGGGTCCGCTCCGACAACGATAATCCCAATCTCAGGAGGCCGGAATGGCTGCCAAGGACGTGAAATTTTCCTCCGACGCGCGCGACAAGCTGCTGCGCGGCGTCGACATCCTCGCCAATGCGGTGAAGGTGACGCTCGGCCCCAAGGGCCGCAACGTGGTGATCGAGAAGAGCTTCGGCGCGCCGCGCATCACCAAGGACGGCGTCACCGTCGCCAAGGAGATCGAGCTCGAGGACCGGTTCGAGAATCTCGGCGCCCAGCTGGTGCGCGAGGTCGCCTCGAAGACCAACGACACCGCCGGCGACGGCACCACCACCGCCACCGTGCTCGCCCAGGCGATCGTCAAGGAAGGCGCCAAGGCGGTGGCCGCCGGCATGAACCCGATGGACCTCAAGCGCGGCATCGATCTTGCCGTCGCCGCCGCCATCAAGGACATCCAGGCGCGCGCCAAGAAGGTCTCCTCCTCCGCGGAAGTGGCGCAGGTCGGCACCATCTCCTCCAACGGCGATGCCTCGATCGGCGAGATGATCGCCGGCGCCATGCAGCGCGTGGGCAATGAGGGCGTCATCACCGTCGAGGAAGCCAAGACCGCCGAGACCGAGCTCGAAGTGGTCGAGGGCATGCAGTTCGACCGCGGCTATCTCTCGCCCTACTTCATCACCAATGCCGAGAAGATGATCGCCGAGCTCGAGGACCCCTACATCCTGATCCACGAGAAGAAGCTGGGCGGCCTGCAGCCGATCCTGCCGGTGCTCGAGGCGGTGGTGCAGTCGGGCCGTCCGCTGCTGATCATCGCCGAGGACGTGGAGGGCGAGGCGCTCGCCACCCTGGTGGTCAACAAGCTGCGCGGCGGCCTGAAGGTCGCGGCCGTGAAGGCCCCCGGCTTCGGCGACCGCCGCAAGGCGATGCTGGAGGACCTCGCCATCCTCACCGGCGGCACCGTGATCTCCGAGGACCTCGGCATCAAGCTTGAGAGCGTGACGCTGGCCCAGCTCGGCCGCGCCAAGAAGGTGATCCTCGAGAAGGAGAAGACCACCATCGTCGACGGCGTCGGCGCCAAGGCCGACATCGAGGCGCGCGTCAACCAGATCAAGGCGCAGGTCGAGGAGACCACCTCGGACTATGACCGCGAGAAGCTGCAGGAGCGCCTCGCCAAGCTCGCCGGCGGCGTCGCGGTGATCCGCGTCGGCGGCTCGACCGAGGTCGAGGTGAAGGAGAAGAAGGACCGCGTAGACGACGCGCTCAACGCCACCCGCGCGGCGGTGGAAGAGGGCATCGTGCCGGGCGGCGGCGTGGCCCTGCTGCGCGCCAAGAAGGCGGTCGAGGCGCTCAATTCCGAGAATGCCGACATCGCCGCCGGCATCAAGATCGTGCTGAAGGCGCTCGAGGCGCCGATCCGCCAGATCGCCGAGAATTCGGGCGTGGAAGGCTCCATCGTCGTCGGCAAGGTGCTTGAGGCGAAGGATCCGAACCAGGGCTTCAACGCCCAGAGCGAGGAATATGTGGACATGATCGCGGCCGGCATCGTCGACCCGGCCAAGGTGGTCCGCACCGCGCTCCAGGACGCGGCCTCCATCGCCGCCCTCATCGTCACCACCGAGGCGCTGGTGGCCGAGCTGCCCAAGCGCGACTCGGGCATGCCCTCCATGCCCGGCGGCGGCATGGGCGGCATGGGCGGAATGGACTTCTGAGGAAGTCCATTCCGACCAGGATGTTGAGGTCCCAAGCCGGCGGCGCCGGCTTGGGTGGCGGAATGGACTTCTGAGGAAGGCCATTCCGACCAAGATGTTGAGGTCCCAAGCCGGCGGCGCCGGCTTGGGTGGCGGAATGGACTTCTGAGGAAGCCCATTGCGACCGGAATGTTGAGGTCCCAAGCCGGCGGCGCCGGCTTGGGGGAGCAAGAAGGGCGCGGCCGCAAGGCTGCGCCCTTTTTTGTGGCGCCGGAGCGGGGCGGTTTCCCGATGCGCATCGGGGCGCCTTGACGTAAGGTTTTTCGCCGGGAGGCGCCAGGACGAGGCGGATGACGAAGGAGACCTGGACGAAGGGCGGGGCCGGAAGCGGCGAAGATGCGGGGTCCGCCGGGGTGCCGTTCGACGCCACCCTCGCCGCCTTCACCCGCCTCGCCTCGGCCGCCTTTCCCGGGCGCACGGTGGAGGTGTGGCTCACCGATGCGGCGCGCGCGCGCATCGGCCGCTCGGGGCCGTCCGATCCGAGGGCGCAGGCGCTGCTCGGCCGGGCCGGGGCCTTCTCCGGCGTGTTCGAGATCGCCGACGCGGCGCAGGATCCCACCATCGCCGCGGCCGGGCCGCCGCCGCCGGGCGTCATCGCGGCGGCGCCGCTGAAGGCGGGCGCGGGCGTGGTGGTGATGTGGGGCGGGACGCAGGCGCTCACGCCGGCCGAGCGCGCGCTCATGAAGGACGTGGCGCACCTGGTCTCGGCCCATCTCGACGCGCTCGCCGAGGAGCGCGAGGCGAGCGAGCAGCGCGATCTCTACAGCCTGATCGCCGAGCACAACACCGACACGCTGGTGCGCGGCAACCTGGACGGCGTGCGCCTCTACGTCTCCCCCTCGGTGCACGATATGCTGGGCTACACGCCGCAGGAGATGGTGGGCGCGCGCGCGGTGGATCTGGTGCATCCGGACGACCTGGCCCACTTCCGCCGGCTGATGACCGATGTGAAGGCCGGCCGCATCGACCATGCGCGCACCGAGCAGCGCCAGCGCCGCAAGGACGGCTCCTATGTGTGGATCGAGGCGTTCCTCAAGCTCACGCACGACAAGGAGACCGGCGCGCCGAACGGCTACGTGGCCTCGGTGCGGGATATCTCCCAGCGCAAGGCGGCGGAGGACGAGCTGGCGTTCGCCGCCTCGCACGATCCGCTCACCGGGCTGCCGAACCGGGTGCTGGCGGAGGCGCAGCTGAAGGCCGCCCTGGGGCGCTGGGCGCGCGGGGGCACGGGGCTGGCCGTGCTGATGCTGGACCTCGACCGCTTCAAGGCGGTGAACGACACGCTCGGCCACGCCGCCGGCGACCAGGTGCTGCGCGCGGCGGGGGAGCGCTTTTGCGCCGAGCTGCGCGCGGGCGACCTGGTGGCGCGCATGGGGGGCGACGAGTTCCTGGTGGTGCTGGAGCATCCCGCGGGCGCGGCGGAGGCGCCGCCGGGCGGGCCGGCCGGCCGGGATGCGTGTGCGGATGCGGGCGATGGCGCGGGGCAGGGGGCCGCCATCGGCGCGGACGCCCGGAGCGCCGTGAAGGCCGCCGCCTGCGGCCTGTCCGATCGCCTCATCGCCGGCATGGCGAAGCCGGTGGAGACGGCGGGGCGGCAGGTGAGCGTCGGCCTGTCCATCGGCATCGCCTTGCCCGGCGAGGGCCGCGACACCCCCGAAGCCCTGCTCCAGGCCGCCGACATGGCGCTCTATGCGGCCAAGGCGGGGGGCGGAATGCGTGGCGGGTGGGGTGAGGGGGGGAGTGCCAGTTCTGCCGAATTAAAGAATCTGAGGTCTCTGTCATAAAATTTCGACCTAACTAATTACAATTGAATTTTTTATAACGTCAAAATATGTAGCGTATGGCGCACGTACACTTGCTACAAACTGAGAAAAGGCTTTCGTGGTTTCAGTAATTGTCTCTTGGTTTTTTAACCCATCGCTGAAAGCTTTTTCAAGTTGGCTGTGCAGCCCCGAAAGTGCTTCTACAGTTGGGGTCCAAATGGCGACAGCCTTTTCGGGCGATACGGTCTTGCCAAAACTAAGTAAAAATCTATTCGGAATCACACGATCTGTAATTGTCTCTAGGCACTCCCCTATCGCGGCAGCCAATAGAAAAACAGATCCTCGTTTGCGATAGAATGCGAACTTAGCGGTTTCAGCGTTGCTCATAATATTTCCAGAACCCTCTTTCAGTCGCAAACTATTTTTCTCATTTTCAATAGATTTCAATAGGCTGTATGAAAAAACAATATGAGTAGCGGTAAGTTGTTCATTAAAGTAACGACTATATAAAACATCTCGTGACCAAATAGCTGATTTTTCATTATATGACACTGTTGGTGCGCCGTGAATTGCGGCCAGTGCCTGACCTACTGAGTAGGAGGGGAGCAGTTTTGGTCGTCTCTTTATTGCTGCTGAAACTCCCCCGCGGCGGCCGCCGTCATATTCGGCTTCAGGAATTTGGCCCATTTCCTGAACTAGGCGCCGTTGAGTTGGGTCAGTGCTACGAAAGTCAGAAGCAGTAACGGCGTTTTGGCTATTATTGTATCGAACAACATCAGCTATAAGATCTTCGCTGGAAGTTGAAATAAAACGAGCAAGAACGAATGCATTATCTGGCGGAGGTTCGTTTGATGTGCCAATAGTGCCTGTTGTCTGAGCGCCATTTACAATTGAAATTCCACGAAGCTTTACAATTATTTCAGAATTTTCTGTGGTTTCATGGTCAATCTTATGAGTCAAAATTGTTAGTCCATTGTTGTATACAAAGAAATTTTTTGGCTTTTCTTTTAATGATTTTTGCATTTGATAGTTTATATTTGAATCTCCAGCTTTAACGCCAAGAAAATCCCGGACGTTAGCGGAAAACAAATTCGTTTTATGTTTTTTATATAGATCATGAAGAAGTTTTAAGCTAAGCGGAACAACCAGACAATTCCAATCATTTTCCTGAAATGAAAGTTGAGATGTTGTTTTAAACTCAATATGCTCATCTACCAAAATCGGCGTATTTGTATCTGTGTATAGCTTTTCTAGAACTTCAGACGATATTTCTTCAGAAAACGCTGGAATGTTGCGGTCGCCATATCTTGATGTTAATGCAGAATGAACTGACTCGGCGACTGCTTTCATTTCGGATTTTACATTTTTTGAGCCTGGGCAATTGTGAACAAACCAGAGATATAAAAAATCAATGTCGCCATCTTTAATAGCCCCACGCAGAGCTAGCGCGCTTGCTTTTAGTCGTTCCGGAATGCTGTTTGCATCAACCTCGAGTAAATATGAAACGGCCTGTCTAAGCGTTGCTGCTTTGCCATCTTGTGCGGAAGACTTCGGCGTTTTTGCAACATATGATTGACAAATTATCGCAATTCTCTGTTCTCTGTCGATGTATAAAATATCACAACCTTTGTCGTCTGGCCCATCAACTACGGCATCGGCGCCGATGGTCTGCAAATCATCGTATCCAAATTTAAGCGCCATCGCAAAAAGGGCTAATCCGGCACTTCCAAATGGAGAGAGGTCTTCTCTTTCTCGGTAAGCGCTAATCCACGTTGTGTTGTTGTTGCGAGCCAATGAGGCCTCCCCAGGACGGCATGATAATTGGTAGCACACGTTATAAAGAGGGGTAAAGCTCTGCATTACACGCTGGAGTCCCCCTCCCCCCCCCTCACCACCCAATCGCCGCCGGCAGCCACGTCGCCAGCGCCGGGAACAGGAACACCAGCACCGTCGCCGCCACCTGCAAGGCGATGAAGGGCACCACGCCGCGATAGATGTCCCCCGTCTTCACCTCCGGCGGCGCCACGCCGCGCAGGAAGAACAGGGCCCAGCCGAAGGGCGGGGTGAGGAAGCTGGTCTGCAGCATCACGCACACCAGCATGCCGATCCACACCAGATCCACGTTCTGCGCCTGGAAGATGGGCAAAAACAGCGGCACGGCGATGTAGCAGATCTCGATCCACTCGATGAAGAAGCCGAGCAGGAACACGATTCCCAGCATGAACCAGATCTCGGCCGCCTGACCGCCTGGCAGCAAATCGAAGGCGTCCTGCACCAGCCGCTCGCCGCCCAGCCCCCGGAAGGCGATGGCGAACACCTGCGCGCAGATCAGGATGAACATCATCTGCGCCGTGATCTTCGCCGTGTCGGTCATGGTGGCCCACAAGGTCGCCCAGGAGAGCCGGCGCCCCAGCGCCGTCACCAGGATCGCGCCCAGCGCCCCCATGGAGGCGGCCTCCGTGGGCGCGGCGACGCCGGCGATGATGGAGCCGAGCACCGCCAGCACCAGGCCGAACGGCGGCAGCGCCACCCGCAGCATCTTGCCCATCAGCTCGGCCCGGCCCATGGCGGCGCGCTCGGCGATCGACACCGGCGGCACCATGTGGGGCGCGAAGATGCCGAGCGCCAGGATATAGAGGCAGAACAGCCCCGCCACGATGAGCCCCGGGATCACCGCCGCGGCGAACAGCGTGCCGACGCTCTCGTTCATGATGTCGGCGAGCAGGATCAGCACCAGGGAAGGCGGGATGATCTGGCCGAGCGTGCCGGAGGCGCAGATCGCCCCGCAGGCGAGCCCCTTGTCGTAGCCGCGCTTGAGCAGCGCCGGCAGCGTGAGGAGGCCGAGCGTCACCACCGTGGCGCCGACGATGCCGGTGGTCGCCCCCATGATCACGCCCACCAGGATGATGCCCACCCCGATGCCGCCCCTAAGCCCGCCGGCGAGGTGGCTCACCACCTCCATGAGGTCCTCGGCGAGGCGGGATTTCTCCAGCATCACCCCCATGAACACGAACAGCGGAATGGCGAGCAGCGTGTAGTTGGTGACGACGCCGTAGATGCGCGCCGGCACCAGGTTGAACAAAAGCGGCCCGAAGCCGAGCCAGCCGAAGACGAAGCCGGACACCGCCAGGGTCAGCGCCACCGGCAGGCCGGCCATCAGCAGGCCGAAGAAGCCGACCAGCATGCCGATCGCCAGCCACTCGTTCACGCTCATCGTGTCACCGGGGAAAGAGGCGCTGCCAGGCGCGGATGGCGTCGGCGAGCGATTGCAGGAAGAACAGCGCGAAGCCGAGCGGGATGAAGGCTTTCAGCAGAAAGCGCATCTCGATGCCGCCGGGATTGGCCGAGCCCTCCGCCATGCTCACCGACTGCATCACGTAAGGGATCGACAGGCGGAAGATGATCGCCGCCACCGCCATGGAGACGAAGGCGGTGAGAACGTCGGTCACCGCCTTGGCGCGGGGCGAATAATGGGCATAGAGCACGTCGACGCGCACATGCTCGCCGTGGCGCAGCGCATAGGCCGCGCCCAGCATGCAGATCGGCACCAGAAGGTGCCATTCCAGCTCCTGCGCCCAGATCGAGCCGGTGGAGAAGAGGTAGCGCAGGAACACGTTGGTGGCCATCACCAGGACCAGCGCCAGGCAGGTCCAGGCCGAGAGCGCGCCCACCTTGTCCACCAGCGTCTCGATGGCCGCGGCGACGCGCCCCCCAAGCGAGGGCGCGCCGCCGGCGTCGGCGGTCGGGGTGGTCACGGGATCAGCCGAGGATCTTGTTGTAGTAGACGCCCTCGGAGAGCTCGGCCCAGCTCTTGTAGGTGCCGAGGAAGGCGAAGTAGCTGTCGGCCACCTTCTTGGCGATCGGGTCGGCCGCCACCGCCGCGTCCAGCACCTTGGCGGTGCCGGCGCGCAGGTCCTTCACCACCGCGTCGGGCAGCGGCTGGGCGATGACGCCCTGGTTCTTCACGAGGTCGGCCATGGCCTCGCCATTGGCCTTCTGGCACCAGGCTTCCGAGATCACGTTGCAGGCGGCGCAGGCATTCTCGACGATCGCCTTCAGGTCGTCGGGCAGCTTGGCCCAGGCGGCCTTGTTGACGATCACCTCGGAGACGGTGGCGGGCTCGTGCCAGCCGGTGGTGTAATAGTATTTCGCCACCTTCTGCAGGCCCAATTGGCGGTCGAGATAGGGGCCGACGAACTCGGCCGCGTCGATCACGCCGCGCTCCAGCGCCGGGAAGATCTCGCCGCCGGGCAGAAGCCGCACGTCGACGCCGAACTCCTTGTAGACGCGGCCGGCGAGGCCCGGGATGCGCATCTTCAGGCCGTTGAGGTCGGCGGTCTTCTCGATCGGCTTCTTGAACCAGCCGGTCATCTGCACGCCGGTATTGCCGGCCACCAGCGGCACCAGGTTGAACTTGTCGTAGACCTCCTTGTAGAGGCCCATGCCGCCGCCCTCATAGAGCCAGCCATTGACGCCCTGGAAGTTGAGGCCGAACGGCACCGCGGTGAAGAACTGCGCGGCGAAGCTCTTGCCGGTCCAGAAATAGGCGTTGGCGTAGTTCATCTCCACCGTGCCGGCGGAGACCGCGTCGAAGCCCTCCAGCGCCGGGATCAGCTCGCCCGCGCCGAAGAACTGGATCTTGAGCCGCCCGCCCGACATGGCCTCGATGCGCTTGCACAGGTCGCTCGCGCTGCCCGGACCCACCGAATAGAAGGCGGCCTTCGGCCCATAAGCGGAGGTCATCTTCCAGGTGAAGGTGGTCTGGGCGCGCAGCACCGCGGGGGCGGCGACGGTTCCGGCGGCGGCGGTGAGGGCAAGCTTCGAGAAGTCGCGGCGGCGCATGGGAGACCTCGTGCGTCGGGGAGGGATGCGGCCCCCTTCGCAACGACCATGCCAATTGCATGCACTTTGTGGATGCAGCCTGGCGCCCGGCCCGCCGGCGCCGCCCGGCGGCGTGCTTCTGCCTCCCTAGGGGGCATATGGCGCCAAGGCGGGCAGAAACGCGCCCGCTCACGGGGGCGTGAGATCAGTCCCTGACCAAAGTCATCTCCGCCAGCGGGATCACGGTCGGGCCCGGCGCCTGGGCGAGGCGCGCCGCGGCCTCGGCCTCCAGCGCGTCCATGAAGCGGGCGGCGCGGGCGGGGTCGGCGCCGAGTTCCCCGGCGAGGGTGGGGAACACCGAGGCGCGGGAGAAGGCGGCCCATTTGGCGCCGAACGCCCGCGCGTCGCCGTCGGCCGCGAAGTCGGCGAACACGCGGTCCGCGCCGTGGAACACGTCGAGCGCCTCCAGCCTCAGGCCCGCGAAGGGGCCGCCCGCGAACGGCGCGGCGAACTCGGCGCGGGTGCGCCCATAGGTGGGGATCGCCATGCGGTGGAGTTCGGCGGCGGTAATCTCGCCGCGCGCCTGCATCGCCGCGAGGGCGGCATAGAGCGTCTCAACCTGCGCCCCATAGCCGAAGTCGCCGCGGTCGTCGGTGGCCATGGCCAGCACCACGAGCCTGCCGCCTCGGGCGAGCTCGCGCCCGCGCGCCGAAAGGAAGGCGCGCCAATCGGCGTCGGCCTGCGCGGCGAAGGCGGCGCGGGCGCCGGCATCGCGGCTGAAGGCCACCTGCACCTGGTCGGGGATCGGGCCGGGCACCCGGCTCAGCCACTGCACGGCCCAGGAGCTCCAGCCCAGATGCACGCCGGCATCGGGCAGGATCTGGCCGAAGAAGGAGCGCCCCACCGCGGACGGGAAGACGCGCCGGTCGTCCCGCAGATAGCTGCCCGGGTCGCTGTCCAGGGTCTCGAACAGAGCGGAGAAGTCGTTGCCGGGCAGGTCGGTGTGGATCACCGACACGGCGCGCTCGGGGCCGGCGCGCCGGCGCAGCTCGGCCAGAGCGGCGCCCACGGGGCCGAGCGAGTTGCGGCCCTGGGAGGCGCCGTAATCGGCGATCACGAGCGGCGCCGGCGCGGCGGGAAGCGGCACGGCGCGCGCCGCCTCCACCAGCAGCCCGAGCGCCGGGGCGAGCGAGGCGCCCTGCACGCGCGAGCCGCGATTATAGGCGCCGTGCCCCTCCATGGGCGCCGGCCGGTCGCCCCCCGCGGCGGCGCTTCCCGCAAGCGCGCTGGCGCGTTCGTCCGGCATGTGGCATCCCCGTCCTCGCTGCGTCCGCGGCCTCAGCGCCGCGCCGGCCGGAAGCCGATCATCCCGGCATCCGCGTCGTAGAGATAGTCATAGCCGTTGAGAAGCCGGACCGTGGTGTTGATGAAGGGGGGGCGCCGCCCTTCGCCCACCAGGATCACCCGCTCCGGCGCGAGCGGGTTGGCCACGTCGCCGACCACGAAGCGGTAGGAGGGGGCACGCGCGCCCTCGGGCGGCACCACCGCCACCTCCACCCCATCGGCGAGGATCGGCTCGCCGCGCGAGTTCATGTGTTCCATGTCCGTGGTCTGGGTGGCGGGCACCGACAGATACATGGAGGTGACCCCGGTATCCACCAGCAAGGTTCCGCAGGCGGGCGGACGCCGCGCCACCGAGATGCAGGCCTGCGGTGGCGCCCAGTCGTCGCGGGCGGGGTCGCTCTCCAGCCTGACGGTGGAGAAGGGGGCGGTGTCCTGGGGGGCAACGCCCACCTGCACCTGCTGGCGGGTGAGGATGTAGCCGCGCCGCAGCGCGCTCGGCTGGCCGGGCCGCCCCATCTCCGGCAGGTTGAGGAAGGGATTCTTGTCCGGCGTGCCGGCGCGCTGGCGGTCGCCCTCGCGGGCGAAGCCGACCCCGAGCATGGCGATGCCGCGCGGCCGCTCCCGGGGCTCGCAATTGCGCGCCGAGGCGAGGCAGTCGACGCTGTCCACCGCCAGCACCGGGATCGGCCGGGTGGTGATGGTGGCGCCGTTCTTGCCGATCACCGTGACCGCGGAGAGCACATAGCGCCCCTGCATGATGCGCCCGGAACTCGTATAGGTGAGCCGGCCGGGTCCGAGCACGGGCAGGTCGTCGATGTTGAGGATCGAGGTCGCCGACACCACGACGCCGGTCGAGCCGGTGTCGAGCACCGCCCGGTGGACCTCGCCGCTCCCCACGGCGAGCCCGAGCGTGGGCGGGCGCAGCAGGGGATCGGCGCCGGCCGGCGCGTTGAAGAAGGTGAGGGAGACGCCGCGCCCCGCGCGTTCCCCGTCCGCGCCGGCGGGGAGCGGACAGGCGGCGAACACGAGCGCGCAGCAGAGGGGACCAAAGGAGCGGAAGCCGAGGATGGCGCGCCATGCGCCTTCGTTGGACTTCATGGATGACCTACCCCTTAGGACGCAGCATCGTTTCGCGTGCCGCATGGTTCGACATCAGCATTCCGGGCGGCGGACGGCAAGGCATTCCCGCGACCGGGACGGGGCGCGGCGGCGGATTCCGCCGCCGCCGGGCGTGGTTACCTCCTCTCCGGCCCCGCGGCGCGGCGGAGCGGCGGCCCGGCGTCCCGTCCTCCCGCCCGCGCAGGCGCAGGGGCGCGGCGTGACGTTCCCGCGTCACCCCCGCATCAGCGCGGTGACGTGCGCCGCGGCGGAGGTGGCGAGGCCTTCGAGGTCGTAGCCGCCCTCCAGCAGGGAGACCACGCGGCCCTCGCACTTCTTGTCGGCGATCTCCATCAGCCGCTTGGTGATCCAGCCGAAGTCGGTGTCCACCAGGCGCAGGGAGGCGAGCGGGTCGCGCACATGGGCGTCGAAGCCGGCCGAGATCAAAATCAGCCCCGGCGCAAAGCTCTCCACCCGCGGCAGGATGCGGCTCTCCATCGCCTCCTTGAACTTGTCGCCGCCGTCCCCGGAGGCCAGCGGCGCATTGACGATGGTGCCGGCGGCGCCGACGTCGCTCACCTCGCCGGTGCCGGGATAGAGCGGCATCTGGTGGGTGGAGCAATAGAGCACGCTGTCGTCGGCCCAGAAGATCTCCTGGGTGCCGTTGCCGTGGTGCACGTCGAAATCGATGATCGCCACCCGGTCGATGCCGAACTTCGCCTGCGCGTGGCGCGCGGCGATGGCCACCTGGTTGAGCAGGCAGAAGCCCATGGGCCGGCGCGTCTCGCAATGGTGGCCCGGCGGGCGCATGGCGACGAAGGCGTTGGAGACCTTGCCCTCCATCACCTCGTCCACGGCGAAGCAGGCGCCGCCCACGGCGCGCAGCACCGCCTCCCAGGTGCCGGGCGACATCAGGGTGTCGGAATCGATCCGCACCAGCCCCTCCTTGGGGGAGGCCTCGCCCATGGCGTCGACGAAGTCCTCGGGGTGGACGCGGATGATGTCCGCGCGCGCGCCGCGCGGGGCGAGGTCGCGCACCAGATTGGCGAACTTCTCCTGCTCGAAGATGCGGTCGAGCGCGCGCAGCCGGTCCGCCCGCTCGGGGTGGCCGGGCGGGGTGGCGTGGGCGAGGCCGGACGGATGGGTGACGAGCAGGGTCGACATGATGGAAGGCGTTTCCTCGGCTGGTTTCTTGCGGCGCGTACAGCTTCGCCTTGAATACCATATTCCACCCGGCGGGGTACCGGTTTGAGCCGGCTCAATCCCCTCCCGGCCCCGCAGGTCCGGCCATGGACGCGCCCGCTCAGGTGCCGTCGAGGCGGCGGGAGAAGACGATGCGCTCCTCCTCCAGATAGCCGAGCGCGGCGTAGAAGGCGCGCACCCCGGCATTGTCCGGGCGCACCATGAGCATCAGCTTGGGCACGGCGCGGCCCTTCAGCCAGTCCTCCGCCGCCCGCGCCAAAGCGCGGCCGATGCCCTTGCCCTGGAGCGCGGGCTCCACCGCGAGGTAATAGAGCCAGCCGCGATGGCCGTCGTGGCCCACCATCACCGAGCCGGCGATCTCGGCGCCGCGCCGCGCCACCAGGATGGTGGAGTGCGGCCCGCGCCGGGCGAGGGCGATGTCGGCGAAGGGATCGTTCCAGGGCCGGGTGAGGCCGGTCCGCGTCCACAAGGCGACGAGGGCGGCGGCGTCGCCGTCGCCCGCATGGTCGATGGCAAGGGCGCCGGCCTCGGTCGAGACGGCGATGGTGTGGGCGGTCATTGGGGGGTCTCCTCGGGGCCGGGGCGCGGGGCGGCCGCCCGCGCGAGGCGGTCGGCGATGGCCTCGCCGAGGTCGTGGCGGGGCAAGGGAACGACGGCGATGGCGCCGGCGCCGGTGGCGTCCAGCGCGCGCAGGGCGCCGTAGAGGCGGGCGGCGGCTTCCGCCAGATCGCCGGACGGGCTGAGGTCGATGACCGCCTGCGCCGCCTCGGCGCCGGGCAGGCGGGCGCCGGCGAAGGTGAGCAGCGCCTCGCCGGGGGCGAGCGCTTCGGCGTCGAGCCGCACCCGGGCGCGCGGCGCATAATGGGAGGCGAGCCGGCCGGGGGCGGCGGGGCGCGCGGCATCCTGCGCCCCGGCGAGCGCAAGCGGATGGCCCAGAACCGCCTCGATGGCGGCGCGCGGCACGCCGCCAGGGCGCAGCAGGCGCAGGTGCGGGCCGGCGGCGTCGACGATGGTGGATTCGACCCCGACCTCGGTCGGGCCGCCGTCGAGGATCGCGTCGATCCGGCCCGAAAGGTCGGCGGCGACGTGCGGCGCCTCGGTGGGCGAGACCCGGCCCGAGCGGTTGGCGCTCGGCGCCACCACCGCGCCGCCGAACGCCGCCAGCAAAGCGAGGGCCACGGGATGGGACGGCACCCGCAGAGCGACCGTGGCGAGCCCGGCGCGGGCGAGCTCGCACACCGCCTCGCCGCCGGCGAACGGCACCACCAGCGTCAGCGGCCCCGGCCAGAAGCGCGCCGCGAGCCGCGCCGCCGCGTCCGGGAAAGCGCCGATCGAAAACGCCTGCGCCGGCGTGGCGGTATGGGCGATCAGCGGGTTGAAGGCCGGCCGGCCCTTGGCGGCATAGAGGTCCGCCACCGCCCGCGGATTCGCCGCGTCGGCGCCGAGGCCGTAGACGGTCTCGGTCGGAAAGGCGACCAGCCGGCCGGCCGCGAGCAGCGCCGCGGCGCGCGCGAGCGCCGCGGGGTCGGCGGCGGACAGTCGGAGGGTCTCGCGGGGCGGGATGTCCATGGGGGCCGGCGCGCGCGGCGCATCACGAAGGGAACCGGAGCGGAGGGCCGCAGACCAAGGGATGGCCTGCTCTTCCGATCAGCCCCTTGACGAAAGGGGGCCGGCGACCCGAATTGGTGCGCCGGCTCCGCCTCTAGTGAGCGCGCCGCGCCGGGTCAAGCCGCAACGCGCCGCATGGCGGCGCGGACGATGCACCGTGGAGAGATCGATGGCCTATCGCGCCCCCGTGGAGGACGTGTCCTTCTTCCTGAAGACCTGCACCTCCCTGCCCCGGCTCATGGAGGAGGGGGTGGTCGATCTCGCGTTCGACCTCGTGGACAGCGTGCTGGAGGAGGCGGGCAAGTTCGCCGCCTCCGAGATCGCGCCGCTCGACCGGGTGGCCGACACGCAAGGCTGCGCGCTCAAGGACGGGGTGGTCACCACGCCGACCGGCTGGCGCGCCGCCTATGAGGCCTGGGCAGGCGCGGGGTGGACCTCGGTCGCCGCCGAGGAGCGGTTCGGCGGCCAGCATCTGCCGGTGGCGCTCACCTCGGCGCTCACCGAATTCTGGAATTCCGCCTGCCCGTCCTTCGGCATTTGCGGCGTGCTCACCATGGGCGCGGTGGAGGCGCTCAGCGCCCACGGTTCGCCGGCGCTGCAGGATACCTATCTGCCGAAGCTGGTGGCCGGCACCTGGACCGGCACCATGAACCTCACCGAGCCGCAGGCGGGCTCCGACCTCTCGGCCCTGCGCGCCCGCGCCGAGCCCCAGGGCGACGGCACCTACCGCATCTTCGGCACCAAGATCTTCATCACCTATGGCGAGCACGACGTCGCCGAGAACATCATCCATCTGGTGCTGGCGCGGCTGCCCGGCGCGCCCGCCGGCACGCGCGGCATCTCGCTGTTCCTGGTGCCGAAATTCCTCGTCAATGCGGATGGCAGCCTGGGCGCGCGCAACGACGTCGCCGCAACCGGCATCGAGCACAAGCTCGGCCTGCACGGCTCGCCCACCTGCACCATGACCTTCGGCGACAAGGGTGAGGGCGCGGTCGGCTGGCTGGTCGGCGAGGAGAACCGCGGCCTCAATTGCATGTTCACCATGATGAACAACGCCCGCCTCGCGGTGGGCGTGCAGGGCGTCGCCATCGCCGAGCGCGCCACCCAGCGCGCCATCGCCTACGCGCAGGAGCGCCGCCAGGGCAAGGCGGCCTCCTACCAGGGCGAGGGCATGGCGCCGATCATCGCCCATCCGGACGTCAAGCGCATGCTGCTCACCATGCGCGCCGAGACGCTGGCGGCGCGCGCGCTCTGCCTGATGACCGCCGACGCCCTCGACCGTTCCCACCGCCTGGCCGACCCCTCCGCCCGCGCCGCCGCGCTCGCCGAGGCGAGCCTGCTCACGCCGGTGGCGAAGGCGTTCTCCACCGACATCGGCATCGAGGTCGCCTCCATCGGCGTCCAGGTGCATGGCGGCATGGGCTATATCGAGGAGACCGGGGCGGCCCAGCACCTGCGCGACGCGCGCATCTTCGCCATCTATGAGGGCACCAACGGCATCCAGGCGGTGGACCTCGTCACCCGTAAGATTGGCCAGGGTGGCGGCGACGTGGTGGAGGCGCTGATCGCCGACTATCGCCAGATCGCCGCGGACGTGGTGGCGCTGAACGCGCTCGAGTTCGGCCATATGGGCGTGCGGCTCGGCGAGGCGGTGGACGCCTTCGCCGCCGCCACCCGCCGGATGCTGGACTGGCTGGGCGAGGACCAGGCCAAGGCGCTCGCCGGCGCGACCCCCTATCTGCGCCTGTTCGCCCGCGCGGCGGGCGGGGCCTATCTGGCCAAGGCGGCGCTGGCGGCGCACCGGGCGCGCAGCGCAGGCGAGAGCGATCCGGCGCTTGCCGCCCGCATCGCGCTGGCGCGCTTCTTCGCCGAGAACCTCGCCACCGAGGCCCGCGGCCTCGCCGAGGCGGTCACCGGCGGCGCCGGCGGGGTGCTGGAGGCGGAGGCGGTGTTCGCCATCGCCTGAGGCGGGCTTAAAGACGTGAACGCGTCGGCCTGTCCTAGGGCCCCGCGAAGCGGTCGAGCACCATGTCGGGGGCGCTGGTGTTGTGGGCCGACGGCACGACCCGTCCCGCCCACAGGGCGGTGACGTCGGCGGCGCCGGAAAAGGTGGTCACCTTTGCCTCGCGCCAGCCCGTGCCGGCGCCGGTGCGCCAGGCGAGGCGGGCGACGTCGGCATTGGCCTCGGTGACGTACATGGAGCGCAGCGCGGCGAAGGCGCCGGCGCGCGGCCGGTCGAACGCCGCCTCCAGCACCAGGCGCGCCTCCGAAAGCTCGGTCATGGCGAGCCGCGCGCTGCCGCCCGCCGCGAAGGCGAGGGTGAACGCCTTCGCGGCCGGATCGAAGGCGATCTCTTTCAGGTTCACCACCGGCCGCCCGGCGTCCTCCACCGGCCCCAGCAGGAAGGACGTGCCGTAGGCCACCGCCCGCAGATGGGCCGGCGGCAGCGGCCGGGCGCGCCAGTAGCCGTCGGGGGGATAGACCACCAGCACCTCCTCGGCGCGCTCCTTGTGCCAGACCCAGAGCTGGACCAGATGCAGCCCCTGGAAGGTGCGCCCGCCCACCCGGACCGGGGTCGCGGCGGCGCGCCAGAAGGCGGGGAAGGTGAAGCCCACCAGCCACAGCTCCGGCGTCTCGTAGAGCGTCACGCGGCGCGGGCCGGCGAGCGGCGCGGCGGCGGGCACCGCCGGGTCCTTCGTCATGTCGCAGGCGGTGAAGTCGGGCGCCGTGCTGTCGATGGCGAGCGTGCCCACATAGGCCGGATGGCGCGCCTCGATCCTGAGGCCGCTGACCGCCGGGGCGGAGAGAACGAGGGAGACGTTGTCGGTCTCGGCGCAGGCGGTGGGCGTGGTGCCGTTCGCCACCGCGACGCCGATCGGCCCGGCGCGCGCCGGGCCGGCGAGGACGGCGAGGAGCGCCAGCGCCGCGGCGCCGCGCCCCTCAGGTCGCGAACGCATAGCCCGGTCCGCTCGGCACGAGCAGGCCCCGCACCCCCATGTGCGAGCCCATGACCGGGATCTTGTCCGCGCTCACCATGTCGAGCAGGCGCAGCCGGGTCTCGCGCGCCTGCGCCTGGTCGACGTCGAACAGCAGCGACCATCCGGGGTTGGGAAGCTGGAGCGCGGTCGCGTGCAGCACGTCGGTCCACATGAGGATGCGCTCCGGCCCGTCCTCGATCAGCACCCCCATATGGCCGGGCGTGTGGCCGGGAAAGGGCATGGCGAGCACCCCCGGCGCCAGCGCGGCGACGCCCTGGAGCGGCTCGATCCGCGCCCGGTAGGCGGCGACGACGTCGCGGGCGATCTTGAAGAACGGCTTCATGTCCTGCGGCGCGCGGGAAAGCGCCCCGTCGTCGGTCCAGAAGGCGATCTCCTTCTGCTGGATCGCGATCCGCGCCCTGGGAAACCGCGCCGAGCCGTCGGGCGCGAGCAGCCCGCCGGCATGGTCGCCGTGCAGATGGGTGAGATAGACCGTCTCCACCTTGGCCGGGTCGATGCCGGTGCCCGCCATGGCGTCGAAGGCGCGGCCAAAATCGGCGCCGAACGCCGGGCCGCAACCGCAATCGATCAGCGCGAGCTTGCCGCCCCGCTCCAGCGCGAAGGCGTTGACCGGGATCGGCACCGGGCCTTTGGCGGGCAGGCCGGCGCCGCCGAGCAGCGCCAGGCCCGCCGGGCTCTCGGCGGCGGGGATCACCGCCAGCGGCAGCGGAAAGGTGCCGTCGAACAGCGGCGTCACCGTGAAGGCTCCGACACGGAAGGCCGCAGTGCCCAGCGGTGCGGCGGCCGGACGCGGGTGCGAATCGGCCAGAGCGGCACCGGGGGCGAGCGCAGCGGCGGCGCTCGCGGCGATGAAGGCGCGGCGGGAGAGGGCGGACATCATCTGCTCCTGAGACGAGGCGCGCGAGGGGGCGCGGACCATATCAGGCGCACCGATCGCGGCCATTCTCGGGCGGCGCCGGCGGCGCGCGGTGGGATCGCCCGCTGCGCGGGAGTCCTGCGCTGGGCCCCGGCGCGGCGCTCCGGCTGCCGCCGTCGCTGGGCCGGGGAACGGCGCCGGCGCTGCCGGCGCGTCGCGGACTGCGGCCGCACACCAAGATTGCAAAGCGTCGTGGAAGGGCACCGCCCTCGCGCCCCGGCCGACGGGAACGGCGCGCGGCGCCGTGGGCGGAGAGCCGGGGCCCAGCGCAAGACTGCGCCGCAGGCGGGCTTTATCCGCCGCAGGCGGCGCATTGCCCGCGGCGCGGGAGTCCCGCGCTGGGCCCCGGCGCGGCGCTCCGGCCGCGCCGTTGCTGGGCCGGGGAACGGCGCCGGCTGCGCCGCCGCGAGGTTGGAGAACAGGGGCGCCGGCTGCGCCATCGCTTGGCGGGGGCTGCGCCGGCGCGTCGCGAGCGGCGGCCCCCACCAAGATTTAAAAGTGGATCGGCCATCCCGCCCTGGCAATCTTGAGCGCTCTTCCCATATGTAGGGTTAAGCTGCCCTAAGGTCATGTAGCGGCGGGAGGAAACATGTTCCGAAGGACCACATTTTTTGCAGTGCTCGCCATCGCGGCCGGCCTGACCCTGGTCGCGGCCGATCACGCGGAGGCCAAGCGCGGCTTCTCCTTCGGCAATCGCGGCTCGCGCACCTATCAGGCGCCCCCCGCCACCCCCACCGCGCCCACCGCCGCGCCGATCCAGCGCTCGACCACGCCCCAGACGGCGCCGGCGCCGGCCACCCGCGCGCCCCAGAGCGCCGCGCCGGCGGCCCGCCCGTCCATGTTCGGCACCGGGCTTGGCGGCGCGCTCATGCGCGGCCTCTTGATCGGCGGCCTCGTGGGGCTGCTGCTGGGCGGCGGGTTCGGCGGCCTCGCGGGCATTCTCGGCCTGCTGCTCCAGGCGGGGCTGATCGTGCTCGCCGTCATGCTGGTGATGCGCCTTTTGCGCGGCGCCCGGCCGGCGCCGGCGGACGGCGCCTATGCCCGCTCCGGCGGCGGCTTCCCCATGGGCGGCGGCGTGCCGGCCGGCGGCGGACCTTCCGCTGGACCTTCTTCCGGCGGTCTTACGGGCGGTCTCGGCGGTGCCCTTGGCGGTGCCCTCGGCGGCGGCGCCGGCGCGGCGTCCCGGACCGCGCCGCGCGCGCCCTCGGACGATGTCGGCATCAAGGGCGAGGATCTCGAGGCCTTCGAGCGCCTGCTCGCCACCATCCAGGTGGCGTTCGGCGACGAGGACCAGGGCACGCTCATGGAGCACACCACCCCGGAGGTGTTCTCCTTCCTCGCCGACGAATTGCGCGAGAATGCCGAGCGCGGGGTGCGCAACGTGGTCAGCGACGTGAAGCTGCTCCAGGGCGACCTCGCCGAGGCCTGGCGCGAGGGCAACAAGGAGTACGCCACCGTCGCCATGCGCTACGAGAGCCGCGACGCCATGGTGGACCGCGCCACCGGCAAGGCGATCTCGGGCGACCGCGGCGCCAAGGGCGAGGCCACGGAAATCTGGACCTTCGTGCGCGAGAACGGCGGCGCCTGGAAGCTCACCGCCATCCAGGGCACCTGACCCCCGGACCGGACCGGCCGCGCGCCGCACGTCTATCCCTGATCACCACGGTTCCGCGCCTGACGGTGCGGGACCTTCCACCGGCCGCCGGTCCGGTCTAAGGAGGTGGGCATGCCCACCACCCCCCTGTCCCGCGACGCCAGCGGCGCCATCATCACCGTCTCCGGCCTGTCGAAGACCTACGCCACGGGCCACGCGGCGCTGAAGGACGTGAGCTTCGACATCCGCCGCGGCGAGATCTTCGCCTTGCTCGGCCCCAACGGCGCCGGCAAGACGACGCTCATCTCCATCGTCTGCGGCCTGGTCAACGCCACCTCCGGCGAGGTGCGCGTGGACGGCCACCACATCGTCGACGACTACCGCGCGGCCCGCGCCACCATCGGCCTGGTGCCGCAGGAGCTGACCACCGACAGCTTCGAGACCGTGTGGGCCACCGTGAGCTTCTCGCGCGGCCTGTTCGGCAAGAAGGCGAACCCCGCCTTCGTCGAGCAGGTGCTGAAGAGCCTGTCCCTGTGGGACAAGAAGGACGCCAAGATCATGACGCTCTCGGGCGGCATGAAGCGGCGCGTGATGATCGCCAAGGCGCTCGCCCACGAGCCGCAGGTGCTGTTCCTGGACGAGCCTTCCGCGGGCGTCGACGTGGAGCTGCGCCGCGACATGTGGCGCCTGGTGCGCGAGCTCCGGCAGAGCGGCGTCACCATCATCCTCACCACCCATTATCTGGAGGAGGCCGAGGAGATGGCGGACCGCATCGGCGTCATCACCAAGGGCGAGCTGATGCTGGTGGAGGAGAAGGCGACGCTCATGCGCCGGCTCGGCCGCAAGGAGCTTACCGTGGAGCTGGTCGCCCCGCTCGCCCGCGTGCCCGAGGCGCTGGCGCCGTTCGAGCTCAGGCTGTCGCCGGGCGGCACCCACCTGACCTACACCTATGAGACGCGCACCTCCGGCGCCGAGGCGGAGGGCGAGACGCGCTCCATCGCCGACCTCCTGGCGCTGCTCTCCGCCGAGGGCATCGCCTTCAAGGACCTCCACACGGAGCAGAGCTCCCTCGAAGAGATCTTCGTGAGCCTCGTGAGGCGGGCATCGTGAATTTCGAAGCCGTCCGCGCCATCTACATGTTCGAGATGGCCCGCACCATGCGCACCTTGCTGCAGAGCGTGGTCTCGCCGGTGATCTCCACCTCGCTCTATTTCGTCGTCTTCGGCTCGGCCATCGGCGCCCGCATGGCGCAGATCGACGGCGTGCCCTACGGCGCCTTCATCGTGCCGGGGCTGATGATGCTGACGCTGCTCACGCAGTCGATCTCCAACGCGGCGTTCGCGATCTATTTCCCGCGCTTCACCGGCACCATCTACGAATTGCTGTCGGCGCCGGTGTCGCCGTTCGAGATCGTGCTCGGCTATGTGGGCGCGGCGGCGACCAAGTCGGTGGTGCTCGGCCTCATCATCCTCGCCACGGCGGCGCTGTTCGTGCCGCTTGAGATCCAGCACCCGTTCTGGATGCTCGGCTTCCTGGTGCTCACCGCCTTCACCTTCGCGCTGTTCGGCTTCATCATCGGCATCTGGGCCGACGGCTTCGAGCGGCTGCAGGTGATCCCGCTATTGGTGATCACGCCGCTCACCTTCTTGGGCGGCACCTTCTATTCGCTGGACATGCTGCCGCCGGCCTGGCGCACGGTGACCCTGTTCAACCCGGTGGTCTATCTGGTGTCGGGCTTCCGCTGGAGCTTCTTCGGCATCTCCGACGTGTCGGTGGGCCTGTCGCTCGCCATGACGCTCGGCTTCCTCGCCCTCTGCCTGGCGCTGTGCACCTGGATGTTCCGCACCGGCTACCGGCTGAAGAGCTGAGACCGGCGGGCGCCGCCCGCCGGCTCACGGCGTGCGGGCCTCAGGTGGCCGGGGTGGCGGCCGGTGCGGTACCCGGGGCCGCGGGCTCCGGCGCGGCGGCGGCAGGCTGGGCGGCGGCGGGCTGTCCTGCCGCGGCCTTGGCGAGCACGTCCTTCAGCTTGGCCTCGGCCTCGTTGGAGAGCGAGGTCTTCAGCACGCGCGGGCGGTAGGGCTCGATCTCGGGCAGCACCTTGTCCTCGGTCACGCTCTTGATCAGCACGAACAGCGCCGAGGAGCTCGCCGGGATGGTGTCGCCCAGCTGCTTCACGAATTCGTCGTCGATGCCGTAGTCGGCGAGCGAGCCGGAGACCGCGCCGGCGCCGGCGCCGGCCACCGCGCCGAGCGCCATGCCGGCCAGCGGGTTGAGGAACAGCAGGCCGACGAGGCCGCCCCAGAGCGCGCCCATGGTGCCGCCTTGGGCGGCGCCCAGCGCCACGAGGTTCACCGCCTGCTTCACATGGACCTTGCCGTCCGCCTCGCGCTCGACGACGCAGGCGTCCTCGAGGTCGATCAAATGGCCCTTCTGAAGCGACCGCAGCTTGTTCAGCACCTCGTCCGCCGCATGGACGCCGTCGAAACCGAATACGACAAGATTGCTCATGACACCTTTTCCTCGCAGTGCGGGACGCTTCGCCGCCGGCCCGAAGCTCGACCCCGGCCGCGCGGGAGCGTCCTCGCAGAACGTGACACTGGCACGACCGGTTCCCGCGCGCGAGCGGCGCGCGCGTCTTGTGCCCGGCAACCGGCGCGGCTATTGCGCCTGAAAGAGGAGCGCGCCGCCGTGCCGCGCGCCGCCGGACCCATCTCAGATGACGCAGCCCCCGCCCGCCGCCGCGCCCCCCGGCCCCTCCGCCCCCTCCGGCGCGGGCGTCGTCGCGATCCGCGTGACCCATGTCGCCCAGCTCTTCAACCTGCTGGACCCGTTCCCCTTCCGCGAGCGCGACCTGTCGCCCGAGGCGGAGGAGTACATCGCCGGCTGGGCGCAGGAGATGCCGGCCGGCGCGCCCTTGTCCATCGTCGTCCACCTGCCGGCGGCGGAGGCGGCGGGCCGCGACGCGCAGGGCCTGCCCGAGGCCATCTCCCACTTCTTCGACTACCGCCGGATCGAGACCGCGCGCGAGCTGACGCAGCTGTTCCGGGTCGGGCGGCTGTCGCTCGCCATCGGCCTCGCGGTGCTGGCGGTCTGCCTCCTGGGGGCGCAATTGGTCGCGCATCTGCTGGGGGAGGGGACGTTCGCCCGCGTCATCGAGGAGAGCCTCGTCATCGTCGGCTGGGTGGCCAATTGGCGGCCGATCGAGATCTTTCTCTACGACTGGTGGCCGCTCGCCCGCCGGCGCGATCTGTTCGCCCGCCTCGCGGCGGCGCCGGTCGAGGTGCGCGCCGAGGCCGCCTGAGGGCGGCAGGACCGGGGCGGCGCGCCGGCCCGGTGAACCATCCTGGCGGCGCCGGCGTTGACGGCGCGCGTGTTGGCGGCGCACCTGCCGCACCGCGCCACCGCAAGGAGCCCATGCCATGGCCGAAGCCCCGGACCTTTCCATCTCGCCCGAGAAGGTGTGCTTCATCATCGTCAAGGCGCGCGCCTTCGAGGCCAAGGACGTGCTCACCGATCCCGGCGACAGCTCCAACGCCAGCGACGACGGCATGCGCGCGGTGCTGGAGGACCATGGCGACGATCCGGTGCGGCGCGAGCTCGTGGGCTTCATCCGCGCCCTCAACGAGGACGAGCAGGTGGACCTCGTGGCGTTGGCATGGATCGGCCGCGGCGACGGCGACGCCGACAATTGGGACGAGATCCGCGCCGAGGCGCAGCGCGCCCACAACCAGCGCACCGCGAGCTATCTCCTCGGCGAGCCGCTGGTCGCCGACTATCTGGAGGATGGGCTGGCCGCCTTCGGCCTCTCCTGCGACGAATTCGAGGAAGGCCACCTCTAGCGTTCCGGAGTGCGGTCCGGCGGGGCGGCCGTGCCGCGTTTTCCCATGGCCGGCGAGCGCCCTCCGACGTAAGGAATGGAGCCGGATCCGCCCGTCTCCGGTGCGTTGACGGGCGGATCGCGCCGCCGGGGCGAGGAACAGCGATGCCCTATGCCGACAATGCCGACCTGCCGCCCCCCGTGCGGGACCATCTGCCGGAGCACGCGCAGGACATCTGGCGCGCCGCCTTCAACCATGCGTTCGCCGCCCATGCCGGCGACCCGCGGCAGGAGGAGGCGGCGCACCGCATCGCCTGGGCGGCGGTGAAGCGCGCTTACGCGAAGGACGACCGCGGGCGCTGGGTGCCGATGGCGAAATAGCGGGCGGGCCGCGGCGCGGCCGGCGGCTCAGGCCTCCGGCGGCACCGGATGGCGGGCGAGCAGGTCGATCACCTCGGCGTCGTCCACCTGCCGGAAGTCGTCGTAGAAATAGCCGATGGCGCCGAACGGCTCCGGCGTCTTGAGGCACACCACCGCGTCGGCGAAGCCCTGCAGCAGCGACACCGTCTCCGGCGGGGCCACCGGGGTGGCGAGGATCAGCCGCGCCGGCCCGCGCGCGCGCAACGCCTCGAGCGCGGCGCGGGCGGTGGCGCCGGTGGCGATGCCGTCATCGACCACCACCACCGTGCGCCCGGCGATGGGGGCGCGGCGGCGGCTGCCCACATAGAGCGCGCGGCGCCGCTCGATCTCCCGAAGCTCGCGCGCGCACACCGCCTCGAACGCCTGCGGCGTCACCTGCGCGGCGGCGATGATGTCGGCGTTGCGCACCACCACGGGGTCGGCGCCGTCCACCACGGCGCCCATGGCCAGTTCCTCGGCGCCGGGCACGCCGATCTTGCGCACCAGCACCAGGTCGAGCGGCGCGCCGAGGGCCTGCGCCACCTCCGCCGCCACCGGCACCCCGCCGCGCGGCAGCGCGAGCACCACGGGTGCCGCGTCCTTGAGATGCGCGAGCGCGGCGGCGAGCAGCCGGCCGGCCTGCCTGCGATCGGCGAAGACGCGGCTCATGGCGCGCTCCCGCCGTCGCCGTTGCCCATCAGGTAGCGCTCGAACCAGCGGGCGGACAAGGCGATCACCTCGTCGAGCGCGCCCGGCTCGGGGAACAGGTGGCTGGCGCCGGGCACGATCTTCAGCGCCTTGTCGCCGGTGAGCCGGCCGAACGCCTCGGCGTTCAGTTCCAGCACCGTCTCGTCGGCGCCGCCGACGATGAGGAGGGTCGGCGCCGCGACCGCGCCGAGGTCGTCCCAGGCGAGGTCCGGACGTCCGCCGCGCGAGACCACCGCCTTCACCTTCGGGCCGAGTCGGGCGGCGGCCTTGAGCGCGGCGGCGGCGCCGGTGCTGGCGCCGAACAGGCCGAGCGGCAGGCCGGCGGTGCGCGGATCGGCCATCGCCCAGTTGACGGCCTCGGTCAGCCGGTCGGCCAGCAGCGTGATCTCGAACACGTTGGCGCGGTCGATCTCCTCCGCCTCGGAGAGCAGGTCGAACAGCAGCGTGGCGATGCCGCGCGCGTTGAGCGCCTCGGCCACCGTCGTGTTGCGCGGGCTGAGGCGGCCCGATCCGCTGCCATGGGCGAAGAGGACGAGCGCCCCCGCATTGCCTGGGACGCTCAGCGTCCCGGGAAGGCCGTGCGGAGGCACTCTCACCTCGAACTTCGGCATGAAGCCGCCCTCCGGGTGCCGGCCCTGACCGGCGCCTCCCTTTATGCGGGCGGCAGCGCAGGTTCGGCCTTGATCGCGGTCAACACGTCCAAAGCGTTCCTAGAGCCGGATCCGCTCATACTGAATCGCCCGGCGATTCAGTATGAGCGGTGAATCCGTCTCTATTCAATGGGTTAGAGGGCGATTCACCGATCATATGGAGCCGCAACGCGGCTCCATATGATCGGATCGCGCTCTAAGGCGCCGCGCGCCAGGCCCACAGCAGATGATGCATGCCGTCCTTGACCTGGAAGCCCTTGGCGGCGAGGTGGGCGATCACGGCGGCGCGGGTGCGCGTGCCCCGGCCCTGGTCGTGGATCTCCACCACCATCTGGCGGATGCGCGCCAAGACCGCGTCGGAGGCGCCGTAGAGGATGTCGAACTCGGCGCCCTCGCAATCCATCTTCATGAGGTCGCAGGTGGCGATGCCCTGCGCCGCGAACGCCTCTTCCAGGGTCACGGCCTCGACCGTGATCTTCTCGCCGGTGCTGCGCACCAGCGAGCCGGAGGTGGAGACGCCTTCGGCATCGCCGCGGTGGAACACCAGCGTGCCGGCGCTGCCGGCGATGGCGCGCTCCACCGGCGTGATGGCGCGCGCGGGCACGCCTTCGGCGTTGCGGGCGAGCACCGCGAAATTCACCGGGTCGGGCTCGAAGGCGATCACCCGGCAGCCCTTGAAGCGGGTGGCGGCGAACACGCTGAAGGCGCCGATATTGGCGCCGATGTCCACCACCGTGGCGCCCTCCTTCACGCCGAGCGGCATGCCGGCGAGATAGGCCTCGTCGAAGAACACCTCCTTGAACTCGTGCATCACCTCGCGCGGCACCAGGATGCGCCCGCCGCCGCGCAGCTCGAACACCGCCGGCGAGGCGGTGGTGAGGTTGTATTTGTGCGCGAAATAGGCCGGCCAGTTGGAGATGGTCTTGATCAGATTGAGGTAACGCATCGTGCTCCGCCGAAGATCCGCGCCGGTTGGGTCCGCATATGAAGCGGCCCCTCCCGTCGCCGGCAAGGGGCCTCAAGGTCGCGATTATGGCACGCCGGGCGCTATGGCGCACGGCGGGTTGGCGGGGGAGGGGGGCAGTTTGAAAATATTGGCAGCCCAAATTTGGCCCCGGTCCTTTCGCAAGATAATTTCGCTTCCGAAAGGGGGTGCGCTTCCGAAAGGGGGTGATTGTGTGAAGTTTAAGCTTCGCATGTTGAATGCCGGAAAACCCCTGAGTGGATAACCACAGGTCGCCGGGCTCGGGACAGGCTGAGCGAATGACCATCTCGTTGTGGCAATACGTCTGGCGCGGCAGAAAGCGCTACGGTTTGAATCCGTAGGGAAAATTGTGAGGCGCCCCTGACCAGCCCTCACACCCTTACTTTTTTCGTATATGGCCCACGCTTCGTGACGACCTTCGCCTCTTCGGCCTTGCGGTGCCATACAGGTTCCCAGCATGCATAGTCCACGCCACTTCCGAACGCGCCGCGCACAGCTCAAAGCACTGCCGTCAAGCATAAAGTGTCAGACTTGACCGTCAATATGCGAGTTATAAGCGTCAAAAAACATCCGCTTCAAGCCCCGCCGATCGGTATCATCTTCCCAATTCACGAGATCATCAGCATAGCGACCAAGCAAATTGATGTTTTCGCGAACCTCACTGCGTCGGGCGGTGGCGACAGCATAAACGCCTATCTTGTGAACCGGCCCACTATGGACAGCTTCGGCTCTATCCAAGGTGATGGCTTTAAGCGCAGCTTGTGCCATCTGTGGGTGAGCAGACCGCAAATCAAGAACTGCGGCAACATGTAGTTTGGAATTTAGTTGAGCAAAATCAGCCTCAATTCCCGCCTCAATTTCATAATTCCGAAAAACTTTACCGCTTCTAATATTATCTTTTTTCGTGGCAAGTATCTGCGCTGCCCTAAATTCTGCGCTTATCTCTGCAACAATGGTCGTCTCGTCTTTCGAACGCTTGCGAGCAGGTCTCAATATGACAGATTTTACAATTTCATTGATCGCAGATTCATAGTCATCAAGGCCTGATGACTTGAACCATCCTGTTTTAGACAGCGAGATTTGCCCTTGAACAATTTCCATCTTCGCCAAGCGCTGATCCTTCGGCAAAGAATGGTCGTCAGTTTCCTTCAGCAACGAGGAAAATGAATCAATATAGGAATCCCACGACTGCCCGGTGAGCGCTTGAATCTTGCGCGTTTCAAAAACGCGAATATCCAAACCATCCCATCTCAGGATAGCTATCCCTATATTCACGCGCTCACCCCGGCGTTGGTCAGGAACCGCTTGAAGCACCGCGTAGTCAAATATATGATCCATTTGCGATGCCCTCCTGAACTTGATGTATCCGATGTAGTCGTTTGTCAGAATACCACCAATTAAATATTTCAGATTTTTGCTTTTCAGTCAACCAATTGTTAGGATGTTGTGAGATAATTCATTCTATCGATTCAGTATTAATCTTTCTAAGTCGGTTGCAAACATGCTTGACTTCGTCGTGTCGTATAAAATCGCCAAATAATTTACGCATCGCACGCAGTGCCTGAATTGTGTTTGTTTGGTGATGTAGCGGGAGGGCGGGAAGTGGGAACCCGCTAAACAACCAGGCTTGGGAATAATCAAAGGCGAGTACTGCGTGACCTGAATATTGGCGTCGAACAACGTAGTTCGTTAAGTGGCGATCCACGTTGTGGATAAATAGATCGTAGGCGAGTATTCTTGATATAGTCGGTGCAAGAAATGAAAAGTTGATGTCGCCGTTATGTGCCCGCACCCACCAGTCTTGCGTCTCCATGCCGCTTTCCCACCGCGACCCGAAGCACTCGTCGCCGGCCAGTTTAACCACCCGAACAGGAGGCGAGGCCAACCAATTCTCCAAGTTGTGTGCAGAGCCATTCTTGATGCGGTAGGTTCGGGTTCTGCGAACAATCCTTTACGGCGTAGTCGGACCCATCGTCACATCGGCAAATGCGACGAAGGTCTGCCGTTCCTTGAACCGTCTCGCACCTAGTGGCAACGACCGGGATCCCTGGCAAATGGCCAGCTACTTCTTTGCCCTGGTCCATCGTGACTGCGCCGCCCGTTTCGCAATTTCTTGGCGGCGCTCAGGCGACATTGATGCCTCGCGAGCAGCGCCCCCTTAGCCCCCTGAACGGCCTAACTCGGCCATAGAGGTGCTGGAGGCGACGCTATCATTTGTTTCACCGGTTGCAATATCGACAACCAGCATGGCCCTCGACATCTCGCCACAGTCCGCTCAGTCCAGGAACTCGCCGTGCGCCTCCACGTGGCGGGCGAGGCCGAGCGTGTGCTCGCGCACCAGGCGCTCGGCAAGGTCCGCGTCGCGCTTCTCGATCGCGGCGACGATGCGGGTGTGGTCGACGATCGAGCGCTGGGCGCGGTGGTCCTGGCCGATGGTGACGTTGCGCACGCCCCGCATGTGCGGGAACAGGCCCTCGGTCATGTCGGCGATCAGATCGCAGCCGGACATGCGGATGATGATCTTGTGGAAGGCGAGGTTGGCCTCGGAATATTCGGAGACGAACTCTTCCGGGTCGCGGTCGGCGAAGGCGCGCACATTCTCGCGCAGCGCGCGGATCTCGGCCTCGGTGCCATGGGCGCAGGCGAGCCGCGCCGCCATGCTCTCGAGCGCCGCCCACACCGTGATCATCTCGAGGATTTCCTGCCGCGTCTTGCGCACCACGAAGATGCCGCGCCGCGGCACCGAGCGCACGAAGCCCTCCTGCTCCAGAAGCGTCATGGCCTCGCGGATCGGTGTGCGCGAGACGCCGAGCTTCTCGGAGAGCTGGCGTTCCTCAAGCCGGATGTCCTCCTTGTGGCTGTAGATGTCCATCTCCATGATGGCCGCCTTGAGGGCCTTGTAGGCCTTCATTCGGAAGCTCGATTCGGTCTCGATCGGCTTCACGTTGATGTCCTGGTAGGTCATCGCTCCCTTTCGCCTCAGGCTTCTTGGTGGCGCGGCCCGGCTCCCGTTTCGATGCCGACCACATACATCATATCAGATGAAAGACTTTTTCGATCAGGGCAACAGTTGCCGCAGGCCGGCTGCCGGCGTGCCCGCGGCTCGCCGTGCAGCTTCGCGTTGCAGCATCGAAAGGCCGGCGGCCGGCCGCGCTTCGCGTTGACAGAGTGTATTTTGAATACCAGCATGGATTGAGAGGGGCCCTCGAGAGCGCGATCCGATGAGATTGGCCTCAATCTGCCCGGTGAATCGCCCTCTAAGAAAATGAAGAGACCGCGTCATCCGATCGGCTTGCCAAGCAAGCCGATCGGCGCGTGCTCCAGAGGCCCACGACCTTCAGGCATCGGGCCTTGCGCCCGGGAGGAACGCCATGCTGATGACCGTCGACGACATCCTGCGCGAGAAGCGCGACACCAGGATCATCACCGTCCGCGCCAACGAGACCGTCGCCACCGCCGTGATGATCATGAAGCGGGAGAACATCTCCTCGGTGATCGTCAAGGACGTGTGCCGCACCGAGGGCAATACCGTGGTCGGCGTGTTCTCCGAGCGCGACGTGGCGCGCGCTTTGCTCGCCCACGGCGCCGCCACCCCGGCGGTGGTGCTCGCCACGCTGCTGAAGCGGGAGCTGATCTCCTGCCGGCTCGCCGATTCCATCGTCACCGTGCTGCGGCTCATGAACGCGCACCAGGTGCGGCATCTGCCGGTGATCGAGGACTACGCGCTGGTGGGCGTCATCAGCGCCACCGACCTCATGCGCCACTATCTGCACGAATCGGAAGTGGCCTCCCACGCCGACCAGGCCGCCAGCGGCATGGGCGCCGAGCTCGCCGTGCTGCGCTGACCCGCGCCCCGGGGCCGGCCGTCCGGCCCCCGGTGGCCAATCGTTGCTGCGTGAAAATATCCCGACATGCGCGGGCGCCGCCCTCCGGCGGCGCCGAGGGCGGGGTGCTGTCTGCGCGCGGCAAGTCTTCATCGCGGGAAGGTGGCGGCGAACGCAGGGAACATGCCGCGCCGGATGCGACCTTCGTCGAATCCGGTTGCGACCCCGAGCCGGCGATGTTAGGGTTTGTATATGGCATACCAAATCCAGTAGACCAAAGATTGGTCGCAGGAGAAGGTGCCGGCCGCGTAGCGGCCAAAGCCGGCTCAAGACCGGCGAAGCATAAGGTTTGATTGAGGAAATCCAGGGGTGATGGGCATGGGCAAGGCGCTCGAGGGGGTGCGTGTCCTGGACTTGACGCATGTGCAGTCCGGGCCGTCCGCGACCCAGATGCTGGCATGGCTCGGGGCGGACGTGATCAAGGTGGAGATGCCCCGGCGCGGCGACATCACCCGCTCCCAGCTGCGCGACAAATCCAATGTCGACAGTCTTTATTTCACCATGCTGAACGCCAACAAGCGCAGCCTCACGCTCAACATCAAGAGCCCGCAGGGCCAGGAGGCGCTCGCCCGCCTGATCGCCAGCGCCGACGTGCTGGTGGAGAATTTCGGCCCCGGCGTGCTGGAGCGCCAGGGCTTCGGCTACCAGGCGGCGCGCGCCATCAACAAGCGCCTGGTCTACGCCACCATCAAGGGCTTCGCCGACGCCTCCGGCATCGACGCCAAGGCCTACGAGACCATCGCCCAGGCCATGGGCGGGGCCATGAGCACCACCGGCTGGCGCTCCGGCCCGCCGACCGCCTCCAGCGCCCAGATCGGCGACACCGGCACCGGCATCCACTGCCTCGCGGGCGTGCTCGCGGCGCTCTACCAGCGCACGGTCACCGGCGAGGGACAACTGGTCGAGGTCGCCATGCAGGACTGCGTGATGAACCTTCTGCGGGTGAAGCTGCGCGACCAGCAGCGCCTTGCCGCCGGCCCGCTCGCCGAATATCCCGGCCCGCCCGCCGCCGAGTGCGTGCCGCGCGCCGGCAATTGCTCGGGCGGCGGCCAGCCCGGCGCGGCGGTGCGCTGCGCCCCGGGGGGCGAGAACGACTATTGCTACGTCATCATCCAGCCCCAGGGCTGGGCGCCGCTGATGCGGCTCATCGGCCGTAAGGACCTGATCGACGATCCCAAATATGCCAGCCACGAGGCCCGCTGCCAGAGGCTCGACGCCTGCTTCGAGGTGATCGAGCGCTGGGCCCTGAAGCGCACCAAGTTCGAGGTGATGGCGGCGCTGAAGGCGATCGACGTGCCGTGCGGCCCGGTGCTCTCCACCAAGGACCTCCTGGAGGACCGGTCGCTCTATGAGCGCGGCTTCCTGGTAGAGGTGCCGCACCCCGAGCGCGGCCCCTATGTGACGCTGGGATCGCCGATCCAGATGTCGGCGAGCCACGTGCCCGTGGCGCGCGCCCCGCTGCTCGGCGAGCACACCGACGAGGTGCTGGTGGGCCTCGGCTACAGCGCGGAAGAAATCGCAGGCATGCGCACCGCCGGCGCGGTGTGAGGCGCACGCGCCCGGGCACGATCGTTAAGCAACGCTGCCTCCGAGAGGGAAAACAACGGGGTGGGGCGGCTCTTTCTTCCTGGAACCAGAATAATAAAGTTCTCAAAGGGTGGATGAGATGGTCATTGAGTCTGTAAAGCCGGCCAGCGTGAACCGCTGGCTGCAATTGGTCGCCGGCATCGTCTGCATGGTCGCCGCCGCGAACATTCAATATTCCTGGACATTGTTCGTTCCCGAGATCGTTTCGACCCACACCTGGACCCGCGCCGCGGTGCAGGTGGCGTTCACCGTGTTCGTGGTGGTGCAGACCTGGGCGACGCCCATCGTCGGCTACTTCATCGACAAATACGGCCCGCGCAACGTGGTGCTGGTGGGCGGCGTGTTCACCGGCCTGTCCTGGGTGCTGAACTCCTACGCCACCTCGCTCTCCTCGCTCTATTTCGCGGCCGCCATGGGCGGCATCGGCGTCGGCTGCGTCTATGCCACCTGCGTCAACAGCGCGCTGAAGTGGTTCCCGGACCGGCGCGGCCTCGCGGTCGGCCTCACCGCCGCCGGCTACGGCTCGGGCACGGTGCTGACGATCCTGCCCATCGCGGCGATGATCAAGTCGTCCGGCTACCAGGAGACCTTCTTCGCCTTCGGCCTGATCCAGGGCGCGATCATCCTCGCCGCGGCGCTGTTCCTGCGCGCGCCCGGTGCGCGGGAGGTGACCTATTCCGCCACCGTGGCCCAGAGCCGGCGCGACTACAGCCTCGGTGAGGCGCTGCGCACGCCGGTATTCTGGGTGATGCTGGTGATGTTCACGCTCACGGTCAGCGGCGGCCTGATGGCGGTCGCCCAGCTGGGCGTGATCGCCGAGGACCTCGGCGTCAAGCACGTGGAGGTGGACCTCTATTTCTTCGCCATGGCGGCACTGCCCTTCGCGCTGATGCTGGACCGCATCCTGAACGGCTTCTCGCGGCCCTTCTTCGGCTGGATCTCCGATCATATCGGGCGCGAGAAGACCATGTTCTTCGCCTTCATGATGGAGGGCCTCGGCATCGTCGCGCTCGGCACGTTCGGGCACAATCCGTGGGCCTTCATCACCCTGTCGGGCGTGGTCTTCCTGGCCTGGGGCGAAGTCTACTCGCTGTTCTCCGCCACCGCGGCGGATACTTTCGGCTCGAAGCATATCGGCAAGATCTACGGCATGCTCTACTGCGCCAAGGGCGTCGCGGCGCTGCTGGTGCCGATGGCCAACCTGCTGATGGAGGCGACCGGCAGCTGGAGCGTGGTGCTCTACACGGTCGCGGCCATGGACATGACCGCCGCCATCGCCGCCGTGCTGGTCCTGCGCCCGCTTCTCGCCCGCCATCACCAGCTCAACGAGGCCCACGCCGTCAAGGCGCGCGAGGCCACCGTCTGAGCCTTTCGAGGATCGCACGCGCCGTGTCGGCACGCGCCACATGTCCCTCCACCGCCTTCGGGCGGCCCCTCCACGGCCCCGACGCAAGTCGGGGCCATTTTTTTGCGCGCGGTCAGAAGCCGCGCGGGAATGCGGCGACCGCCGGCTCGCCCGTTTCCCCGGTGGGCACGCCGCCAAAGCGGACGCCGGCGAAGCGCGGCGCGCTCGGGGCGTCGCCGATCCCGTCGGCCAGAGGAATCCCCACATCCCCGCCCGCCGCGAGGAACGGCGCGGGCGAGGAAAAGCCGATGGTTGCCGCCGTGAGGGCGATGCCAAAAAGACCGAGGGCGGCAAAATCAAGGGCGCTCATGTCTACCTCCGGGCGCCGGGGCGCTGGCCGGGAGGTGACCTCCCGACTCTTAGCCGGATGCTGACTCATTCTGGGATCTTTGTGGTATACATAATACGGAAGCGTGCCCTGCTGATGCTGCATGGCAGGACGGCCGGCGCGCTCACCGCCCGCCGACCTCCGACAGATGCGCGAGCAGCCCCCTTGTGGACGCCGAGGCGCCTTCCGGCAGCTTGGCGTCGATGACCGAGGGGAGCAGGTCGGTGGCGAGCTCCTTGCCGAGCTCGACGCCCCACTGGTCGTAGGCGTTGATGCCCCACACCGCCGCCTCGACGAACACCCGGTGCTCGTAGAGCGCGATCAGGCGGCCGAGCGTGAACGGGTCGAGCTGGGCGTAAGCGAGCGTCACCGACGGCCGGCTGCCCGGGAACACCCGGTGCGGGGCGAGCCGCGCCACCTCGGCCTCGGGCAGGCCGCGCGCGCGCAGCTGCGCCGCCGCCTCCTCCAGGGTGCGCCCGCGCATCAGCGCCTCCGACTGGGCGAGGCAGTTGGCCACCAGCAGCGCGTGATGCTCCTTGAGCTTCGGCTCGTGTCCCTCGGCGGCGATCAGGAACTCCACCGGGATCACGTCGGTGCCCTGGTGGATCAGCTGGAAGAAGGCATGCTGGGAATTGGTGCCCGGCTCGCCCCACACGATCGGGCCGGTGGCGCGCGGCACCGGCTTTCCATCCAGCGTCACGCCCTTGCCGTTGCTCTCCATGTCGAGCTGCTGGAGGTAAGCGGGAAAGCGCGCCAGGCGCTGGTCGTAGGGGATCACGGCCCGGCTCGCATAGCCGCAGACGTTGCGGTGGAACAGGCCGACCGCGGCGAGCAGCACCGGCAGGTTGACGTCGAGCGGGGCGGAGCGGAAATGCTCGTCCATGGCGGCGGCGCCGGCCAGCAGCTCGCGAAAGTTCTGCGGCCCCGCCGCGATCATCACCGGCAGGCCGATGGCCGACCACACCGAATAGCGCCCGCCCACCCAATCCCAGAAGCCGAAGGTGCGCTCGGGCCGGATGCCGAACGCCCCGACCTTTTCGAGGGCGGTGGACACGGCGGCGAAATGGTCACCGACCGCCGCCTCGCCCAGCGCGTCCTTGATGAAGGCGCGGGCGGTGGCAGCATTGCGCATGGTTTCCACCGTGGTGAAGGTCTTCGAGGCGACGATGAACAGCGTGGTGGCCGGATCGAGCCCCTTCAGCGTGTCGGCGATGTGAGCGCCGTCCACGTTCGACACGAAGTGGCAGCGCGGCCCGTCGTGATAGGGCGCGAGCGCGCCGGTCACCATGACCGGACCGAGGTCCGAGCCGCCAATGCCGATGTTCACCACGTCCGTGAAGCGGGCGCCGGTGGCGCCGGCGATGGTGCCGTCGCGCACCTGGTCGGCGAAGGCGAACAGGCGCGCCAGCGTCTCGCGCACCGGCGGCTTCACGTCGGCGCCGTCCACCACCAGCGGGGCGGCGTCGGTGTCGCGCAATGCGACATGGAGCACGCTGCGGCCCTCGGTGGCGTTGATCGCCGCGCCCGCGAACATGGCCTCGCGCCGCGCCTCCACCCCCGCCGCCTTCACCAGGGCGAGCAGCAGGCCCAGCGTCTGCCGGGTGAGCGCGGTCTTGGAATAGTCCAGCAGCAGGTCGCCGAAGCCGCAGGAGAAGTCCTCGAACCGCCCGGGCGCCGCGGCCACCTGCCGCAGGTGGCGCCCCCTGTCTTGTTCCCACGCCGTCGAAAGGGACGTCCAGAGGGCCTCGGTCTCGCTCATGCGCAGGTCTCCATCGCGGTCTCCATCACGGGCACCACAGGACGTCCAGGGGGCGACGGGCGTTGAGGAGCACGGCGCGGATGGGCATCGCCTCCACCGCGCCGGGACGGGAGGCTGCCCCCAGCACCTCCCGTTTCACTGTGCCCTCGATGTGCAGCAGAAGCGTGTCGGCGGCAAGCAGCGGGGGCAGCGTGAAGGTGATGCGGGGCTCGCCCGCCGCCGCGGCGCGGACCGCCGCGAGCAGAGCGGGGGCGGCGGGATCGATGGCCGCGCCGAGGCCGGCCGCGCCGGGGAAGAAGGAGGCGGTGTGGCCGTCGTCCCCCATGCCCAGCACCGCGGCGGCGAACGGCAAGGGCAGCGCGGCGACGCGCGCCTCGGCGTCCGCGAGCCCGTCCTCGGGCGTCGGCGCGCCGGTATAGAGCGGCACGAAGCGCGCCCTCGCGGCTTCGCCCTTTAGCAGGTGGGCGCGCACCAGGGCGGCGTTGGAGCGCGCCGAGGTCTCCGGAACCCAGCGCTCGTCCACCAGCGTCACGGTGATGCGGCCCCAGTCGAGGGGGGCGCCCGACAGCGTCTCCAGGAACAAAGCCGGCGTGCGCCCGCCGGAGACGGCGAGGCTCGCCGCGCCGTCCTTCGCCATCCGGGCGAGCAGCGCCTGCGCCACATGGGCGGCGAGGGCGCGGGCGAGCGCGGCCCGGTCGGCGTAGGCGGCGAGCGCGTAGGGCAGGGGAGAGTCCGCCATGGCCGGGCTCAGGCGTCGTCCGCCCAGGTGCGCCCGTCCCGCTCGATCAAAGCGATGGCGGCGGACGGCCCCCAGGTGCCGGCGGTGTAGGGCCTGGGCGCCTCGCGGGAGTGGCGCCAGGCCTCCAGGATCGGGTCGACCCAGCGCCAGGCGGCCTCCACCTCGTCGCGGCGCATGAACAGCGTCTGGTTGCCGCGCACCACATCCATCAGCAGGCGCTCATAGGCATCCGGGTTGCGCACCCCGAACACGCTCGCAAAACTCATGTCGAGCGGCACGTGCTGCAGCCGCATGCCGCCCGGGCCGGGGTCCTTGATCATGAGCCACAGCTTCACCCCCTCGTCGGGCTGGAGGCGGATCACGAGCCGGTTGGCCATGATCGGCCCCGCCTGGCTGTCGAACACCGAATGGGGGATCGGCCGGAACGCCACCACGATTTCCGAGACCCGGCTCGCGAGGCGCTTGCCGGTGCGCAGGTAGAACGGCACGCCGGACCAGCGCCAGTTGGCGATCTCCGCCTTCAGCGCCACGAAGGTCTCGGTGCTGGAGGCGCTCGCGCCGAGCTCGTCCAGATAGCCCGGCACCGCCCCGCCGGCCGAGGCGCCGGCGCGATACTGGCCGCGCACCGTGAGCTGGCCCGCATTCTTCTCGTCGATGGGGACGAGGGCTTTGAGCACCTTCAGCTTCTCGTCGCGCACCGCATCGGCGTCGAGCGAGACCGGCGGCTCCATGGCCACCAGGCAGAGCAGTTGGAGCATGTGGTTCTGCACCATGTCGCGCAGCGCGCCGGCGGTGTCGTAATAGCCGGCGCGTCCGGCGGTGCCGATGCTCTCGGCCACCGTGATCTGCACATGGTCGACGTGCGCGCTGTTCCACACCGGCTCGAACAGGGCATTGGCGAAGCGCAGCGCCATCAGGTTCTGCACCGTCTCCTTGCCGAGATAGTGGTCGATGCGGAACACCGACTCCTCGGGGAAGACCCGGCCCACGGCGGCGTTCACCTGGCGCGCCGATGCGAGGTCCTTGCCCACGGGCTTCTCCACCACCACGCGGGTGCGCGGCGTGACGAGGCCTTCGGCGCCGATGCGCGCGCAGATGTCGTCGAACAGGTCCGGGCCGACGGCGAGGTAGAACACCCGCACCCGGTCTTCGGCGTCGGCGAGACGCGCGGCGAGGTCCGCCCAGCCCTCGTCCGAGAGCGCGTCCACCGCCACGTAATCGAGCCGGTGGAGGAAGCGGGCGAGGTCGGCGGCGTTCCCGTCCTCGATGCCGTCGCGGTCCTCCACCGCCTCGCGCGCGAAGGCCGCGAACGCGGCGCGCTCCATGGGGCGCCGGGAGACGCCGAAGATGCGGCACGCCTCGGGCAGCTGGCCGGCGAGGTCGCGCTCATAGAGGGCGGGCAGCAGCTTGCGCCGGGCGAGGTCCCCGGTCGCCCCGAACACGACGATGTCGAAGGGCTCCACCGCAATCACCCGCGCGACCATTCCCGTCTCCCTGTCGAAGCGCCCGATGCGCAACCGGTGCGAATCCCGGCCCCGCCGCTCGCGCATCGCGCGCCATCCTGCACCGGCAAGCCGCGCCCGGCGACGCCCGCGAAGGGCAATGCCACAGGACGCCGGACGTTCCGCAAGAGGCAGGATGCCCGACGTGGGACGGCCGCGCATCGCGCGCCGGACCCCAGCCGAGCGGAGGAGGCTTCCATTCTAAATCGATTTGGGCGGCGTGTCGCGGTGCAATATTCCGCGCTTCGTCCATACCGATGCGGTACCGGTTTCCTTTGCCGGGACCAGCGGCTAAGGTCGCGCTCCCCTCGGGCTGCGCCCGCCGCGCGCCCCGCTTTCGCCCGTTTCTTGGCGGACCGATCTCTCCCATGAGCGCACCCCTTCCGCCGCTTGGCGCCCGTCTGATGATGATCCTGCCGCAGGCCGGCATGGCCGATCTCGGCGCGTGCCTCGATGCCGGCGACGTGGCGGCGGTGATCTGGCGCGGGGCGCCGGCGCCCGAGCAGGTGGAGGCGGCGCAGGGCCGCGACGTGGCGGCGCTGGTGGAAGGCACGCCGGCGGGCGTCGCCGCCGCGCGGCTCGACGGCGCGCACGTCTCCGATCCGGCCGCCTTGAAGGGCGCGCTCGCGGCCCTGAAGCCGGGGGCCATCGTCGGTGCCGGCGGCCTCGCCAACCGGCACGACGCCATGCTCGCCGGCGAGAGCGGCGCCGACTACGTGCTGTTCGGCCCTCTGGCGGGCGATGCGGCCGGCTTTCCCCGCACCCTCGATCTCGCCACCTGGTGGGCGGAGCTGTTCGAAGTGCCGTGCGTGGGCGTCGCCACCTCCCTCGACGAGGTGGAGGCGCTGGCGCGCGCCGGCGCCGATTTCGTCGCCTTGTCCGGCCCGCTGCTCGAAGCCGGGCGCGGTCCGCAGAACGTCGCTGCCGCCATGGCGCGCCTCGCCGTCGCCCGCACCGGCGAGGCCGGCGCCTGATGCGGCGCGGGAGCGGCGTTTCCACAGCGGCCGCGTGCGCCGGCGCGCTGGTGCTTGCGCTCCTCTTCGGCCGCGCCGGGACCGGCACCGCTGCGGCGCAGACCGCGCCGCCCGCCAAGCTCGCGCCGCCTCCCAAGCCGGCGCCGAAGCCCGCCGCCAAGCCCGGTGCCAAGCCCGGTGCCCAGGCCGAGCCTCAGAAGCCTGCGGCGCCGGCGGCCGAGGGCAGCGGCGACGTCGCCTATGGCGCCTATCAGCGCGGCTATTTCATCACCGCCTATACCGAGGCGCTGAAGCGCGCCGGCACCGATCCCGCCGCCATGACCCTGCTCGGCGAACTCTATGGGCGCGGCTTCGGCGTCCCCCAGGACCCGAAGAAGGCGCGCGAGTGGTACAAGAAGGCGGCGGACACCGGCTCGGCGGACGCTATGTTCGCGCTCGGCCTCATGGCGCTCACGGGCGACGGCCAGAAGGCGGACGAGCTGGAGGCCGCGCGCCTGTTCCGCGCCGCGGCGGAGAAGGGCAGCGGCGCGGCGGCCTACAATCTCGGCCTGCTCTATCTCCAGGGGCGCCTCGTGCCCAGGGACTATTCCGAAGCCGCGCGCTGGTTCGAGGAGGCTTCGGCCCACGATCTGGAGGACGCGCTCTATGCCCTCGCCATTCTGGTGAAGGAGGGCAATGGGGTCGAGAAGGACAATGTGCGCGCCGCCAAGCTGATGGCCAAGGCAGCGCAACTCGGCCACGTCACCGCCCAGGTGGAATTCGCCATCATGCAGTTCAATGGCATCGGCGTGCCGAAGGACGAGGCCGCCGCCGCCGCCCTGTTCCGCCGCGCGGCGCTGGCCGGCAACGCCATCGCCCAGAACCGGTACGCACGCCTGCTGGCGGCCGGGCGCGGCACGGCGCCGGACAAGGTCGCTGCTGCCGCCTGGCATCTTTTGGCCAAGAAGAAGGGGCTCGGCGATCCCATGCTGGACGGCGTGGTGGCCAAGCTCGGCGATGCCGACCGCGCGAAAGCCGAGGCCCAGGCCCACAAATGGGGCGGCTGACCGGGCCGCCTTGACGGCGGCCAAATGGTCCCGAAGCCGCGCCGCCTTGACGGCGGCCAAATGGTCCCGAAGCCGCGCCGCCTTGACGGCGGCCAAATGGTCCCGAAGCCGCGCCGCCTTGACGGCGGCCAAATGGTCCCGAAGCCGCGCCGCCTTGACGGCGGCCAAATGGTCCCGAAGCCGCGCCGCCTTGACGGCGGCGCGGGGGCCGGGCACACCTCGCGCCGACTTCACACCAGCCCCTGCCCCAGCGCGTACCCTTTTGCGGGCGCCAGTGCGGCCAATCCGGGACCCGTTCGAGATGATCCGTACCCCCCTCATGACCGTCATGGTGCAGGCCGTGCGCAAGGCCGGCCGCGCGCTTGCCCGCGACTTCGGGGAGGTGGAGCAACTCCAGGTCTCCATGAAGGGGCCGGCGGACTTCGTCTCCGCCGCCGACCGCAAGGCCGAGGACATGCTTTATGCCGAACTCTCCAAGGTGCGGCCGGGGTTCGGCTTCCTGATGGAGGAGCGCGGCCGGGTGGAGGGCACCGACCCCGCCAACGAATGGGTGGTCGACCCGCTCGACGGCACCACCAATTTCCTGCACGGCATTCCCATGTTCGCCATCTCGGTGGCGCTGGTGCGGAACGGCGTTGCGGTGGCGGGGGTGATCTACAATCCCGTGGCCGACGAGCTGTTCGTCGCCGAGCAGGGCCAGGGCGCGTTCCTCAACGACCGGCGCCTGCGCGTCGCGGCGCGCCGCAAGCTCGCCGATGCGGTGGTGTGCTGCGGCCTGCCGCACATGGGCCGGGGCGACCATGCGCAGTTCAACCGCGAGCTCGTCGCCGTGCAGACCCAGGTGGCGGGCCTGCGCCGCACCGGCTCGGCGGCGCTCGACCTCGCCTGGGTGGCGGCGGGCCGCTTCGATGCCTTCTGGGAGCGCAATTTGCAGCCCTGGGACATGGCGGCGGGCCTGATCCTGGTGCGCGAGGCGGGCGGCTACGTTTCCGACATGGACGACGGCGACAAGATCCTCGACAAGGGCCACGTGATCGCCGGCAACGAGCAGATCCGCCGCGACCTCTACCGCCTGCTGAAGGCGGCCTGATCCCTCACGCCGTCTGCGCGCCGATCCAGGCGAGGAACGGCGCGCCGCCGCCGTCCACGGGCAGCACCAGGATCGCCGGCACCTCGTAGGGATGCCGCGCGGCGACCGCTTCCACCACCGCCGCGGCGCGCGCGGCCGTGGTCTTGAGCAGCATCACCGCCTCCTCGGCGCGCTCGGTCTTCCCCTCCCAGCGATAGATCGAGACCATGCCCGGCAGGATGTTGGCGCAGGCGACGAGCCTTTGCTCCAGGAGCGCGCGGGCGGCGTCCTCGGCCGCCGCGCGGTCGGGGAAGGTGGTGTAGACGAGGCGGTACTCCATCGGCGCGTGCCTATCCTTGGAATGGCAGGCGAGCCGGCGGGCCATCGGATCAGCCGGTTTCGGCCAGGCTCTGCCGGCGCAAGCTTGCCGCGTCGCGCGCCCGCAGCCAAGCGCGGACCCGCCACCGGCTGCGTCCGGGCCGGCGCTCAGGTGAGGTCGGAGAGATAATGCATGGTGCCGGTGAGGCAGAGGCTGACGCGCCATTCCACCGGCACCTCCTCCAGCGAGAAGGCGAGCCGGTCGATGAGCAGCGCCGGCGTTCCCGGCGGCACGCCCAGCACCGCCGCATCCTCGGCCGGCGCGGCCACCGCCTTCAGCTTCTCCCGCGCCCGCGCCACGGTGACACCGTAGCGCGCGGCGTAGAGGCCATAGACGTTGTTCGGCACGCCCGCCTCGACGAGGCCGGGAAACAGCGCCTCGGGTAGAGCGAGGTCCTCCACCAGGATCGGCACGCCGCCGAGCGCGCGCATGCGGCGGATGCGGATGACCCGCGCGCCGCGGGCGAGGGCGAGGGCCTGCGCCTCCTTCTCGCTCGCCTTGCCCTTGACGATGGACAGGACGCGGCTCTCGGGAAAGCGGCGCACCCCGTCGTCCGACACCAGCTTGAAGAACTGGAACAGGATGCGGTCCTCGTCGTGCCGCCCGACGAAGGTGCCGCGGCCCTGGCGGCGCACCACCAGGTTCTCGGCCGCCATCTCGTCCAGCGCCTTGCGTACCGTGCCCTGGCTGACGCGCAGCTCGGCCGCGAGCTGCATTTCACTGGGCAAAGGCGCGCCGGGCGCCCACACGCCTTCCACCATGCGGCGGATCAGCGCCTCGCGCACCTGGCGGTAGAGCGGCTTGGAGGCGAGGCCGTCGGCTTCCGGCGCGGCCGGGGATGCCGCGGCGCGCGCGCGGGCTGTTGCGCGCGTCGGCGCGGGGATGGCGCTCTCCGGCTGTGCCGTGCCCGCACCGGCCTCCGCTGCCTTGGTCCTCGCCACGCTCGTGCCCCGCCGATCCATCAACGCTCCGTCTTATAAGCGGATTCTCCGCCGCGCCCGAATCCCGCTTGCGGGATCGGATGGAGGAAGTCATATATCTTATATATAACATCAGAATGCGCGGACGCCAGCCCGCTCCCTCGAGGGGCCAGGCCGGCGGGCGCGGCAGAGGATGCGGGGAGAGCACATGGCCGATATCGTCGTCACCGAGTTCATGGATGCGGGTGCGCTCGATGCTTTGCGCGCGCACTACGACGTCGCCTACGACCCGACCT
Source organism: Xanthobacter luteus (assembly GCF_040049235.1). Lineage (NCBI taxonomy): Bacteria > Pseudomonadati > Pseudomonadota > Alphaproteobacteria > Hyphomicrobiales > Xanthobacteraceae > Xanthobacter > Xanthobacter luteus. The sequence goes on from NZ_JBDZDO010000002.1 coordinate 451,435, forward strand.
TGGTGGACCGGCCCGACGCTCTCGCCGCTCTGCTCGGCCCGGCGCGGGCGCTCATCGTGCGCAACCGCACCCAGGTGCGCGCGGCGCTGCTGGAGAAGGCGCCGCGCCTCGTGGTGGTGGGCCGGCTCGGCGTCGGCCTCGACAATATCGACGTTCCCGCCTGCGAGGCGCGCGGCATCGCCGTACGCCCCGCCACCGGCGCCAACGACCTCTCGGTGGCGGAATACGTCATCTGCGGCGTGCTGATGCTGCTGCGCGGCGCCTACCATTCCTCCGCGGAGGTGGCGGACGGCGCCTGGCCGCGCACCCGCCTGATGGGCCGCGAGACCTCCGGGCGCGCGCTCGGTCTCGTCGGCTTCGGCGCCATCGCCCGCGAGACCGCGCGGCGTGCTTCGGCGCTCGGCATGCGCATCCTGGCGCATGATCCGTTCCTGCCGGACGACCATCCGGTGTACGCGCAGTTCGCGGCCACACCGCTGCCGCTTGCCGATCTCCTGGCGCAGGCGGATGCGGTGAGCCTCCATGTGCCGCTGACCGAGGCGACGCGCGGCCTGATCGGCGCCGAGGCGCTCTCCGGCATGCGCAGGGACGCGGTGCTCATCAATGCCGCGCGCGGCGGCGTGGTGGACGAGGCCGCGCTGGCCGATGCCCTCAAGGCGGGCCGGCTCGGCGGCGCCATGCTCGACGTGTTCGAGCGCGAGCCGCTGCCGGGCGGCGGGCCGCTCAAAGGCGTGCCGAACCTGATCCTCACGCCGCACATCGCCGGGGTGACGGAGGAATCCAATGTCCGCGTGAGCGCGGCGGTGGCCGAGGCGGTCGCCCACGTGCTGAAGGAGCGCGCCGCCGCATGACCGCCCATTTGACGCTCGAAGAGGCGCGAAATCTCGCTCTGGCCGTGCTGGCTGCCGTCGGCACCAGCCCGCGGAACGCCGCCGCCGTCGCCGATGCCCTGGTGGCCGCCGAGGCCGACGGCATCGCCAGCCACGGCCTGTCGCGCCTGCCGGCCTATGCCGACCAGGTGAAGAGCGGCAAGGTCGCCGGCGCGGCCGTGCCGGCCCTCGACTGGACCGCCGAGGCAACGCTGCGGGTCGACGCGGGCGCCGGCTTCGCTTTCCCCGCCATCGCCGCCGGGCTGGACGCGGCGGCCGAGCGGGTGGCGCGCACCGGCATCGTCGGTGTCGCCGTCTATGCCTCGCACCATGCGGGCGCCATGGGCCATCATGTGGAAAAGCTCGCGGCGCGCGGGCTCGCCGGCCTCGCTTTCTCCAACTCGCCCTCCGCCATCGCGCCCTGGGGCGGGGCGGCCGGCGTGTTCGGCACCAACCCCATCGCCTTCGCCGTGCCGCGCGCGGGCGCGGCGCCGCTCGTCATCGACGCCTCGCTGAGCAAGGTGGCGCGCGGCAAGATCATGGTGGCCGCCCAGCGCGGCACCGCGATCCCCGACGACTGGGCGCTGGACCCCGAGGGCCGGCCCACCACCGACCCCAAGGCCGCGCTCGCGGGCACCATGCTGCCCATCGGCGATGCCAAGGGGGCGGCGCTGGTGCTGATGGTGGAGATCCTCGCGGCGGCGCTCACCGGCGGCCAGTTCGGCTTCGAGGCCTCCTCCTTCTTCACGGCGGCCGGGCCGGCGCCGCGCATCGGCCACCTGTTCGTGGTGATGGACCCGGCGCGGCTCGGCGGGCCGGACTTCGCGGCCCGCCTCGAAGTGCTGCTCGGCGCCATTCTCGGCCAGGACGGCACCCGCCTTCCCGGCGACCGGCGCCTCGGCGCGCGGGCGAAGGCGGCGGCGCAGGGCATCTCCGTGCCGGCACCGCTGCTCGAGGATCTGCGGCGCCGCGCCGCCGCGTGAGGCGGCGCGCGCTGGCACCGCCGATGTGATCCGACCTCCTGCGCCCCGCCGTCCGCAGCCCCCGCCGCCCGAGGCGGGCGCAAGCGGGGAGCGGCGGAGGAGGCGGAACGCGCAAAAGGCCGCCGGCATCTCCTGCCGGCGGCCTTTGCGTCTCGCTGCGAAGCAGAGGCGGCCGTCGCCGGCCGCCGCCCGCTCAGGCGCTGCGATAGAGCTTGGTCATCACGAACTCGCGGTGGCCGAGGGCCTCCGCCGCCGTGAGGCGGCCGTTGGCGGTGCGCACGATCATGTCGATGAGCGCGTCGCCGGCCTCGGGGATGGTCATGTCGCGGCGCAGCACGCCGGACACGTCCACGTCGATGTGCTCGCCCATGGTGCGCACCGTGCGCGGATTGCCGGAGATCTTGATCACCGGGACGATGGGATTGCCGATCACGTTGCCCTGACCGGTCGGGAAGGTGTGGATCACATAGCCCGCCGCCGCCATCAGGGTCACGCATTCGGCGGCCGCCGAGGAAGTGTCCATGTAATAGAGGCCGGGACCCTTGGCCGGGGCCTCGGCGGGCTCGAGCGCGTCGATATAGCGGCACTCGCGGCCGATCTTCTCCAGGTTGCCGAGCGCCTTCTCCTCGATCGTGGTGAGGCCGCCGACGATGTTGCCCTTGGTGGGCTGGCTGTCGGAAAGATCGTTGGTCTTGTGGGCCTCGATCACGTCGTCCTGGTAGGACTTCCACATCTTGAACCACTTCTCGGCGATCTCGGGGCTCGCCGCGCGCTCCTTGCACAGGTGCTCGGCGCCGGTGATCTCCGAGGTCTCGCCGAACACGCCGTAGATGCCGAGCGGGATCAGCTTGTCATACATGTTGCCGACCGTGGGGCAGGAGGAGAGCCCGGTGGTCGTGTCGCTCTCGCCGCATTTGGTGGAGATCCACAGATCGGTGACCGGGCACTCCTCGGTCGGCAGCTCGTTCGCCCACTGGACGAAGCGCTTGGCCTGGTAGGACGCCTTGGCGACGGTGGCGATGTCGCCGTTGCCCTCGATGCCGAAGCCCACCACCGGCTTGCCGGTCTTGGCGATGCCGTCGACGACGATCTTGGTCCACTGGTCCTCGATGCCGATCACCACCACCGCGGCGACGTTCGGGTTCGAGCCGATGCCGATCAGGGTGCGGAAGAACAGGTCGAGATCGGCGCCGAACTGCAGGCGGCCATAAGCGTGGGGCAGCGCCAGGGTGCCCTTCACATGGTGCGCCACCGCCTCGCAGGCGGCGTTGGAGAGGTCGTCGAGCGGCAGCAGCACGACGTGGTTGCGCACGCCGACGCGGCCGTTCTCGCGGCGCCAGCCGCGGAAGGTGGCCTTCGCATAGTTCTGCGAGGCGCGGGCCGGCGGGGTGGCCTTGGTGACCAGCTGGTCGGGGGCGCCGCCCTTGAAGGGGTTCTCGGCGCTCTGGGCGTGGAACATGGCGATCTCGGACATTTTCACCCTCACCAGCGCTTGGTCTTGGCGTTGTGGACGTGGACGTGCTCGCCCTTGGCGATGTCGGCCTTGGCGATGCCGATGTCCTGGCCGTACTTCCAGATGGTGTCGCCGGCCTTGATGTCGACGAGGGCGATCTTGTGGCCGATGGGGACGTCCATCTTGGCCGTGAGGTTGAAGGCGGAGTTGTCGTGCGTCACCACGCACAGCATGTCGGTGCCGGCCTTCAGGCCTTCCACCACCACGACTCCCACCGTGTCCTTCTTCTCGTGAACCAGCAGCTGCGGCGCAGTCACGCGTTCCTCCTCGCCTCCTGCGACTTGCCCTCCGCGGGCAAGTCTTCTATAAGATATAGGATAGATGAGTTAGTCGGAGGGGCGTGTCAAGCGCCCCGCGATCGCAAGGCTCACGGGAACTCGCGAACGGCCAGCGCGACGCACGGCTGCCGCGGGAGGAAAACGCCAGCAAGGAGAGGATCATGATGCGTTTCGGGAAATGGATCGCAGCCGCGGCGGCGGGACTTGCATTGGCGACGGCGGGGGCTGAGGCTCAGACCTTCCCGTCCCGTCCCATCACGATGATCGTGCCGTTCGCCGCCGGCGGGCCGAGCGACGCCATCGCCCGCCTGCTCGGCCAGTCCATGACGGCGAGCCTTGGCCAGCAGGTGGTGATCGAGAACGTCGCCGGCGCGGGCGGAACGGCGGGCGCGGCGCGCCTCGCCAAGGCGGCGCCCGACGGCTACACCATCCTCATTCACCACGTGGCGCTGGCGGCCGGCGCCGCGCTCTACGGCAATCTGTCCTACGAGACCACCAACGCCTTCGCGCCCCTCGGCCTCATCAATTACGGGCCGATGGTGCTGCTCTCGAAGAAGGACTATCCGGCGGCCAACATCGCCGAGCTGCTGAAGATGGTGAAGGAGAGCGGCAACAAGACCACCATCGCCCATGCCGGCGTGGGCTCGAACTCGCATCTGTGTGGCCTGCTGCTGCAGAAGGCACTGGGCGTCACCATGACCGAGGTGGGCTATCGCGGCACCGGACCGGCCATGAACGATTTGATGGGCGGGCAGGTGGACCTCCTGTGCGACCAGTCCACCACCGCCGTGCCGCAGATCCAGGCCGGCACGGTGAAGGCGTTCGCGGTGACCTCCAAGGAGCGGCTCACGGTGCTGAAGCAGCTGCCGACGCTCCAGGAGGCCGGGCTCAAGGGCTTCGACTTCATCATCTGGCACGGGCTCTACGCGCCCAAGGGCACGCCGGCGGACGTGGTCGCCAAGCTCAACGGCGCGCTGCAGAAGGCGCTGGCGGACGAGACCATCGTCAAGCGCTTCAATGACGTGGGGACGAACGTGTTCCCGCCCGCCGAGCGCGGCCCCGACGCCCACGGTGCGCGCTTCGCGGCCGAGATCGCGGTCTGGAAGTCGGTGATCCCCAAGCCCGTCAACTGAGGCGGGGGCCGGCCGGCGCCGGTCCGCCAGCGGGCCGCCCGGTCCGGTTCGGGGGAAGGCCCCGGCGCGCATGCCGCGCCGGGGCCTTTCTCGTTCGGGGGGGCCGGTGCGCGGCCCGGGCCTCAGTACCAGATCTTCTTGGTCTCCAGGCCCTTGTAGAGGTCGGCCACGTAGTCGCCATAGCCGTTGTAGAGCAGCGTCGGACGGCGCTCGCCGGTGGTGATGTCCTCCTCGCTGGCCTGGCTCCAGCGCGGATGGGCCACCTTGGGGTTCACATTGGCCCAGAAGCCGTATTCCGAGCCCTGCACCTGCTCCCAGAAGCTCACCGGCTGGATGTCCGTGAAGGTGAAGCGGACGATGCCCTTCAGCGACTTGAAGCCGTACTTCCACGGCAAGGCGATGCGCAGCGGCGCGCCGAACTGGCCCGGCGCCGGCTTGCCGTAGACGCCGGTAACCAGGAAAGCGAGCTCGTTGCGCGCTTCGGCGATGGTCAGCCCCTCCACATAGGGCCAGGGGTAGCGGAAGTCGCGCTGGTTCGGCGCCACCTTGGGGTCGAGGAAGGCTTCCATCTGGATGTACTTCGCCGACCCTGTGGGATTGGCGAGCGCCACCAGGTCCTTCATGGGAAAGCCGGTCCACGGCACCGCCATGGACCAGGCCTCGACGCAGCGGTGGCGGTAGAGGCGCTCTTCCAGCGTCACCTTCTTGAGCAGATCGTCGATGCCGATCTCGAACGGCTTCTCCACCATGCCGTCGATCTTCACCGTCCACGGGCGGCGCATGAAGCGCGTCATGGAGGGAGCGACGTTCTTGCCGTAGCTGAACTCGTAATAATTGTTCACGGTGCTGGAGCGCGCCTCCGGCGTGATCGCGCGGTCCAGCGCATAGGCGTCGTTGCGCTTGGCCGGATAAAGGCCGGCGGACGGATCGGGAATCTCGGACAGGCGCTGCGCCGCCGCGGGCCGCGCGAGCAGCGAGGAGGCGATCAGCGCCGCGCCCGCGCCGAGCGCATCGCGGCGCGACAGATAGAGCGCCTCGGGTGTTGCCGCCGCCTCCGGGAGTTCCCAGCCGCGTTTGCGTCGAATGTGCATGCCTCGTCCTCCGAACCGGCGCAAACATCTGGCCCGGCTGGAGGACCGGCAAGTCAAACGCGCGTGTGGCGGCTCACCTGCGCGTGACTATTGGGGAACGGTCGCCGAGCTCTCGAGCCGCAAGGTCGCGCTCGCCAGCGACACGCTGAGCCCGCTGTCGGCCGAGATGCTGAGCGGCTGCAGCGTCACCTGCCGTCCGGCGTCCTGGGCGGCGAGCACGTTGGCCGAGAAGCCCGGACCAAGCGCAAAGCCGGTGGAGAGCCCCACATAGGTGCCGGCCAGCGCGCCGGGATCGATGTTCGGCGAGGTGGCGAGCACCGCCCACAGCATGCTGCCCTGGTCGGAGATGCCGAAATCGAGGCCGACGCGGTCGAGGGTGCCGGAATAATAGTGGTTCGTGCCCATGGAGGGGCGGAACTCGCACCGCACCTTGCGCGAGGAGCCGAAGCCGTAGCCGGTGGCGAACTCGCCGCGGCATTCCAGAAGCCCGGCGGAGACCTGCGGCATGGTGGGGCTGGAGGCGTTCCCGGTGCCGGCAAGGGTCAGCGCCGTCCCGAGCAGCAGGAGCGGAAGCAGGCCTCGCATGCGCCAATCCCCCGGAGCTTGCCCCACGAGGACGCGACACGGCGCGGCGGCGCCAAGCTCCGCCGCGTGCAGGAGGCCGACGCGGAAGGCCCGCTCCGGCCCGTCACGCCCCCGGCGAACCAGGCTCCGAAGCACGATTCACCGTTTTCCTTGTGCGCCTTCGGACCAGGGATTGCAACGGCCGATCGCACACACCCGGCGCAGGCTCAGTTGGGGAGCAGCACCAAAGTGAGGTCGGCGACGCCGGCGGCGACGTCGGCGCCCACCATGCCCTCCATCGAGACGGTCTGCAGCGCGATCTGGTTGTTGGAGCCGCCGAGCAGCACGTTGGCGCCGCCGCCGATCAGCCAGGCCGCATCCGCCGAGACGCCCACATAGGCGCCGGCGATGTCGCTGGGGGCAGGCGTGGCGGTGGGGGCGAACACCGCCCAGGCGAGCGTGTCCTGGGCCAGGGCGCCGATGTCGATGCCGAACCGGGCGATGGAGCCCTTGTAGCGCGACAGCACCACATAAGGCTGGCCCGCGGTGTTGCGGAACTCGCAGCCCATCTCGCGCATGGAGCCGATGATGAAGCCGATGGAGGGCGCCACCTTGCAGACCAGCATGCCCGACTGGACCTTGGCGGCGGGCGGGGCGGGCGCCTGCGCCGCGGCGGGCGTGGCGGCAAGATCGGCGACGGCGAGAGTGGCGACGGCGAGCGCCGTGGCGGCGAAGGTGGCACGCATGATCGTCCCCCCAGTGGAATGGGAAACGAGAGCTACTTCGCGGGCCGTGGCGGCGCAATCGGGACCCAAGGGAAGGTGCCGGCCCGCCGCGCGCGGCGATCGGGTGGTGCGTCCACCCGGGAAGCGAGGCGGTGGGCCGGTTCGGCGGCGGCGCCGTGCGCCGCCACCCCCGGTCCTCGGACGCCGGCGGCGCGATGCCGCGGCTCAGTTCGGCAGGAGGGCCAGCTTCAAGTCGGCCACGCCGGCCGCCAGGACCGCGCCGGTGACGCCTTCGAGCGACAGCGGCTGGAGCGCCACGGTGCTGTTGGAGCCGCCGAGCAGCACGTTGGCGCCGCCGCCGATGGCCCAGGCCGCGTCGGCCGAGACGCCCACATAGCTGCCGGAGATGTTGCCGGGGGCGATGCTGGCGGTGGGGGCGAATACCGCCCAGCCCAAGGTGCCTCCGGCGCTGACCCCGATGTCGACGCCGAAGCGGCTGACGGTGCCCTTGTAGCGGGCCATGACGTTGTAGGGCTGCACCTGGGCGCTGCGCAGCTCGCACGTCATCTCGCGGATCGAGCCGATCACGAAGCCCACCGACGGGGCGACGCTGCAGATCAGGAAGCCGGCCTGGACCTTGGCCGACTGTGCGGCGGCGGGGGTGGCGGCGGCGATGGAGGCGAAGGCGAGGGCGGCGAGGCCAAAGGACGTGCGCATGGGTTCCCCCAGGGGACATGGACCAGCACCGACTGGTACGTCGGCGGCCGGTCGGGCGCAACATCGGCGCGGCGCAAGGGAAGGTCGGGGCGCCGGCGGGCGGGCGAACCCATTGATCGGAAAGGGCCGAAAACGCCAACGCGCGCCCGGAGGGGGCGCGCGCGGAGGCTTCCGCGGTGCCCGGCGCCCCGTTGCCGAGGCGCCGGCGGACCGAATCAGCGCAGCGTCAGGTCGGAGACGCCCAGGGCGAGGTTGAGGCCGGTCTGGCCCTCGACCGAGAGCGGCTGCAGCGCGAAGGTGTTGCGCGAGCCGCCCACCAGCACGTTGGCACCGAGGCCGACGCCGATGGTGGCGTTGCCGGAGGCGCCCACATAGGTGCCGCGCAGCGCGCCGCTCGGGACGTTCGCCGACGGGGCGAACACGCCCCACACCAGCACGCCCTTGCCGCTCACGCCGAGATCGAGGCCGAAGCGGCGGACCTCGGCGCGGTAGGTGCCGCCCTTGGCGCCGCGGACCGTCGGACGGAAGTTGCAGGTCATGTCGCGCACGGAGCCGATGACGAAGCTCACGCTCGGGGCCACGGTGCAGACCAGCTGGCCGACCTGGACGCGCGACTGGGCGGAGGCGGGCACGGCGCCGACGGCGACGAGGGCGGCCGCCGCGAGGCCGGCTTTGAGAACAATCTTCATGGTGTCGTTCCTCCTATGGGAAGCGGGTTCTGAGACCAGCGCTGACGACCGCGAAGGCTTTAGCCCGACTCCAACGCTCCGCCAACGCTTGTCTTGGACCCTGGTTCCCTTTCTTTCGCCGTGTCGCCGCGTCAGGTCAGCGCGCCGCAGAAGCGCTGGATGCGGCGGCAGGCCTCCTCCAGGTCGGTGGTGGCGGTAGCATAGGAAATGCGGAACGCCGGCCCGAGGCCGAAGGCGGAGCCCTGGACCACCGCGACGCCTTCGGATTCCAGCAATTGGGCGGCGAAATCCTCGTCGGTCTCGATCCGGGCGCCGGACGGTCCGATCTTGCCCATGGCGCCGGCGCAGGAGGGGAATACGTAGAACGCGCCCTCCGGCTTCGGGCAGGTCAGGCCCTTGGCCTGGTTCAGCATCGACACCACCAGGTCGCGGCGCTCCTTGAACACCTTGTTGTTCACCGGGATGAAGTCCTGCGGCCCGGTCAGCGCCTCGACCGCCGCCCATTGGGCGATGGAGGAGGGATTGGAGGTGGACTGCGACTGCAGCGTGCCCATGGCCTTGATGAGCGGCTCGGGGCCGGCGCCGTAGCCGATCCGCCAGCCGGTCATGCAATAGGCCTTGGAGACGCCGTTGAGGGTCAGCGTGCGCTCATAGAGCCGCGGCTCCACCTGCGCCGGGGTGACGAAGGTGAAGTCGTCATAGACCAGGTGCTCGTACATGTCGTCCGAAAGGATCCACACCTGCGGATGCTTCAGCAGGACGTCGGTGAGCGCCTTCAGCTCGTCATGGGTGTAGGCGGCGCCCGAGGGGTTCGAGGGCGAGTTGAAGATCAGCCACTTGGTCTTCGGGGTGATGGCCGCGTCCAGCACCTCGGGGCGGAGCTTGAAATTGTCCTCGAGCCGGGTCAGCGCCGGCACCGGCTTGGCGCCGCAGAACTCGACGATGTCGGGATAGCTCACCCAATAGGGCGCCGGGATCACCACCTCGTCGCCGGGATCGAGGGTGGCGATCAAAGCGTTGAACAGCACCTGCTTGCCGCCGGTGCCCACCGAGACCTGCGCGGGCTTGTAGTCGAGCCCGTTCTCGCGCTTGAACTTGGCGCAGATGGCGGCCTTCAGCTCGGGGATGCCGTCCACGGCGGTATATTTGGTCTCGCCGCGCCGGATGGCGGCGATCGCCGCCTCCTTGATGTTCTCCGGCGTGTCGAAGTCCGGCTCGCCGGCCGACAAAGCGATGATGTCGCGCCCGGCCGCCTTCAGCTCCCGCGCCTTGTTGGTGATGGCGATGGTGGGGGACGGCTTGATGCGCTTGAGCGCCGACGAGATGAGGCTCATGGCCCTGGGACTCCGGACGCGCCCCCGGCGCGCCGGCGCCGCGCAGGGCGGGGCTTCGGCGGCGATCGCGGGGCGGATGTGGCACGTTGCGCCGCGCGGCGCTTGGGCCGGGGCGCGCGGACACTAGAGGAGCCGTGCGCCGCGAACAAGCAAGGAAGCGCGATAGCTGACCTCGCGAATCGTGATGGATCGTCGTGCGGCCACAACCGCCGGGGTGTGTCCCATGGTCGGGGTGTATCTGTGCGCGCTCTCGGCTAAACAGGGGCGAAGACCCGGCGCCGGGACGCGCCGCGCCGGGGAAGGAGGCCCGCATGCTGACGCTCTATTCGACGCAGTCGTCCGGCAATTCCTACAAGGTGCGGCTGATGCTGGCGAAGCTCGGCCTGCCGTTCCACCTGGTGGAGGTGGACATCTTCGCCGGCGAGAACCGCACCCCCGAATTCCTCGAGATGAACCCCGAGGGGCGCGTGCCGCTGCTCGAGGTGGACGGGCATTTCCTCGCCGAATCGAACGCCATCTTGTTCCACCTCGCCGAGGCTACGCTGTTTCTGCCGCAGGCGCCGCTCGCCCGGGCGGAGACGCTGCGCTGGATGTTCTTCGAGCAGAACAGCCACGAGCCCGGCATCGCCGCCGCCCGCTTCTGGCTCCGCCAGGTGCGCGGCGGGCGCGACCTGCGCACCCACGATGTGGATCGCTGGATGGAGGAGGGCTACGGCGCCCTGAAGGTGATGGAGCGCCATCTGGCGAGCCGCCGGGAGGGTCGCGCCTTCTTCGTCGGCAACCGACTCACCATCGCCGACATCGCGCTCTATGCGCACACCCATGTGGCGGAGGAGGGGGACTTCTCGCTCGCCGGCTTTCCCGCCGTTCGCGCCTGGCTCGCCCGCGTCGCCGCCGAGCCGGGCCATGTGGACATGGCCTGGCGGCCGGCCGAGGCCGCCGCCTGACGGTGTCGGCGGCGGCCATTTTGCGGCGGTGTCTTTTTTTGGGAACTTTTTGGCCGGGATGGCTTTGATCGGGAGTTGAACCCGTCCGGTGAGGTCGCCAAGCCCCTGCTCCGCGGGAGAAAATCGCGGGACCGTGACCAATCGTCACGATGTCGCCATGGTTGTCCGCCGTGGGGCCACAGTTGAACTTCACCTTCTTCTCGTCGAATCAGCTGAGCCGCGGCGCGAATGCGCACCGCATCGGCGAAGAACATCGAGCGAGTGCATCATGTCGGAGCCTTTCGACCTCGATTCCCGTGTTCTCGGTCATGCCGGCTTCTCGGCGCGGCCGCCGCTCTCGGCGGCTGACCCCAAGCTCCTCGCGCGCGCCGTGCGCGCCCACAAGGCGGGCGACGCCGTCACCCAGGCCGCGCTGACTCTCACCCTCATGTTCGCCATCGGCGCGGTGGCCTTCGTGCTGAGCATCGAGCGCGCGGCGGCCGCCGGGCTGAAGGCTCTGCCTTCGCTCACCACCCCGGCGGCGCTGCTCGTGGTCGCCGTCGTGGGCGCCATGCTGCTGACCGGCCTCGCGGCGCGCCGGTGGGCCGAGGCACGCCTCGCGCGCCGCCCTGGGCGTTGATGGCTGGGCCCGCGGCCGCCGTTCTCCTGTCCCTTGCCGCAAGCCTCGCGCTGCCGATTACCGCGGCGTCCGGCGCGCCGGCCGACGGCGCGCCGGTGCGCTTCGGCGGCGAGACCGTGCGCGTGGTGCCGTTCGCTGCCGGGCTGGAGCATCCCTGGGGCATGGTCTTCCTGCCGGACGGGCGCCTGCTCGTCACCGAGCGGCCCGGGCGGCTGCGCCTCGTTTCGCGCGAGGGCCGCCTGTCCGCTCCCCTCGACGGCGTGCCGCGGGTGTTCGAGCGCGGCCAGGGCGGCCTCCTGGACGTGGCGCTCGATCCCGACTTCGCCGCCAACCGCCGCCTCTATCTGAGCTTTGCGGAGCCGGGCGACGGCGGCGCGGCCACCGCCGTCGCCCGGGCGCGCCTCGACCTCGACCGGCTGCGCCTCGACGATCTCGAAGTGATCTTCCGCCAGGAGCCGCCTTATTCCGGCGGCAACCATTTCGGCTCGCGCCTGGTCTTTGCCCGCGACGGCACCTTGTTCGTCACCTTGGGCGACCGCTACAACCTCATGGAGCAGGCGCAGGACCCCGCCACCACCATCGGCAAGCTGGTGCGCATCAATCCTGACGGCTCCATTCCCGCCGACAACCCGTTCCGCGGCACCGCGGGCGCGCGGCCGGAGATCTACAGCCTCGGCCACCGCAACGTGCAGGGCGCGGTGCTCGAGCCCGCCACCGGCGCGCTTTGGACCGTCGAGCACGGCGCGCGCGGCGGCGACGAGGTGAACCGGCCGCAGGCGGGCAGGAATTACGGCTGGCCGGTCATCAGCTTCGGCCGTCACTATTCCGGCGCCAAGATCGGCGAGGGCACCGCCCGGGCCGGGATGGAGCCGCCGCTGTTCTACTGGGACCCCTCCATCGCGCCCTCGGGCGCGGCCTTCTATTCCGCCGATCTGATGCCGGCCTTCAAGGGGCAGCTGTTCGTCGGCGCGCTCGCGGGGCAGGCGCTGGTGCTGGTGAAGGTGGAGGATGGCCGCGTCACCGGCGAGGAGCGGCTCGACCTCGGGGCGCGCGTGCGCGACGTGCGCCAGGGTCCCGACGGCGCCCTGTGGCTCGCCACCGACGCCGAGGACGGGCGCATCCTGCGGGTGGTGCCGGCGCGCTGAGGGCGGGGCTCCTCTCCTGGGAAGGCGGACGGCTGCGCGTCCGAACCGGCGCTGCGCGCGGGCGACCCCTCGCCCTGGGGGAGAGGCGGCACGGCGTGCGGACGGAGCCCGCGGCCGCCACCGTCAGAACTCGTGGAAGACGAAGTACGCCCCCGCGGCGATGAGGGCGAAGCCCACCGCGTGGTTCCAGCCCAAAGGCTCCTTCAGATACAGCACCGAGAAGGCGGCGAAGACCAGCAGCGTGATCACCTCCTGCATGGTCTTGAGCTGCGCCGTGGAATACACCTGCGAGCCGATGCGGTTCGCCGGCACGGCGAGGCAGTATTCGAAGAACGCGATGCCCCAGCTGGCGATGATGGCGAGGAGCAGCGGCGAGGACTTGTATTTGAGGTGCCCGTACCAGGCGAACGTCATGAAGACGTTGGAGGCGACGAGCATCATGATCGGGGCAAGGGACGGCGGGAAAAGCGTCGACAGGTTGGGCATGGTGGGCGGTCCGGTGCGGGAATGCCGGCCAGCGGGCCGGATTCGGGATGGCCTGCCAAGGGGACCGGCAAATGCCGCCGAGCGCAACGGCGTCCGGCTCCCGCCCGCGCCATGCGCCATCGCCTGAAATGCCAAACCGCGGCCAGAAAGTCGGAACGTTGGGCGGGCGTCATGGTATTATAGGACGCACGGCGACAGGGCGACGTCGCCGGATGCGGCCGGCGCCGGATAGGAGGCGGGCATGAGCACGATCGTCTGGGGACTGCTGGGAGCCGTGTCGGGGCTGGTGTCGGGCATCGTGCCGGATTTCGGCTTCGGGCTGCCTCAGGATGCCGGCGGCCTGGTGATCCATACCGGCGGCGTGACTTTGTTCACGCCGCTCGCCTTCGCGCTGGTCCTGGTGATCGGCCTTGCGCCGGGCGGGCTGGCGCCGGTCAAGGGGGCACTGGTTTTTCTCGCCACCGTCGCGGGCTGGGTGCTCGCCATCAATGTCTGGCTGCAGATCGGCAATTTCCTTGATTCCGAGGGCGGGGGGCTGCGGCCGGAGCTGGTGCGCGCCCTCGCCGGCGGCGCGGCGGGATTGGTCGGCGCCGCGCTGACCTTCGCCGGCGCGTCGCGCGCCCGTCCGGCTCTGCGGCGGGCGGGCTCTGCGGCGCGCGTGATCCTCGCCGGCACGGTGGCGGGCATGCTGTTCCAGGACTGGATCATCATCGAGCCGCTGTCGGCCGGGGCGCAGACCACCCTGGTGGGGCCCGGCATCGAGGTGTCGCAATTCATCCTGCTCTACGTGCTGTGGCAGGCGGCGGTGGCCGCCGCCATCGGCCATGCGCTCAACCGGCGGGCCTGATCGGTGCCCGCCGCTTGCGTCCTGGGGCCGGCGCCCTGCGCCCCGAGAGAACGCGGACCCGCGCCGCCGCGCCCGGCGTTTGGACGACGCGGGCGGAACGGGTGCGAGCCGTCCGCGCCGACCGCCGTGGCGGCGCGCCAGCGCGGCCGCCGCTGTCCTCAGGAGGTGTGCGTAAGGCCCGCGGCGCCGCCGCGGGCCGTCTTCCCCGACCGTCACAGGAGCCTTTCATGCAAGTGGGCAAGCCTTCCGCTCTGATGTTCTTCGTCTCTTTGATCCTGGCGCTCGTCGCCCTGATCAGCTTCGCGACGCCCATCCCCATGGTGACGGGCATGAACCGCTTCTATCTCATGACCGCCGCCTGGGGCGTGCTGACGCTCTCGACGCTGGTGCGGGGCATCTGAGGGGGCCTTCGGCCCAACACCCGTGGGCGAGGCGCGCCCCTGCGCCCGACCGGCAGGCACGCCGCCTGCCGGTCCACCGCCGCGCCGTCCACCCCAGGATCCGGACCTCGGGGCGTGGACCGACTCGGCCGCCTAGGGCTTGGACCATATCCGGCTTGGCCGGGGTCGAGGGCGCGTCGCCGATGCATCGGCCTGTTGGTCGTTTCGGCGCGGCTGGTTAGGCCCGGCACCAACGGGCATGGCCGGTGGGGGGCTGCGCATCCCCCCGAGGCGAAGCATAAGATGCCGATCAATCCTCAAATTGTGACAGGCGCGGCATTTGCGGATTGTGGTGCCGCAGCCGCCCCATCGGACCTGCCCGCGTCGGCCGGGGGGCGGCCGGCACGGGCAGAGCGCCCTTTTCGCCGCCGCCCGGCGGCCCCATATTGGGCGCATGGCCAAAGCATCCCGTCCCGGAAAGCTCGGTGAGCGCTCCCAGCGCCACTTCGAGCCCGCGCCCCAGCAGGCGCTCGATCCCAAACTCGCGGCGTCGTTGGGCCTCGACCCCGCGGGGCTCGTGGGCGACTTCGAATCGGCCGGCGCCTCCGCCACCGTCCAGGCGCTCTCCAAGCTGATCGAGGGCGGGCGCCCCGAGGTGGACGGCCAGCTCTGGGTGCCGCACCGCCCGCCGCGCCCGGAGAAGTCCGAGGGCGGCGTTCCCTTCACCATGAAGAGCGACTTCGAGCCCGCCGGCGACCAGCCCCAGGCGATCGCCGAATTGTGCGCGCAGGCTGAGGCGGGCGAGCGCGACCAGGTGCTGCTCGGCGTCACCGGCTCGGGCAAGACCTTCACCATGGCCAAGGTGATCGAGAAGCTCCAGCGCCCCGCCATCGTCATGGCGCCCAACAAGACGCTGGCCGCCCAGCTCTACGGCGAGTTCAAGAGCTTCTTCCCCGACAATGCGGTGGAATATTTCGTCTCCTATTACGACTATTACCAGCCCGAGGCCTATGTGCCGCGGACGGATACGTACATCGAGAAGGAATCCTCCATCAACGAGCAGATCGACCGCATGCGCCATGCGGCGACGCGCGCGCTGCTGGAGCGGGACGACGTGATCATCGTCGCCTCGGTGTCGTGCATCTACGGCATCGGCTCGGTCGAGACCTATTCGGCCATGACCTTCGACATCAAGGTGGGCGAGCGCATCGACCAGCGCAGCCTGCTCGCCGACCTCGTGGCGCTGCAATACAAGCGCATCCAGTCGGATTTCGCCCGCGGCACCTTCCGGGTGCGCGGCGACAGCGTGGAGATCTTCCCCGCCCACTACGAGGACCGCGCGTGGCGCGTCTCGCTGTTCGGCGACGAGGTGGAGAGCATCGCCGAGTTCGACCCGCTCACCGGCCATAAGAGCGGCGACATGAAGAGCGTGCGGGTCTACGCCGCCTCGCACTATGTCACGCCGCGCCCGACCCTGATCCAGGCGCTTTCCGGCATCAAGGCCGAGCTGAAGGTGCGCCTCGACGAGCTCTACAAGATGGGCCGCCTGCTGGAGGCCCAGCGGCTGGAGCAGCGCACCCGCTACGATCTGGAGATGATGGAGGCGACCGGCTCCTGCGCCGGCATCGAGAACTATTCGCGCTGGCTCACCGGCAGGAAGCCGGGCGAGCCGCCGCCGACTTTGTTCGAATACGTGCCCGACAACGCCCTCGTCTTCATCGATGAGAGCCATGTGACCGTGCCGCAGATCGGCGCCATGTATCGCGGCGACTTCCGCCGCAAGGCGACGCTGGCGGAATACGGCTTCCGTTTGCCGAGCTGCATGGACAACCGCCCGCTGCGGTTCGAGGAATGGGAGGCCATGCGGCCGCAGACCGTCCACGTCTCGGCCACGCCCGGCTCGTGGGAGATGGACAAGACCGGCGGCGTGTTCGTCGAGCAGGTGATCCGCCCCACCGGCCTGATCGATCCGCCGGTGGACGTGCGCCCGGCGCGCACCCAGGTGGACGATCTGCTCGGCGAGGTGCGGGCGGTGGCGGCCAAGGGCTACCGGACGCTGGTCACCGTGCTCACCAAGCGCATGGCCGAGGACCTGACCGAGTATCTGCACGAGAACGGCATCCGCGTGCGCTACATGCACTCGGACATCGACACCATCGAGCGCATCGAGATCATCCGTGACCTGCGCCTCGGCGCCTTCGACGTGCTGATCGGCATCAACCTGCTGCGCGAGGGCCTCGATATTCCCGAGTGCGGGCTCGTCGCCATCCTCGATGCCGACAAGGAAGGCTTCCTTAGGTCCGAGACCTCGCTGGTGCAGACCATCGGCCGCGCCGCGCGCAACGTGGACGGGCGGGTGATCCTCTATGCCGACCACGTCACCGGCTCCATGGAGCGGGCCATGGCGGAGACCTCGCGCCGCCGCGAGAAGCAGGTGGCCTACAATACCGCCCACGGCATCACGCCGGAGAGCGTGAAGAAGGCGATCGGCGACATCCTCAACTCGGTCTATGAGCGCGACCACGTGCAGGTGGATGCCGGCCTCGCCGAGGAGGGGGCGGCCTTCGGCCACAACCTCAAGACCGTCATGGCGGACCTCGAGAAGCGCATGCGCGCCGCGGCCGCCGACCTCGACTTCGAGACCGCCGCCCGCCTGCGCGACGAGATCCGCCGGCTGGAGGCGACCGAGCTCGCGGTCTCCGACGATCCGCTGGCGCGCCAGGAGGCGGTGGACGACAGGACCGGCGGCTTCAAGGGCGCGCGCAAATACGGCCGCGCCGCCAATCTGCCGCCGAAGGAGGCCGGCAAGGCCAAGGCGCGGGGCGGCGCCGCCGCGTCGTCCCGGCCGGGCCTGCCTTCGCCGCTGGCGGGCGAGGGCCGGGCGCCGGGCGCGCTCGCCGCGCCCGGCGCCTCCGGGAGGACGAGCCGCACCGGACCGCCCGAAACCCCGGCCTCCGCGACCCGCGCTCACAAGCCGTCGCTCGACGACATGGGCCCCGGCACCGACCGCGCCGTGCCGCTCAGCGAAGACGCCTTCCGTCCCCGCCCGCGACCCGATCCGGGCACCAAGGGGTTTCGCAAGGGCGGGCGAAGGACCAAGGGGTAGGGGACAGCCGCGGCCGTCCCTCGCTCCGGTCCGTCACCCTCCGGCTTGTCCGGAGGGTCCACCGGGCGGCCGGGCCGGCGCTTGGATTTCGAGCGGGGCGCAGGCGAAATGATGGATGCCCCGGACGCGCCGGGACATGACGGCGCCTGGGTTCAGGACGGGCGGGAGATCGGCTCTGGGTGAGCGCCTGCGTCGGTCGCGGCGGTCACCTCCGGCGCGGCAGCGGAACGATCCGCCCGACCGCCAGCTCGTCGATCTCCAGCCGCTTGATGCGCGCGCGGCCGATGGAGAGGCGGCCGATGGCCAGCGCGCCGATGGCGAGCGCGCCCACCGCCAGGGCGCCCAAGGCGAAGGCGCCCACGGAGCCGATGCCGAGCGCGCCCGCGCCCACCGCGCCCGCGCCCGTTGCGGCGCCGGGCGTGGCTTGGCCGTGCTTGTGAACGGGCGCGGCCGCGGCGGAAGATCCGTCCGCCGGAAGGGGTTCGTCGCGAGGTCCGAGTTTCATGACGATGGCCCCTCTGCCGGCGGCCGGCGTGGCGGGATCATTTGAGGCCAAGACTAACCGGAAATCGCGCCGGCGCCTAACCTTCCGAGGCGCGCTTTCTTCTGCCGATCGCACTTTGGCGATGGCCGCCGCGCGGCGATGCGCCTATGGTCCGGGGCCGAAGGCATGGCCCCCGCCCAGGGCTCGCGGCCATGGCGCGCAGCGGACAAGGAGAGCAACATGCCCATCCTCTCACCGGTGTTTTCCGCGCCTGCCGACGGCGGCACCGCCGCTTCCGCTTCCGCCCCCATCGCCAGCCGCTTCGCCGATCTCGACGGCGTGCGCATGCACTATCTGAGCAGCGGCTCCGGCACGCCGGTCGTGCTGCTGCACGGTTATGCCCAGACCAGCCACATGTGGCGGCCGCTGATCGCGGCGCTCGCCAAGACCCACACGGTCATCGCGCCCGATCTGCGCGGCTTCGGCGACAGCTCGAAGCCCGAAGCGGGCTATGACAAGAAGACCATGGCACAGGACGTCCACGCCCTCATGGCGCAGCTCGGCCACGCGCGCTACGGCGTGGCGGGCCACGATATCGGGCTGATGGTCGCCTATGCCCTCGCCGCCCAGCATCCCGACGCGGTGAGCCGCATCGCGCTGATGGACGCGTTCCTTCCCGGCGTGGGGGATTGGACCACGGTCTGGCTGCTGCGCGACCTGTGGCATTTCCATTTCTACGGCAAGACCGCCCTTGCCCTCGTGGCGGGGCGCGAGCGCATCTATCTGGAGCATTTCTGGAACGATTTCGCCGCCGATCCCGACAAGTCGGTGTCCGAGGCCGACCGGGCGCTCTACGCCGCGGCCTACGCCCAGCCGGGGGGCATGCAGGCGGGCTTCGAGGTGTTCCGCGCCTTTGAGCAGGATGCGGCGGATTTCGCGGGCTTTGCCAAGACCAAGCTGACCATGCCCATGCTGGTCCTGACGGGCGAGAAGGCCTCGGGGCCGTTTCTCATCGCCCAAGGGCGCCTCGCCGCCGAGAATGTGGAGGGCGTGATGATCGAAGGCTCCGGCCATTGGCTGATGGACGAAGCCCCCACGCAGGTGATCCCCAGGCTGGTCGCCTTTTTCGCCGGCTGATCGTACGCCCGGCGCCATCGCGCAGTTGATCGGTGCGCCGCGCAGGCGTATTCGCAGGCGCAAGCAGAGATGGCGCGGCACGGCCGCGCGATCGTCAGGGGTTGCCCATGGGCAAGCTAGACTTCGGCAATCTTGACCGCGGCAAACGTGAGCTGCGTACCACCGGAATGGGCAAGACCGATATCCCCGCGCCCACCAGGCCGCGCGTCGAGACGCGCACCATGGTGGAGCGCCCGCGCCTCTACAAGGTGATCCTGCTCAACGACGATTTCACCCCGCGCGAGTTCGTGGTGACGGTGCTGAAGGCGGAGTTCCGCATGACCGCCGACCAGGCGCACCGGGTGATGATCACCGCCCACAAGAAGGGCGTCTGCGTGGTGGCGGTGTTCGCCCGCGACGTGGCCGAGACCAAGGCCACCCGCGCCACGGATCTTGCCCGCGCCAAGGGCTACCCGCTGATGTTCACCACCGAGCCGGAGGAGTAAGGCGGGCCGACAGGCGCCGCACCCCCGCGCGCCCGACGGCGGCGCGTGCCCCAGGGTGCGCCTTCCCCTCCCCGGTGAGGAGAGCGTCTGCGCCCAGGCGCCGCCCTCACTCCACCAGGCTGTGCTCGTCCCATTGCGGGCGCGGCACCTCGGCGCCGAGCTGGTAGCTGAAATCCTCCACCTCCATGCCGTCGGCGCTGGTGCGGCACCGATAGGCGAGGTGGTACCAGTGGCCGCGGCTGCGGATCGCCGCGCCGGGGGCGGAGATGCTCCCCGTGCCGAGCTTGGGCTCGGCGAAGGCATAGGCCACCACTTCCTCCGGCCGCATGCCCTCCTGCTCGCGTCCCACGACGCCCATGGCGCGCGCGTTGCACCGCTGCTCGATGCGGGTCGCGAGATCCACATGGAGCATCATGTCGTCGCGGCGGGTGGCGGCGCCGGCGGGCGCCGCCAGCACCAGCATCAGGGCTGCGAGGAAGGCACGCTGCATCAGGGCCGCTCCCGAATCAGGCTGTTCCATCGGCCCGCCCATAGGGCCCTTTCATGGCGAGGATGGGACCGCCCGACCTGCCGGAGCGGCAGCCCGGCGGCCGCGCGCTTGCCTTGGACCCGCCTTGGGCCTTCGCCCCTTAACCTCTTGTCAGGGTTAATCGCTGCTTAAGCATCCCGTGGCACCCTGCCGGCCGTGACATGAGAAACGTGGGTCGTTCCGTGATGTGGGTTAAGGTTCTGCCCCTCAGCGCGATGGTGCTCGCGGCGTCCGCCGCCGGCGCGTCCGCCGCGGACCCGGCGCCGCGCCTCGGCAAAGCGGGCGACTTCTCGCTCGCCTCGCCGGAGGTGCACGAAGGGCCGGAGAGCGGCTGGTATCTGCGCGGCGACGTGGGCTATGTGGCGCCGCGCTCGGGCGCGGTGACGTCGGCGGCGGCGCCGCTCAATCCGAGCCCGGACTACGGCGCCGGCTGGTCGTTCGGCGGCGGCTTCGGCTACTCGTTCTCGGGGCCGTTCCGCGTCGAGGGCACGATCGACTATTTCTCCCTGGGCAGCACCGCCACCGTCGCCGGCGACGTGGGCGCCGGCGCCACGGTCGGGCTCGCGAGCCTCTATTGGGATGTCGGCACCTTCGCCGGCTTCACGCCCTATCTCGGCGGCGGCATCGGCTACGGCGTCGTCTCGCTCGACGCGCCGGCCGGCTACGCCCATGGCAACGACTGGGGCTTCGCCTATTCCGTTTCGGCGGGCGTGAGCTACGCTTTCTCCTCCGTGCTCAGCATGGACCTCGGCTACCGCTACGTGAATCTGGGATCGGTCGGCGCGCCCATGCCGGCCGGCAGCATCCCGCTCGAGGTGGACGGCCTCTCCGCCCACCAGGTGCGCCTCGGCCTGCGCTATTCCATGCGCTGAGCGGCGCGCCGCGCCCAGAAGGGGGCGTCGGGCCAGCGCCGTTCGAGGCGCGCATAAAAGGTGCGCAGATCTGCGGTCTCCGCCTCCAGCGTCCGGTAGTCCTCCACCCATTCGGCGAGCGCCGGCGCGGTGCCCGCGCCCAGCGCGCCGGCCGCCGCGGCGCCGGCCCGCGATCCCATCAGCACCGCCGCGGCGATGCCCTGCGAGGACAGGGGATCGAAGGTCATGGCCGCGTCCCCCGCGGCGAGCCATCCCGGCCCGTGCAGCGTGCGCGCGCTCGCGGTCTCGGCGGGGCAGGCGCGCGGCCGCGCGGCCGCCGCCGCGGGGCCGGCGCAGCGCGCCATGTGGCGGGTCTGCGCAAGGCGCGCGGTCCAGTTCCCGGCGCGCGCCTGCCAGAGGTCGGCATCGGTCAAAAAGGCGAGCACGCGCCGCCGGCCGGGCAGGGGCGTCGTGTACCACCAGCCGTCCTCCACCGCCTCGACGCTGGTGCCCTGGAACGGGTCGCCCGCATCGGCGAAGGCGGCGACCACGGCCACCTGCCGGTCGCGGGCGGCGCGCCCGGCGCCGAGCTGGCGCGCCACCGGCGCCGCCCGGCCGGCGGCGTCGATGACGAAGCGCGCGGCAATCGCCCGCCCGTCCGCGAGCGCAAGCCGCCATGCGCCGGCGGCGCCGGAGATCGCCCCGGCGCGGCCCTCGACCAGGCGGGCGCCGGCCGCCACCGCCGCCGTCCGCGCCGCCGCGTCGAACCGCGCGCGGTCGAGCAGCAGGCCGCCGCCCTGCGGATTGGCGAGGAAGTCGGTTGCCACCAGCGCCTCCCCGCCCCAGGCGGCGCGGGTGCCATAAGCGGGCAGGTGGCCCTCGATCACGGCGGGAGCAAACACCGCCGCCGCGAGGTCGGCCATGCCCGGCGGCAGGCTCTCGCCCGCCCAGACCAAGCCGGGCCGCGGGTCATGGACGAGGATCACGTCGAGCCCGCGCCGGGCCGCGGTGACGGCGGCGGCGGCGCCGGCCGGTCCGGCGCCCGCGACCAGGAGGTCGCAGGCGCTCATCCGATGAAGACGACGCCGCCGGGATTGGGCAGGCCGTCGGCGAAGTCCGACACCATCCCCACCTCGCCGCTCAGCTGCACCCGCTTGATGAGCGTGCCGGCGGTCTGCGAGGCGTAGAGGTCGCCCTTGACGTCGAACACCAGCCCGAACGGCTTGGTGAGCGTCGCCCCGCGCAGGATCAGCGGGATCGGCACGCCCATGGGGTCGAAGCGGCGCACCGCATTGTTCATCTGGTCCGCCACATAGAGGCGGTAGGAGCTGTCGTAGGCCATCTGGCGCGGATTGTGGAAATCGGTGAGCCAGTGCAGGTCGATCACCTTGCCGGTGGCGATCTCGATGCGCGCCACCGAGGCGCCGCCCCAGCTCACCAGCAGCGCGCCGTCCGGCGTGACGACGATGCCGATGGGGAAGGCGAGCCCGGCCTCCGGCGGCACCAGCACGCGGCTTTTCCCGTCCGGCGTGATGACGCTGACGAAGCCCTTCTCCGCGAAGTTCGCCACATAGAGGTTGCCCAGGCGGTCGCCGGCGATGCCCACCGGCTTGCTGAAGCCCTGGGCGAACGGCGTCACCTCGCCCTGCGGCGTCACCCGGCGCACCAGGCCGGCGTCCATGCAGCAGACATAGAGGTTGCCGTCGAGGTTGCGCGTCATGCCCTCGGGGCGCTCCAGCGGCGCGGAGAGGCGCATCGGCGTCACCTCGCCGTCGGCGGCCACGAGGCGCAGGCTGTTGTCGTCGGAATTGGCCGCCACCAGCGGGAAGGTGCCGATCTGCGGGTAGAGCGTGTTGGCGCCGTAGGCGACCTCCGGCTCATGGGCGAAGCCCACCAGCGTCTCCACCTTCATGCGGGCGGGGAAGGGGCCTTCCGCCGGCCCGGGACGCTCCTGGATCAGGCCGAGGCGGAACCAGTCCTGCGCCATGGCGGCGAGCACCGGCGGGCGGGTCGGCGCGCTGATGAAGCGCTCCCAGTCGCGCCGGCGGGCGAAGGCGGAGCGCCGCTCCTCGATCGCGCGGGCGGTGTCCATCACCACCTTGTAGTCCTCCTCGGCGAGGATCGTGGTGGGCACCCGCGCCGGCCAGAAGGCGGGCAGAACGGGCGAGACCGCGCTCTCGTAGCCGGCGCGGCAGCTCGACCAGTCGGCGTGCCAGGGCAGGCCCATCCACTGGGTGATGCCGCCCGGCCCGAGGCGGGCGAGCGGGCCGGCCTTGGCGAGCGCCTTGGGGGCGGTGAGCACGGCGCCGTAATCGGTGAGATCGGGCGTGCGGGCGGCGGACTTCAGCCGCATGTCCTGGGTCCAGATCCAGGCGACGCGGGCGATCCAGGGGAATTCGATGCCGGGATGGAACGGGCCGCCGAGGCTCGCCTCCATCGCCGCCCGGTCGAGCGCCGCCGGCTGGTCGGCGAGCCCGTGATCCTCCAGGCGGTTGCGCGGCCGCTCCGGGGCGCGGGTGAAGCGGCCCTCGGCCCAGGCCTTGAGATGCCGGTATTGCAGCGGCGTCAGCGCCAGCCACTGGCGCGGCTCCACCGCGTCGGGCGGCATGGACGGCTTGTCGCCGTAGAGCACCGGCTCGAGGCCGGGCTCGACGCGGGTGAAAGCGGGGTCGCGGAACAGCGCGAACATCTCCGCCCGGAGCGCCGCATTGCCGGCCGAGCCGTCGGCGAGCCGCGCGCGCCAGGCGACGCTGCCGAAGTCGCGCGCGGTGCCGAAGCCGTATTTCTCGAAGAAGCCCTGATTGACCCATTGCAGGTCCGCCAGGCGCTCGAACACCGGCCATACGTGGCGCTCGAACTCGGTCGGCGGGGCGCGCCGCATGCCGGCGTCCACCAGCGTCGAGTCCACCGTGTCGTAGAGCGAGACCAGGCCGCTCGCCACCGCGGGCGCGTAATTGGGGCCCACCGCCACCACCCAGGCGGGGTCGGCCTGGAACACCCGGCCGCCGATCTTCACCACCGCATCCACCGGCCCGTCGCAGGTGTCGTCGGCCCAGCCGTCATTGTCGGCATAGCCGCTCATAGGCGGGGCGCCGTCGCTGGCATAAGCGGTGCCCGCGCCGGGCAGGAAGACGAGCCGGCCCTCCGGGTCGGTCATCACCTCGCCGAGCGCGACGGGCTTGCCCTTGAAGGTGCCGCCGTCGAGCGGGCGCGGGCGCGCGCCCGCCCCGGTGAGGGTGCGCGGGGTGGCGACGATGGCGAGGGCGGCGCGGTCGGCGACGCCGGGATTGCGCCGGCTGGCGGCCGGCGCGCCGGGCAGATCGAAGGCGACGTCGACGCCGTACCAGAGCGCCTTGGTGTTGGCGACCGCCACGCTCCAGGAGATGTCCGCCTCCTTGGCGGTGATCTCGCCCACCACCCGGCCCTGGGCGTCGTAGCCGAACAAGCGCAGCCGCGCCGCCTGCTTCGCCATGGCGCCGGCGGCGTCCTTGAACGGGCCGCGCGGCAGGCCGCCGGGCGTCTCGGGGCCGAAGAAGAACGCGTCCTGGCTGTTGCCGACGCGGGCGATCGCCACGGCGGGGTGGATCGCCACCCGCTGGACGCGCGAGAAGTCCGCGGGCGTCGCCGCCCGCGCCGCGCCGGCACCCGAAACGCCCGCCGCCAGTCCCGCAACGAACGCGCGGCGCGAAAGCAACGCACCCATCAGCCGTCCCCCTGCCACGCGGCGCTTGGAGCGCGATCCGCCCGCCCCCGCGAAGGTGGAGCATGCGCCGCCGCCGGGGAAGCTAGAGCAAATCGCCGGCCCGTTGAAACCCGAAGAAATCTCATGCCGCCGCGTTCAGCGCGGCGCGAGCAGGTCCGCCAGAGCGAGGGCGACGATGCGGGTCGCCTTGTGGAGGTCGTCGAGCTTGAGATTCTCGTCGGCGCGGTGGCCGTTGGCCTCGGTCAGGGTGCGCGGGCCGGCGCCGTAGAGCACCGTGGGGATGCCCGCCGCCGAATAGAGCCGCGCGTCGGTATAGATCGGCACGCCCTTGGTGCCCACCTTGTCCGGCAGGATGCCTTGCGCCGCGCGCTGGATCGCAGCGACGAGCTTGTCCTGTCCCGGCATCGGCACGAAGGGCGTGGCGATGAGGATGCGCGTGAGGCGGCAGGAGATGCCGTCCAGGCCCGCCACCGCGTCGGTGATGGTCTCGCACAATTCGGCCTCGGCGGCGCCCGCATCCTCCTCCGGCGTGATGCGCCGGTCGACGCGCAGGCTCACCTTGTCCGGCACCACGTTGGTGTTGATGCCGCCGGAGATCAGCCCCACGGTCAGGCCGGGCGCGCCGATGCCGGGGACCGCCGAGGGCCGCTCCTTGAGGCGGCGCCGCAGGTGGTAGATCGCCGCCAGCACGGCGGTCGCCGCCTCCAGCGCGTCGGCGCCGGTCTCGGGCATGGCGGCATGGGCCGAGCGGCCGAGAATCTCCGCCTGAAGATGCAGGCAGCCATTGTGGGCGGTGACGATGTCGTAGGAGAAGCCGGCGGAGATCACGAAGTCCGGCTTGGTGATGCCCTCTTCCAGCAGCCAGCCGGGCCCCAGCAGGCCGCCGATCTCCTCGTCATAGGTGAAGTGCAGCTCCACCGTGCCGGCAAAGCGCGCGCCCGCCTGCGCCGCCGCCTTCAGCGCCAGGAGCGCATAGGCATAGGTGGCGAAGTCGGATTTGGAGACCGCGACCCCGCGCCCGTACATCACCCCGTCGCGCACCTCGGCGCCATAGGGATCGACGCTCCAGCCGAGGCCGGGCGGCACCACGTCGCCATGGGCGTTGAGCGCCACCACCGGGCCCGGCCCGAAGCGCTCGCGCACCACGAGATTGGTGACGCTCACCATGCCGCCCGCGCGCACCCGCGCCGGCGGCACCGCGTGGCGCTCCACGGCGAAGCCGAGCGCCTCCAGCAGTTCGGCCGCCCGCGCCGCATGGGGCGCGCAGTCGCCGGGCGGGTTGTCCGAGGGCACCTTCACCAGCGCGGCGAGGAAGGCGACCTGCGCCGCGCGCGTGGCATCGATGAAAGCGAGGATGTCCTTCCGCGCGCTCGCTGGGGCCGAGGAGGGGACGGCGGCGCTCATGACTTCCTCGGATGGCTGTTGGCCCGGCGGCCGGCGGGCTTCGGCTCCGCCTTCGCTTTGCGGGCGGGCGCCTTGCCGGCGGCCGGGGCGGCGAAGTTCTCCAAGGCATAAAGCAGCACCCGGGCGCCCGCCGCCACGTCTTTTTCCGCCACGTGCTCGCTCGGATGGTGGCTCACCCCGCCCTTGCAGCGCACGAACAGCATGGCGATGTCGGCGAGGTCGATCATGGCCATGCCGTCGTGACCCGCCCCGCTCGGCAGTTCCAGCACGCGCCCGCCGGTGGCGGCGATGGCCGCGCCGAGCTGGGCGCGCAGCCAGGGGGCGCACGCGGCCGTTCCGTTCTCGTGGGTCTTGGTGATGCGGGCCTTCAGCTTGCGCCGGGCGGCGATCTCGTCGATGGCGTCCACCACGTCGGAGACGGTCTCGCGGCGCTGGGCGTCGTCCGCCGCGCGGATGTCGATGGAAAAGCGCGCGCGGCCGGGGATGACGTTGGCGGCGCCCGGCTCGGCGGTGATCTGGCCCACCGTGCCCACGACGCCGACGCCGGCGCGGCACAGCGCCTCCACCGCCAGCACGCATTCGGCGGCGCCGGCGAGCGCGTCGCGCCGCAGGCCCATGGGCACCGTGCCGGCATGGCCCGCCATGCCGTTCAGCTCCACCAGGAAGCGGCTCGCGCCGCTGATGGCGGTGACCACGCCCACGGCGAGATCCTCCGCCTCGAGCACCGGCCCCTGCTCGATGTGCAGCTCCAGATAGGCGAGCACGTCGGCGCGCCGGCGCGCGGCGCGGCGGATGCGGCGCGGGTCGAGGCCGAACGCCTCCATGGCGGCGCGCGCCGTCACGCCGTCCTTGTCCTTCGCCTCCAGCGCCCCCTCGTCGAAGGTGCCGGCCACCGCCCGGCTGCCGAGCAGAGTGGAGGAGAAGCGCGCGCCCTCCTCGTCGGCGAAGGCGACCACCTCCAGCGCATAGGGCAGGCGCGCGCCGCGCGCGGCGATGGTGGCGACGCACTCGATGGCGGTGACGACGCCGAGCGGGCCGTCCCATTTGCCGGCATCGCGCACCGTGTCGTAGTGCGAGCCCACCATGAGGGCCGGCAGACCCTCTTCGACGCCCTCGTAGCGGCCGATCACGTTGCCGATCTCGTCCATGCGGGCGGCCATGCCCGCCTCCTCCATCCAGGCGACGAGCAGGCGTGCGGCACAGGCGTGCTCGGGCGAGAAGGCGACACGGGTGAGCGCGCCCTCCGTCTCCGACACCTGCGCCAGTTCGTCGATCCGGCGGACGATGCGCGCCGCCATCGCCGCCGCCACCTTGGCCGGGACGGCCGGCTGCGCGCGCTCCATGGTCGCGTCCTCTTCCCGTGTCATTGGTTGCCTCGGCGTCAGTGGATGCCGCCCACGAACTGGGCGAGCTCGGGCGTTCCCGGATTGGCGAACAGCGCCTTCGGGTCGCCCTCCTCGTGCACCAAACCGTGGTGCATGAAGACGAGCTTGGTGCCGACGTCGCGGGCGAAGCGCATCTCGTGGGTGACGAGGATCAGCGTCATGCCTTCGCTGGCGAGCTGCTCCACCACCTTGAGCACCTCGTTCACCAGCTCCGGGTCCAGCGCCGAGGTGATCTCGTCGCACAAGAGCACGGTGGGCCGCATGGCGAGCGAGCGGGCGATGGCGACGCGCTGCTGCTGGCCGCCGGAGAGCTGGCTTGGATAGGCGTCGAACTTGCCGGCGAGGCCGACCTTCTCCAGCAGCGCCGCGGCGACCGCGCGCGCCTCGCCCTTCTGCTCCTTCGCCACCACGGTGGGCGCGAGCATGACGTTCTCGCCCGCCGTGAGGTGGGGAAACAGGTTGAACTGCTGGAACACCATGCCCACGTGGCGGCGCAGGGTGCGCAGGTCGGTCTTGCCGTCGCCCACCGCCATGCCGTCCACCGTGATTGCGCCGGACTGGAAGGTCTCCAGGCCGTTGATGCAGCGCAGGAGCGTCGACTTGCCGGAGCCCGAGCGGCCGATGATGGCCACCACGTCGCCGCGCTTGATGTCGAGCGAGACGCCTTTCAGGACTTCGTTGGCGCCATAGCTCTTGCGCACGTCCTTGATGCTAACGAGCGACATTGAGGCGGCCCTCCAGGCGTTTGGAATACCAGGACAAGGGAAAGCAGAGCGCGAAGTAGATCAGCGCCACCAGCGAATAGACGAGGAACGGGCGGAAGGTGGCGTTGTTGAGCATGGTCCCCGCCTTGGTCAGCTCCACGAAGCCGATGATCGAGGCGAGCGCCGTGCCCTTGATGACCTGCACCGAGAAGCCGACCGTGGGGCCGATGGCGATGCGCAGCGCCTGGGGCAGGATCACGTAGCGCATCTGCTCCACATAGGTGAGCGCGAGGCTCTCGGACGCCTCCCACTGGCCCTTGGGGATCGCCTCCACGCAGCCGCGCCAGATCTCGGCGAGGAAGGCCGAGGTCCAGAAGGTCAGCGCCAGCGAGGCGGCGACCCAGGGGCTCACCTCGACCCCGAGCAGGGCGACGCCGAAGAAGAACAGGAACAGCTGCATGAGCAGCGGCGTGCCCTGGAACAGCTCGATATAGGCCATGGTCGCCAGGCGCAGCGCCCGGTTGTGCGAGACCCGGGCGAACAGGATGGCGAGGCCCACCACGCCGCCCAGCACGAAGGCGATGAGCGAGAGCGCCACGGTCCAGCGGGTGGCGAGGAGCAGGTTCTCCAGGATGATGGCAAAGCTGAATTCGATCATCGCTCACCCCCTCGGGAAGACGGCGCGCCCGATGCCCTTGAGCAAAGCGCGCAACGCGATGGCGAGCAGGAGGTAGATCCCCGTCACCACCAGATAGACCTCGAAGGCGCGGAAGTTGCGCGACTGGATGTAATTGGCGGCATAGGTGAGGTCCTCCGCCGAGATCTGCGACACCACCGCCGAGCCCAGCATGACGATGACGATCTGCGAGGAGAGCGCCGGGTAGACCTTCATGAAGGCCTGCTTCAGCACGATGTGGCGGAAGATCTCCCAGCGGCTCATGGCGAGCGAGGCGCCGGCCTCCAAGTGTCCGTACGGCACCGCCTGGATGCCGGCGCGGATGATCTCGGTGGAATAGGCGCCGAGATTGATGGTCATGGCGAGGAAGGCGGCCTCGGCTTCGCCCATCTTCACGCCGATCGCCGGCAGCCCGAAGAAGATGAAGAACAGCTGGACGATGAACGGCGTGTTGCGGATCAGCTCCACATAAACGCTGATTGAGGTTCCGGCCCATTTCGGCCCGAAGG
This sequence comes from Xanthobacter luteus, assembly GCF_040049235.1. Taxonomy (NCBI): domain Bacteria; kingdom Pseudomonadati; phylum Pseudomonadota; class Alphaproteobacteria; order Hyphomicrobiales; family Xanthobacteraceae; genus Xanthobacter; species Xanthobacter luteus. The sequence continues at coordinate 480,728 of NZ_JBDZDO010000002.1, forward strand.
TCCGCGCCCAGGCCCCTGCCGTGCCGACGAAGATGCCGGCGACGGTGGAGACGAGGGTGAGCACCACGGTGAAGAGGAGACCCTTGGCGAGCACCTGCCAGTAGGGCAGGAGATCGCCGAAACTGAGCTGGTAGAGCATGGCCTGCCCCCCGGGGCGCTGCTGTGGCGCCGGCGCTGTGGCGGATGGGGCGGGGTCAGAAGGTCGCCGGCAGCGGCTGCTTCAGCCACTTCTGGGAGAGCTGCTCCAGCACGCCGTCCGCCTTGGCCTTGGCGATGATCGCGTTGACCTTGGCGAGCAGCGCCGGCTCCTCTTTGTTGAGGCCCACATAGCAGGGGCTGTCCTTGATGATGAACTTGAGCTCGGGCTTCCTGGCCGGGCTCTTCTCGGCGATCACCGCCGCCACCGTGTTGCCGGTGGCGATCAGGTCCACCTGGCCGGAGATGAAGGCGGAGATGGTGGCGTTGTTGTCCTCGTAGCGCTTGATGGTGGCGGACGCGGGGGCGAGCTTGGTCAGCTCTTGCTCCTCGATCGAGCCGCGGGTCGCGCCGACGGTCTTGCTGGCGAGCGCGTCGGCATTGGCGATGGATGCGCCGGAAAGACCGTAGACTCCCGAGAAGAAGGGCGCGTAGGGGGCCGAGAAGTCGATGACCTTCTCGCGCTCGGCATTCTTGCCGAGGCTCGATATCACGAGGTCGACCTTGCGGGTCTGCAAATAGGGGATCCGGTTGGCGCTCGTCACCGGAACGATTTCCACCTTAACGCCCAAGGACTTGCCGATGTAGTTGGCGATGTCGATGTCGTAGCCCTGGGGCTTCAGGTCGAGCCCGGCCGAGCCGAAGGGGGCGAAATCCTGCGGCACCGCGATCTTGATCACCTTCCCCTTCTCGATCTCCGCCAAAGCATCCGCCGCGGCCGGCGCGAGGGGGGCGAGGAGGGCGGCGGCGAGCGTCGCGGCGGTCAGGGCGCCGAGGCGCAAGATGTTGAATTTGCACATGGAAGGTCGTCCTTTTTTGATGGTCCGGGTCTGGAGGGCGGTCACGGAAGCCAAGCAAGCGCGGTGCCAGCGCCCCGACCGTTGGCAGGAGAGTTGCCCGGGCGGACGAATACGTCCAATATATCGTTAGACTAGATTGATATGAAATTGGTATGGATCTGCGGCAGCTGCGCTATTTCCTGGCCGTGGCCGAGGAGCTGTCCTTCACCCGGGCGGCGGAACGGCTCCACATCTCCCAGCCGCCGCTGTCCCAGCAGATCGCGCAGCTCGAGGCGGAGCTCGACACCAGGCTCTTCACCCGCACCAGCCGGCGCGTGGAGCTGACCGCCGCGGGGTTGGCGCTGAGGGTCCAGGCGCGCGCCCTCGTCGATCAGGCCGAGCGGGCGCGCCAGCAGGTGCGGGCGATCGGCGCCGGGCGCTCGGGCAAGATCGAGATCGGCGCCACCGGCACGATCCTGCGCGGCGGCCTCGCCGGCTGGCTCGCCGCCTATCGCCGCCACGCCCCGCAGGTGCGCACGGTGATCTACGAGCAGGCGCCCGCGCTCCAGGTGCAGGGCGTGCTGGAGCACCGCACCGACATCAGCTTCAACCGCTCGCGCGCCCAGCAGGAGGAGCTGGAGAGCACGCTCGCCTGGCACGAGGGCATCTCGGTGATCCTGCCGAAGCGCCACCGCCTGGCGCGCCGCCGGCAGGTGGCGCTGACCGACCTCGCCGAGGACGAGCACGTGATGCTGCACCCGGATTCTTCCGAGTTCGCGCGCTATCTCGGCCAAAGCTGCGTCGAGGCGGGGTTCCTGCCGAAGGTCTCGCAGCAGGTGGTGGACAGCCAGTCGATCCCGAGCCTGATCGCGGCCGGGTTCGGGGTCTCGCTGGTGCCGGCCTCCACCGAGGCCTTCACCAGCGCCGACGTGGTGTTCCGCCCGGTGGCGCCGAAGCTGGTGGCGGACGTCTACATGATCTACCGGCGCCACGAGCCGTCGCCCGCGGTGCACGAATTCCTGCGCTGGCGCCGCGCCATGGCGGAGGCTGAGGCGCTGGCGGTGGGCGGGTCGTCCGGACACGGGGGATGACGGCCTGGCCACGCCGCCATCTGCGGGGGGCTGCCGCGGCGTTCAGCGGGCGAGGGCGCGGGGCTCGGCGCGGGTCTTCTCTCCGGTGAGCTTGGCGCGCCATTCGCCGCGCTCCACCATGGCGGCGATCACGTCGGCCATCACCTCGGCGACGGCCTCGGCGCCGCTCGGGTTCATGGTGCGCTGGGAGACCACCACGGAGAGCCGCCAGGAGGGCGTCGGGTCGACGATCGGCACCGCCACCATCTCGCCGCGCGCCATCTCGTCGAGAAAGGCGAAGTGGGGCATCACGCCGAGCGCGCGGCCCGAGCGCACCAGGCGCGAGATGGTGGGCAGGCTGTCGCACGCCATGGCGGCGGGCACCACGTCGTGGCGCGCGGCGAACTGCTCGATCACCGTGCGCATGACGTTGGGCGCGCCGGGCAGCACCACGGGCAGATCGAACATCTCGCGGAACGGCACCGCCTTCGCCCGCGCCAGCGGGTGGCCCGGCGGCACGAACAGCATCAGGTCCTCCACCATCATCTCGGTCCAGGCCACGTGCTCGAACGCCTTGTGGTCGTAGAGCAGAGCGACATCGAGCCGGCCGTGCTGGAGGAAGTCGTCCAGATAGCCGGTCATGGCCTCCACCACATGCAGCGTGATGTGGGGCTGGCGCTCGGCCAGCGCCGAGATCAGCGGCAGGCCGAGCCCGCGGCAGGCGGAGGTGGGCAGGCCCACCGAGACCTTCCCCGAGGGATTGCGCGAGCGGGAGCGCACCACGTCCTTGGCCCGGTCCACCTCCTGGAGGATGCGGCGGGCGTGGTCGTAGAGCTGCTGGCCGAGCTCGGTGGGGGTGACGCCGCGGGCGTGGCGCAGCAGCAGGTCCACCCCGAGCTCCTCCTCGAGGTTCTTCATCTGCTGGCTGAGGGAGGGCTGGGCCACCCGGAGGATCTCGGCGGCGCGCGAGAAATTCCCGCTCTCGGCGATCTGAACGAAGTATTTGAGCTGCCGAATTTCCATGACCCGTCCTTCCGGCGAAGAACGTTCGCCGGATCCCGAGCGATTGTCAAACTGCATGATAAGGCGTCATATGCCTAAACTATGGGCATTCAATGGGATAAATTTCATAATTTTCAATATGTTAATGCGGTCGACGTACAATTGGTATTGCCTATTGTCTAGTTTCATAGGCGTTTCCGATAGCTCTGATTGGAAATTAATCTTTGTCGATCGTCGCGCCGTCCTTCTAGCTTTCCCTGCACGTGATTTCGGGTGTTCTCACCCAACTCATCCTGTAGACGACAGGAGAAACAAAACATGCTTCCAGAGAATATGTTGCGCAGCCGGCTCCTGGCTGCAACGCTGGCGCTCGGCCTGTCGGCCACCGGCGCCCTCGCCCAGCAGGAGCCCTGCATCGGCAATTCCGTGGCCGTCACCGGCCCGGCCGCGTTCTCGGGCCAGGCGATCAAGCTCGGCGCCGAGATCGCCATCGACGAGATCAACGCCGCGGGCGGCGTGCTCGGCAAGAAGCTCAAGCTGATCCAGTACGACGACGCCGGCGCCCCGCCGCGCGGCGTCGACAACACCCGCCGCATCGCGCTCGCCGACAAGTGCATCGCCGTGCTCGGCGGCTTCCACTCCACCGTGGCGCTCGCCCAGGTGGACCCGATCCACGAGATCGGCATCCCCTACATGGGCGTGTGGGCGGCCAACACCAAGGCGATCGAGAACGGGCGCGATCCGAACTTCATGTTCCGCATCTCGGCCAAGGACAAGTGGGTGGCCCGCTTCCTGGTGGACGAGGCGCTCAAGGTCTCGAAGAGCGGCAAGATCGCCTTCTTCTACGAGAATACCGGCTGGGGCAACGGCGCCCTGCCGGACGTGAAGGCCGCGCTCGCCGCCAAGGGCAAGGAACTGGTGGCCGCCGAGACCTTCAACTGGAACGACCAGGACATGACGCCCCAGGTCATCCGCGCCCGCGACGCGGGGGCGGACGTGGCGATCTTCTGGGCCATCGACCGCGAGGGCAACCAGATCCTGCGCTCCATGGACAAAGCGGGCTGGAAGCCCACCATCATCGGCGCCTGGGGCATCTCCGGAAATCTCGGCGAGCTCGCCGGGCCGATGGCCAACGGCGTGCGGGTGATGCAGACCTATTCGTTCCAGACCGCGCAGAGCGAGACCGGCAAGAAGGTGCTCGCCGCCATCGAGGCCAAGACCGGCATCAAGGACCCGAAGGACATCAAGGCCGCCTCCGGCATCGCCGACGCCTACGATGCGGTCTACCTGCTGGCGGACGCCATCAAGATCGCCGGCGCCTACGACTGGAAGAAGGTGCAGGCGGCGCTCTACCAGGTGAGCCGCGACGGCCTGGTCGCGCCCTACAAGCCGGCCTTCGACAAGAAGGACCCCGAGCGCCAGGACGCCTTGCTGCCCAACTATTACCTGCTCACCGTGTGGCACGACGGCAAGCTGATCCCCTTCAAGGGCTCGCCCTACGACAAGTGAGCGCGCGGGGGACGGGCGGCGCGCCCGTCCCCCGCCGCTCGACCACCCTTCGCCTGCATCTGTCGCCCCTTGCGGGCACCCCCTGATCGGACGGGCCATCCACCATGAGCACGGTGGTGCAATATATTCTCTCGGGCCTCGCCATCGGCGGCATCTACGCCTTGGTGGCGCTCGGCTTCCACATCATGTGGTCGTCCGCCAAGGCGGTGAACTTCGCCCATGGCGACACGCTGATGATCGGCGGCCTGCTGGCGGTCTATTTCCTCGCCGCCGGCCTGCCGCTGGCGCTCGCCTGCCTCGCCGCGGTGCTGGTCGGCGGCGTGTTCGGCGTGGTGCTGGAGCGCGTGGCGGTGCGCCCGTTCCTCGGCCAGCAAGGCTCGGTGGGCTGGATGCTCACCACCATCGCCATCGGCATCATGGTGGAGAGCGTCGCCACCATCCAGACCCAGGGCTATGCCCTGCCGCTGCCTTCGCCCGGCATCGCCTCGTCGATCCAGATCCTCGGCGCCGGCGTCTATCCGCAGGAGCTGGTGATCCCGCTGGTGGCGCTCGTCGCCATGGTGGGGCTGCGCGCGCTCCAGCGCCACACGCTGATCGGCCGCGCCATGCGCGCCGTCGCCCACAATGGCAGCGCCGCCGCCCTCATGGGCATCAATGTCAATGCGGTGGTGGCCTTCTCGTTCGCCCTCGCCGGCCTGCTCGGCGCCGCCGCCGGCGTGCTCGTTGCCCCCGTGGTCCAGGCCTCGTCCACCATGGGCGTGCTGCCGGGCCTGAAGGGCTTCGCGGTCGCCATCATCGGCGGCATCACCTCGGCGCCGGGCGTGGTGCTCACCGGGCTCGCTTATGGCGTCATGGAGAAGTTCGTCGAGGGCTACATCTCCACCGCCGCGCGGGAGATCGTCGGCTTCTCGGTGATGATCCTGACGCTGCTCGCCTTCCCGCAGGGCCTGTTCGGCAAGCGCGAGGTGATGAAGGTATGAGGCACCTCACCTCCCTCGGCTTCCTCGCGCTCGCGGCGATCCTCGCCGCCGTGCCGCTGGCGTCCGGCAACGAGTACGAGCTGCGCCTGTTCATGCTGTTCCTCATCTACGGCATCATCGCCGTGGGGCTGAACGTGCTGGTGGGCCTGACCGGCCTCGTCTCGCTCGGTCAGGCGGGCCTGTTCGCGCTCGGCGCCTATGCCGGGGCCATCGTCGCCATCCGCCTCGGCTTCGACATGGTCTCGGCGGCGCTGCTGGCGGCGGTCGTCGCCGGCTTCTTCGGCGTGCTGCTGGCCTATCCGACGGTCCGGGTGCGCGGCGTCTATCTGGCGGTGGTCACCATCGCCTTCGGCCTGATCGTCGAGAACGTCGCCATCGAGTGGCAGTCCATGACCGGCGGCACCACCGGCATCACCTCAATCCCGGCGCCGAACCTGTTCGGCCTGCGCCTGTCGGGCTACGCCTATTACAGCCTGCTGGCGGTGGTGCTGTTCCTCGCCACCCTCGCCGCGCACAATCTGAAGATCTCCCGGTACGGCCGGGCGATGCTGGCGGTCTCCCAGAGCGAGATCGCCGCCCGCGCGCTGGGCGTGGACGCGACCGGCCTGCGCACCCTCGCCTTCGTCGCCGCGGCGGTGACGGCGGGGCTCGCCGGCACCTTCTACGCCTTCCTCAATTCCTATATCTCGCCCGACATCTTCACCTTCTCGGACAGCGTGCGCTTCCTTCTGATGGTGATCCTCGGCGGGGCGGCCTCCACCTTCGGGCCACTCCTCGGCGCCTATATCCTCACCTATCTGCCGGAATACCTGCAGCAGTTCGCGGTCTGGCAGAAGTTCGCCTACGGCGCGCTGCTGCTGATCGTGATGTTCGTGATGCCGCGCGGCATCATGGGCTCGCTCGCTTTGGGGCTGAAGCGGCTGCGGCCCGGCCCGCGCGCGGTCGACCCCAAGCAGGGCATCCCGGCGGCGGAGACGCTGAAGCGCGACGCGCGCGAGCAGCGCTCCGAGCTCGTCGCCCGCGACCTCACGGTGCGCTTCGGCGGCCTCACCGCGCTCAACAAGGCTTCGCTGCGCGTCAAGCCGGGCGAGGTGCACGCCTTGATCGGCCCGAACGGCGCCGGCAAGTCCACCTTCGTCAACACCATCTCCGGCTTCTACCGGCCGAGCGAAGGCGCGTTCGAGATCGACGGGGTCCAGCTCGCCGGCAAGCGCTCGCACGAGATCGCCCGCCTCGGCCTCGCCCGCACGTTCCAGAACACCGAGCTGTTCGGCGAGCTGACGGTGCTCGAGAACGTCATGGTCGGCTACCAGCAGCGCCTCGCTTACGGCCTCGGCGCCGCGCTCCTGCGCACCCCGGCGATGCGGCGGCAGGAGGAGGAGTGCCGGCGCGCCGCCATCGGCCTGCTCGCCTTCGTGGACCTGCACGATTATGCCAACGAGGAGGCGCGCTTCCTGCCCTTCGGCCTGCAGCGGCGGCTCGAGATCGCCCGCGCGCTGGCGTCGCGGCCGCGTTTGCTGCTGCTCGACGAGCCCGCCGCCGGCCTCACCACCCAGGAGATCGACGCGCTCGAGGAGATGATCCGCCGCATCGCCGGCCTCGGCGTCTCGGTGCTGCTGATCGAGCACCATGTGGAGCTGATCATGGCGGTGGCCGACACCGTCACCGTCCTTGATTACGGGCAGATCATCGCCTCCGACACGCCGGCCGTGGTGCAGGACGACCCGCGCGTCATCGAGGCCTATTTCGGCACCGCGCTGGAGCCTGCCGACGCGGCGGAGGCCACGCCATGACCCGCCCTGACACCCCCGTCCCCGCCGCCGGCGAGGCCGAGATCCTGCTCGACATCAAGTCCATGGAGCTGCGCTACGGCGCGGCGGTGGCGGTGCGTGACGTCTCGCTCACCGTGCGCCGGGGCGAATTGGTGGCGGTCATCGGCAACAACGGCGCCGGCAAGTCGTCCACCATGAAGGGCGCCACCGGCCTCGTCGCCCCGTCCGGCGGCCAGGTGCTGTTCCGCGGCGCCGACACCACCCGCCTGCCGGCCTATGCCAAGGTGGCGCGCGGCCTCGTCATGGTGCCCGAGGGGCGGATGATCTTCCCCGACCTGAGCGTGGAGGACAACCTCACCCTCGGCGCCTATGTCCATGGCGGGCTCAAGGGCGCGCGGGCGAAGCAGACCCTGGAGAAGGTGCTGGAGCTGTTCCCGCGCCTCAAGGAGCGCCTCGCCCAGCAGGCCGGCTCCATGTCCGGCGGCGAGCAGCAGATGCTCGCCATCGCCCGCGGCCTGATGGCCGAGCCGGAGCTGCTCGTCATCGACGAGCTCTCGCTCGGCCTGGCGCCCAAGATCGTTGACCAGCTCATGCGCGTGCTCGCCGACCTCAACAAGGCCGGGCTCACCATCCTCCTGGTGGAGCAGCTCGCCGCCTACGCCCTCGCCATCGCCGACCATGCCTACGTGATCGCCAACGGCCGGGTGGCGCGGCAGGGGCCGAGCGCGGCGCTGGCGCGCGACCCGGAGGTGATGGAGGCGTTTCTCGGCAAGAAGAAGCCGGCGGCCTGATCCGACCCGTTCCCAGCAAAAGTGTAGAAACGTCAAGGAGACGTCATGTCCAAAATCATCGATCTGAGCCTTCTCATCGAAGACAACATGCCGGCCCACAAGCTGTTCCAGCGGCCGGTCATCACCACCCATCTGAGCCATGAGAGCTCGAAGGCGTTCGGCCTCGGTGTGGAGGGCGACGCCATGACCTTCCAGACCAACTTCATCGCCATGCTCGATCATGTGGGCACCCACGTGGACGCGTTCCGCCACGTGAAGCCCGACGGCGCGCCCATCGACGAGATGCCGCTCGATCTGTTCATGGGCAAGGCGGTGTGCTTCGACCTGCGCCACATCCCGGACCTCGGCGACATCACCGCCGAGGACATGGACAAGGCCGAGGCCGCCGCCGGCGTGAAGGTGGACGGCCACATCGTGCTGCTGTGCACCGGCTTCCACGCCCGCAACTACCCCACCCTCGATTCGGTGTGGAAGAACCCGCTGCTCACGGTGGAGGCCACCAAGTGGCTGCACGCGCGCGGCTCGAAGATGCACGGCGTCGAGGGGCCCTCCACCGACAAGCCCACCGACAACATCTTCGCCCAGCACCGTTTGTGCCGCGAGCTCGGCATGAGTCACTGGGAGTGGCTGGTGAATCTCGAGGAGCTGATCGGCAAGGGCGAGTTCCAGTTCTTCGGCGCGCCGCTGAAGTTCAAGGGCGGCTCCGGCTCGCCGGTGCGCGCCTTCGCCATCCTGAACTGACGAATACGTCTCAAGCCCTGACCGAGACGTGTGGGAGCGCCGGACGGCCTCTGCCGGCCGTCCGGCGCCGCTCCCGGGAGAAAGCCATGTCCGCCGAGTTCGACACCATGAGCGCCGTCGCCCTGCGCGCCCTCGTGGCGCGGCGCGAGGTCTCCCCGGTGGAGCTGACGCGCCGCGCGCTCGACCGGGCGGCCGGGACGCAGGACAGCCTCAACGCCTTCTTCGTGATTCTGGAGGAGCAGGCGATGGCCGCCGCCCGCATCGCCGAGGACGCGGTGATGGCCGGCGCGCCGCTCGGCCTGCTGCACGGTTTGCCCTTCTCCGCCAAGGACCTGATGGCGGTGAAGGGGGTGCGCTATGCCTCCGGCTCGCGCGCCATGGCCGACAACGTCGCCGAGGTGGACGCCCCGGCGGTGGAGCGGGCGAAGGCGGCGGGCGCGATCCTGATCGGCAAGACCACCACCAGCGAGTTCGGCTGCAAGCCCATCGGCGACAGCCCGCTCACCGGCATCACCCGCAATCCCTGGAACCTCGCCATGACGCCGGGCGGCTCCAGCGCCGGCGCGGCGGCCTCGGTCGCCGCCGGCATCACGCCGTTCGCGCTCGGCACCGACGGCGGCGGCTCGATCCGCATTCCCTGCGCCTTCTCCGGATTGTCCGGCCTCAAGGGCCAGTTCGGCCGGGTGCCCGTGTGGCCCACCTCGGCGACGCCGACGCTCGCCCATGTGGGCCCCATCGCCCGCTCCATGGAGGATGCGGCGCTGCTGTTCAGCGCCGTCGCCGGGCACGACCGGCGTGACCCGTTCGGCGTCGCCGGCCCGGTGCCGGACGTGATGGGCGCGGCGCGGGCCGCGGTGGCGGGGATGCGCATCGCCTACAGCCCGACCTTCGGCTACGCCCGCCCGGAGGCGGAGGTGGTGGCGGCCACCGACCGGGCGGCCGAAACGTTCGCGGCGCTGGGCTGCCGGGTGGACCTCGTGGACCAGGTGTTCGACACCGATCCCGCCGATCTGTGGACCGCCGAATTCTATGCCGGGGTCGGCACGCGCCTGCGCGGCGTGCTGGAGAACCAGCGGGACCTGCTGGACCCCGCGGTGGCCGACATCCTCATGCCGGCGCTCTCGCAGGAAATGCGCTCTTATTATGCCAGCGTGTTCGAGCGCTACGCCTTGCGCGAGAAGATGCGGCAGTTCTTCGAGACCTATGATCTGCTGATCTCGCCGGTGCTGCCGGTGAGCGCGCTCGCCGCCGGGCGCGACCTTCCCGAGGGGCTGGAGGACCGCAACCTCGTGTCCTGGGTGTTCTACACCTATCCCTTCAACCTCACGGGCCAGCCGGCCGGGGCGGTGTGCGCGGGCCTGTCTGCGGCCGGCATGCCCATCGGCCTGCAGATCGTCGGCCGCTCCTATTGCGAAGACGACGTGGTGCGCGCGGCCTGCGCCTTCGAGCGCACCCTGCCGCCCGGCTACAACCGCCCGCCCGCCGTCGCGTGACAGGCACGGGCGCAGGCCGCAGGCGACGGCGTGACAGGGGCCTGATCTCACGTTAGTCTTTGGTTAATCGACAAGACCAACCAGGGCGGGCGGGCGTGGGCAGCCGGGGGCGGCAACGGCACTGGGGATGGATGCGGGGCGCGGTCGGCGTCGCGCTCGCCTATGCGCTCGTGTTCCAGCTCGTGTTCGCAGGGGCCCTCGCCGAGCGCATGGCGTTCGCGGACCCCGCCGGCGAAACGCTGTGCCTTGCGAGTGCGGACGGCGCGCCATCCGGCGGCGCCGAGAAGGGCCGCCCGGCGCATCTTGCCGTGTGCGCCGTCTGCGCCCTCGCGGCGCTGACGCCGCCGCTTCCCGAGCGCGCCGCCGCGGCGGCGGAGCCCGCCTTCCATCGCACCCGCGCGGGCGTGCCGCCGCGCGCGGACGCGGCTCGGCACGACCCCGCCCGGCACGACCCCCGCACGTCCCAAGGACCTCCTTTGAGCGCGTAACGGACCCCACGTCACCGACCCCGTTCCGCCTTCAGGAGAAGTTCCATGCCCCGCGTGCCTCGGCTCGTCTGGGCCGCCTCGGCATCGCTGATCGCGATGGCGCAGGCCGCCTCCGCGCAGTCGCCGACCCCGCTTCCGACCCTCGTCGTCCAGCCCGAATCCACCCCCGCCGAGGGCGCCGCCCAGGGCCCGCCGGTGGAACAGACCACCGCCGGCCCGGTCCAGGGCTACCGTGCGCTGACCGCGGCGAGCGCCACCCGCACCAACACCCCGATCGAGCAGATCCCGCAGTCGATCCAGGTCGTTCCGCGCTCGGTCATCGACGCCCAGGACGACCTCTCGGTCGCCGAGGCGGTGCGCAACGTCAGCGCCACCCAGGGCACCAACCCGGTCCAGACCCCGGCCTACAACACGGCCTATATCCGCGGCTTCCCGGCGGAATACTGGGTGGACGGGCTCACCACTTTCTACAATGGCGGCGACCGGGATTCGCTCGTCAATGTCGAGCGCATCGAGGTGCTCAAGGGGCCGAACGCCATCCTGTACGGCGGCGGCACCGGGGCGCCGCTCGGCGGCGTCATCAACCTGGTCTCCAAGCTGCCCACCGAGAAGGCCTTCGCCGAGCTCGGCTTCACCTTCGGCAGCTACCGGTATCTGCAGCCCTATTTCGATGTGAACACGCCGCTCACCCAGGACGGCACCGTGCTGTTCCGCTTCACCGGCGAATACACCTCGGCCGGCTCCTTCATCGACGTGCTGGATACCGACCGCTATTCGCTGAACCCGACGATCACCTTCACCAACAAGTCCGACACCACCTTGACCATCCAGGGCCGCTTCACCAGCTGGGAGCAGCAGGACTATCAGGGGCTGCCAGCCACCGGCACCGTCACCGGCGCGTTCCGGCTGAACCCGAACATGTTCATCGGCCCCGCCAGCCTGCCGGACTCCTATTCGCGGGTGGCGAGCGTCACGGCGAACTTCGAGCACCAGATCAACGAGATCTGGTCCACCAGCATCCAGGCGCGCATCTCCAACACCCAGTTCAAGGAGCTGGCGCAGAACTTCGTCGGGGCGAGCCTGTCGGGGGTCGATTTCACCGGCAACGCGCCGAGCTTCCCGCCGGCCTACTGGAACATGATCAACGTGTCGCTCTACCAGGAGCAGCAGGAGGCGACGGTGGTCGCCAACGCGCTCGCCGAGTTCACTGTCGGCCCCACCAAGAACAAGCTGCTGTTCGGCGCCGACTACAGCCGCGTCTCCGACGACGGCTACATGTATGGCAGCCTGCTCGACCTGTTCCTGCGCCCGCCGGTGAACTTCCTGGCGCCCATCTATCCGCCCTATGTCGAGCCGGGGCCGGGCCTGGGCAATGCCAACGTCATCTCCGACGCGCAGAACGTCTACGCGACCGCCGGCGCTTACGTGCAGCTCCAGACCACGGCGTGGGACCGGCTGCATCTGCTGGCCGGCCTCAGGCTCGCCAACATGCGCATCGAGAGCGTATCGCCGGCCTTCCAGTCCTCCTCAACCCTCGACACCACGCAGGCGCTGCCGCGCATCGGCGCGGTGGTGGACGTGCTCGAGGGCGTCTCGCTCTATGCCAGCTATTCGCAAGGGCTGAAGGCGAACCCGTTCACCATCTATCTCGGCCCGCCCAAGCCCGAGCATTCCGAGCAGACGGAAGCGGGCGTCAAGTTCGACCTCGGCTACGGCCTGACCGGTTCCATGGCGGTGTTCGAGATCAACCGCACCGGCGTGCCGGTGTTCACCGGCCTCGCCTCCGAGGCGATCGGCGAGCAGCGCTCGCGCGGCTTCGAGGCGGACCTGCTGTGGCAGCCGAACGCCAATTGGCAGGTGCTGGCGAACTACGCCTATGTGGACGCGGTGCTGGTCAACGACATTCCCGGCGTCGCCCCGGCGGGCAGCCAGCTCAACATCGTGCCGCCGAATTCCGGCCGGCTCTGGGTGAACTACAAGTTCGATCCGGCGGTGGCCAAGGGCTGGAGCGTCGGCGCCGGCCTCTATGCCGCCTCGGGCGCCTATGTGGACCTCGCCAACCTCTACGAGACCTCGGCCTATTTCACCATCGACGCCAAGATCGCCTACGAGACCGAGAACTTCAAAGCCCAGCTGACGGCCAAGAACCTGACCGGCGAGGACTATTTCGTGCCCTACAACTATTATGGCGGCCGCGTCGCGCCCGGCGAGGCGCGCGGCGTCTACGGCAAGGTCGCCTGGACCTTCCGGTGAGGCGCGAAATGCCAATTCCCCCGCTCCTCTCGCGGCGCGACCTCGCGCTCGCGGGGCTCGCAAGCCCGCTCCTCGGCCCGCTGGCGGCCGGGGCCGTTCTGGCGCAGGCGCCCGGCGCCCTCGATCCCGCCGCCGCCCCTGCCGCCGCGGCGGCGCACGACCTGTCCGCCATGCCGGCCCACTGGATGGGGGCCGAGAACATCGCCTTCCTGATCTATCCCCGGTTCACCGCCCTCGACATGGTGGGGCCGCATTACATGCTCACCAGCCTCATGGGGGCGACCACGCATGTGGTGGCGAAGACCAGGGACCCGGTCGCGAGCGACACCGGGCTCGTCTTCACGCCGTCCGCCAGTTTCGAGGACTGTCCGGCCGATCTCGACATCCTGTGCGTGCCCGGCGGCACCCTCGGCACGCTCGCCGCCATGGAGGACGACGCCACCCTGCGCTTCCTGAAGGCACGCGGGGCGCGGGCGAAATTCGTCACCTCGGTATGCACCGGCTCGCTGCTGCTCGGGGCGGCGGGGCTGCTTGAGGGCTACAAGGCGACCTCGCACTGGATGACCAAGCCGCTTCTGCCGGTGTTCGGCGCCGAGCCCGCCCCGGGGCGCATGGTGCGCGACCGCAACCGGATCACCGGCGGCGGCGTCACCGCCGGCATCGATTTCGGCCTGGCGCTGGTCGGCGCGCTGCGCGACCGCACCTATGCGGAAGGCGTGCAGCTGCTGGCCGAATACGCCCCCGAACCGCCCTTCGATGCCGGCACGCCGGAGCGCGCGCCCGCCGAGGTCAAGGCGATCCTCGACGCCATGATGGCGGATTTCATCGTTCAGGCGCGCCGCACCGGCACCGCCGCCTTCGCCCGCGCCCAGGCGCTGTGAGCCGGATGGCGCCGGCAGCCGCGTCACGCGCGCGCATCACGAAAGATTGCCTCGATGGCGCACGACGCGGGGCGTTGGTCGCCGGGCATCAAAGTCTTGCCAGACCGAGAGGCGAGCGCTCCTGCTCCGCCGACGTCTGGCGAGGAGCGTCCACTGAAGGAGTGTCCCATGTTCAAGGTCTTCGTATCCCGGCGTGGTCTCATGGTTGCGGCCGCCGCCGCGGTGGGGGCGGCGGCGCTCGCCGCGCCCATGGCGACGGCGCACGAGTTCAAGGCCGGCAGCATCGAGATCGAGCATCCCTGGTCCCGCGCGACGCCGGGCGGCGCCAAGGTCGCCGCGGGCTATCTGGTGCTCAAGAATGCCGGCGCCGCGGACCGGCTGGTGTCCGCCACGGCGCCGTTCGCGGGCCGGGTCGAGATCCACGAGATGGCGATGAAGGATGGCGTCATGACCATGCGTCCGCTGGCCGACGGCCTGGCGATTCCCGCCGGGGGCACCGTCGCGTTCAAGCCGGGCGGCTACCACATCATGTTCATGGACCTGAAGCAGCCGCTCAAGGAGGGCACGCTGGTCGACGGCACGCTGACCTTCGAGAAGGCGGGCACGGTGAAGGTCCAGTACAAGGTCGAGGCGGTGGGCGCCGGCGCCAGCGGCCACAAGCACTGAGAAGGCGCCGGCCCGGCGCGCCGCGCGGGCCGGCGCCTCACAGGGCCGACTGGGTCCGCACCAGGCGCGAATAGAGGCCGCCGGCCTCCAGCAGCTCGTCATGGGCGCCTTCCTCGCTCACACCCTCGCGCGTCACGACGATGATGCGGTCGGCGTTGCGCACCGTCGACAGGCGGTGGGCGATCACCAAAGTGGTGCGGCCGCGCGACAGCGCGGCCAGCGCCAGCTGGATCTCGCGCTCGGTCTCGCTGTCGAGCGCGGAGGTGGCCTCGTCGAGGATCAGGATCGGCGGGTCCTTGAGGAACATCCGGGCGATGGCGAGGCGCTGCTTCTGCCCGCCGGACAGCTTCACGCCGCGCTCGCCCACCGCCGTGTCGAGGCCGAGCGGCAGGCCGGCGATCATGTCATCGAGGCGTGCCTTCCGCGCGGCGTCCAGGATCTCGGCGTCGGAGGCGCCGAGCCGGCCATAGGCGATGTTGTCCCTGATGGTTCCGGCGAACAGGAACACGTCCTGCTGGACGATGCCGATGGCGCGCCGGAGCGAGGCGAGCGTCACGTCGCGGATGTCGTGCCCGTCGATGGTGATGCGCCCGGCGCCGACCTCGTAGAAGCGCGGCAGCAGGGCGCAGATGGTGGTCTTGCCGGCGCCGGAAGGGCCGACGAAGGCCACCGTTTCCCCTGGGGCGATGGACAGCGACAGGCCGCGCAGCACCGGTTTTTCCGCCGTGTAGCCGAAGCCCACGTCCGCGTAGCGCACCGCGCCGCGCACCTTGTCCAGCACCAGGGCGCCGGGCCGGTCGGTGATGTCGGGCTCGGTGGCGAGGAATTCGAGATAGGAGCGGAAGCCGGCGATCCCCTTGGGATAGATTTCCACCACCGCCGCGATCTTCTCCAGCGGCCGGAAGAACACCGCGACCAGCAGCAGGAAGCCGACGAAGCCGCCATTGGTGAGCTCGCCGTGGATCACGAACCAGGTGCCCGCCAGCATCACCGCCAGCTGGGTGAGGCGCATGCCCACATAGCCGAGCGACATGTTGGCGGCCATCAGCCGGTAGGCGGCGAGCTTGGTCTCGCGATAGCGGCCGTTGTCGAGGGCGAACAAGGCCCGCTCATGGTCCTCGTTGGCGAACGCCTGGACTACCCTTATGCCGCCCACATTCTCCTCGATCCGGGCGTTGAAGGCGCCGACGCGGCCGAACAAGGCGCGGAAGTTCTCGGTCATGGCGCGCCCGTAATGGGTGGTCGCGAACGCCACCGCCGGCACGATCGCGCCGGTGATCAGCGCGAGCGGCACGTTCACCCACAGCATCAGCAGGAAGGCGCCGATGAAGGTCATCACCGCCAGGAACACGTCCTCGGGCCCGTGATGGGCGATCTCGCCCACCTCCTCGAGATTCTTGGTGAGGCGCGCCACCAGGTGCCCGGTCTTGTGGTTGTCGAAGAAGGAGAAGCTGAGCTTCTGCACGTGGTCGAAGGCGCGTCGGCGCATCTCGGTCTCGATGTTGATGCCGAGCATGTGGCCCCAATAGGTCACCACCGCCATCAGGCCGGTGTTCACCAGGTAGATCACGAGCAGGCCGAGCGAGGCGAGCAGGATCAGGCTCCAGTCCTGCGCCGGCAGCAGATGGTCGACGAACGCCTTGACCGCGATGGGGAAGCCGAGCTCCAGCAGCCCGGCCAGGATCGCGCAGGAAAAATCCAGCAGGAACAAGCCTTTGTAAGGCGCATAATAAGAAAAGAACTGGCGTAGCATGGCTGGCTCTGAAAGGGCTCGCTGTCAATCGCTGATATCTACGCCTTCATGGCCACGGCGCCAGTAGGCGGCGACGGCGATCTGGCTCTTGTGCAGGCCGCGGTCCTGGAGCAGGTGGGTGCGCAGGCGCCGCGCGAGCGCCTGCTCGCAGCCGGCGAAGACCTTCATCTTGCTGCGGTCGGTGGGGAAGGCCTCGCCGCGCAGCCCCGCCTCGATCAGGTCCGTGGTCCCGGCCGGGGCGCCGCCGCGGTGGAGCCAGCGGACCGCGAGCGCGGCCGGCGAGCGCAAGGGCTGCTCCTCGGCCGCGTCGGCAACCTCGATCACGCAGCGCGCTTCCACGCGGACGGTGCCGATCCGGGCCGGCAGGGCCTCGAGCATCCGGGCGATGGCGGGCAAGGCGGTCTCGTCCCCGGCGAACAGGTTGACGGCCGCCGGCACGAACGGCGCGCCGCCCGGACCGAGCAGGCCGACCCGCGCGCCCGGCCGGGCGTTGCGCGCCCAGTCGGCGCCGGGCGTCGCCGCGCCGTCGTGCAAGGCGACGTCGATGGCGATCTCGCCGCGCGCGCGGTCCACGGCGCGAACCGTGTAGACGCGCGGCACCAAAGCATCCGCGCCCTGCGGCCAGACCAGGCGGCCCATGGCGTCCGCGCGCGGCCACACCGGCGCGCGCCCTGGCGGCGGGATCAGCACCCGGACATGGAGCGCTGCGGCGTCGAAATGGGCGGCGTCACCCGCCAGCACCACCCGGCGCATGCGCGGCGTCACCGGATGCGCGCGCACCACCGCGAGCTCGCGGAAGAAGGCCGGCGCGCCGCCGCCGGCGCCGGCCCCGGTCCAGGCGAAAGCGGGGGCCGCGCCGGGGATGCGCGCGAGCGCGTCGGCGGTCGCCATCTTGGCGTAAGCGAGCGCGCTCGCGGTCGGGCAGGCGCAGGCGATCACCAGCACGCCGCTTTTGGTCGCCAGCGACAGCCGGCCGAAGCGCGGGCTCGCCACCACGGCGCCGGCCGCCGTGCGCACCACCTCGGCGTCGCCGGCGAAGCGATCGGCGAGGGCGGCGAGCGCGGCCTCGGGATCGGTGAGGGGCACGCGGGCCTCGGCCTCCATGAGCTCAGCCATGGCGTTCGCTCCGGCGCTGGAGCAGCCAGATCAGATACGGCCCGCCCACCAAAGCGGCGAAGAAGCCGACCGGGATCTGATAGGGATAAGCGAGCGTGCGCCCGAGGAAATCGGCGAGCACCAGCAGGCCGGCGCCCAGCAGCGCGGCGGCGAAGGGGAACAGACGCGCCCCGGCAAGCCCGAGGCGCAGCGCCAGATGCGGCGCCAGCAGCCCGACGAGGCTGAGCGGGCCGACGAAGAAGGCGGCGACCGCCGTCATGAGGGCGGCGAGCAGCGCGAGCGCGAGCCGGCTCGCCGCCACCGGCACGCCGAGGCTCGCGCTCACCGGCGCGCCGAGCGGCAGGATGGCGATCCAGCGCCCGAGCCAGGGCAGCGGCATGAGCAGGATCAGCGTCGCGAGCGCCAGCACGAGCGCCTCGGGCGCGTCCACCCGGTCGGTGGAGCCCGACATCCAGGTGAGCAGCAGGAAGGTGTTCCAGCCGCCGGCCGCGAACACCGCGGAGAGGATGGCGAGGCAGGTGGCGCCGAGCGCGACGCCGGCGAGCAGCATGCGCTCCGGCCCGAAGGCGGTGCGCAATCCCATGGCGAGGATGAAGGCCATGGCGATAAGCGCGCCGAGGGCGCTCGCCGCCATCTGCGTGCCCCGGCCGGGCATGTCGAAGAGGATGAGGGCGGCGGCGATGCCCACCCCCGCGCCGGCGCCGACCCCCAGCACTTCGGGGCCGGCGAGCGGGTTGCCGGTGAGGCGCTGCATCAGCGCCCCGGCGGCGCCCAGGAGGGCCCCCGCGCAGGCCGCCGCCGCGACCCGCGGGGCGCGGAACGGCAAGAGGTCGGCGAACAGCGCGCCGGTGGCGAGCGACCAGCCGTCCGGTCCCGGTCCGAGCGTCAGCGCCAGTCCGGCGAGGAGCAGCGCGCCGCCGGCGACGAAGGCCATTGCGCGGCCGGGCCGCGCGCGGCGCCGCACCGCGCCGGCGCGCGGGGCGGGGGGCGTGGTCGGCCGCACCTTCGGCAGCAGCCACAGCAGCAGCGGCCCGCCCAGCAGGCCCACCATGGCGCCGGTGGGCACGAGGTCGCCCGAGCCGGTCGCGGTGGCGAGCACCAGCCCGTCGGCGAGGCTCAGCAGCAAAGCGCCGATGAGCGGCGCGCGCCACAGCATCTCGGCCGGGGTGCGGGCGCCGGAGAGCCGCGCGAACGCGGGCGCCGCAAGACCGACGAAGCCGATGAGGCCCACCTCGGCGATCACGCTCGCCGCCAGCCACACCGCGAGGCCGATCACCAAAGCGCGCACGGCGGGCAGCGCCACGCCGAGGCTGCGGGCGCCCTGATCGTCGAGCGCCAGCATCGCGAGCGGCCGCAGCAGCAGCACCGCCGCCGCGCCGCCGAGCGCCAGCCGGATGCCGATGGTGACGGCGCTGTTCCAGTTCTGCTGGTGCAGCGATCCCGCGCCCCAGATATAGACCGAGAGCACGTATTCGCCGCGCGCCAGCACCACCGCGGCGCTCGCCGCCGCCGCCATCAGCGCCACCGTCATGCCCGCCACCACCACGGTGACGGGATCGAGCCCGCGCCGCCAGGCGAGCGCCAGGACCAGCGCCACCGCGCCCGCGCCGCCGGCGAAGGCGACCGCCTCGCGGGAGACGGCGAGCAGGCCGGGGGCGAAGGCGAGCGAAAGCGTCAGCGCCAGCTGCGCGCCGGAGGCGATGCCGATGGTGGAGGGATCGGCGATGGGGTTGCGCAGCAGCCGCTGCAGCAGCGCGCCCGCCAGGCCCAGGGCCGCGCCCGCCAGCAAAGCGGTGGCGGCGCGCGGCAGCAGGCTCTGCCACAGCAAGGCGGCGTTAAGCCGGCGCACGGTCTCCGGGTCGCCGGCGATCTCCGGTCGGCGCAGCACGCCGACCGCGAACAGCGCCAGCGCCAGCGCGCCGAGGGCGAACCACACGGACAGGCGCGGACCGGAGCCCTCCCGCGGCAGCGTCACGTCAGCCAAAGCGCGCCTCCGCGGGATGGGTGAGCGCCTGCGTCAGCAGCCGGGAAAAGCGCATGGCGGTGGGCAGGCCGCCGAACGGGTTCATGGAGCCGAGCACCACCACCCGCTGCTCGCGCACGCTCGGCAGCGCGCGCCAGATGGCGCTCTGCGGCAGGATGCGGCGCGCGTCGGGCGGCACCGGCGGCAGGATCACCAGCTCGGCGTCGGCGAAGCGCGCCAGCGCCTCCAGCCCCACCGGGGCGGAGGCGGCATAGGAGGTGGCGGCGGTCCAGGCATTGGCGAGGCCGAGGCGGGCCAGCACCTCGCCGAACATGCTGTCGCGGCCGAACACCCGGAAATGGCGGGCGTCGCCGAGATTGATGACCAGCAGCGGGCGCGCCGGCCGGCCGGCGAGCGCGGCGCGGCAGCCGGCGAGCGTGTCCTCGGTCGCGGTGATCAGGGCGGCGGCGGCGTCGGGCCGGCCGGTCGCCGCGGCGACCCGCGCTGCAGCGTCGGCGGCGCGCGCGAACGGCGGCTCGCCGCGCGCATAGATGGAGAGGGTCTCCACCGGCGCGATCAGGCGCAGCTTGGGCTCGGAGGCGACATAATAGGCCGAGTTGAAGATCAGGTCCGGCGCGGCGCGGCGCAGGGCCTCGAAATTGGGCATGCCGCGCAGCCCGAGGTCGACGACGTTCGCCGGTACCGGCGGCTCGACCGCCACCCGCGCGAACAGCACCAGCTCGGCCGCCGCCACCGGGGTCACGTCCATGGCGAGCAGGGTTTCGAGGAGCGCCCAGTCGAGGGTCGCGACGCGCGGCGCCGCGGCCCCGGCCGGGCGGGCGGCGAGCAGCGCCGCGGCGGCGGCGAGAACCGCCCGGCGCGACAGGCGCCTCACAGCACGAACCCCATGGGCTCACCGCTCACGGGGTGGGGCACGATGCCCATGTCGACGTCGTAGATCGCCCGCAGGGTGTCGGGCCGCATCATCTCGGGCGCCGGCCCCTCGGCCTGGAGCCGGCCGGCGCGCAGCGCCACCAGCCGGTCGCAGATGCGGGCGGCAAGGTTGATGTCGTGCAGCACCACGATCACGGTCATGCCGGCTCCCTCACCGGCGAGCGCGCGCACGATGGCGAGCACCTCCATCTGGTGCGCCACGTCGAGGGCGGAGGTGGGTTCGTCGAGCAGCAGGCAGCGCGGGCCGCCGCCCTCCTGCTTCAGCTGCGCCAGCATCAAAGCGAGCCAGGCGCGCTGGCGCTCGCCGCCGGAGAGGGTGTCCACCTGCCGGTCCTCGAGCCGCTCGAGCCCGGTGCGCCGGATCGCCGCCGCCACCGCCGCCGCGTCGGCGGCGCCGAAGCGCCCGAGTGCGCCGTGCCAGGGATAGCGGCCGAGCGCCACCAGCTCGCGCACGCTCATGCCGTCGGTCGACGGCGTCGCCTGGGGCATGTAGGCGACCTTGCGGGCGAAGGCGCGGCCGCGCCAGCGCGCCAGCTCCACCCCCTCGAAGCGGGCCGCGCCGGCGCTCGGCGCCAGCTGGCGCGCGAGCACCTTCATGAGCGTGCTCTTGCCGGAGCCGTTCGGTCCGATGAGCCCGTAGACCTTGCCGGCGTCCAGCGTCAGCGTCAGCGGCTCAAGGATCTGCCGGCCGCCGGCGTCGACGCCGACCCCGTCGAGCCGCCACAGCGCCGCTTCGGCGGCCGCTACCATCGGTAGCTGAGCTGGCCGACCACGGTGCGGCCGTTGCCGTAATAGCAGCCGAAGAAGCCGCAACTGGCGACGTAGGTCTCGTTGGCGATGTTGTTCACGTTGATCTGCGCCTTGTAGGGGCCCTTCTCGTAGGACAAAGCGGCGTCGAACAGGGTGTTGGCGTCGAGGAAGATGGAATTGTCGTCGAGCGCGTAGCGCGAACCCACGTAGCGCACGCCGCCGGCGATGCCGAGCCCGCTCAGCGTGCCGCTCTTGAAGGTGTATTGGAGCCAGACATTGGCCATGTTGTCGGGCACGTTGGCGGGCCGGTTGCCGGCATATTCGCCTTCGGTGATCTCGGCGTTCATGTAGGTGTAGTTGGCGAGCACGCGCCAGCCTTCCGACAGGCTCATGGTGGCGCTGAGCTCGAGGCCCTTCACCTCCACCGCGCCGATCTGGGTCTGGTAGTTGATGCCGCCGATCAGCTCGTTCGAGAGCACGTTCTGCTGGCGGATGTCGTACAAAGCGGCGGTGAAGAAGGCGTTCCAGCCCACCGGCTGGTACTTCACGCCCAGTTCGTACTGTTCGCCGGTGGTCGGCTTGAAGGCGGCGCCGCCGAGCACGGCCGGCATGTTGCCGATCACCGGCTCGAACGAGGTGGAATAGCTCGCATAGGGCGCGAGGCCGTTGGCGAACAGATAGGTGAGGCCGATGCGGCCGGTGGTGGCGGCGTCGTTCTGGTCCTGGACCGTGTCGCCGAAATTGGTGTCGGTGGTGGAATCGATGCTGGCCCAGTCGTGCCTGAGGCCGGCGGTGAGCAGCCACTTGCCGTAGCGCACCTGGTCCTGGGCGTAGAGGCCGGTCTGGGACAGCGTGCCGTTCACCGCCGAGGTGTACCAGGGCGTGCCGGGATTGATCGGGCCATAGGTCGGCGCCAGCAGGCTGATGGGCGGGGCGAGGCCGAACTCGGTCAGGTCGTCCTGGGTGAAATGGCGGTAGTCGAGGCCCATCAAGAGCTTGTGGGAGAGCGCCCCGGTGTGGAAATCGCCCTGGATCTGGGTGTCGAGGGTGAAGGTGCCCTGGTTCTCGCTGTTGTTGGAGGAGCCGCGGTTGGCGATCGTCGGGTTGGTGGCGCTGAGGCTGCTGTAATAGAGGTTGCTGTAGTCCCAATCGAGGCTCAGATAGCGCCCGTTCTGGCGCACCTGCCACACGTCGTTGAAGCGGTGCTGGAACTCGTAGCCGATGCTCGCCAGGGTGCGGCTCGAGGAATCGTAGCTGGGATCGCCGACGAACAGGTTGGTGGAGAGCAGATTGCGGTAGGGGCCGACGGTGTATTCCACCGGCATGCCCACCGGCGAGCCCACCTCGTCATACTGCACGTTGGCGAGGATGGTGAGCGAGGTGTCGGCACCCTTCCAGGTGACCGCCGGGGCGAAGAACAGGCGGTTGTCGTTCAGGAAGTCGGTCTGCATGCCCGAATCGCGGGCGAGGCCGGTGAGGCGGTAGGCGAAATCGGTGCCGACCACGCCGCCGATGTCGAACGCGCCCACATAGCGGTCGAACGAGCCGATCTGTCCCTGCACCTCGCCGAAATTGGTGAAGGTGGGCCGCTTGCTGATCATGTCGATGAGGCCGCCGGGATTGCCCTGGCCGTAGAGCACCGAGGCCGGGCCGAGCAGCACGTCGATGCGCTCGAGGCCGTAGGGCTCGATGGAGACCGCGCCGAGCTCGCGCATCAGCTTCAGGCCGTTGAGATACTGGCTGTTGGCGGCGTCGAAGCCGCGCAAGAGCGGGGCGTCGAAGCGCGGATCGGTGCCGAACGGCTGGCCCAGCACGCCGACCGAATAGTCGAGCGCCTGGCCGACATTCTGCACCGCCCGGTCGTCCATCTGGTCGCGCGTCACCACCGAGACCGACTGCGGGATCTCGATGAGGGGGGTGTCGGTCTTCGAGCCGGTGATGGTGTTCTCGGCGACATAGCCCTCCACCGGTCCGGTGGGCGACGGGTCGT
Organism: Xanthobacter luteus; assembly: GCF_040049235.1. Taxonomy (NCBI): domain Bacteria; kingdom Pseudomonadati; phylum Pseudomonadota; class Alphaproteobacteria; order Hyphomicrobiales; family Xanthobacteraceae; genus Xanthobacter; species Xanthobacter luteus. Next base: position 503,874 of record NZ_JBDZDO010000002.1, read on the forward strand.
CCTTCCCCTCGACCCTGAGCTCTTCCAGTTGCACGGCCGCCTGCTGCGCCAGCGCCGGCCCGGCGACGAGCGCGCCGACGGCCGCGCCACACAGCAACATAGCCTGGGCTCGCATGCGGGAATTCGCAGTCATTCTCTCACCTGTGCTGAAAGTCGCTAGTTGAGAACACTTAAAAACTGACGCAATCGATCGTCAGCATGGCTTTCAGATCCTGATACCAACTGGATCTCAGCACGGATTGTCAGCTTCACTTGCGGTTTGACGGTTCTTGGCCTCTTATTGCAGGGCAGGCCAGCCAAAGCACGCAGCAAGCTGCTCTTTGCACCTTTTCTAAATTTGGGCACCCATTCGGCAACGGGCAGGGCCGGCGGTCGCGCCGCCCCTGCGGGGTTCGATCCATGGCGTTTCGACCGCGCATGACCTCGTCCATCGAGGGCATCACGCTCATCGACAGCCTCAGCTGGCGCAGCTGGAACGGCGTGGTCGCCGACGTCTGGCACGTCCATTGCGAAGCCGGGGCGCGCGGCAGCTACGTCTCCCAGGACGCGCGCCTGTTCGTCGTCCTGGAGCGCGAGCAGGGCCACACCCAGCTTCGCCTGTCCCCCCGCGGCCCGGACATTGCCGCCAGCGCGCCGGTGCACATGAGCTTCGTGCCGGCGGACATGCCGCTCTGGTCGCGGGTGGAGGAGGCCGGCGAGCTGCGCCATCTGGATTTGCATTTCGACGTGCCGGCGCTCGCCGCGCGCATCGGCGAGGAGCTCGACGCCGAGCGCCTCGGCACGCCACGGCTCGGCTTCACCGACGCGCGCATCCACACGCTCGCCTGCATGATCGCGCGCGAATGCACGGGGCCGGACGCGCGCCACGACCTTTATGGCGATGGGCTGGTGCTCGCGCTGTTCATCGACCTGCTGCAGCTCGGCCGCAATCCGGCGTCCAGGCGCTCGCCTTTGTCGGCGCGCCAGCTGCGCCGGGTCACCGCCTTCCTGGAGGACAACAGCTTCCGCAACATCCGGCTGGAGGAGCTGGCGGCCCTGACCGACCTGTCGCAATCCTATTTCAGCCACGCCTTCAAGGCCGCCACCGGCATGCCGCCCAGCCAGTGGCACATGGAGGCGCGCATGCGCCGGGTGCAGCATTTGCTGGCCACGTCCGACATGCCGCTGCGCGAGATCGCACTCACCGCCGGGTTCGCCGATCAGGCCCACTTCACCCGCATGTTCCGGCGCATCTGCGGCGACACGCCCGCCGCCTGGCGCCGCGCGCGCCGGCCCTGACCCGGCGCGCGTCCGGCCGGACGGCGGGCCGCGACGGCGCTCAGGCGGTCGACAGCGCCGCCACCGGATCGAGCCGCGAGGCGTTGCGCGCCGGCAGGTAGCCGAACAGGACGCCGATCAGGCTCGCGCACGCCACCGCCGCCACCATGGACGTGGCGGAATAGACCAGCTGGAAGTTCGCGCCCAGGGCCTGGAGCAGCGCGCCCGCCGCGAGCGCGAGGGCGATGCCGGCGACCCCGCCCGCCAGGCACACCAGCACCGCCTCGATCAGGAACTGGTGCAGGATGTCGGCGCGCCGCGCCCCCACCGCCATGCGCACGCCGATCTCCGCCACCCGCTCCGACACCGACACCAGCATGATGTTCATCACCCCGATCCCGCCGACCACCAGCGAGATCACGGCGATGGCGGCGATCAGCGCCGTCATGGTCTCGGTGGTGGAGGTGATGGTCCTGCGGATGTCGTCGGTGTTGAGGATGAAGAAGTCGGTGCGGCCGTGGCGCAAAGCGAGGAAGCGGGCGACCTCGCGCTCCGCCGCCGCCATGGGTGCGTCGTCCGCCACCTTGACGGTGATGGAGCGCAGCGTGCGGGTGCCGAGGAAGCGCGTCTGCACCGCCGTGTAGGGCAGATAGATGGACAGGTTCTGGCTCGATCCGAAGCCCGACTGCTGCGGTGCGGCGATGCCCACCACGCGGCAGAACACGTCGCCCACCAGGATCACCTTGCCGACCGGGCTGCCGGCCACGGTGCCGAACAGGGTCTTGCGGGTGTTCTCGTCGATCACCGCGTCGAGGGCGCGCGTCTTCACGCTCGCGGCGTCGAAGAAGCGCCCGGCCGCGAGCCGGGTGCCGCGCGCCGCGAAATAGCCGACGCCGACGCCGTTCACCAGCGCGCTCGCCTCCACCGCGCCGAACCGCACCGTGCTCTGGGTGGAGACCGTGGGCGTCACCGCGGCCACGTAATGCTGGCGCGCCAAAGCGTCGGCGTCGGCCGCCACCAAGGTGGTGATGCGGCCCGAGCGGGTGTCGCCGAAGCTGCGGCCGGCGAAGATCTCCAGCGTGTTGGTGCCGAGGCTCGAGATGTTGGCGAGCACGCGCCGGCGCGAGCCTTCCCCGAGCGCCACCACGCACACCACCGAGGCGATGCCGATGATGATGCCGAGCATGGTGAGGAAGGTGCGCAGGCGGTGCGCGTTCATGGCGAGGAGCGCCATCGCCAACGCCTCCTTGAGCCGGTCGGCGCCGGCGCGCCAGCGGGCGAGCCCGCCCGCCGGGGCAAGGCGCGCGGCGGTCGGCGCGGCGGCGCCCGGGCGGACGGCGGTGGTCCGGTCGGCGACGATCTCGCCGTCGGCGATCTCGACGATGCGCCCGGCGCGCTCGGCCACCTTCATGTCGTGGGTGACGATGATGACGGTGCGCCCCTCCGCGTTGAGCTCGTCGAGGATGCGCAGCACCTGCGCCCCGCTGCGGCTGTCGAGCGCCCCGGTGGGCTCGTCGGCGAGGATCACGTCGGCGCCGTTCATGAGCGCGCGGGCGATCGACACGCGCTGCTGCTGGCCGCCCGAGAGCTGCCCCGGCCGGTGGCCGGCGCGGTCCGCCATGCCGAGGCGGTCCAGCAGGGCTTCGGCGCGCGCCCGCCGCGCCGCGACCGGCGCCCCGGCATAGATCGACGGGATCTCCACATTGCCGAGGGCGGTGAGCTCCGCGAGCAGGTGGTAGCGCTGGAAGATGAAGCCGAAATGCTCGCGCCGCAGCGCCGCGAGCGCGTCGGCGTCGAGCGCGGCGGTCTCCCGGCCGCCCACCCGGTAGCTGCCGGACGTCGGCCGGTCGAGGCAGCCGAGGATGTTCATGAGCGTCGACTTGCCGGACCCCGAGGCGCCGACGATGGCCACCATCTCGCCGCGCGCGATGGTGAGGTCGATGTCCTTGAGGACGCAGAGGGTGCCTTCGCCCGCGGGATACTCGCGGCGCACCCCTCGGAGTTCGATCAGCGGCTCGCCCATGGTCAGAACCCCATGGGCGGCGGCGGTCCGCCGGAGGGGCCGGCGCCGGCCGCGACCGCTTCGCCCGTCACCACGCGCTCGCCCTCCGCGAGCCCCGCGCGGATCTCGGCGGCGACCTTGTCGTTGAGCCCCACCTCGACCTTGCGGCGCTCGACGGAGCCGTCGGACCTCAGCACCCGCACAAACGGGCCGCTCCCGTCGCGTTCGATCGCGGTCGTCGGCACGGTGAGCACGCCGGCGGCGCGGCCGCGCACGATGTGCACCTCGGCGGTCATGTAGGTGCGCAGACGGAGCCGGGGATTGGGCACGTCGAACACGCCGATATAGTAGATCGCCGCCGACGAGGAACTGGACGAGGAGGAGGTCGAGGAGGAGGAAGAAGAGCTGCTCGTGCTCGAGAAGCTGCTGTCGCTCTTGATGGATTCCGGCGCCGGCTCGATGAATTCGAGCTTGCCCTCATAGCGCTCGTCGGGGGCGCCGACGACGGTGAACCAGAGCGGCAGGCCGGTCTCGACGCCAACGATGTCCGCCTCCGAGATCTCGGCCCGCACGGTCATCACGTCGAGCTGGCCGAGGATGACGATGGTGGGCGCGGTCTGCGTCGCGTTCACCGTCTGGCCCTCCTGGGCCACGAGCGAGAGCACGGTGCCGTCGATGGGGGCGGTGATGCGGGTGTAACCGAGATTGGCGCGCGCGGTCTCCACGGCGATCTCGGCCTCGATGATCTGGGCGTCGAGGGCGGCGAGCTGGGCTTTGGTGACCTTGGCCTGCGCCTCGGCCTCCTCGAAATCGGCCTGGGACACCGCCTTCTGCGCCACCATGGTCCTCTGGCGCGCCAGCGTCTGCTCGTTGAGCACCAGCGTCGCCTCCTTTTCGGCCTTCTGGGCCCGCACGTTGGCGAGCGCCGCCTGCGCCGTGCGCAAGGCGTTCTCCTGGGTGACCGATTCGATCTCGGCCACGAGATCGCCCGTCTTCACCGTCTGGCCCAGCTTCACCTTGAAGGCGGTGATGCGGCCGGACGCCTGGGAGCCCACCGCCACCAGCTTGGCGGGCTTCAGCGTGCCGCTGGCGAGCACCGTCTCCTCCACGTCGCCGCGGACCACGGGCGCGCTCATGAGGGTGGTCGCGGGCGTCGGCGCGGACCGGACATAGGCATAGACGCCGGCGGCGAGGGCGAGCGCGAGGAGCCCAAAGAGGTACGCGCGCCGGCGCGGCCGGGCCGCCGGCCGCGGCGCCGCCGTGCTGATCTGGTCGAGGGGAGGGGAAGCGTTCATGGCGCGTGTCCGGTCACTGTGTCGCCGCCACGGGCAGCGGCGCGAAGCGCGGGCCGGTGTCGCGGTCCACCACCTCGGGACGCGCGGTGTCCACCGCGCCGTCCCAGCCGCCGCCGAGGGCCTTGTTGAGGGCGACGTAGTATTTGGCCGTCGCCACCCGGCTCTGGATCAGGCTGGTCTCGGCCGCATAGCGCGCGCGCTCGGCGGTGAGCACGTCGAGGAAGCTCGACGCGCCGCCCTCGTAGAGCGCGCGCGAAAGCCGCGCCGCCTCGCCATAGGCGGCCGCCGAGGCGGCGAGCTTCACGCTCTTGGTGCGCTGGCGGGCCAGCGCCACGGCGGCGTTCTCCACCTCCTCGAGCGCGGTCAGGACCGCGGCCTTGAAGGAAAGGAAGGCCTGGTCGCGCTCCGCCTCCGCCAGCTCCACCGCCGCCTTGAGCTGGCCGCCGGTGAAGATCGGCACCGAGAGCGTCGGGCCGAACGACCAGCTGATGGACGAGGAGCGGGCGAGGTCGCCGAGCTGCGCGCCGGTGGCGTTGATGGTGCCGGTGAGGCTGACCGAGGGATAGCGGTTCGCCTCCGCCTGGGCGACCAGCGCGGTGGACTGGCCGAGCCGGCGCTCGGCGGCGCGCACGTCCGGGCGGCGCGTCAGCACGTCGGCGGGAATGCCGCGCTGGGCCTCCGCGCCCGGCGCCGGCACGGGCCGCGCCTTGGCCATCGCGCCGGCGAGCGCCCCCGGCGCCTGCCCGGTCAGCACCGACAGCCGGTTGACGCTGGCGGCATAGGCCGCCTCGAGCTCGGGAATGTCCGCCTCGGTGCCCACCGCCTGTCCGGTGGCGTTGGCGGTGTCCACGGCGGTGGCGGCGCCGGCCTCGAGCCGGCGGCGGGTCAGCGCCTCGGTGGCGCGCTGGGAGGCCGCGGTGCGGCGGGCGAGCGCGATCTGCGCCTGGTAGCCACGAGCGTCGAGATAGTTGGACGCCACGTCGCCGACCAACGTGAGCAAGGCGGCGTCGAGGTCGTCCACCGCCGCGTCGGCGCCGTAGCGCGCCGCCTCCACGCCGCGCCGGTTGGCGCCGAACAGGTCGATCTCCCAGCTGGCGTCGAAGCCGGCCTGGTACTCGCCATAGCCGCCGCCGACGGTGACGTCGCCATCGCTGCCGATGCGCCCGCCATTGTCGCCGCGGGTGGCGGAGGCGGTGCCGGTGAGCTCAGGAAACAGCGCGCCCACCTGCTGGCGGTAGCTGGCGCGCGCCGCCCGTATTTTGGCCTTGGCGGTGGCCACGTCGAGACTGCCGTCGACGGCCGCGCCCATGAGGGCATCGAGCACCGGGTCGCCGAGCCGGCGCCACCAGCGGGCGATCGGCGCGCGCGCGCCCGCCGCCGGTTGCGTGCCGCCGCTCCAATGGGCCGGCAGCGGCAGATCCGGCGTCGCATAGTCGGGCCCGACGGCGCAGGCCGAGAGCGCGAGCACGCTCATGAGCCCGGCGAGCGCCCGCGCCAAAGCGCCGCCGGCCAAAACCCGGCGCGCCACAGCTTGGCGCCGCCCGGCGCGGGCGCCGGAACGCGGGAAGGAAATGGGTTTCTCCTGCACAGGGCCGTTGCACCGTCATCGATCTGAGGTCGCGGCCCAATGTGGCGGCCATGGTGTCCGCAGCGGGACGCCCAGGCTTCAAATGGTTTCGGCATGTTTCCCAGCTTTGCCGGGCTTGCCCCCTGGAGGGCCCGCGCTGCCGGCGTCCGAGGGGTCTTCGGTGCGCTGTCGGCCCGGATCGGGAAAATGGTGCCAGACGAGGCGATCGCGGCCTAGCTGCGCCCCCTGGCGAAGTCAGGAATGCGGAACCGCTTGCGGTAGGCGCCAGGGGCGAGCCCGGTAAGGCGCCGGAAGAGCCGGCGGAAGAATGCCGGTTCTTCATAGCCCACCAGCCAGCTGATCTCGTCCACCGAGGCTTCGGTGCGCTCCAGGCGGCGCTTGGCCTCCTCAATGCGGAGCCGCTGGACATAAGCGACCGGGCTGAGGCCGGTCGCAATACGGAAGCGCCGTTTGAATGTCCGCTCCGACAGGCCGCTGTGACGTACCATTTCGGCCAGCGGCTCGGCGACTGCGGCGTGCCTGGCGATCCACGCCTGGGCCGCCGCCACGGCGCTGTCGCCATGGTCGGTGCGGCCGGCGAAGACGATGAATGGCGCGAGCCCCTCCTGGTGCCATTGCAGGGCGAAGAAGCGTGCCACCGCCTGCGCCGTGGTGGCGCCCGCATGACGCGCTATGAGATAGAGCACGAGATCGTGCCAAGTCATCGACGCCCCCGACGTGACCAGCTCCTCTCGCGATCCGGAGACCACCAGCACCTTCTCCTCGGCAATCGGCACCTGGGGAAAGGCGGCGCGGAAGGCGTCCGCATAGCCAAAATGCACGGTGGCCGGCATCCCGTCGAACCGGCCCGTCTCCGCCAGAAGGAACAGGCCCGAGCAAGCCGAGCACAGGAGCGCCCCACGCTCGTGCATCGCGCCGAGCCAGGCGACGATCTGGTGGTGCCGCCCCTTCGGCCAGCCCTGCCCCCCGAGGAGCACGGACGGCACGATGACGATGTCGGTGTGCGACACGTCGGCGATCGCGCGCTGCACGCTCACTGGAACGCCGCTCGCGAGCTCAAGGGGGCCGGTCGACAGCCCCACGATCTCCACCTTGAACGGAGGAGCGGCCGGCAGCCCGTCGCTCTCAGGCAGGATCGCGAAGGCGTTCATGACGTCGAAGATGCCGCTGAGCGTCGAGACGACAGCCTCCGGTATCGCGACGAGGCTCACATGGATCGGCTGCGAGGCTGGCATGGCGGCGCGACGGTCTCCCGAGGCAGAGCTTTCCCGAGGAAGGCTTGCGCCCAGTTTAGAGCATCTTGGCTTCAAGAGCTTGGCCCAGGCTGGAAAATGCCCGGGCGCCGCGCGATCGCGCGGAGAGCGACGGCACGTGGCGCGATCGGCCCGATTGTGGCTGGCACGGCTCTGCCCCAGGGCGGCCGATGCGGTGAATGTCCCGGCGCTCCGCGACGGAGCGAGCTCGGAGATCCCCCCATGCACCAGCACCATTCCATCATCGATGCCGCGACACGCGACGCCTTCGTGGCGCGCGCGACCGGCGACCTGTCGGCCGGCTATGGCGGGGTGATGGTCCACCTCGGCCACCGCCTCGGCCTCTATCGGACCATGTCCGGAGCCGGGCCTCTGGCGCCGCAGGAACTCGCAGCCCGTGCCGGCTGCGCGGAGCGCTATGTCCGCGAATGGCTGGGCTCGCAGGTCGCCGGCGGCTATGTGCGCTACCATCCGGTGAGCGGCACCTACGAATTGACGGCGGAGCAGGCCATGGTCCTTGCCGACGAGGACAGCCCGGCCTTCATCCCCAGCGGCTGGCTGACGGTCGCGTCCATGTGGGCGGACGTGGAGAAGGCGGTGCACGCCTTCCGCACCGGCGCCGGCGTGCCGTGGGGCGACCATGACGGGCGGCTCTATTGCGGCGTCTCGGCGCTCTACCGCAACTGCTACCGGGCGAGCCTCGTCGCCGATTGGCTGCCCGCCCTCGACGGCATGGTGGACCAGCTCGAAGCCGGCGCCCGCGTCGCCGACGTGGGCTGCGGTCACGGCCATTCGACCCTGCTGATGGCAGAGGCCTTCCCGCGCTCCGAGTTCCACGGCTTCGACGCCCATCCGGACTCGATCGCGCAGGCACGGCGGCTTGCTGAGGAAGCGGGGATGGGCGCCAGGGTGAGGTTCGAGACGGCGCGGGCGGACGCGTTCCCGACCGCAGGCTACGACCTGGTCTGCCTGTTCGACTGCCTGCACGATCTCGGCGATCCCGTCGCCGCCGCGGCCCGCGCAGCCCGCGCCATCGCTCCCGGCGGGAGGGTGATGCTGGTGGAGCCCTTCGCCAATGACAGCCTGGAGGACAACGTCTCGTCGATCGCCCGGCTCTATTACGCAGCCTCCACCACCATCTGCTGCGCCCACGCCATCTCGGAGGGCGGGCACCATGTGCTCGGCGCGCAGGCCGGCGAGGCGCGCCTCGCAGAGGTGTTTCGCAGGGCCGGCTTCCGCCGTTTCAAGCGGGTGGCCGAAACCCCTTTCAACCTGGTCTTCGAGGCGCGGCCGTGACCGGCGGCGCGTTCGACCGACACGGGTCGGCGCGCCGCCTCCTCCCAAAGCCAGATCGGGGTCTTGCCCTTGCCGCCGTCCTCGGCGCGGACCTGTCTTAGGCCCGGCGTGCCGCCGTTGAGGGCGGCGGCGGTGAGGGCGGCCACCACGTTCGCCGCCCTGGCGGCGTTGATGGACATGGGCGAGGGGGCGGCACAGCGACAGCGCGCTTGGGACACGGGCAGAGCCGCGCCTGCCGGCGCCTGACGCTGGGATGGCCCAAGCGGCACCCGTTCGGAACGTCGGGCCGCCGGATGGCGAGGCGCCCACGCTTTGGGCCCGCCGCCCGCAGCAGCAGAACCGGTGCCCCGCGCACGGCCATCCCCGGCGCGATGACGATGCGGGCATCGGGTCGAACTCTGGCGACAAAATCGTGCGCCGCGCGAAGGCGAGCGCTTCCTGATCGAAGGTGAAGACGTCCAACCCCGCTGGCGTCAGCTTGTCCCGATCGGCCTTCCGGCCTGCCGATGGCCTCCATGGAGCGCTTCCGCCGAGGGCGGGCTGCGCGCCACCGGCGAGTTCTTCGGATTCCAGCCGCCTGACATCTTGGCCGTCGCCTTGGCTCGTCCGCGCAGGGTTGACTCTGGTTCGCGGCGATGCTTCTATTATGTAGAATAAAATTCTAATGAATAGAATAAAGGAAACGCCATGCTGGATCGGCCCGCGCCTCAGGCGCCGATTGCCTATGACATGCTGATCGACGGACGCTGGGTCGGCGCCGCCTCCGGCCGGCGCATGGACAGCCTCGATCCCTATGCCGGGGCAACCTGGGCCACGGTGCCGGATGCGGGCGCGCAGGACGTGGCCGCTGCGGTGGGCGCCGCGCGCGCCGCGTTCGACAATGGACCATGGGGCCGCGCCAGCGCCCGTTCACGGGCGGCGCTGCTGCGTCGGCTCGCCGAGCTGATCGCCCGCGACGCCGATCGCCTCGCCGCCGTGGAGAGCCGCGACAACGGCAAGCTGCTGCGCGAGATGACAGCGCAATGGCGGTACATGCCGGACTGGTTCTTCTACTTCGCCGGTGCCCCCGAGCGGATCGAGGGGGCGACGCTCCAGTCCGACCGGCCGAATTTCACCGCCTTCACCCGCAAGGAGCCGGTGGGTGTGGTGGCCGCCATCACCCCTTGGAATTCGCCCGGTCTGCTGCTGGCGTGGAAGCTTGCCCCCGCGCTCGCCGCCGGCTGCACCTTCGTCGTCAAGCCGTCCGAGCACACGCCGGTTTCCGCCATCGAGCTCGGCCGGCTGGTGGAGGAGGCGGGCTTTCCCGCCGGCGTCTACAACGTCGTCACCGGCGGCCCGGCGGCCGGGCGGGCGCTGGTTTCCGACCGCCGTGTGGACAAGATCGCCTTCACCGGCTCCACCGACGTCGGCAAGGCCATCGCCAAGACGGCGGCGGACAACCTGACCGGCGTGCTGCTGGAGCTGGGCGGCAAGTCTCCCAACATCGTGTTCGACGACTGCGATCCGGCCGCCGCCGCCAACGGCGTCGTCTCCGGCATCTTCGCCGCCTCCGGCCAGACCTGCATGGCGGGCTCGCGGCTGGTGATCCAGCGCGCGATCATGGAGGACGTGCTCGGCCGCGTGATCGAGCGCGCGCGCACCATCCGGCTCGGCGATCCAGGGATGCCGGAGACCGAGATGGGGCCGGTGGCGACGCCCCAGCAGTACGCCAAGGTCACGGGCATGATCCGGGCCGCGGTGGCCGAAGGCGCGCGTCTTGCCTGCGGCGGGCCGGATGCGGGGCCGGGCGGTCTGTTCGTGCCGCCCACCGTCCTCGTGGACGTGACGCCGGACATGACCATCGCGCGGGAGGAGGTGTTCGGTCCGGTACTCTCGGTGATCCCCTTCGACACCGAGGAGGAGGCGATCGCGATCGCCAACGACACCGAGTTCGGCCTCGCCGCCGGCATCTGGAGCCTCAACATCCAGCGCGCCCACCGGGTGGCGAACGCGGTGCGCGCCGGAACGGTGTGGCTGAACGCCTACCGGGTGGTGGCCTACAACGCCCCGTTCGGCGGCTACAAGCAGTCCGGCTCCGGCCGCGAGAACGGCGCCGGCGCGGTCGAGGAATATCTCGAGACCAAGACGGTCTGGGTCGAATTGTCCGGCGCCACCCGCGACCCCTTCACCATCGGCTGAGGGGGAGGGCATGGCGGCATCCAACTCTGCGCCCCTGCTCGCGCTCGACGATGTCGAGGCGGTCTATGGCGGCTCCATCCTGGCGCTGCGCGGCGTCAGCCTGAGGGTGCCGGAAAGCGGCATCGTCGCGTTGCTGGGCGCCAACGGCGCCGGCAAGACCACGGTGCTTCGCGCCATATCGGGCCTGCTCTCCTGGCATCGCGGCCGGATCACCCGCGGGCGGATCGCCTATGACGGCGCCGACATCACCGGCCTCGGCGGCGCCCTGCTGGTCCGGCGCGGCATCGCCCAGGTGATGGAGGGGCGCCGCATCTTCGGCGAGCTCACGGTCGAAGAAAACCTGCGCATGGGCGCCTTCACCCGCCACGACGGCGGCGAGACGAGGCGGACCTTCGAGCAGGTGCTGGAGGAGTTCCCGATCCTGCGCGAGCGCTTCGCGCAGCCGGCCGGCTATCTCTCCGGCGGCCAGCAGCAGATGCTCGCCATCGGCCGCGCCATGATGGCGCGCCCGCGCCTGCTGCTGCTGGACGAGCCCTCGCTCGGGCTCGCGCCCATCATCGTCACGCAGATCCGCGAGGTGATCCGGCGGATCGCCGCGAGCGGCGTCTCGGTGATGCTGGTGGAGCAGAACGCCGACATGGCGCTCTCCCTTGCCGACTACGGCTACATCCTGGAGAGCGGGCGCATCGCGCTCGAGGGTCCGGGGCCGGCCCTGAAGGAGGATCCGATGATCCGGGAGCTCTATCTCGGCATCGTCGGAGCGCGGGAGGCGGAAATGTCCGCCGCCTCCGGGGAGGCGCCGCGATGACCAGCCTCCTGGAAGTGCGCGACCTGTCCGTCTCGTTCGGCGGCGTCAAGGCGCTCTCCGGCGTCTCGTTCGACGTGAAGGGGGGCGAGATCTTCTCCATCATCGGCCCGAACGGTGCCGGCAAGACCACCATCTTCAACTGCTTGAGCGGCCTCTACCGGCCGGCCGCAGGCGCCATCCGGCTCGAAGGCCGTGATCTGGTGGGCCTGCCGCCGAAGGACCTCGCCGCCCTCGGCATCGCCCGCACGTTCCAGAATCTCGGCCTGTTCGAGCACCTCACCGTGATGGAGAATGTGCTGCTCGGGCGCCACCACCTGATGGGCACCTCGCTTCTCGGCAATGCGCTGCGGCTTCGCTCCACGGTGCGGGAAGAGCGGGAGAACCGCGCGCGCGTCGTCGACATTCTCGATCTCTTCGGCCTGGCGCGCGAGGCGGATACCCCGATCGGCGTCCTGCCCTACGGCGTGCGCAAGCTGATCGAGATCGCCCGTGCGCTCGCCATGGAACCGAAGCTGCTGCTGCTCGACGAGCCGGTGGCGGGCATGAACCACGAGGAGACCCATCGCATCAGCGAGGCGATCCTCGACGTCCGCCGCAGCCACGGCACCGGCATGGTGCTGGTGGAGCACGACATGCGGATGGTGATGACCATATCCGACCGGCTGATGGCCATCGATTTCGGCCAGCACGTGGCCACCGGAACCCCGCACGAGATCCAGAACGATCCGCGCGTCATCGAAGCCTATCTCGGGAGAGCGGCATGAGCGAGCTCATCCAGCTTGTCACCGGCGGCCTGTCGCTGGGCTCCATGTATGCCCTCATCGCCCTGGGCTTCGTGGTGGTCTACAAGTCGACCGGCGTGCTCAATTTCGCGCAGGGTGGCCTCGTCTTGTGCGGCGCCTACTTCTGCTACGCGCTGCGCAACGCGCTGGGCCTGCCGTTCCCTCTCGCGGTGCTGCTCGCGGTAGCGGCCACGGCGCTGGTCGCCGTGCTGATCGAGCGGCTGGTCATGCGGCGGATGATCGGCAAGCCGGTATTCGCGGTCATCATGATCACCTGGGGCCTGCTGATCATCCTCGAGCAGGTGCCGGCCGCAGTGTGGGGCTACGACCTGCTGACGCTCGGCGATCCCTGGGGCATGCGGATGGCCGGCGTCGGCGGCGTGCAGGTTCTGGAAGTGGACCTGTGGACTCTCGGCGTGGGCGCGGCCGTGATGCTCGCTGTCTACCTGTTCTTTGCCCGCTCGCGCTGGGGGCTCGCCATGCGCGCCTCGGCGCTGGACCAGGAGGCGGCCATGGCGCAAGGCGTCTCGCCCGGCCTCGTCTTCGCCCTCGCCTGGGCCATCGCCGGGGTCATCGCCGCGCTCGCCGGGGTGATGCTCTCGGGTGGGGTTCGCGGGCTGAGCCCGGAGCTCTCCCTGATCGCGCTGCGCGCCTTCCCGGCCATCATCCTCGGCGGAATGGATTCCCCCGTGGGCGCGGTGGTGGGCGGCCTCGCCATCGGCGTCGCCGAGGTGCTCACCGCGAGCTACGTGGCCCAGCACGCCCCGTTCCTCGGCCAGAACTTCCACCTTGTCATGCCCTATTTGCTGATGACGGCGTTCCTCCTGGTGCGGCCCTACGGCATGTTCGGCACCAAAGCCGTGCGGAGGGGTTGATGCACGCGCCCTTGAACCTGCCCGGGACCGCTGCCGAAGTGCCGCAGGCGGTCCCGGTGCCGGCCTCCAGCCGGCGCGCGCGGCCGCCCGCCAGCATCGGCTGGGGTCCTCTCGCCGCCGCGCTCGGGGCGATCTTCATCCTGCCGTTCGTGGTGAACGACTTCTGGCTCTCGATCCTGAACTATGCCGGCATCGCCGCTGTCGGGGCCATCGGGCTCAACCTGCTCACCGGCAATACCGGCCAGGTCTCGCTCGGCCAGCCCTTCTTCATGGGGGTGGGCTGCTATGCGGCGGCCTTCGCGGGGCAGGAGCTCGGCCTGCCGCTGCCGCTGTGGCTCGCCGCCGCCATGCTCATGGGCGGGCTCGTCGGTGGTCTCGTGGGGCCCTTCGCCTTGCGGCTGCGCGGCCAGTACCTCGTCATCGTGACGCTCGGGCTGGTGCTGATCGGCTTGCATCTTTGGCAGAACATGCCGTGGCTCACGGGCGGGGCGAACGGACGCTCGATCGCCATCGCGGCCAAGCTCGGCCCGATCGATTTCTCGGCCCTTTCGGCGTTCGGGAGCGCGCTCGCGCGAAACCAGGGCTGGTTCATCTTGATCTGGCTCTGCGCACTCGGCGCCGGGCTGTGCGTGCTCAACATCCTCAACTCGCGCTCGGGGCGGGCGCTGATGGCGATCCGCGACCGCGAGATGACCGCCTCGGTGATCGGCATCAGCGTGTCGCGCACCAAGATCCTCGCTTTCGTCGTCTCGAGCATGCTGGCGGCGGCGGGCGGCGCGCTCTATGGCGGCTATGTGCGCTATGCGGCGCCCACCGAATGGGACCTTCTGCTCGCCGTGCAGTACCTCGCGATGATCGTGGTGGGCGGCACCGGTTCGGTGCTGGGCTCGGTCCTCGGCGCGCTGTTCGTGACCCTCATGCCGCAGGCGGTGAAGCTCGCGAGCCCTTACCTGCCCTTGGTGTCCTTCACCCCGGGCGACGGCGGCATCGTCAGTCTGTTCGCGCTTAACCAGATCCTGTTCGGGCTGTTCATCATCGCCTTCCTCATGTTCGCCCCGCGTGGCCTCGCCGGGCTCGCCGCGCGCCGCCGCGCAGCGCCGAAGCCTTAGCTGCAAGCCGCCCCTCAAGACGTGACCCGAGACACCAAAAAGACAAAGCTGGAGGAGACCCCATGGCCCCGACTTCCCGTCTGCTCGCCTGCGTCGGCGCGCTCGCCGCGGCGCTCGCCGCTTCGCCCGCCGTCGCCCAGAGCGAGCCGAAGCCGGTCAACGGCTTCGACGGCAAGACCATCCGCCTCGGCCTGATCCAGCCGCTCACCGGGCCGGCCGCCGTGCTCGGCCAGCCGGTGGTGGCCGGCGCCCGCACCTGGTTCGATTACGTCAACAAGGAGCGGGGCGGCGTCGCCGGCAAGTACAAGGTGGAGCTGGTGGTCGAGGACCACATGAACCAGCAGGCGCCCACCGTGCAGGCCTACAACAAGATCAAGAATGACGTGGTGATGATCGCCCAATTGTTCGGCACCCACACCACGCTCGCCGTTCTGCCGCAGGTGAACGACGACAAGATGCTGGTCGGCGCCGGCGGGTACGACTACGTCTTCTTCAAGGAGCGCCAGCTCCTGCCGGTGGGCTCGCCCTACCAGATCATGGCGGTGAACGCGCTCGCGGAGCTCTGGAACAACCAGGGCTACAAGGACAAGGCGGTTTGTGCCCTGATCCGCGACGACCCCTATGGCGCCGCGGGCCTGGAGGGTGTCGAGTTCGCGGCCAAGCAGCTCGGCTTCAAGATCACCGCCGTGGTGCGCTTCTCCGCCGCCGACCAGGATTTCAGCGGCCAGATGGCGCAGCTGAAGGGGGCCGGGTGCCAGCTGGTCTATGTCACGACCATCCCGCCCCAGTTCGTGCGCATGGTGGGCAATGCGGTGCGCGTGAATTTCGCGCCGCTGTGGCTCGGCCAGTTCCCCACCTGGTCCGGCGTGCTGGTGGACAACCCCGCCTACGACTACATGGCGAAGAACCTGATGATCGCCTCCGAGGGCCCGGAATGGGGCGACATGAGCGTGCCCGGCATGGCGCGCATGGTGGAGCTGCAGAAGAAGTACGCTCCGGAAGCCAAGCCCGATTTCTTCTTCACCATCGGCTACAAGTCCGCCCAGGCGGCGACCGAGGTGCTGGAGGCGGCGGTCAAGGCCGGCGATCTCTCGCAGGCCGGTCTCGCAAAGGCCTATGAGGGCATCGCCACCATGTCGTTCGGCGGCATCACCGGCGACCACGTCTACGGCGCCCCCGACAAGCGCCGTCCGCCCCTCACCTCCAGCCTGTTCAGGGTGAACAAGGCGAAGCCCTACGGCCTCGAGGCGGTGCGCGCCAATTTCACCACCGACCTCGCGACGCAATACGTCGCCACCCACAAATAGGCCACCGGCACCGATCGGGGCGGGGCCGGCGCACGTCCCCCCGCCGCTTGCGAAGCGAAGACAGGACTTCTCGATGATCGCAAACTTCTACATGCCCACCCGCCTCGTCCACGGACCGGGCGCGCTCGGCCAGATCGGCGCGCTCGCGCGCGGCCTCGGCATGACGCGCGCGATGGTGGTGTCGGATCCCGCCATCGCCGCGACCGCCTTCTATCACGGCGCGCTCGCGAGCCTGCGGGCCGCCGGGCTCGACGTGGCGACCTTCGAGGGTTGCGGAATCGACGCCCGTCTCGCCCATGTGGATGGCGAGGCGGAGCGCGTGCGCAGCGAGGCGCGCGACGGCGTCATCGCCATCGGCGGCGGCTCGGTGATCTGCACCGCCAAGGGCATCGCCATCGTCGCGCCGAACGGCAAGAGCTTCGCCGACATGACCGGCGTCGCGAACTTCCGCAACAAGGCGCTGCCCATGATCATGGCGCCCACCACGGCGGGCTCCGGCTCCGAAGTCTCCCAGTTCACCCTGGTCAAGGACGAGGCGACCCACCGCAAGCTCGTGGGCGGCGGCCCGCTGAGCTTCCCCGACGTGGCGATCCTCGATCCGGTGACGCTCGCGACCCTGCCGCCGCGCGCCGCCGCCGGCTCCGCGGTCGACGCGCTCACCCATGCGGTGGAGGCGCTGTTCTCCGCGCTCGCCACCCCGCTCACCGACGCGCTGGCGCTCGAGTCCGTGCGGCTCCAGGCCGGCAGCATGCGCCGGTCGATCCTGTCCGACGACGAGACGGCGCGGGCCAACAACCTGCTGGCCTCCTCCATGGCCAACATGGCGTGCGGCAACGCCCGGCTCGGGCTCGCGCATACGCTCTCTTTGCCACTGGAGGCGCGGCTCGATCTGCCGCACACCATCGGCGTCGGGGTGCTGATCCCGCGCGTGGTGGCGTTCAACGCGCCGGTGGCACCGGAGAAGGCGCGCGCGCTCGCGCTCGCCCTCGGGGCCACGCCCGCCGATGACCTGCGCGGCACGGTCGCGGCGATCCGCGACGCCTTCTTCCGCTTGTTCGAGGATGTCGGCACGCCGACCCACCTTACGCAGGAGCAATTGCCCGAGGCGCGCCTCGCCGAGATGGCGGCCGCCGCCATCCCCGGCCTTTATGGCGGAGCGATGCCCGAGGGCGAGGTGCGCGACAGCCACGTGATCCACCAGCCGGGCGTGCGCCGCGCCACCGTAGGCGAGGCCCGCGCGCTCTACGCCCAGTGCTACGGCCGAGGAGCGGCCTGATGAAGATAGAGAACGCCTTCCGCGTGGACCTGCCGCCGGCAGAGGCCTGGCGGGTGCTGCTGGATATCCCCGCGCTGGTGCCCTGCATGCCGGGCGCGGAACTCACCTCCATCGAGGGGGAGAGGGCCTATCGCGGGCAGATGAAGCTGAAGCTCGGCCCGGTCGCCGTGGCGTTCCAGGGCCGCGCAGAGATCATCGCGGTGGACGAGGCCGCGCGCAGCGTCCGCGCCAAGGCCAGCGGCACCGAGACGAAAGGCCGGGGCAACGCTTCGGCCGATGTCGTCTTCCGCCTGTCGCCCGATGGCGCGGGTTCGCGGGTGGACGTGACCACCGAGGTGAACCTCGCCGGCGCCGTCGCCCAATATGGCCGCGCCCAGGGCGTCATCGCCGGAGTGGCCCAGGTGCTGGTGGATCAGTTCGCCGCCAATCTCGCGGCGCGCCTTGCGGCCGAGCGGCCCGTTGCTGACGAGGCCGAGCCGGCCGATCGGAACGCCTCGCCCGCGCCGTCTCGCCCGGCCGAGGGTCTGTCGGTGCTCGCCCTGCTCTTCACCTACATTCGCGGCCGCCTTGCGCGGCTGGTCCAGAGGAACGCGTCATGACCGCCGATGCCGACTCGCTTCAGCTCATCAATCCCGCGCTGGTGGAGGTGAGGGGGGGCGGCGCGCCGCGCCTCGTGGGTGGCCAATGCCGCGCCTGCGGCGCCCGGAGCTTCCCCCGCGCGGCCGTTTGCACCGATTGCCTCGCCTTGGATGTCGACCCGGTGGAACTGGCCTGCGAGGGGAAGCTCTATTCCTATTCCGTGGTGCACCAGGCGCCCAAGGGCTGGGACGTGCCCTACGTGCTCGGCTACGTGGACCTGCCGGACGGGCTGCGGGTGCTGGCCCATATCGACGCGCCTGCGGGCGCAGTCGCCATCGGCCAGCGGGTGCGCCTCGCGCTTGGCGTGGTCGGTGCCGATGCCGGCGGCGCGCCGCTCTCCACCTACACCTTCGTTCCCGCCTGAGGAGGCGCCCATGACGTCCAACGCTCTGCGCGAGGTGCGCGTGGTCGGCACGGGGCTCATCCCGTTCGGCAAGTTCCCTGACAAGACGCTGGCGGAGATCGCCTGGCCGGTGGTGCGCGAGGCGATCCTTGAATCCGGCGTGAAGCCGAAGGAGATCGGCGGCGTGTTCTGCGGCACCGCCCTCGGCGGCATGCTCGCCGGCCAGCGCATCATGAAGACGCTCGGCATCTCCGGCATGCCCATCATCAATGTGGAGAACGCCTGCTCCTCCTCGTCCTCGGCGCTGTCGCTGGGCTGGCTGTCGGTGGCGAGCGGGCAGCATGACGTGGTGGTGGTGGTGGGCGCGGAGAAGCTGACCAAGTTCGGCGGCGGCATGCTGCCTCTGGAGCGCGAGGACTGGGAGGTGAATCAGGGCATGGTGATGCCCGCCCTCTACGCCATGCGCGCCCGGCGCTACATGCATGAATACGGCCTCACCGAGACTCAGCTCGCTGAAGTCGCCGTGAAGGCGCACGCGCATGGCGCGCTGAACCCCAACGCCCAGATCAGGAAGCGCGTGTCCCTCGAAGAGGTGATGGCGGCGCGCCCGGTGACCGAGCCGTTCACGCTCTGGCATTGCTGCCCGACCGGCGACGGGGCCGCGGCCGTGGTGCTCGCCAGCGCCGACGTGGCGCGCCGGCTCGACGGCAAGACCGTGCGCGTCGCCGCATCGGAAGTGACCTCGGGCCTTTATACCGACCATTTCCGCGACATGACGTGGCCGGAGCTGACCGCCCGCGGCGCCGAAGGTGCCTTCGAGATGGCCGGCATCGGGCCCGAGGACGTGGACGTGGCCGAGATCCACGACGCCTTCACCATCGCCGAGCTGATGTATTACGAGGCGTTCGGCTTCTGCGGGCGGGGCGAGGCCTATTCCCTGATGAAGAGCGGGGCCACGTCCCTGGGCGGCTCCATCCCCGTCAATCCCTCGGGCGGCCTGCTGTCGCGCGGCCACCCCATCGGCGCCACCGGCGTCGCTCAGGCGGTGGAGGTGACGCGCCAGCTGGAGGGCCGCGCCGGCGCCCACCAGGTGGCGGACGCCAAGGTGGGTGTCACCCATGCCACCGGGGGCGGCATCGCCGGGCTCGATCACGGCGCCTGTTCGATCCACGTGTTCGCGCGATGAAACCCGCACCGTTCGACTATCACGCGCCGCAGAGCCTCGCCGAGGCCACCGGCCTGCTGGCGCGGCTCGACAACGCCAAGGTCATCGCCGGGGGCCAGTCCCTCGGCCCGATGATGAACTTCCGTTACGTGATCGCCGACCACCTGGTGGACCTCGGCGGAATCGCCGAGATCGCCGGCATCACGCTCGCGGGCGACACGCTGCGTATCGGCGCCATGACGCGCCAGCGGGAGCTCGAATTCTCGGACCTGGTCGCCCGGCGCTGCCCGCTGCTCAAGGCCGCACTGAAGCAAGTGGGCCACCGCCAGACCCGCAACCGCGGCACCTTCGGCGGCAGCGTCGCCCATTTCGACCCGGCCTCCGAGCAGCCCATGATGTGCGCGGCCCACGACGCTGTGATCGAGATCGCCTCCGCGCGCGGGGTGCGGCGGGTGCCGTTCGCGCAGTTCGGGCTCGATTTCATGACGACCGCGCTCGCGCCGGACGAGATTCTCGCCGCCATCGAGATTCCGCTCTGGCCTCAGGGCCACGGCTGGGGCTTCCATGAATTTGCCCGGCGCCACGGAGACTTCGCCATCGTCGCGTCCGCCGCGCTGCTGACGCTCGGGCCAGACGGGCGGATCGTCCGTGCCTCGCTGACGCTTGCGGGCGTCGCCGTCGTGCCGGTGCGCCTGCGCGAGGCCGAGGCGGCGCTGGTCGGCCGCGCGCCCGAGCCGGCCGTCCTCGGTGCGGCCGCCGACCTCGCAGGGGCGATAGAGCCCCTCGCCGACATCCATGCGAGCGTCGATTACCGGCGCCATCTCGCCCGTGTGCTGACCGAGCGCGCGCTTGGCGATGCCGCGGCGCGCGCGGCTGCGAGGACCACTCCATGAGCGCCAAACGACAGATCAGCGTCGAGGTGAACGGTGCGCCGCGCCAGGCCGAGATCGAGCCGCGCCTCACGCTCGCGGACTTCCTGCGCCACACATTGGACCTGACGGGCACCCATGTGGGCTGCGAGCACGGCGTGTGCGGCGCCTGCACGGTGCTGATCGACGGCCGCTCCGCGCGCTCGTGCCTGACCTTCGCCGTGCAGGTGGATGGCCGCGCCCTGACCACCATCGAGGGGCTCGGCCCGGCGCCGGGGATGCTCGGCGTGCTTCAGGAGGCGTTCCAGCGCCATCACGCACTCCAGTGCGGGTTCTGCACGCCCGGAATGCTCACCACGCTCACCGAACTGCTGAACGACAATCCCGACCCCACCGAGGACGAGGTGCGCGAGGTCATCACCGGCAATCTGTGCCGCTGCACCGGCTATTCCGGCATCGTCGCCGCCGCCCTCGACGCGGCGCGGCGCCTGCGCGAAGGGGAGGCCTGAGCCATGGGCGTGAAGCATTTCGGCGCCCGCGTCACGCGGCTTGAAGACCCGGCGCTCCTCACGGGCCGCGGGCGCTATGTGGACGATGTGAAGATCCCGGGGATGGTGCACGCCTGCTTCGTGCGCTCGGCCCATGGTCACGCGCTCATCCGGTCCATCGACGCCGCTGCCGCGCGGCAGATGGCGGGGGTCGTCGCCGTGCTGACGGCCGACGACCTGCCCGCGCCCATGGCCGGCGCGCGCATGCCGATGCTGGTGCCGAACGCTGCCATCGCGGCGCTGCGCACCCAGCACTGCCTGGCCCGCGACGAGGTCTGCTATGTGGGCCAGACGGTGGCGGTGGTGATCGCCGAGAGCCGGTACCTCGCCGAGGACGCGGCGGCGATGGTGGACGTGGACTACGACCCGCTTCCCGCCGTGAGCGATTGCCGCGCCGCCTTGGAGCCGGGCGCGCCGACGGCGCACCGGGACCTGCCGGACAACCTCGCCTCGGCCTTCCGCCAATCCTTCGGCGACGTGGAGGCGGCCTTCGCCGGAGCGCCGCATGTGTTCAGGGAGAGCCTGTTCCAGCACCGGGGCGGGGGCATGGCGCTGGAAACGCGCGGCGTCGTCGCCCACCACGACCGGCCCACCGACCTGCTCACGGTCTGGTCGGCCACCCAGACCCCCCATATCGGTCGGCGCATGATCGCGGACCTGCTCGGCCGCAGCCCGGAGAGGATCCGCGTCATCGCGCCCGATGTGGGCGGCGGCTTCGGGCCGAAGGCGATCTTCTACGCCGAGGAGGCGGTGATCGCCGCCGCGGCGCTGACGCTGGGCGTGCCCGTGAAGTGGATCGAGGACCGGCGCGAGCATTTCCTCGCCGCCACCCAGGAGCGCGACCAGCACTGGGACGTGGAGATCGCCGTCGAGGCGGACGGCAGGATCCGCGGCGTGCGCGGAAGCTTGATCCACGATACCGGCGCCTTCGTGCCATGGGGCGTGATCATGCCCTACATCGCCTCCGCCACCGTGCCGGGGCCCTATGTTCTGCCGGCCTACCGGCTCGACGTGAAGGTGGCGCTCACCAACAAGGTGGCCACCACCCCGGTGCGCGGCGCCGGCCGGCCCCAGGCGGTGTTCGCCATGGAGCGCCTCATGGACCGGGTCGCGCAGGGCCTCGGCCTCGACCCGGCCGAGGTGCGTCGGCGCAACTTCATCCAGCCCGAGCAGATGCCCTATGCGGTGGGCCTGATCTTTCGCGACGGCAAGCCGCTGATCTATGACAGCGGCGACTATCCGAAGGCCCAGGCCGAGGCGCTGGCGCTCGCCGATCATGCGGGCTTTGCGGCGCGCAAGGCGGCGGCGCTGAAGGCCGGCCGCTATATAGGCATCGGCCTTGCCAACTACGTGGAAGGCACCGGCCTGGGCCCGTTCGAGGGCGTGACCGTGCGGGTGCAGCAGAATGGCAAGGTGCTGGTCGCCACCGGCGCCACCAATCAGGGCCAGGGCACCCGCACCACCTTGTCCCAGATCGTCGCCGACCGGCTCGGCTGCCGCATCGAGGACATCGAGATGAGCATCGGCGACACCGCCGCCATCGCCAACGGCGTGGGCGCCTTCGCGAGCCGGCAGGCGGTGAATGCGGGCTCTTCCGCAGCGATGGCGGCCGAGGTGGTGCGGGCCCGCGTGGTGCAACTCGCCGCCCGCGCGCTCGGCGTGCCGGAGGCGGAGGTTGCCATCGAGGACGGCAAGGCCGTCGCTCAAAGCGGCAACCGGCCCGAGGTCGGCTTCGGCGACCTGGCGCGGCTCTCCCAGGGCATGCCGGGCTTCTCCATGGCCGCCGGCGATGCGCCGGGGCTGGAGCACACCGCCTATTTCACCCCGCCCCAGGCTTCCTATTGCAGCGGCACCCACGTGGTGGAGGCGGAGGTGGACATCATGACCGGCGGCGTGCGGCTCCTGACCTATTGCGTGGCGCACGACAGCGGCAACCTCATCAACCCGCTCATCGTCGACGGGCAGGTGCAGGGCGGGGTCGCCCACGGCATCGGCAACGCGTTGATGGAATTCATGAAGTACGACGAGAACGCGCAGCCCGTGACGACCACGTTCGCGGACTACCTCATGCCCATGGCGACCGACGTGCCCACCTGCCGGATCACCCATGTGGAGAGCCCCTCGCCATTGAACCCGCTGGGGGTGAAGGGCGCCGGGGAGGGCGGCACGATCCCGGCTGCGGCGGCCATCGTCGCCGCCATCGAGGACGCGCTTTCGCCGTACGGCATTCGCTTTTCGGAAACGCCGCTCACGCCGGAGCGCATCGTCGAGGCGCTGACGGCGGCGGGCGCCTACAAGAGGGCATCATGAGCGCCAAGGGCGAAAGTCTGGGTACGGTCCAGCGCGTGGTGGAGATCCTGCGCCACATGGCCGAGCGGGGCGAGACCACCATCAAGGATCTCTCCGCGGCGCTGGGCCTCGTCCCGAGCACCTGCCACCGCATGCTGGACCTGCTCGCCCGCGAGGGGCTGGTGGAGCGCAATGCGGCGCGGCGCAGCTACCGGGTGGGCCCGGAATATTTCCGCCTCTCGGCGCTGGTTCAGACCCATCTCGACGTGCGCAGCCTGGCGCGGCCGTTCCTCCAGCAGGTGGTGGACGCGTGCGACGAGACCTGCGTGCTGAGCCTGTACCAGCCGGCGGAAGGCCACATGGTGTTCGCCGAGAAGTGCGATTCCAGCCAGCTGCTGCGCTACCAGCTGGCGCTCAATACGCCGCTGCCGGTCGCGTGGGGGGCGAGCGGACGCTCCATTCTGGCGTTTCTGCCCGAGGAGGAGCGCAAGCGCCTGTTTGAGGTGACCGGCGTGGCGCCGGCCAGCGGGCAGAAGGTGCCGTCCTTCGCCGCGCTCGAAGCAGAGCTCGCAGAGGTGCGCCGCCAGGGCTACGCGCTGACCCACGGACAGAAGATCGCTGGCGCGGTGGGCATCAGCGCTCCGGTGTTCGGCGCCAGCGGCGCCGTCATCGGCAGCCTCGGCGTCACTGTTCCCGAGCAGCGCATCGGCGAGGCCGACGAGGCAAAGCTTGCCGCGCTGGTGCGCCGCCACGCCGAGGCGCTCTCGCGGGCGCTGGGCGCCCCCGATCCGCTCTCCCTCCCGAACCAGGCCAGATCCGCATGAACGCACCCGCCGCCATCCTTCCCGCCGGCCCGCAGGACGGCGGCCCGCTGCGGCACCTGAAGGTGCTCGACCTCACCCAGTTCCTGTCCGGGCCCTACGCCACCCAGATTCTCGGCGACCTCGGCGCCGAGGTCATCAAGGTGGAGGCGCCGGAGGGCGACATGACGCGCCGCCTGCCGCCTTATTTCGTGGGTGAGGACAGCGCCTATTATCTCAGCGTCAACCGCAACAAGAAGAGCCTCGCGGTGGACCTGAAGTCCGAGGCCGGCCGGGCGCTGGTGCGCGATCTCGCCCGCGCCTGCGACGTGGTGGTGGAGAATTTCCGCCCCGGCGTCCTCGATCGCCTGGGGCTGTCGTACGCCAAGCTCTCGGCCGAGAAGCCGGACCTCGTCTGGTGCTCCATCAGCGGCTTCGGCCAGGACGGTCCCTACCGGGACCGACCGGCCTACGACATGATCGTCCAGGCCATGTCCGGCGGCATGTCGCTGACCGGCGACGAAGACGGCCCCTCGGTGCGCTCCGGCATCCCGCTCGGCGACATCGCCGCCGGCATGTACGGCGTGATCGGCATCCTCGCCGCGCTCGCCGACCGCGACCGCAGCGGCCGGGGCCGGGCGGTGGACGTCGCCATGCTCGATTGCCAGATCGCCATGCTGAGCTATCAGGCCGCCTATTTCCTCGCCTCCGGTCATGTGCCGGGGCGCCAGGGCAGAGGGCACGATTCCATCCCCACTTATCGCGCCTTCGCCTGCGCCGACGGGGCGGACGTGGTGATCACCGCCAACACCGAGCGCATGTGGCAGGCACTCTGCGGCGTCCTCGGCCGGCCGGAGCTTGCGGACGATCCGCGCTTTTCGGTGAATGCCAGGCGCTACGAGAACCGCCTGGCCTTGTGGGAGATCGTGGAGGCGGTGTTCCGCTCGCGACCGGCGACGGAATGGGTGGACGCCTTGGTGGCAGCCGAAATTCCCGCGGCAGCCGTCAATACCCTGGATAGGAGCCTCTCGGACCCGCATGTGCGTCATCGCCGGATGGTGGTCGAAGCCCAAGGACCGGATGGCGAGGCGCTTCGTGTCGCCGGCAACCCGGTCAAGTTCCTCGACGAGGTCGAGCCCGCGCCTCATTTCCCTCCGCGCCTCGGCGCCGATGAGGAAGACGTGCTCGCCCGCCTGCTCAAGCTTCCGGCCGAGCGCATCGCCGCGCTGCGCGCCGAGGGCGTGATCGGACGCCGCGGCGCCGGCGCCGGGCAGGCCGCTCCGAGCCGGACGGGTGCCGCATGAGCGCCGCCGCCATCCTGACCAGCCTGGACGGCGCGGTTGCGCGCATCGTCATCGACCGAGCGGAGCGGGGCAATCTGCTCACCCTCGACATGGTCGCGGCGCTGACGGCCGCGGTGCGCGCCGTGCCGGCGGACGCGAAGGCCGTCCACCTCTACGGAGCCGGCGCGGACTTCTGCCGCGGCCGTGATCCTTCTGGCAGTCCGCAGACAGCGACAGCGCTCGACGTGCGCGAGCGGCTCATCGCGCCGATCCTGTTGCTCTACGATGCCATCGCCGCCTGTCCGGTGCCGGTGGTGGCGAGCGTGAACGGCGCCGCCCGCGGGCTTGGCGCGGCGCTCGCCGGAGCCTGCGACGTCACCATCGCCTGCGCCTCGGCGCGGTTCGCTCTGCCGGAGATGGAGAAGGATCTGCCGCCCACCCTTGCGCTCTCGGCGCTTCTACGGCGCGTGCCGACCAAGGCGCTGTCATACCTTGTGCTGAGCCTCGAGGAGATCGACGCGGCGACCGCGCGGGACATCGGCCTCGTGAGCCGGGTGGTGGAGGGCGATGCGGTCGCCGGTGCGCGGCCGCTCCTCGGGACGCTCGCATCGCGCTCGCGGGCGGCCCTGGTGGCGGTGAAGGACTATCTGCGCGCTGCCCCGGATCTTGGTCCGCAGCCCAGGCGCGATCTCGCCGCAAACCTGCTGGCGTGTGTGCTCTCCTCGCGGGAGGCCTGAGCCATGGCGGCCGAATGTGTCGAAGTGAATGGCGAGCGCATCGCCTTCCGCCGCACTGGAGAAGGTCCGGCGGTGCTGCTGATCCATAGCCTCGGCACCCATTCGGGGCTGTGGGCCAGCACGTTCGCCGCCCTCTTGGGACAATTCAGCCTGGTCGCCATGGACTGCCGCGGCCACGGCGGCAGCACCAATCGCGGCGGCTTTTCCGTGGCGGCGGTGGCGCAGGATGGCCGCGCCCTCATGGACCAACTCGGCCATGAGCGTTTCCATGTGGTGGGAATCTCCATGGGCGGGCTGATGGCGGTGACGCTCGCTGCCGCCGTGCCGGATCGCGTGGCCTCCTTGTTCCTGACCGGCGCCTATGCCGGCGTCGGCGCCGCCGGCCCGCCGCGGCTCGCCGCAACGCGCGCGCTGCTCGCCGGCACCGCCATGGCGGCGTTCGGCGCGGCCTATGCCGCCGATACCGTGCTCCCGGACAGTCCCGAGGCCGCCCGCGCTTTGGTGGCGAATGCCATTGCGGGCATGTCGGCTGCCGACTATCTCGATACTCTCGAGGCGATCCTCACCGCCGACGTCTCAGCCCTGCTGCCGACCCTGGACGTCCCGGCTCTGGTCCTGACGGGACAGGAGGACCGGCGGGCGCCGGAGGAGGTCGGTCGGCGTCTGTCGGCGTGCCTGCCGCAAGGGGCCTTCGAGGTGATGCCGGGCGCGGGCCATCTGGCAGTGCTGGACAGGCCAGCGGCCTTCAACCAGCGGCTTGTGGACTTCCTCACCCAAGCAGGCAGGCGGCGTTCCGGGTGCTCGCGCTGATCGGGCGCCGCGCAGCCCGCACCGTCAGCCGACGATGCACGAGGGGAAATTGAGTTTTTCCAAAACCTTGCGGGCATCAGTCGAGGCCCCTTCGACCTAAAATGGTGCCGGGTGAGGGGATCGAACCCCCGACCTTCGGTTTACAAAACCGCTGCACTACCGCTGTGCTAACCCGGCCCTGCCCGCATTCGACCGCAATGGCGCGCGCTTGCCAATGCCCCTCAACGGCGGGCGGCGCCTGCGGCCGGCGGGCGCGCCTTATTCCTCCAGGCGGGCGCGGGCGTCAAGCCGCCGCCGCGCCAGCGCCCGGAACGAAAGCGGCCCCGCCGTGAGGCGGGGCCGGGACCTTTGGGGGAATTGACGGCCCCGCGCGGGGGACGGGGCCGGCCTGGGGGTCCGGGCGGCCCGCAAGCGGGCCGCCGGCGCCTCAGTGCCAGTGATCGATGTTGCGATCCTTGGTCTCCGGCACGAACAGAAGGCCGATGACGAAGGTCATGAGGGCGATCACGATCGGGTACCAGAGGCCGAAATAGATGTCGCCGGTGGCCGCCACCATGGCGAAGGAGGTGGCCGGCAGCAGGCCGCCGAACCAGCCGTTGCCGATATGGTAGGGCAGCGACATGGAGGTGTAGCGGATGCTGGCCGGGAACAGTTCCACCAGCGCCGCCGCGATCGGCCCGTACACCATGGTCACGAACAGGACCAGGATGAACAGCAGTCCGATCACCGTCGCCACCCGCGGCTGGAAGATGTCGAACGGGTGCGCCATCTTGATCACGTCCTTGTTGGTGGCGGCGCTGGGATAGCCCGCCGCCTGCAAGGCCGCCGTGACGGTCTTGTTTGTGTCGGCCCCGGCATAGGGGATCGCGGTGTCGTTGATCTTCACCTGCACCGGCGAGCCGGCGGCGCCGGCCGTGGTGGAGTACTTCACCGAGGACTTCGCGAGGAAGTCACGGGCGACGTCGCAGGGCTGGGTGTAGACGCGCGTGCCGACCGGGTTGAACAGGCTGCCGCAATTGGCGGGGTCGGACACCACCGTGACCCGCACGTTCTGGATCGCCTTCTCGAGCGCCGGGTTCGCGAAGGTGGTGATCATGTTGAACAGCGGGAAGTAGCTCGCGGCGGCGATCAGGCAGCCGGCGAGGATGATGGGCTTGCGGCCGATCTTGTCGGACAGCCAGCCGAAGAACACGAAGAAGCCCGTGCCGAACACCAGCGACCAGGCGATCAGCAGGTTCGAGGTGTAGCCGTCGACCTTGAGGATCGATTGCAGGAAGAACAGGGCATAGAACTGGCCCGTGTACCACACCACGCCCTGGCCCGCGACGAGGCCGAACAGAGCGAGCAGCACGAACTTCAGGTTCGCCCACTTGCCGAAGGCCTCCTTCAGCGGCGCCTTCGAGGTGGTGCCCTCGTCCTTCATCTTCTGGAACGTGGGCGATTCCGAAAGCTGCAGACGGATCCAGACGGACACGCCGAGCAGCGCGATGGAGACCAGGAACGGCACCCGCCAGCCCCAGTCGGCGAACGCGGCCTCGCCCGTGACGGTGCGGGTGAAGAGGATGATGATCAGCGACAGGAACAGGCCGAGCGTCGCCGTGGTCTGGATCCAGGAGGTGTAGAAGCCGCGCCGGCCGTGCGGCGCGTGCTCCGCCACATAGGTCGCCGCGCCGCCATACTCGCCGCCGAGCGCGAGGCCCTGGGCGAGGCGCAGGGCGATCAGGATGATCGGGGCGGCGATGCCGATGGTGGCGGCGTTGGGCAGGATGCCGACGATGAAGGTCGACAGGCCCATGATGAGGATGGTGATGAGGAAGGTGTACTTGCGGCCGACCAGGTCGCCGACGCGGCCGAACACGATGGCGCCGAACGGGCGCACCAGGAAGCCGGCGGCGAAGGCCAGCAACGCGAAGATGTCGCGGGTCGCCGGGGGATAGGCCGAGAAGAACTGCGCGCCAATGATCGCGGCGAGCGAGCCGTAGAGATAGAAGTCGTACCACTCGAAGACGGTGCCGAGCGAGGACGCGAAGATGACCTTCTTCTCCTCCCGGCTCATGGGACGGCTCGCGGGAGCAGCCGCTACGGTTGATGCCACACTCATGTCACGTTTCCTCCAGACTTGAGCCCTGACGCATTCCGGGTGCAGCCCCCGAATGCTGGAACGGCGCGAGCGGGACGCGCGAGGCATAGGCCACCGCCCGTCGCCCCCGATGGGGACGTCCGCTCGCAAAGCTGATGGCCGAACTGGCACGCGGGAGCATGTCGGAGGCGCGCAACCGCGCTCCGATGCCCGGCCCGGCGCCGGTCGGCTTCAATCTCAAAGTCAGGGATGGCCGCGCGGCGGGCGAAGGCTCCGCCGGTGCGCGTCCCGTTCCCGCAACCCTGCCGTCCGACGGCCTCTTTGGATGTCCAGAAAATACGCGCGCATGTCGGGCGCGGCGTTCTTGGCGTGTCCTCCGAGGTCTGACCGGCGCCGGGTCTTCAAGCCCGGTTCGGCAGATCCGGCACCCGGCGGACGAGTCTCGCCTCAGGGTGCGTTGCGGTCACATTGACGGAGCTCGCCGGTCCTGGCGATTGGCAATTGGTCTTACGTGAAAGGACGCATACGCCCGGTTTTTTCCTTTCCCAAGCGTCACTTACGCTTGAGGGCGCGGCGCGCCATGCCGAGCGAGAGCGCCGCCGCGTTCGACACGTTGAGGCTCTTGATGGCGCCCGGCAGATCGATGCGCGCCAGCACGTCGCAGGTCTCGCGGGTGAGCTGCCGCAGGCCCTTGCCCTCCGCCCCGAGGACCAAAGCGAGCGGCGCCCGCAGGGGCGTGTCCTCGAGGTCGGCGGGGCCGGCGCTGTCGAGGCCGACCACCAGCATGCCGTTGTCCTTGAGCTCGGCGAGCGCGCGCGCCAGGTTCTGCACCAGGCAGAAGGGCACATGCTCGAGGCCGCCGGAGGCGCTCTTCGCCAGCACGCCGGTGGCGGGCGGGCTGTGGCGGGCGGTGGTGACGATGGCGCCCACCGCGAACGCCGCCGCCGAGCGCACGATGGCGCCCACATTGTGCGGGTCGGTGATCTGGTCGAGCACCAGAACGAGCTCCGCCTGCGCCACCTTCGCGAGCGGCGGGGAGGGCAGGTGGTCGGCCTCGGCCAGCAGGCCCTGGTGCACCGCGTCCGGCCCCAAGAGCTTGTCGATCTCGGAGGGGCGCACCATTTCGGGCGCGAGCGGCAGCGCGAGGCCCTCCTCGGCGAGCCGGTTGATGGCGTTCTCGGTGGCGAGGATGCGCCGGAAGCGCCGCTTGGGATTGCCGAGCGCCTCGGCGACCGTGTGCCAGCCATAGAGCAGCGCGACGTCGTCCGCGCCCTCCCAGGGCGGCGGGCGCCCGCCTTTGGGGCGGCGCGGCGGAAAGGCCGGCCGGGCGCCGGGACGGCCGGGGAAAGGGGGCCGGGCGCCGGGACGGCGCGGCTCGCGGGGCGGGCGTTCGCTCATGAGCGAGGCTTTGTCAGAGCCGGGCCGCCGGCGCAAGGGCGCAGTGCGCGCCCGCGGCGGCCGGCCGGTGGATGCGAGCGCCGGCCGGCGCCGTTTCCGGCGTCGTCCACACCGCGGAGCGGGGTCCGGGCGCGGCCGACTTTTCCGGTTGACTTGGGCCGCCCGGTTTCACATAAAGCCGCTCCTCGGCGCGGTTCCGGGCCTTGCGCCCGCCGCCGCGCGTGGCTCGATGGCGCAATTCCCATCACCGGCCAGGCTGACAGGCCTCCTCCCGCGGGGGAGGACATGAGGACGACGGGCGTCGTTTGGAGGGGTGCCCGAGTGGTTAAAGGGGACGGACTGTAAATCCGTTGGCTCTGCCTACGTTGGTTCGAATCCAACCCCCTCCACCACCCGTCGTTCGACCCGGCAGCCGCGCGGCGCCGTGCCGCCACCGATCCGGGCACGCTTTGGCCCGCCGGCGGGCCAAAGCGGACGCCGCTCCGCGGCGGCGCGGCCGGCGCCCCGCGCATGCGCGTTGCGACATCCGGCCGACGACGTTTCGCAGGTGAATTTCGTTCCGTTCGCCGTGGTGCCGGTGGCGATGGAACCCGCCGCGTTGCGCGTCACGCCGTGCGGGCCGCCAAAGGAAAATCCCTCGAGCTGGGATAGGCCGCGCTGCCGCCGTCATAGGAGCCCGATATCATGCCGGGAGCGCCGCATGTCCAGGTCTTCCGGGCCGGCGCCGAACCTAGCGCAAGGCCGGGGAGGCAAGGCCGGGGACGCAAGGCCGGCGGCGAACACGGCAAGACAGATGAACACGCCAAAGGGCAGGTGTGATCCAGCTTAAAGCGACCAACAATTCAGTATACACCAGGTGCTGCGCGTGCTCCACGGCCTTGGCCTTGCCCCCGCTCGATTGAGCGGCCGCCTCACGCGCTGGCGCCAGCCGCTTCGCGATCGCACCGGTGCCGGGCCCGAGGTAAAAATGGTCAAACATTTCGGCCTCCTACCGCGCTGCAACGCAGCCAGCTGTGCTAGCTTGGTGTGCCTATTCTTGATGCCCTCCGGCCCGGTCTGCCGGGAGGGGGGAGCGCTGCGGATGTTCACCAGGCGGGGGAGTCGATGAAGTATCGCGCTGATATCGATGGCCTGCGAGCCTTGGCCATCCTTCCAGTCGTCTTGTTTCATGGGGGGATCGTCACCGGCGGATTCGTCGGTGTCGATGTATTTTTCGTGATTTCGGGCTTCTTGATTACAAATATCATTTACAGTGAGATAGTTGATAACAATTTTTCGATCATAAAATTCTATGATCGGCGAATCCGGCGCATCATACCAGCTTTGTTCTTCATGATTTTTTGCGTCACCGGCTTGGCCTTTGCACTGTTTCCGGCCGCCGATCTGATTGATTATGGGCGAAGTGTCATTGCGACAACGCTATTTGCCTCCAATATCTATTTCTGGGGTAGCGTCGACTATTTTTCCGACGGCGAACGGCCGCTCCCGCTCCTGCACACCTGGTCGCTTGCGGTCGAAGAGCAGTTCTACATCTTTTTTCCGATCTTCCTGATCGTGGCCATGCGCTTCCTGAAGGCGCGGGCGGTCTTCGTGGCGCTCGCGGCCGTGGCGGCGGTCTCGCTCGCCGCGTCCTGGTGGGGCGCCCAGGAGGTTCCCCGCCTGACCTTCTACATGCTGCCCACGCGCGCCTGGGAGCTGCTGGCCGGCTCGCTCCTGGCTCTGCCCGTGCTGCGGCCGCTCCCTTCCCGCCACGCCCCATGGGTCGCATGGCTCGGGCTTGTTCTGCTCGTCGTGCCGATGGGGCTCTATACGTCGCAGACGACCTTTCCCGGCATCACCGCGCTGCCGCCGGTGCTGGGCTCGGCGCTGATCATCTATGCCGGCATGTCGGGCGCCGGCGGCACCGTCAAGACGCTGTTGTCCAACCCCGCGCTCGTCTATGTGGGACGAATTTCCTATTCCCTCTATCTGTGGCACTGGCCGCTGCTGGTGTTCGGGTATCTCTATTTCGGCAGCGACATGGGTTGGGTGCCGACGCTGGTTCTGATCGCGCTGTCCGTCGCCTTGGCGGCCTTCTCGCTGCATTTCGTCGAGGCGCCGTTCCGGCGGGGCGCGCTTTTTCCCAGCCTGCGGATGCGGTATCTGGGGACGGCCTGCGTCATGCTCCTGGCCATCGGCGTGGGCTATGCCATCGTCGGCAACAACGGGTTCGCGGGGCGCATGTCGCCCGCCTCCCGGGAACTGATGGCCCAGGAAAAGGGCAATCCGCTTACACGCTACTGCTTGAACAATCAGGGATTTTCACTGAAGGAGACGGTGCGTCTGCCCCCGGCCGATCGCTGCATTCTTGAAAGCGGACCGTCTTCGGCGCCCTATCACGCGCTCATCTGGGGGGATTCCCACGCCGATGCACTGACGCCCGGGCTCAGGGCCTATCTCGGCCAGGACGTGCCCTTGCGCCAGGTGAGCAAGGCCGGGTGCCCGCCGCTCATCGGCGCCACCGGCTATTCCCCGCGCCAGCGCAGCCGCGGCAGCCGCTGCGAAGCCTTCAACATCCGCGTGATGGCCGAGCTGGCCGCGGTGAAGGACGTGAGCACCGTCTATATCGCCGGGCGCTGGTCCGACTGGCTCGGCCAAAGCAATTTCGGCGCCGACATCAATTACCTCATCGACGCCCGGAGCGACGAGCTTTCCGCGGAAAATTCGCGCCGGGTGCTGAAGGCGGCGCTCAACGAGACCGTTCGCAAGCTGCGCGCGATGGGGCGGCAGGTGGTGCTCTTCGGCGAGGTGCCGGAATTCAAGCATCAGGTGACGGGCTGCCTGGTCCGAAAGGACTTCCTCGGCGTGAGCGCGCAGGAATGCAGCGTCATCAGCCGCGAGGAATTCGCCGCGACCGTGGGCCCGGCGCGCGCCATCCTGGCCGAGGTCGCCCGGGAGAACCCCGACGTCACCGTGGTCTTCCCCGACACGCTGCTGTGCGACGAGAAACGATGCAGCGCATTCAACGGTTCGGAATTGCTCTATCGCGACTCCCACCACCTGAGCGCCACGGGGGCGCGCTGGCTGTTTGCCAGGATCCCGCGCGACGCGCTGCCCACGCCGACCCGGGCCGCGGGCCTGGAATCCCCCCTCGGCGCGCCCCGTCCCAATGCCAATTGACGGCCGCGCGCGCGCTGGCGGGCGGATGCGCGAGGCCTTCCTTGTCCGACGCGGCCGTGATAAGCGCTAACGCCGTGCGGGTGTAGCTCAATGGTAGAGCAGCAGCCTTCCAAGCTGAATACGAGGGTTCGATTCCCTTCACCCGCTCCACCCTCCGGGTTAAGCGCTTGTGCCGGGGGAGCGCTTCTGCGGGCAGGCCGGGCGGCCCTTCGCCTCTTGCATCCCAACGCGAAACCCCCTATCCCACGGCGGCTTTTTTGCGGGCCGCGCAGGCGCCCCGAGCGACTGAGAGAGAACGATGGCCAAAGAGAAGTTCAACCGTTCGAAGCCGCACTGCAACATCGGCACCATTGGTCACGTTGACCATGGCAAGACCTCGCTGACGGCTGCGATCACGAAGGTGCTGGCGGAGAGCGGCGGGGCGA